>NZ_JBSGDR010000036.1:23302-57503 GCF_053602455.1 Amycolatopsis sp. NPDC004378
AGCCGGGCCGTTCGGACTGACATCGGAGTGGCTGCTCCACGGCGGGCGGCCGATCGCCGACATGTTCGTTCTCTCTCACTCCGACCAGCTCGGCGAGCTGGAGCGGAACGTCCCCGAAGCCCTGCCGTCCGCGGTCGTCGCCGGTGACCCGTGCTTCGACCGGATCACCGCCAGCCTGCCGCTGCGCGACCGGTACCGCGCCGCGCTGGGCGTCGGGGACCGCACGCTGGTCCTCGTCACGTCGACCTGGTCGACGCGCTCCTTGCTCGGCGCTCGGCCGAACCTGCCCCGCGAGCTGGTGGCGGAGCTTTCGCCCGACTCGTTCGCCGTCGCGCTGGTGGTGCACCCGAACACCACTCACGGGCAGGGACCCGCGGCGGTGCGGCAGTGGTACGCCGACTGTCTGCGGTCGGGGATGCTGGTCCTGGACGAGGTCGACGGCTGGCGGGCCGGCCTGATCGCCGCCGACGTGGCCGTGGGCGACGTCGGCTCGGTCACCGGGTACCACGCGGCGCTCGGGAAGCCCACGGTGCTCGCCACCTTCGACGAAGTCCCGCCCGCCACCCCGATTTCAGCGCTCGGAGAACGGGCACCGCGGCTTCCGCCCTCCGGACCGTACCTGCCGAGCCTGCGATCCGCGTTGAAAACGCCCGCGGCCGAGCTGTTCGCTCCCGTCACGGAGCAGACGACTTCCATCCCCGGCGACTCCCTGCGGTTGCTGCGCAAGCACTTCTACACCTTGCTCGATCTTCCCGAGCCGACCGGCGAGGTGGCCGTGGCGGTCGTCCCCGCCGACCGGCTCGCCGCACAACCGCCCGCTCTGAGCGCGCATTTCGTGACGCACGAAGTGGACGCGGAGTCCGGGATCGTCCGCCTGTCACGACATGCAGCGGAGGTACGCCGCCTTCTTCCGGACAGCGCCGACGACCTGCACGTGAGCTGCGGCGTCGACCACCCGGTCCGGACGCTGCGGGCGGCGGCCGGTGTGCTGGTGTGCGGCCCGGACGACCCCGGCCCGGACCAGGACGACTGGCACCGCGGGGTGTTCGAGCGGCACCCGGCCTGTTCGGCGAGCGCGGTCGCCGGGTCGTCCTCGACGGAGGTCCGGTTCCGCGAAGGCACGGTCGTGACACTCAGCGCACCGTCGGTTCCGGCCGACGCTTTGGCATCGGTCCCCTACGCCTGGCACGCAGCCGGGCTCGGCGAACGCACGATGCCACCGCAGGTGACACTATTGCTGGGCGACCGTCGGCACCCGGTTTCGGTGACCTACGCCTGATCGCCGTTCCGCAGCTCCCGCGCGCGATCGCGAACGGCCCGCGCATCGGCCTGCCGCCCCAGTTCGTCGTACAGGCCTGCGAGCTTGTCGAGCGTCTCGGCGGATGATTCCGGCATGGCGACGCGCTCGTACAGGGCGGCGGACTCGAGCCAGTGTGCCTCGGCGCGGGACGCCTCGCCGACAAGCCGGAACAGCTCACCGAGGAAGACACCGCACCTGGCCAGGTTGGGCGCGTCCCGATCATTCATCGCGAAGAACCTCCGAGCCGCGAGCAGTTCACCTTCCACGCTGCCCAGCTCGTTCTCTTTGAGCGCCACACGACCGAAGTGCATGCGCAGCAATGCTTTCGCCCGCTCTTCGTGGACCGCGTCGTTCATGAGCGGGACAGCCGCGAGTGCTTCGGTGAAGGCAGCACGCGCCTCCGCGTACCTCCCGAGCGCCTCCAGACCGAGGCCCAGCCATTCCCACGCGCTGGCCAGACCCGGACCGTGCCCGCTCTCGATCGCGGCACGGGCGAACCGCACCACCTGTTCACCTTCGCCCAGTTGCTCGTGCAGTCCGGCGAGGTCGCGGTTCAACTGCCAGATCAGCGCCGGGTCGGAGGCCAGGTCGAGCGCTCGCCGGTACAGCTCGACGAGCTGACCGGACCGGCGCGTCTGGTAGGCGAACGAGTACAACGCCATGGGCACCACCCGGGCCAGCTCGGACCTGCCGATGTCAGCGCAGTTGCGCGCCGCGGCGACCAGGTTGGGCCATTCGTCGTCGAACTCCCGCGCCGCCTCCGCCGCGCCCGCCCCGGGGTAGGCGGGGCCGATGGCGGCATAGGACTCCGCGGCGGACTCCGGAATCGGCCGCGGCGCGTACGAAAGGTCCAGGGCGACGGCCCGCTCGGCAAGCCAGACGGTCGAGCTTTCCACGGTGTCCTGGGCTTCGACCGGGCCGTGCGCGAGGGCGATCGCGGCCGCGTGTTCGCGCACAAGGTGGTGAAACCGGTAACGCCGGGCACCGCGGTCCTCGACGAGGTACTTGGCCACGAGGCGGCCGACCCGACGTCGCGCGCCCCGCTCGGAGCAGCCGAGCACGGTGGCGGCGATCGCCGAACCGAAGTCCCCACCCGTCACCAGGCTCAGCACGCGGTAGTCGTGCTGCTCTTCGCCGGTGAGATCGTGGTAGATGGCGTCGAAGACAGCCGGCACCGAGACGTCGCCGTCCGTCTCGAGATCGGCGAGCGCGAGGGCGTCGACGAAGTCACGCGGATCGTCCTCCTCCGCGAGCCGCCCCGCACCGACCGCCAAGGCCAGCGGCAGGCCGGCGCACCGGGCCCAGAGGAGGTCGACGACGTCACCGGGCACGACGCCGGCGCCACCCGTAACGGCCCCGATCAGTTCGGTCGCGGCAGCGATGTCGAAGGCCGGCAGGTCGCAGCGGACGAACTGGTGCCGGAACGCCAGCGCGTCGAGCCTGCTCCTGCTCGTCACGATCACCGCCGCGTGCGCGACGTCGCCGAGGAGGCCGTCGAGCTGTTCGGTCGTCCTGACGTCGTCGACGACCACCAGCAGGCGTTTTCCGGCGAGTGCTCCGCGGGCCGCCGCGAGCCGGTCTTCGGGCACACCCGGCACCTCCCGCGAACCCAGCTGGGTGAGCAGCTGGCGGGCGAGGTCTTCCACGGGCACCATGCCCCGGGGATCGGAGCCGTGCGCGTCCAGGTAGAGGCCGCCATCGGGGTAGTCGTCGCGGAACAGGTACGCGAGGTGAACGGCCAGAGTCGTCTTGCCGATCCCGCGCGCGCCGGACAACTGGACCAGCGCGGGTCCGTCGCCGGCGAGGGCGTGCAGCTGGGCCGTGGTGGCACGCTCGATCTCGGCGGTGCGGTTGACGCACAACGGTTTTCTGGGCAGCGTCCACGGCTTCTCGGGCTGGTCGGTCACGCGGGCCCTCCCTCCAGGCGTGCGCCGACCTTATCGGGTCACGCCCACGCTGTGTGCCGGATCCGGCACACCCGGCGGTGGTCAAGCCGATCGGAGGATCTCGGTGACGGCTTCCTCGGCCGACGGCGCGGTGCCGACCACGGACCTGAGCCAGGCGGCCCGGTCCGCCCGAGAAGCCGCCTCCTCCACCTGTGCGAGCAACCGGCCAGCGGGCCCGGCGATGGCCCCGGCACCCAGCCGGACGAGCTGGGCCGCCGTGCGACGCTGCTCCCGGGTGCGGGGCGACACCACCATGGGCACGCCGGCCGCCGCGGCCTCCAGCACGGAGTTCATCCCACCGTGCGTGAGGAAAACCTCCGCACGGCCGAGCAGGTCCTGCTGCGGGATCCCGGGAAGGGCCAGCACGTTGCCCGGGAGGGGGCCCAGGGCGGCGGGCGGGGTGCGCCCGGTGGCGAGGACGACCTGCCAGCTCGTCCCACGGAAAACTTCGGCAAACGCGCGCAGACGCGCGGCCCCGTGGGAGAAGACAGTGCCGAAGGCGGCAACCAGCAGGCGGCGTCCGGTGAGGAGGTGGAACGGGAACCCCGCGTACGGCGTGGGCAGCGCACCGTGCAGCGGTCCGACGAAGCGGAACATCCGGTCACCGGGACACAGCTCTGGCAGGCCGTTGACAAGCCAGCTACCCGACGGGCGGCACGGTGGCGGAGTGGTCGTCGACAGGAAGACCCGGCGGGCCGCGGACAGCTCACGCAGCCATCGCGCGTGCGGGTCCACCACGGTCACCCGCGGCCGGGACGCTTCGATCGCGTGACGGTACGCATCGCGCACGTCGGCCGCGCTGCGCCGGCGCTCCGTGAACGCGTCGAGCCGGGGCACGAGATCACCGGGGCGCCAGCCCGGGGGCACCCGGGCGCCGGCGGCGGAGCCGGCGACGATCGGGAAGACACCGGCCGCGCGCACGACGTCGGCGTAACAGGCCGGGACGACCATCCTCGCGGGTATCCGCCGCCGGGCGAATTCGGCGGCGACACGAAGGAAGGGTGCGATGTGCCCCCGGGCCGGATAAGGCACGAGCAGTATTCCCACGAGAGCAGGATATCGGGCCCGCCACCCCGGTTTTCCGGATCACCCGTTCCGTAGTGGAATGGGCACATGTATCCGATGGCGAAGAGGCTCCTGGCCGCGACCGTGACGTTCGCGCTGCTGGCCGGAGCCGTATGGCTGCTGTTCTTCCCGGTCACCGAGCTGCTGGCCGCCCGCGAGGTAGCCGGGATGACGGACGTGAACCGCGCGGCCGCGCTCAGCACGTTACGGGGTCAGATCGGCACCCTCACCGGCGCGGCTTTCGTCGGCGGCGGTCTGTACTACACCGGCCGCAAATACTTCCTCGACAGGGACAAGCAGTTCACGGACCGGATCAACACCGCCGTCGAGCACCTGGGGTCGGCGGCGGAAACCGTCCGGGCGGGCGGCATCCGCGCGCTGGGCAGGATCCTCCAGGACTCGCCGCGCGACCGCGAGCTCGTGCTGCGAACGGTGACCGGATTTCTGCGCAAGCAGGCCGTCCGGCCCGAGGACGATCGGGACGACATCCTCGCGGCTCTCGCCGTCCTGCGTCACCGCGGCAAGCCCGCCCGGCGGGCGGACCGCGACGAAATCGACCTGCACGGTGTGTGCCTGGCCGGGCAGGATCTTCGCGGTATGCCGCTGGCGGACGCCGACTTGACCGAGGCGGACTTCACCGGGGCGCGGCTAGGCGGCGCCATCCTCGATCGGGTCAACGCCGGTCACACGACGTTCATCGGAGCGGATTTGACCGGGAGCGCGCTCACCGGAGCCGATCTTCGTGAGGCCCGCTTGGTCCGCGCTGTGCTCGGGGACGCGCGGCTGGACGGAGCCGACCTGACCGGGGCGAACCTCTCGGGAGCCGACCTGCAGTCCGCGCGTGGCCTGACCGACGGGCAGCTCACCGGAGCTCGGACGGATGACAAAACCTCGCTGCCGGAACCGCGAAGCTGACGACTCTGGCGCTCGCCCGGGTCCTCGCAGGACGGGGACCCGGACGACCGAGGGATCAGGTGGAGCGGTAAAGCTTACAGTTCACAGTGCGACCCTGGAAATAGTTGTGGACCTTTACCTGCGTGTTGCCGATGTTCGAGCTGTACCGCTCGTACGGCGTCTTGGCTCTGGTATCGGAAACGACCGCCGCACCCAAGTGACAGTAGATGAGGTCGATGTAGTCCGGTCGCCCGTCCGAATGCGTGCAGTTCACCCAGTGCCCGGTTTCGTTCGGGACATTGAATTCACCAGTCAGCCCGGGGCCTACCGTGGTCGTCTTCACGAGATCGGAACCGGCCGACGCCTCCGATGCCAAGGATAGACTTATCGCGGCCGAAGCCAGGAGAGCGACGGCGGCGGCGGTTTTCTCATGGTTTTTCCTCACTCATCCCGGAATGCTGATCTTTTATCGGACAAGAGAGCAGGTAACCACGTGACCGTAGGAATTATTGAACACTGTTGCGAACGAATTCCTGACATTGCCGGTACGCCGGTACGGAGTCGCGACATCGTCCTCGGTAGAAAAGATCGAGCCGTTGCGGCTGTACTTGACGTCAATCGTGGAAACACCGGACGAATGGGTGCACTTCAGCCCTATTCCCGACGTGTCGGGAATGATGATCGTCTTGGCGTCACGCGTGCCGACCACGGTGTCGTCACCCGGATTCGACGCCATCGCGGAACCCGGAAGGCTGACACCGATCGCGCTCGCGGCGAGCAGGACCGCGGTCGCCGCAACAATGTTTTTCATTTTTTTCCTCTCGCTTCGACAGAAACCCCCGTGCACCCGGAGGCCGGCTGGGTCTTCAAGCGGCTTCGGATGACACGGGGGCCCCTGGCCCGGCCGGCCGCCACTGGCCGACCCCTGGGCCACGAGCGGCCGACGACGTGTGTCAGCGCTGCGTACCGCTCGCGACCCTTCAACGCCACCGGCACCCCGGAAGGATCGGCCAACGGGCACCGGCGACGACGGGGAACGCGGTTCGCGTCCCAGGTGTTCTTTCGAACAAAATGATGTTAAATCGATGAAGAGCCTCACCGCAACTCTACGCACTGTCGGATCCGTGAACAGTTGACGCTTTCTCTTCTGATTTTCTTCACAACAACAGGAACAATGCTCGCACTGGTACCCGGCAAGGCAAGACCGGCGGAACCACCGCAGTCCGCGTCGTGGGCAGGGGCAGGGTCGTCGCTGTGCCGTGGGGAGCACCTCCCGGCGAAGCCCGAAGCCGACTGTTCACACGTGAGGGTTGGCAAGATGGCCCCTCCACGGGGGCATCGATGCCTCGTGGAGAACCCGACGACGGCTGCTCTCCGGCGAGGTCGCTCCAACCGCACCCACCCAGGCCGGTCGGCTCCACCAAGCAGATTCGCGGCCGGCAGGCCGTGAACATTCGTTTGCCGAGAGCGCTCAAGGAATTCGCGCCACTCCGCAGAGCGACAGGCGGTGCGCGGCCGACAGCGACAGCAGGCGGGGTCCGTCCGGCCACCACTGGTGCGGGTGCACGAGTCCCGGTTCGACCAGTTCCAGACCGTCGAAGTAGGCCATGATCCGCTCGGACGCACGGAAGCGGGTGTCGAGCCCGGCACCGGCCAAGGATCGCTGGACGGACTCCGCCTGCTGGGACGTCTTCGAGCCGTCGGCGGGATCGTGCATGTGCAGCAAGACGAGGTAGGAGCCCGGCACCACGGCATCGACGTAGGCGCGAACGATCCGTTCGGCCTCGTGGTCGTCGGCGATGTGGTGGATGATCGCACTCATGATCAGCCCCACCGGGCGGTCCAGGTCGAGACACGCCCGGATTACGTCGTCGGTCAAGGTACCGTCGACGTCACGAAGGTCGTGACCGGAGACCTGGATCCGTTCGTTGTCCATGAGCAAGGCCCGGCAATAGGCCTGCACGACCGGGTCGTTGTCGACGTAGACGACGTGGGCTTCCGGGTTGCAGCGCTGCGCCACCTCGTGGACGTTCGCCTCGGTGGGCAGACCCGACCCCAGGTCGAGGAACTGGTCGATACCGAACTGGTCGGTGAGCAAGCGGACGGCGCGGACGAGCCACTGACGGGCTTCCTTGGCCACGACGGTCGACTCGGGAGCGATCCGGAAAATGTCCTCAAGGACCGCACGGTCGGCTTCGTAGTGGTCGTGGCCACCCAGAAGGGCATGCGACACGCGGGCGACGCTCGGGCCATCGAAGTCGCGGCTGACCGGGGCGGAGAAAACCATTGAGGCCAATCTGTGAGTCGGAACCGGAGGCCCACAGCATAGGGCAAGGGTTCACTGGCCAACCGCGATCGGCCCAGGGCTACCACCGGACGTTCGAACCGGGTTACCGATTATCCCGTTCGGCGGAACAATCACGGTTCGGCCGAAGCGGCCGGACAAGAATGGGAACCACTGGGTGCCGCGCTCTCTACCCTTCCGGCATGACGAAAAACAGCGCATTCGCGAAGCTTTCGACCGTCAGCCTCTTGGCTACCGCCGCGTTCACCGCCCTCGTGCTCGCCGGAGCCGCCGAGCGGGGACCGGCCACTACCTCACCCCAGGTTTCCCCGGTGGGCTGGACCTGCTCGGCGGGCCACTGCAGCCTGCCGACCACCCGCACACGCTGACCCCGCGGCTCTCCGGCTATCCGGCTATCTGCACGAAAGGAACATCCCGATGACAACAAGCGAGCGGCTTCCAGCCAAGCTCGGCGTCGCCGCCGCAGTAGCGACGCTCTGTGTCCTTGCCACCGGCGAGGCTTCAGCCGCCACTGCTTACACGTTCGACAAGGCCATCTTCACGCAGACCACTTCCACAGCCGCCTGCCCGGGCTGGGTCGCGTACCCGGCCTACTGCCTGGACGTCTCGGTGACCGGCAAGGCTTCGAACGGTGCGACGATCACCTCCGCGGCCCAAGTCGCGTTGCAGTCCGACGGCACCCGGGCCGAGCGGCGCGGGACAATCGCCACCCCCACCGGCAGCATCCCCTTCAGCGCCGTCGGAACCTACAACCCTTCGGACGGCTCGGCCTACTACGAGTTCACCCGGGTGAACCCCGACGGCACGTTCGCCAGCATCGGGCTCACCGTCGATCCGCCGACCGCGAACGCGGCAACGGAGACCTGGAAGGGCAAGATCGGCACCCGCTGACCGGACGACGACTTCGCAAAGGATTTCTGTGAAAGCACAAAAAACGAAGAGGCGCTCGGCGACCGGACACAGGATCACCACGGCAATGATTCTGGCTACGGCGGTCGTCGCCGGCATCCTCAGCGGTCAGGCAACCGCGTCGGCAAACACGCTGCACGAGACCATCACAGGGTTCGGCAACACAACGACGGCCGCATGGACCGACTACATGACCAAGTCCGACAAATACTTCACGGATCGACGCAACCAGGGCTACACCTGCGAAGGCTACGCACCGACGTTACTCACCAACGGACCGTATATCGAGGTGAAAACGGGACTGGCATACAACTTCGTCTACCGATCCGACATATACTGCACTTACTAAAATCGATGATGAATCCCCTCGATCGAGCGGGCCCATGAGTGAGCTAGCCCGACCGAGGAGATTCAGCAACCTATCAATCCACTTACGAAACATAATAGAGGGTAAACCTGAAAGTGCCATCGTTGTTGTTTTTGCACTCCCAATCGTAGGACTTACCTGGATTCTTCGCCATCCAAGCGTCCCGCCGCTCGTCGGCATACTTCTGACATTTCGCACTGGACGGAAGACCGTTCTTTGTCTCCACCGAGAATCGGGCGGCCGATGCGATCCCCGAGAAACACAGAGACAACAAGCCAGCGAGAACGGAAGCCACCGCGACACGACGCATTACCATAGCTCTAAAACCTTTCTTCGACCGTAAGCGAACTTCTCGAAGAGGATAAAAGAAGTTTAAACGCCAGGTAGTCGACGCACGGCCACCGCACACAATGGCGCCGGACTTCTCCGCCGCGGCGCACAGTCTCCCTCGAACAGATCGCCGCTCACTACCTTCCGATCGAGACGACGATTGGAGGCCATGGTGGTGTTCGAAGGCGGTCGGGCCGGCTCGGACCTGCTCAGACGACGCCGGTTGATGCAACTGGGCGCCGGCGTGGCCGGCATGGCGGCGGCCGGGATAGCGACCGCGCCGACGGCCGCGGCCGCGGCCGCAACCACGCCAGGTGGCATCAACGGCTGGTTCGACGTCCGGGACCACGGTGCGACCGGGAACGGCACCACAGATGACAGCACCGCGATCCAGCAGGCCGTGCTGGCGGCCGAGAACGCGGGTGGCGGCATCGTGTGGCTGCCCCAGGGCCGCTATCGGCTCGCGAACGAGATCCGGCTGAACAAGAACAACGTGACCTTGCTCGGTAGCGGCCGCAACACACTGCTTTACCGCACCACGGCACAGGACGGCGTCATCACGATCGGCCACGCCTCGGACAACAACGAGTGCGTGGGCAACGCCGTCGTCGACCTCGCGATCGACCGCGCGGTCGCGCCGGACGGCGACTTCGACGGCAAGCCGTCATGGGGTGTGGCCGTCCGGCGAGCCCAGCAGACGACCCTGCGCGGCCTGCACATCCACAACGCCGGATACGGGATCGTCGCGGGCGTGCGCGGCGCCAGCGGAATCTCCTGCCAGTGGACGAGCATCAGCGGCTGCTGGTTCCGCGGCCGCAACAGCCCGTTGCTGGGCAACAGCGTCTTCCCCGGCGCCTGCCTGTGGTTCTGGGAGTGCGCGGACCAGCGCGTCCACGACGTCTTCTGCGAACCGTCCAACATCGGCATCATGATGACCGAGAACTCGAACGGGATCACGATCAGCGACTCGTCGGTCCTCAACGGAGCCGAGTTCCAGTACGGCATCGTCGGCAACGGCACCGGTTTCTGCCGGATGATCGAATCATGCGTTCTGGAAAACGCGCGCCAGCAACAGGTCTACATCGCCGGCAGCAGCTGGAGCACCACGATCGCGAACTCCTGGATCGGCGCCGGCGACGGCGCGTCCGCACGAAAGGGTGTGCTCATCGAGCGCGGCACCCACGACATCACCGTCACCGGCACGCGGATCGGGGACCAGCGCAGCTCCGCGATCGCCTCCTACGGAGACCGGGTGTCGATCACCGGGAACACGTTCATGAACAACACCGGCAACGGCGACTACAGCCAGCCGACCGTCCACATCGGAGGTGGATCGGGTGTCGTGCTGAGCGGCAACATCTTCCGCACCGGGGTTCCGGGGCGCACCGAAGTGAAGATCAGCGGTTCCCGCGATGTCCTGGTCACCGGAAACGTCGCACCGCAAACCGGTCAGCTGGGCTGCTCCGCCACCGAGAGCAACACGAACGTGGTGTTGGCGAACAACATCTTCTGATCCAAAGCCCCGCGCTATTTCTGGTCGCCGCGGCTTATGCGCTCACCCGTGCCGCGCAGCCGGATGTGACGCGGAAGTCCGCGACGCGATGGCTCGTGCTCTCGGCCATTTTCGCCGGCTGCGGTTTCAACACCAAAATGCTGGCCTAGATCGTCATCCTGACCCTCGGCTTGACCTATCTCCCGGGGTCCTGGGCAGGCCGGCCGTGACGTCTCGGGGACTTGGGACTGGCGGCGCTTGCCCTGGCCGCGTACTCCTTCTGATGGGTGGCCGCTGTCGACCTGTGGCCCGACGAAAAGCCGCATATCGGCCGCATCACCGACGGCACAGCGCTGGATCTCCTGCTCGCCTACGACGGCCTCGGCCACATCTCGGGCAACGAGATGGGCGAGAACGCGGGTAGCCTGAAGAACATGGACTCGTGGTCCCGGCCGTGACCGGGCGGTGGACGTCGTGGTCGATCGCCACGACGGCCGGGCCGGAGCCCGCCGACATGAGCCTGCCCGCCGCCGGACCGGAACAGCAGACCGGACCCGCCGGAGGCACACTACCCGTGTTACCCGAAGTGTCCGCTCACGTCGCGGCCAGCCTGCAGGAGATGATGGGGACAAGCGGCCCTAACGGCAACTGTACCAACGGCGGAAAACTGTCCGGCGAACGGAAACGAATGCTCGACTACGCCGTGGCCAATTCGGGAGGTGCGCGCATCAAGCTGGCCGTGGACGGCGGCGCTCAACTGGCGTCGAACTTCATTGTCAACGGCGACGAAACGGTCATCGGCATGGGAGGTTTCATGGGGACCGACCTGGCACCGAGTCTCAGCGATCTCGAGAAGTGGACGAAATCCGGTGAACTCCGCTTTGTCGCCGCATCAGGAAACGGTGGCCCGGGAGGAATTCCTGCGCTACCGGGGCTGCCCGGTTCTCAAGGCGGGCTGCCCGAGCTCGCCATGGGGAATTCGGCGGTCGCGATCGATCGCGGCAAGTGGCTCGAGGACAACTGCACGAAGGTGGACGAGACCCGCTATGGCGGTCGAAGCACCAACGGACAGGCCGCGGCCACGGCGAACAGTCTCTCGCTGTACGACTGCGCACCACGCCACTGAATCGGATTCTTTGATCGGACGCCCCTGACGGCGATGTCGTGCGGGTGTCGCAACACCCGCGCCCGGTCGGTATACCTTTGTAGCCTGATGTAGTCGGCAAGGAGTTCCGGTCGGCAGATCGGAACTCCTTGGGCACTTCCCCGAAAGGGATCACTCGGATGAATGCAGAAACGTGGCCGGGCCCCGCCGCCGATGGTGACTCGCCCGTGGTGACCTGATCCATGGCCGGCACACCTGGTCGCGGAGCAGCGGCCATCAGCGCGGCGAACTTTCCGGTTCCCCACCGGGCGCAGCGGAGCATCGACCCGCCCGAGCGGCTGCGGCTCGCCGCGGCCGCCCAGCGGCAGGCACAGATCGCCGACGCGGTACGGGCCAGGCTGGCCGCAGCCTGGGCCGGGCAGGAGACCCGGGCGGGAAGAGTCGCACTGCTGCACGAAATCCACGCCGAGCTGGTGGAGTGGCGCTACGAGCAGGCGCTGACGTTTCCACGGCTCGGCGCGACAGTGCTGTTGGACGCGCAGCGGTTCCGCACCAGCCTGCGCGAGAGCGGCCCGCTCTACACCCGGCTCGGACCTTCCGGACGGCTGCGCGCCGGCGCGGTGTGGGATCCGGATGCCCGCGCCTACATCGGTGGAAGGCCGACGCCGGCCTCCAGGATCATGGTCGCCTACGGGCAGGCCGCCTCGAGGCGGTTCACCGCCGGAGACGTTCTGGTCAACCGGATCGTGCTGCCTGGCGGCCGGGTCGTCACGGGGAACCGGCTCGTGCGCGGAGGCGCAGCCGGCCAGGTCACCGCGGAGCTGGCGGCCGGCGCCCGAGCACGCGGCGGCGCCGCTCGGGTAGAGACCAACGGGAACCCGATCTACGTCGTCACCGCCGAACCCGATCAGTGCGATGTGCTGTTCGAGGCAGGGCTCGGCCTGCTCGCCGACGCCTGGAACCTGGACGTCGCCAGCCGCGTGACGGCGTGGCAGCACGCGCGTTACCTCCTCTTCCAGGGGCCTCAGGTCGCCGGGGGCTCGGACGTGGTGACGCGAGTGCTGCTCGTGGCGGCCGGCGCGATGCTGCTGCCGGTGGCGCCCGTGCTCGAACACGACGTCGACCTGCGCTGCCTGGTCCTGGGCCAGCAGGCCGTGCTGGGCGAGGTCGGCGGACTCGGCTGGTCCCCTTCCTCACCGGGGACACCGGGGGCCCAGGCGGAGGTCCAGTAGCGGGACGGCTGCCCGGCTTGCACCAAGAATTTTCACTCGACTCGATGCCACCGCCGGCAGCCGACCGTGGAGCGGCGGCCTGTTCACCCGCAGCCGGTCCACCGTTTTGGTGCCCACCGTCCACTCGGGTCGATCGTGAGACGTGCGCGTCGGCAAGCACCTACAACCGGCGCCGGCCCCTCGCGGCCGCGCCGCCTGCCTACCTTCTTAAGCGAGAGAACGTCCCGGTCTCGGGGCGACGGACTGCCGTATCCGATCCTCGACGGACACCGGTCACCTTCGTCACCACTGACGTCATCGCGATCCGCCAGGTCAACGCCCGGGCCAGGACGATCATCCGCCCTCCTGCCGCCGATAGATCCGCTGCGCGGATCCGACCCGACAGAGGTGCACGTCCACCACGACCACATACACAACTTCCGCACACCGTCCGAGCCGGCCCGAGCTGCCCTCGACTGGGATCGACCACCACGCTCCAAGGACTTCGTTTCCGATGCGTGGCAGTCCCGCTGGGATCGCTGAGAGGCGCGCTGCCCCGAGTAGTGTGCAAATGTACAGGGGAAATCGATCCTGGCAGCGCCGAGACGTGCTAGAACTGATACATCAATTCCTCGCACCATTTCAGGAAAATCCAGATCAAGTGCATGAAGAAACGAGCAAAATGGGAAAAGGAAAAATTGCAGGTGCAATGCTGCTGGCTGCGACCACTTTGGTTCTCAGCGCACCAGAGGCCTCGGCAGGCGGCAGCGTCTCCGCTCAAGGCTGCTCCGGGACTGTCACCACGTGGCGAAGCGCCGCCGAGTCGGGATTGACCAGCTTCAACGTGCGTACGTCCGTAGAATGCGGTTTCGGCCGGGAAGCCGCCTTGCGCCTCGGAGTCGACTGCGACACGGGGAGCTCGCCACGTTTCAGCTTCCGCGACGGGAACGGCGCCACCACCACGTCGGGAACTGTCGGCTGGCCGATGGTGCCCACCTCGCACTGCAGCGGGCGAGTCATGGTCGGCTACTGGAATCCCCAAGCAGGCGACTTCGTGTGGGGACAGCCGGCCTACTTCGAGATCTGAACGACCAGCTCCGGTCGATCAAGAGCGATGATGCGAATGCTCGTCGCTGAAACCAAGAGAAGGGATTTCACCGTGATCAAGTTGTCTGCCGCGATCGGTGCCGCCGTTGCCGGACTGACCATCCTGGCCGCGCCCGCGGCCGATGCTCACGAGACCAGCATCTGCGCCCAGTACGAGACCGTGCCGGCGGGGTACATCGTGTGGTCGATCGAGGCCAATGCGAGGAGCTGCGGTGGCACTCATCGGCTGAACATCAAAAACGACATTCGCCGCGAGGACGCGATGTGTGAGGGCTACAACCCCGTGCCGAGTGGTTACCGGATCGTCAGCGTCGAGGCAGGCGTCTCCTTCTGCGCTTATCGAAACCAGTTCCAGATCTCCAACCGCAACTCCTGATCACGTCACGCGCCGCGCATCACAGCGCCCTCGAAGGGCCTCAGCGAAGGCCACTTCGAGGGCGCTCCGTTCGCCGGCCGCCGCGTTTGATGGCGCCGTCCACCCGGTCGTCGAGGACTCCTGCGGTCAGGTTGTGGCGGCGAGCAGAGTGAACCCGGTACCGAGCACAAGGCAGAGCTCTACCCGGTTCACCCAGGAAAGGGGCACCAGCCGTCGCAGAAACGCCTCGTGATCCGCACTCAGCGGCTCGGCGTCGCGCAGAATGCGCACGTAGCCGGGTGCGCTCACCGCGGCGCCGAGGACGGCCGTCGCGAGATAGAGCGCGAGTGGAATCCACACGTGCGGATCTGCGAACGAGGTGCCGGTGCGGGCCGCGAGAGCAGCGCCGGATGCCGCCGCGACGACGCCTACGGGCACGTAGAACCGCGGAATGATCCACAACAGCCGGCGGAGGTATGCGAACGTTTCGGCGCTGTCGTGGTCGTGGTCGAGGAGACGTGCGAGAAGGACTTGTCCGCTGACCGCGCCGCCTACCCAGAGCACCAGCGAGGCACCGAGGGCGAGTACGAGGACCTGGTCGACGGTGATGCCGACTGCCCAGCCGGTGGCGGTTGCGAGTGCGAGGGCCGCGACGCCGACGAGGGCAACTGCTCGCAACTGGCCGGCTGTGCGCACGGCGGGCGAGAACGGGTTGACCATGGGGGTACCTCCGAGACGCGGCAAAAACCGCTCAAGGTGAAGGTACGGTGCCCGGGTATCGGGTCCTGCGCTCCAGCGTTGGTCCACAACTATAGCGCGCCGGCTCCCGTCCGTGGGACAGGCACAATCGTCCAGGTCGCCCACGCTGAACCGGCGAGCCGACTGCATGGGACATCGTCCATCACCTACTTCGCTGTACGCCGACGTGTCACGGCTCGCTGGATCTCCAGGCCCGCATACGCCAAGAGCAGGAACAACGCGGCGATGACGAGGCAGTTCACCGCTACAGCCAGTCCGCCATTCGCATCGACGTCCACGAACGGATAGGGGTAGAAGCCCGTGAGTTCGCCGCGGACGAGCGTGAGACCGAGCCAGGTCAGCGGATACACGAGCGCCCAGCCGATCGTCCACCAGCCCGGCAGCCTGGCCTGCGGGGTCAGCAGCCATCCGACAGCGAACGCGATCGGGACGACCTTGTGCACGATGATGTCCGCGAACAGTGTCAAGCCGTGTATGTCGTAGAGCCCGGACAAGGCGACCTGATAGACGACGCCCGTCACGATGATCGCGATGAAGCCGTCCAGCCAGGCGACGGAAAACACCTTCGACGCGGAAAGGCCGCGGGCGGCGACGAGCAGACTCAGGACCATCACCAGCAGGTTCGAGTCGATGGTGAAGTAGCTGATCATGTTCGCGACGCGGGCGCCAGGTGTGAGAAAGGGCCCTCCGCGTCCCGTAGCGGTCGTGAAGATCTCGAGCACGAGTCCGCAGAACGACACCACGAAGAGCGCCGCGTAAAACCGTCTGACCGGCAAGGCGGTGTCGGAGAACTTGCGGGCGAAGGTCACGGCATCGGTCCTTGACTTTGTGGCGGCGTTCCATTCAGCGGCTTTTCGGATCCGTGGCCGATGCCGGCCGACAGCCTGGGAACACCGACCGGGATCGGCAACCCGACAGAGATGGCCGGGAACGTTCCCGGATAGCCGGGAAAATTATTGGCGGTCTCGGGTGAGACGTCAAGACCGGGGTTGAACTCCGGCACCGAATGAGGGTGAACGAGACGTTGGCCGTGAGAGTTGTTCAGGAATGTCGACCCAAGTCATGGACATACCTCTCTGCTGAGCCCTTGGCGAGCCACGACGTGGGCCGGCCCGGAGCACGGGTGGACGGAACATCCGCCTTCAGTCGGTCGCGACCTGACTTAGAGTGATCGGCATGGCGGTCGATGACGATCCGGAAAGCTCTTCGGAGGTGCTCCCACCGAACAGTGACCGCCCGTTCTTGACGCTGCTGGCCGCAGCGGATCTTGCCGACAGCACGTCACGTCTACCGGAGGCGATCGCCGCCGCGGCGGCGATCGCCGGTCACCAGCGGTTGCTCCTCGACGCTCTGACCGCCGATGCCGCTGCGGTCCGAGACCTCGACCCAGGCGGTCGGCTGGCCGCCGCACTGCGAGCGTCCGTGACCGTGCACGAGGACTTCGCGCGTTACTGGGGACGGCCGCCGCACCTCGAACTCGACACCGCGGGCCGGCTCGTGCTCAGCGATGACCTCAACCGACTGCTGAGGCATCAGCGGGCCATACGCGCCACCGGCGTTTACGGTCCCCTCAACACGGGCAGCGAGCTTTGAGACCGCGCCGCTCGTCGTTCTGGGTTTCGAGCACTCGGCTGGGGTGACTCCGGGTATACGGTCGGAGACCGGGAAACTCGGACTGCAGATCCCCGGCCTCACCTGGCCGAACGGGGCGTCCGCGCTGGTCGCCGACCTGGCCGCCGTCGTCCGCACCGCCGATCAGGCGGGCTTCGACTCCATCGCCGTGATGGACCACTTCTTCCAGATCGGCGGCGTCGGTCCCGTCGAAAACGACATGCTCGAGGCGTACACCACCCTCGGCTTCATCGCGGCGCACACCGAACGCGCCAAGCTGCTCACCGTCGTCCTCTACCGCCACCCCGGCCTGCTCACGAAGGCGATCACAACACTGGACGTGCTGTCCGGCGGCCGCGCGATCCTCGGCGTCGGCGCGGGCCGGAACGAGGAGGAGCCGAAGGGCCTGGGCTTCCCGTTCCCGTCCGTTTCCGATCGGTTCGAGCTGCTGGAGGAGAACTTCCAGTACGTGCTGCAGATGTGGACCGAGGGTGACTCGCAGTTCAAGAGCAAGCACTTCGACGCAGAGCGGTTGCTGAATGTCCCGCAGGCGCTTTCGGACCCGCGCCCGCCGATCGTGATCGGCGGCAGTGGCGAGAAGGCCCCCCGCGCTGCTGGCCGAGCTGGAGCGGCTGTACGGGCTCGGCATCCACGTCGCGCACGGCATGGTGCCGCACGTCCACCACCCGGCGGTGCTCGAGAAGTTCGGCACCGACATCATCCCGGCCGCGGAGAAGATCGGATGAGCCTGCCGGCTTCGGCCGGTCAACGAAGTCGGTCTGCTTCGGCGGGTTGACCGCCGCGGCGACGTCGGCGAGGGTTTTCGCGTCGACCAGCCCGGTGTCCTCCAAGACCGTCATGTGGTCGAGCACCGTCTGGTTCGCCTGCGTCGCGTGCCTCCGGATGACGTCGTTCTGGGTGCCGGCGCGGACTTCCGCGATGGTCGCGAAGATCTTGCCGTGCGAGGCGCGCAGCAGGTTCACGAATCCCACAACCCGGCCTGGCGGACCTTGACCAGGAACGTCTTGTCCAGCTCGGTGACCGGGCCGGCGCCCGCGACGCTCTCGGCCTCCGCGGCTTCGGCGGCCGAGTCCAGCTGCATCCCGGTCATGCTCTGGCCGTAGGCCAGGACTTGCGCCTGGGTCTCGCCCGGCTGCTGGGCGTTGGCCCTCACCACCACGACCGAACCCACACCGACCAGGGCGAGGGTGGCCACGACGACCAGCACTGTCCGAATCTTGGCCCGCCCCACCAGGCCACGATGATCCGGCATCGTCCCACCTTCTGGCGACAGGTACCCGCACGAAGGGATACGGCTGCCGGCACGCGGAGGTTCAACGAAATTCCTTGGCGTCAGCCTCTTTTGCGATCGAGGGCGAAGATCGAGTCGTCAAGCTGCGGTGGATAGGGGCCGTAGGCGTTGTCGCGCGCTCCTCGAGTACGCAGCGCCGGGATGGCGAACAACCAGCGAAGGAACGCCGGAGGCGCTGCGCCTCGCCCGCTGGCACGGGCACGAGCGGATTGGCGCTCGACGCGGACCTGCTGGTCCTGCACCTTGACGATGGCCGGCAGACGGTCGCGCTGGATCGCAGCCAGGTCGGCAGGTCCGGGGACGCCGTCGTGGAAAGCAGGGACGAGGCGGTTGGCCGCCGCAACCGCGTCCTGGATCGCCATGAGAATCCCGTTGCCGCCGACCGGCGAAATGACGTGCGCCGCGTCCCCGATCAACAGCAGGCCCGGCCGGTGCCAGGTATCGACCCGGGAGATGTCGACGGACAACAGGGTCGTCTGCGAAAAGTCCGTGAGCAGGTCGGCTCGGTCGGCCAGCCAAGGCACGTGGTGTCGGACGAAGTTCCGGATCGGCTCGACGCCGTTGTCGCGTAGCTTGGCGTAGCTGCCCTTCTCGATGCTGTAGCCGACTTGCCAGTCCTTCACGCCGCCGAGAACGCCGACGTAGCTGTCTTCGCCGTAGTACAGGTCGAGATCGGCGTCCGGCGGATCGTGCGGACCGCGCGGCAGGCGGAACCACAGGATGTCCGTGGTCGCACCTAGTGATCTCGCCGGAAGCCCGGCCAGCCGCCGGATCGTGGAGAACCGGCCGTCGGAGCCCACGACCAGCGAGGCGGAGAGCTCGCCGGATCGGTGGCGGACTCCCGTGACGACTCCCGAGGGATCCGTGACCAGTTCGGTCACTCTCGATCCCATCTCGAGCGAGAAACTGGGAAGTTCCGCGGAACGCCGAGCCAGGTAGTCCAGGAAACGGACCTGCGGCATCAGCGCGATGTAGTTGTACGGCGTGTCGAGCTTGTCGTAGCCCGCTGCGCTGAACGTGGCTTTGGGAGTATGGAAGCGAAACGACGTCGCCTTGAAGTGGTCCAGTTCGAGGAGACCCTCGACCAGATCCAGCCGGTCGAGCAGCTCGAGGGTGTAGGGGTGCAACGAATCGCCCCGGAAGTCCCGGTCGAAGTCCGACCGGGACTCCAGGACGGTCACCTCGATCCCGGCCCTGGCCAGCAGGTAGCCCAGCACCATTCCACCGGGGCCACCGCCCGCGACGACGACATCGCGGACCTGGACGGTCACGGCAGTTCCAGCAGTTCGAAGACCGCCATCTCCGGCACGTGCCGCGCGATTTCGGTCTCGTCGGCGTCCTGCGTCACCGGGAAGGCCTGGATCGCCCACGGCACCTTCATCGAACGCAAGTACTGGGCGACCGCGCCGGCGGCTTCCAGACCTTCGACGGCTTGGGCGCGGCGCTCGACCCGTGTCACTCCGTCAAGAACGGCACACGCGGGGTCGGCCAGCAGGTTCACCACCCAGTCCCGCGTGCGTACCGGTGACACGAGATACCAGCGGGTCTCGCGTTGGACGACGGCCAGGGGGATTCGCCGGATCAGTCCGCTGTTCCGGCCCCGAGTTTCGAGAACTCGCAATGCGTATCCGCCGTCGGTCATCGGCTCTCCCGGCTTGGCGAGCAGCTTGATGACCATGTCGGTGTTGATCGCGCGCACGTCCACGGGTCACGCTCCTTTCGCTAGACAATCTAGCAAAAATAGCTAGCTTGTCTAGCGAAATGATAAGATCGGCCGGTGTCCGACCACCACGATGACGCCGACCGGATCAGCAGAGGGCTGCGTGACCTGCTGGCCGAGGCCGCGCCTGCCCAGCACGCGCTGGCGGCGCATCTGGGCATCGGCGCCACCGACGCCCATGCCTTGCAGCACCTCGCGGGGGCGCCACACCCGGCGGGAACCGTCGAGCTGGGAAACGTGCTGGGCATCCGGTCGGCGTCGGCCGCCGCCCTCGTGGACCGGCTCGAAGCCACCGGCCACCTGCGCCGGCAACCTCACCCGACGGATGGCCGCCGTGTGACACTCCACGTCACCGATTCGGCCGAGCGGCAGGTGCGCGAGGCCCTGATTCCTCTCCTGCGCGGCATTTTCACTCTGGTGGAACACATGACCAACGAGGAGGCAGCCACGGTGGCAACGTTCCTGGAGAACGCGGTCCGCCTGTTGCGCGAGTACACCGCGGGCGACCACTGGACATCGGAGGCATGAACGCGACGCTTTGCGCCAGCACGGCAACGGCTGTCGACTTGGTCGCCGAGACCGCTGACGACCGTCAACTGCCCAGTGAGTGACCGCGCCATGGCGCCGCCGTCCGCCTGTCGAAAGCTTCGACAGGACAGAGACGTCGCTGACGCGAAGCAAGAACTCCACGGCCCGAGGCCGCTCAACTCGGTGGGCATCGGCAGCCTGAAATGGCTGGCAGCAGACCTGCGCGGCCGCGAATGGAAGCCAACGGACCAGACTCAGACAGTCAACAAGGTCGAAGCCGATTCCGAAGTCGCCGAGGCCCCGGGCGTCATGGTCGGCTCCCCCGTATATGAGCGTGCGCGGATCGTGAAGGACGCTGAAAAGCCCACGCACACGCTGACCAGCTACTACTGAACAGCCGACGTCGAAGGCACGCGTCTCATCGACCCGACGCCCGGTCCGGCCGGCCGGGGTGGCGGCTTCCTTGTCTTGACGCTCCAGGGCCTGGAGCCCGACACCATGACCGGGATATTCTACTCACGGATATCAACTCCCGACGAGGTCGGTCAGCTTGGGCTGTCGCTGGAGACGCTGCGGAGATACTGCGTCGTGGCGCACGCTTGGCCACCCGAAAAGCGAGCCCTGGCCGAATCGTGGACCATCCACGAGATCTTTGCCCGCAACCCGACCGGTTCCGCTTCCACAAGATCAAAAGTCCGCCGGAGGGGTTCGCTCATTGGACACCCAACGAGGCACAACGAATATACGCTCGCAAACCGGATCATCCGGTCACCACTTAGGAGCGCGTCGAGCGCGTGAATGAGCTGTTGCCGAGTGACGACGACGCTGCGGCGGCTGTCACGACGATTCTGCGGAAGCGCGAGGTTGCCCAGCAGGTCGTGGGCCGCGTGCAAACCAGGCATGTGCTGCATCGCGCCGAGCTGTCGCACTACGAACAACGGCGTGAGCAGGAACGACAGGCACCCGCGGCGCCGACAGCGAGCCGGTCCGTGGGGCAACGGCCGACCGAGGCGCAGCGGGAAATCCTCGAACTGTTAGGGATCTGCACCTCCTTCTACACACAGACGCAGCGCGCAGTCCCACGGCCGCACGTCGTGGACCACGACACGACGGCCAAAACACCGTTCTCGACAGCATCGCGCGTGTCCGCGCCGCCGCCGACTGGCGCGAGACCGTGACCACTACCGGCGACACCTCGATGGATGAGGCACTCGCCCGGCTGCTGGAAGGTGATGCATGATGACCGCGCACGATCCCGTGTCCAGATTCCTCGCCGCAGAAAAGGTGTGGAACGCCGTCGCTGCCGCCGGCGAGAACGGCATCACCGAACAGGAGGTGATCGTCCAGACCGGGTTGAGCCGCAGCCAGTTCGAGAACGGGAAATCGCACATCCGGGACTGTGCCGCCAAAGACATGGGCCAGAGCTTCCATTATGGTGGCGACGTCTACGTCGCCACCATCGAACCTGGCCGGTGTGCGCTCGGCCTGATCATCAGGCTCAGCTCCGTCGACACTCAGCTCAAGCGAACCTACGACTCGATTTGCGCTCCACTCGGCGAATCCGCAGACAGCCATCCGACCGTGAAATACCTGCGGGATCAGCTCGTGGCCATGCGCGGAAACCTCACCATGGCACGAGACCTCGGATTCCTTCCCCATTCGCCGAAACTGCGCGCCAACTCGGGCCACGCGACGTAGCCCCACAGAGCGGCCCGCAGAGTCGACTCGCCGGTCAGCTTCCGACTTGGATATCATCGGGACTGTTCCAAGATCACGGGATAGACCCCCTGTTGGCTGCTGTGCGCGTTGGTCCCGTTATGGTGCCCGCAAATGGTGGTGCAGGGCGTCGAGTCGGTCGTCCCAGGTGTGGGCGAGTGCGGCGAGAAACTGCTGGGCGAGTTGGACGGGTGCCGAGCGTAGCCGGTAGCGGACGCGGCGGCGCTCGCCGTGCTCGGCCGTGACCAGGCCGGCCGCGGCCATGAGCGCGAGATGCTTGGCGATGGCCTGGCGGCTGATCGGTAGCCGAGCGGCGAGATCGGTCGCGGTGGACGGGCCGTCGGTGGCGAGGGCGGCGAGTATGGAGCGGCGAGTCGGGTCTGCCAGCGCGACGAAAACCTGCTCGGCAACGGCCTCGATGTCAGCTGCCATCGACGTGTTCTGTCAGCTCGGCCAGCTCTCGTGACCAGCCCTCACGGTGGGATTCGTAGGTCTCGCGCCGGGTGTCGACGGGAAGCTGGGCGAAGCCGGTCTCGACGACGCGTAGCAGGGTGCCGTCGCCGTCGGGTTCGAGGGTGAACTCCACGTAGGTGCGGCGGGGATCGTCCTGTGGCAGGTCGGGCAGTCGCCAGGTGTAGGCGAACACGGTGGGTCGCTCGACACGCTCGACGCGCATGTTGATCGTCATACCGCCTGCGAAGGTGATCGTGGCTGCGCCGCCGGGGCGCAGGTCGATAGTTGCGCGCTCGCCGAACCATGCGCTGAGACCGTCGGCCGTGGTGAGCGCCCGCCACACGTCATTGGGCGCGCGGGTCAGGGTCACAGTGCGCTCGATGCGGTCGGGGAACGTCATGACGTCGTCCTTCGGGCAGCGACTACGGATATGTTCAGACAATGGTTGCAGACCCGGGGACCGGCCGCTCGGGCCGGGCTGGTCCCCGGGGAAACGACTAGGCGTCAGTTGTTCTCTTCGGCGGCGCGGCGGGCGAGGTCTCGTGGGCTGCGGTTGGGAGCGCCGGGACCGCCTTCGGCCAGCTCGCGCAAGCTGGTGCCGACGAAGTGATCCCAGCTGCGGCTGCACATGTCCTTGCACTCGAGCTCGTCGGTCAGGCCGCGGTGTTCGAAGGTGAGTTCGCAGGAGCCCTCGTTGACCGGCGCGATGGTGAATGTCGGCTGGGTGCCCACCCAGTCCTCCATGAAGGTGCACTCGGTCACCGTCCAGCGGACGGTTGTCGGGCGGGTCGTTTCGACGACACGGATGAGGAGCGGTGGCTGATCAGCCACCATGGGGAAGCGCAGCTCGCCACCGGTCAAGCCGGAACCGGTCACGGGACTCCACCAGGCGGTGAGCCTCTCGGGCGTCGTGAGGGCGTCGTATACGACGTCTGCCGGGGCATGGACACGGACGGTGGTGCGGTAGTCGGTGCTGGTCGACATGGGATCTCCTTGGATCGAGGCAGATTGTCGCAACCTTACGATTGCTACACTATGGCAATCAATGGGTTGCGTCAAGAGGAGCAGGGCGAAGTGGCCCCAGTCGAGGGACAGGGGCTTGCCTGTCGACAAGTCGGCAGCGATGTCGTAGTCGCTGTCATAGCTGAGATCGAACAGCCCGCACGCCGTAGACTCTGATTCCACCTCGCGCACTATCGATCCTTCGGCTGAGAAACAACTTGGAACGGGGTAAGAAAACGAGACCGAGCCATCTTGGCCAGGTTGTTGCGGCCCGGACAGCGCATCAGTGAATTCGCCACGCTGCGGCTGGACGACATCGAGTGGCAGTGCGGTGAGGTGGTCATCACGGGCAAGGGGTAGCACTACGAGCGGACGCGAGCACGCTCACTGCGTGACCGCCAAGTACTTTTCGGCGTGCCGGCAACGGTGGCCGCGACACTGCCCTACGTCGGTTTTCCGCGTGTGGGAAAAGAATGACGACGACGCGCAGCCCAGCGAACGACTCACAGGTCACCTAGACCAGAGTCCGACCGGACGCCGATCGTGCCACCTTGCCTTCGGAGGGATGAGCGTGCGGTCGCGATGTCGGGAATTCGGCTTTTCTCTTCCTGTGCTGTTCCCGTTCAGGATCCAGCCAAGGCTCGCTGCCGCGCAAAGCGCGCCTCCGACAAACGCGACCGGACACGGCACTCCGGGAGCGTTCCTTTCGCTGCGGCTGGGCGGCGAAGGTCGTCGCGCTCAATCTGTTCTCGATTAGCCTAGCGTGCCGTCTGGTCAGACCGGATCGGCGTCGACTCGACAAAGTCGTGAGCCAATAGCCGTAGGCGCTCTCGCGATCAGCCTGCATCCTGGGATGTGGCGGTGAGCACCAGGCTGGCGACATGGTCGGGTGCGTCGCGGAAGGGCAGGTGTCCGGCATCGGGTACCACGTGCAGTTCGGCGGCGGGAAAGGCGCGCGCGTACGCGCGGGCGTAGTCCGGCGGCGCGACGGGGTCGTTCTCGCCGCAGATGATCAGGACCGGAACCCGCACCCGGTTCAGGCGGCCGGGCAGCGTCTCGTCCCATGGGGTGTCACCGGTGATGGCGCGGACCCGGTCCGCGCCGGGCGCGCTCGTGGGGATCGGCGGGTCCGGTACGGTTGCCGGTTTGAGTCCGATGCCCGCTATGAGGACAAGTCCCGCGACGCACGCGTCGGCCGTCTCGCTGTCTTGGATGGCCACCTCCGTTGCGATCCAGCCGCCGAAGGAGCTGCCGAGGACGGTCGCGGGCTGCTCGAGGGAGGCCAGTAGTGCGCGATAGCGGTGGGCGAGTTCGGCGATCGCGGCCGGACCGGCGGGACCGGCGAGGTGGGTGCCGAGATCGCCGTGGGCGGCAAGCGGGTCCCACCCCGGGTGGTAGGGCACGAGGACGCGGTGACGTTGCGCGAGTCGCTGGACCAGTGGCGCGAGGCTGTCGGGACCGGCGCCGCCGTGCAGGGCGAGCAGAGGGCTGCCGGTTCCCGTGTACGCAACAGCCATATCGTGGGCGTCGGCTGTGACGAGTTCGCAGGCGCCGGCGGCTGCCCGCTCGGGCGCGCGTTTGTGGCCGCGGTCGGCGGGGTGGTCAGCGGGGGTATTCATCGGCGCCCCGCGGATTGAAGGATCTCCCCGGCGGCGAGCAGAGGCAGGATGATCGCTGCGGTTGCGGTGACCTGGTTGATCGGCACGCCGAAGCGCACCGTCGGCTGCAGCGGAGTGTCGGGGTCGGCCAGTGCACTGCCGGGGAAGAACGCCGCGGGGACCTGGGTGAGCCAGAACAGGCCGCCGTATATGGTGGCGCGGCGGGTTCGCTCGCCGCCACTGGGCCCGGGCCGGGCGCTTTCCCAGATGGCGAGGCCGGCCGCGACCCAGGCGAGGGTGATGGTCTGGGCGTTGTGGAATTTGGCGTGCGGTGGCCAGTGGGGATTGTAGACGTGTGTTTTGTTCCAGTCGGCGATGATCGCGCCGGCCGCGGGTACGAGGGCGGCGAGACACGTGAGCGTCTTGCCGATGCGGCGACGGCGAGTCGCGGTTCTTGTCATGACGGTCTCCTTCAGTGCAGAACAGGGCGGTGGACGGAGTCAGGCTCGGAGTGCCAGACGCTGACGGTGAGAGTTGCGGGGCAGTCGGGACTCGAATGGATGCGCCAGCCCTGGCGGGGTGATCGTTCGTAGACTGCCGGGAACTGGCCGGTGATCGGGTTGGCGGGAAAGAACCAGTGGTCGCGCAGCTCAAGCACGAGGGTGTCTCCAGCGGCGAACCGGGTGGCCGACGGCAGCAGGGTGAGGTCGAGCTCGGCGGGCTCACCGGGGACGAGATGCTTCACCTCTGTGTGCGGGTGTGCCGCCTCCCAGTCGGTGCCTCGCGTGGGGTCGACATCGCGGTGGGAGGCGCGCAGCCAGCCACGAGTGACCAGGTCTTCGGTGAATCCGTACGAGCCTTCGAACACGACCTCCCGCTCGCCGCGCAGCTTGCGGACCGCAGCAAAAAGGGTGAGATCGTCGTGGTCGGCGCTGACTGTGACGCACAGGCGCATCGGCCCCACGATGTCGAGTGATTCCTCGAGCTGCCAGGAGAAGCAGGCGCTGCTGCCGGTGTCACTGCCGATCTCTACCGAGGCCGTCGCCGAGGGCGGGACGACGCCCAGTGTGCCGTCGGTCACGTCGAGATACCGGGTGTCGGAAACCGCGTCGGCCGGAGGCCACGAGTCGGACCCGCGGACGGCGACCACGTCGCGCAGGCTGTCGCGGATCTCCACTCGGACCGGCGCCGTTTCGGTGATGGCGGTGTCCTCGCCGCGCAGGAAATGGTCGAAAAAAGCGAACTGTGCCTCCAGCGCCGCAGGCCCGTAGTAGGTGGACCACTTCGGGCCGCGATGCGTATAGAGCCACTTGTGGGTTGAGCTGATCTGCCGGAAGCCCTCGAACGACCCCCGTGAATGCAGGCTGTGGTCGGAGAAGCTGCCGCAGACCAGGGCCGGGACATCGATCTTTTCCAGGTCGGGGCTGCGCGCGGCCCACCAGGCATCGCGGTGCGGGTGGCGTTTCTGCCGGGCGCGGAACGACCCGGATGATGGGCGCATTGCCCTCTGCCAGGCGCTCCACACGGTGGCGAAGCCGTTCTCCCGGATCCCGCCGGGGTAGAAGAAGTCGGTGTAGGGGTCGGTGAAGCCTTCCCACGGATTGATCGCCGCGAGGTGCGGCGGCCGGGTCGCGGCCGCGGTCCACTGGGTGATCGCCAGGTAGGAAACGCCGGTCATCCCGACCCGGCCGGTGGACCACGGCTGCGCGGCTGCCCACTCGATCGCGTCGTGCACGTCCTGGCCTTCGGTGAGCGCAAAGCTCTCGGGGTCACCGTCGGAATGTCCCCATCCGCGCAGATCGAGCACGACCACCACGTAGCCGCGCGGGACCCAGACGGCTGGGTCCGGCGCCTCCAGCGCGGTCCAGGCCGAGATGGTCATGGGCTCGCTGTTGGCCGCCAACCGGTACTGCAGCGGGGTCACGTAACCGAACGGCGTGCGCTTGGGCAAGACGTCTTTGCCGTAGGGCTGCGCGCACAGCAGCACCGGGAACCGTCCGCCGCCGGCACGATCCGGAGGACGGAACACGTTGGCGCGCAGCACCGTTGCGTCGCGGGTGGGGACCTCGGCATCGCGCTCGAACTGCACGTCCCGCGGCGGCGGCGTGATCGTCACCCCGGGCCGCATCACCCGCGACAGATTCCGCCGCGCCGTGCCCCAGGCCGACCGCGACCGCACGGGAACCGATGACATCGCCACGCCGACCACCTCCTCACTTGAGTGTCGTTCCACTTGAACGGTATACCACTGAGGCTGACATGAGAAAGGCTGATTTGAGCGTCGTTCAAATCACGTCTATCCTGGTGCGGATGACCGACCACCCTTCTGCTTCGGTGACCGACAGCCAGGACACCTACCGGCGTCGCCGCGAGGCGGGCGAAGCCAGTCGCGCGCGCACCCGTGAGACCCTGCTGCGCGCAGCCGACGCCCTGTTTCGTGAGCAGGGCTACGTCGCGACGACGGTCACGCAGATCGTGCGCCGCGCCGGGGTGTCCGTGCAGACGCTCTACCTGGCCTGGGGTAGCAAACGCGCCCTGCTGCGCGCGGCCGCCGACCGCGCCGCCACCGGAGCGGAGATCGACGCTCCCCCGGCGCCCGACCAGTGGCGGTCCTCGCTGCGCGGACGTCTCGAGCACGAGGCCTTGCCCGGCGACCTGCCCGGCCACCTCGTGGCAGTGGCTCGTATTTTCACCGAACTCGCCGAGCGCAGCGCGCCCTACTGGGAGATCTACCGCCAGGCAGCCGCTGTCGACGCCGAGATCGCCCATGACTGGGCCGAGATGACCGCAAGACGCCGCACGACCCTCACCGACCTCGCCGAAGCTCTTCCCTCACCGAGGTCCAACCCCTCTGCCCCCAACGCCGCACTCACTCTGTTCGCACTCGCCAGCCCCGACACCTACGAATTGCTCACCCGTCACGCCGGCTGCACCCCCGAGGACTACCGACGATGGCTGACTGCAACCCTTGTGAACAGCCTCGAGGTCAGCATCGCTGAGCCACGCAAACTGTAGCGTGGCACGTCAAAATCCCACGAACTCGCGGTTCTTCGCCTACCGCTGCCACCGTCGCACGTCAGCAGGCCGGGCTTCGTGAGCGCACCACAACGCAGACGCGGCAGTTCATCGCCGACGCGCCGGCTCTGCCGTTCGACGCCTGCGGCTACGACGAGGTCTTCGTTGTCATGACCGCGTTTTATGTCTCGCTGAGCTGAGTCTTCAGTCGCCGGCTCGGTCGTCCACGCCGACCCATTCGGACAGGCGGAGAACACGATTCAGCTCGCTGACGCTCAGCGTGCCTTCCGGGCTGGTCGTGCTCTCGGAGAGAACGTCTCGCAGGGCTCGTTTCACGGCTGTGGCGGTTTGGCGCATCAGGGTGGCGGGGTAGAGCACGACGTCGTAACCGATCTCGGCCAGACGGGCGGGAGACAGCGCGGGGCCGTCCTCGACGACCGTTGCCACGATGGGCAGGTCGACGGCGTCGCGGACGCGGGCGTGGTCGGGCTCGTCGGTCACGCCGGTGATCATGATCGCGTCGACGCCGAGGGCTTGGTACTGCGTGGCGCGGTGCAGGGCCTCGTCGATCCCGGCGAGGTAGGCAGCGTCGGTCCGGCCGACGATGAGCAGATCGCCCCGACGAGCGGCCAGCGCCGCCCGGAGCACGGCTGTCGAGTCGGCCAGATCGACCAGCCGCGGAGGATGCCCGGCGCGGGTGGGCATCCGGAGGTCTTCGAGAACGACGGCGGCGACCCCGAGCCGCTCGAGGAAACGGATGGCGCGGGTGACGGTTTTGACGTCGCCGAAGCCGTTCTCCCCGTCCACCATGACTGGGAGGTCGGTGCCGTTCATCACCCGGGCTACCGCGTCGAGGTGCTCACTTAGGCTCGACAATCCGATGTCGGGTAGCTGGGTGCAGCTACGCGAATCCGAGTCAAACATAAGGTGAACGAGCCTGCGTGCGCTGGGTCGTCACGTCATGATCGATGCCATCGTTGATGACATCCGCCTTCGCCTGAGAAATGGCGTCATAGCACAGGGGGTCGTGTGTCCGTGTTCGTCTGGTCGGTGGTGATCCCGGCCGTCGTGTCGGCGATCACCGGCGTCACCGCGGTGGTCAACACGATCAAGGTGCTGTGGCCGAGCCCGTACCGCTGGATAAGCTACCGGGTGCACCTGGACGCGGCCATCGGCTCTCGCCCGGACATCAGGGGCTTGGCCAAACTCGTGGTCCGGCGGACCCACAACGGACAGAGCCGCGACCTGGACAACGCCAGCATGGTGCTGGTGCGGCTGAGCAACGACAGCGGTCTGGGCATCTCTCCTGAGGACTACATCGAGCCGGCCAGGCTCACGTTCGGCAACCGCACAGTGGTCGGCGTCGAGATCAAGGACGCCAACGACGGTCTGCGCCGGTCGCTGCTCGGCACGGGCGAGAACTACACGCCAACGGACGACGACGAGGTGCTGACCTTCAGCGAGCAGGGCGAGAACTGGCTGCAGCTGCCGAAGATGCACTTCAACCGGGAGGAGCGTTTCCGGATGATGGTGCTGTTGGAGGGCAACGGGAAGGGCGTCGCCGGCGAGGCGCGGTTACGCGAGGGTAAGGGCGAGGGTATGCGACGGGAGACGGTCGGCATCGGCCCGAGCCGTGCGACCCGCCGGGCACTGGTGTCCGGCACGCTGGCCACGGTTTTTCTGCTGGTTGTGGTGCTGGTGGTGGCGTTCGGGCGGCCCGCCGACACCGTGGTCGCAGCGGCGTGCGGGACCGGTTCGCTGGTCGTATCGGGCTCCACCGCGTTCCAGCAGGCCGAGTCGGACGTCGCGATGCGGTACCACCAGGCATGCCCGGGCGCGACGGTGTCGGTGAACCCGACCGGCCATCCGACCGGAAGCCATCAGGGTGTGCTGGACCTGGTGACCAACGGCCGCGACAACAAGGAGGTCCGGACCGGCCAGGTCGCCATGTCGGACGGCCCGGAGTCAGGCTACCAGCAGCAACTCGTGCCGCACGCCATCGCGGTGATCATCTTCTCGGTGGTGCTGAACAAGGCGACCGGCGTGCACTCGCTCACCGACGCCCAGCTGCGGCAGATCTACAGCGGGCAGGTGACCAACTGGTCCGCCGTCGGAGGTGCGAACCTGCCGATCGTGATCGTCAGCCGCGGAACCGACTCCGGCACCCGCAGCACCTTCGACCGGAAGCTGCTGGACAACGCACCGGAGCCGGCCGCCGACTCGTACAACTGCGCCGACCGCGATCCCGGCCTGCCGCCGTCGCCGGTCATCCGGTGTGAGATGCAGTCCACCGGGGACGTGCTGAGCCAGGTCAACGCCAACGCGGGGGCGATCGGCTACGCCGAGATGTCGGTGACCTCCAGCGCCGAGACGACCAAATACCGGAACGTGCAGCAGGCACAGCTCAACGGGAACGGGCCGGACCCGCAGACGGTGAAGAACAACCGGTACTCGTTCTGGGCCGTGGAGTACTTCCAGACCTACGGGATCCCTGCCGAGGGCTCGCTGATCTCCACGTTTCTCGCATACATGGCCGGCGACACGGCCAAGGCGACGATGCAAAACTACGGCCACATCCCCTGCGTCGACGGCGCCGGGAACACTATCCCACTGTGCGGCTAGCGATCTGCCCGCAACAAGCGTTGGCCGTCTGCTGCAACGCATCTCCCCGACACGGGGAACTATTCGCTGGACAGTCCCCTGACGCCGGCTCGGGTCTTCGGCAAGCCGCCGATCCGGCGAGCGAAGGGCGGCAGATCACTGCCACGGCGAGCACTGCTTGGTGTCCCACCACGGGTAGTAGTAGCGGGTCACGCAGACGCGAGCCCGGGTGAGGGGCTGGTTGGGCGCGTACAGCTGATCCGACCAGTACGGGCCTCCGCTGGAGGTGCCGTCGAATTCGAAGTGGTTGCCCTCGGTCGCCGGGATGCCGGAGGAGGCCTGCCGTTCCACCCAGATCGCGTATCGGCCGTTCTCGCTGACGGTGAACCGCGCCCAGGGGTCTGGCAGTTGCCGAAGCGCATCTCGAGGTAGCCGTTGTAGGGGTTGAACCCGCTGCCCGTGACCGGGCCGGCGGACGCCGCGCATCCGGTCGTCTGCGGATCCTTGTTGTCGCAGCCCAGGGCGGAACAGCTCACCTGGGCCTGAGTCGGTGTCTGAGCGCCGGCAGTCCCGGCCAGTCCGGTCAGGGCCAGAGCAGATCCGGGGGCCGCGGCCATCATGCGCATCATGGGAAGTTCCCTTCTCACGGGATGGGTGGAGTGACGTACCGCATCACTGTGCTGCCCACCGGGATGTCTCGTCATGTCCTGTGTTCGTCCCACACCGAACCACGCCGTTGGTGGGGCGCGTGTCCCCCGGGTTGTGGCGTCGAGACCGTTTACCTGGCGCTTCGGGTCGGCGATGATGTGGTGCTGTGGACACGCTGGGGGTACCTGCCACGGACGGTTCGATCGGCATTCGGTTCGTTATGCCGCAGGAAAGCGCGCTCGCCCGGGCTCACCGGGCGGTCGCCAGGGCGATGCTTTACTTCCGCATCGGCGGCCTGATCGAGATCGTGGTTGTCGGCGGCGCGGACGTCGGCCGCTACCGGGATCCGGCACTGGTCGCCGGGCTGCTCGCACTGGTGGTGGCGGAAAGTGTCGCGGTGGTCGGGGTATGCCTGCGCACCGGCAGCGCCCCGTCTGCCTGGATCGGCGCCGACGTCGTGTTCAGCGCGGCGGCGTTGCCCGCCTGCGCCGCGCTCACCGCACCACCGTACTTCCACACGTGGGCCAACTTCATGTACCCGTACTCGATCATCATCGATTTCGGTGCCGGTGCGGCCTTCCCCCGGTTGCCTCCCGGAGGTCCCCTACGTCGTAGTCTGCCTCGCCGACGAACTCGATCACTAGATCAGCTGCAAGCAGTACGATCCGCCCTGGTCTACTGCGGCGAATCGACCGAGCGTGCGCTGCGTGCCCGACGATTACGATCGAAACCGCCTCGACCGCGGCATCCGGACGGTAGGACCCCGACGCGTCCGTGATCGAGCGTTCGAGATGCGGCTCGACCGGCATAACCACGCGATCGAAATTGCGTTCGTCCTGGCAGGCAAGGGTGATCGCCGAGTGGACCTCTCTGCGAACCTGGCCCGTGTCTTCCCGCATCGTCGAGACGCCGCTCGGTCGACTCGTATCGCTTGAGCTCGGCAGGACATCTACGGTTCCGCAACCACGCCAGCTCACAGCCGGCGAGAGCCTCGGCCAACAGCCATCAATACACACAAATGATGATCTCGTCCGTGAACCTTGGCAAGGGATTGGACCCGACATCGACGAGATGACGCTGCTGTTCCTCCACGAAATCCGACGGTCAACAAGCCTCGGCAACCCAGATCAAAGCCTCACCCCGCTGACGTGCGCCAGTCGCGCGTACTGCTACGCAGCCGTGTACGCGGTTCGTCAAGAGAAGGAAGTCACTGATCGGCCTAAGGCACCTCCGGATCGGCCGAATCGGCCTCGAGATCCGGTGAGGCAACGCCGGCTCGCTTGGCCCTCCCGAAGAGTCGGTGCAGCTGACTTCAGCGGCCGACTCCACGGCTCGCGCCCGGGCTGCGGCGCACCCAAGTCTGCAACCGGCAACCAAGCACGATCATTCGAGTCCGCGCACCAGCCACCACGACAACCCCGGATGCAGGAATGGCCCCGCGCGTAGCGCGGAGCCATTCCGTTCTGACGGTGGGCTGTTGTTACTTCTTCTTGGCAGCCGACGTGCGCTTGGCCGAAGCCTTGGCGGCGGCTGGCTTCTTCGCTGCTGCGGCCTTGGTGGCGGCAGCCGGCTTGGCCGTAGCCTTCGCCCGCGTGGTGGTCGCGCGCGCCGTCGTCGCCTTCGCCGTGGTGGCCTTGGCCGCCGCCGCCTTCGGGGCCGCCTTGGTTGCGGCGGCCTTCGCGGCCGGCTTCGCCGCGGCGGCGCGGGTCCGCGTGGTCGTCGCGCGCGTGGTGGCCGGCTTGGCGGCCGCGGCCCGCGTGGCCCGGGTCGTGGTGGCCTTAGCCGGAGCAGCGGCGGCCTTGGTGGCCGTCGCGCGGGTCGCCGTGGTGGCGGTGGCGCGCTTGACCGGGGTGGCCTTCGGCAGCTTCTTGGAGCCGGAGATGACGTCCTTGAAGGTGGTGCCGGCGCGGAAGGCGGGAACATTGGTCTTCTTGACCTTCACGGCCTCACCGGTACGCGGGTTGCGCGCGGTCCGAGCGGCACGGGCACGCTTCTCGAAGACACCGAAGCCGGTGATGTTGACCTTTTCGCCCTTGTTGACCGTCCGGATGATGATGTCGACCAGACCGTCGACAGCCTGCGCGGCCACCTTCTTATCGTCGCCCAGGCGCTCCGACAGCGCCTCGATCAGCTGGGCCTTGTTCGTCATTCCAGTCCTCCATTGTGGAACTTATCCGTCTGGCCCATCACGGCCAACCTGGCACAGAGTATTACCAAGACGGCAAAATATCCAAACAAGGGTAACCATGAACTCCGTTGTGTCGCCGAGAAAGTCTCACTCGGCGTTCAGCAGACGCCGATACCGCCAAGACGGCCCAGACCTCGAGACTGGCCCTGACCAGGCGATTCATCGCGATGACGAGGCCGTATCCATTTAGGACAGGACTGTCAGTCGATCAATTGTTCGAACTGGTCACGGAAAGCCAGATGGCGCAACAACTGCCTAGGCCCCCCGGGACAGCAGCGAACTCACCCAACGCCGTGGTCTCCACGTCGAGCGACGCGGGCAGTGTCGCGAGCTTGTCCGCCGTCTCGCGGACGGCACTGAGGTTTCCGGCGCGATACTCGGTCCGAAGCAGATCGAGGTAGAGAATCTCACTCACCGGATCAGCTTGCAGACCTCGCATCGCGGCTCGGCGAGCTGACGGCAGGTCGCCGTCCTTCTGGTAGAGGTCGGCCAGCATGTAGGCCACGTCGACGATCCTAGCGTCACCTCCATCGCCGGACCTCGTGCTCGGCGACATCCCCGTACCCCACAGAGAGCCTGGTCGATGAACCCCGCGCAGTCGCTGTACGAATTCACGCTCAACCTGCTCAACGACCCGTCCGCCCGCACCGCTTTCGGCAACGAC
>NZ_JBSGDR010000037.1:0-53603 GCF_053602455.1 Amycolatopsis sp. NPDC004378
GCGGGAGGGCCTCGACCTGCCGGAGGTGTCGCTGGTGGCGATCCTCGACGCGGACAAGGAAGGCTTCCTCCGCAGCGGCACCTCGCTGTGACGAGGACGAACTGATGAACAAGATCGGCAAGGGGATCGCCGCGGGTGCGCTCGCGCTTGGCGCGTCGTTCCTGCTGCAGCCCGCCGCGGAAGCGGCTACGTGGCACGACGTCGGCAACTACGGCTCTTCGGCGGAGTGCCAAAGCGCCGCGAACAACTTCTGGAAGGGTTACCGCACCCAGTGCCGCCTTGCCACCGGGGCCGGCACCGACCTGTACGCACTCTACTGACACCAAGCGGCGGTGGCCGACCGGATTCCTCGCAGCGCGGTGACCGGTCGGCCGCGGTCGTCTTCTTCAGCGGCTCGCGAGTCCGCTCGTCGCGGGTTCGCCCACTGGGCCGGGGAGCGGGGCGGAAGACCGTTCTTCCGCGGGGTGGCTCAGTGACGCGACGTGTGTGACCTGCCTGCGTGACACACGCAAGCCGATGGCCTGCTGGATCAACCGTTCGCGCTCGGTGTACCAGCTCGCGCACTGCGCTGCGGCGAACCGCAGTTCGGCGAGCACCTGGCCGCGGAGGACGTCGGCCTCGGTGTGGTCCGCGGTTCGTCGGAGGGAAGGGTTCATCTGCCGAATGATGCACGATCTTTCGTGATGCGTCGTCCTCGCTACGTTCCGCCACCCGAACGGATCAACTATCGGATCGGCAAAACCCGCCCGTGTCGGGGCGAAATGCTCGGCAACCGGCCCGGCGAAAAAGAATTGTGAACTCTCGGTGAACACAGTTATTCGACTGAATGGTTTGCCACAAAAAACGCGGTGAGTATGTCGGTGAGACGCACTTTCTTCCTGCTCGCAGCCACGTCTGTCACGCTTCTCGTGCTGTGTTCCGGCAGCACTTTTCGAGCAGAAGGGAAGTCCATGCGCAAGTTCGTCACTGTGGTCGCACTCTTTCTCGGGGTCTCGCTGTCGCTGGGCGGGGTCTCGTCCGCTGCCGCGGGGGAGGTGCGGACCACTTCGGGGGTGACCGAAGCCGCAACGGCCCGTTCCGCGGAGCTCTTCGCACTGGTGACACCTGGTGAAACCACCCGGACCGCCTCGGCGGCGTCGATCGCCACGAACAACCCGAACAGCTGCCCGGGGCGGGTGGAAAAGGTTCTGCTTACCCTCGGGGCCGCCGCGATCACCCTGGTCCTGGCCACGCACCCAGAGGTCGACGTCTTCGTCGTGGTCGGGTACGCGGTCAGCCGGTCGGCCATGAAGTACGTGGCTTCGGTCCTCGCGGGTGGCGCCGCCGTTTCCGATCTCGCCACCTACGTCTGCAGCGTGCTGCTGAGCAGCGCCTACGGCAATGTGGCCTACATGGACACGAGCGGCGTTTCCTACGCCTGAGATGAAAGCGTGGTGGCCGGATCCCGGGTCCGGCCACCACGGCTCCTCGGCTTTCGCGGGGTGAATGGCCTACTATCGTCGGCATGTCGATTGCCGCCGCATCTCGGAAAGGCCGCCCGCGGAACGGGGACGACCCGGCGCCGGAGGAACTGGTGCTGGCAACCGCGCTGCACCACTTCGCGACCAGAGGATACGACGGGGTGTCCGTGCGCGACCTGAACCGCGCCCTCGGCGTCAGCCACAACCTCCTGCATCAGCGTTTCGGCACGAAGGAGCGGCTCTGGTACGCCTCGGTCGATTGGGGCTTCGGCGGCCTGATCGGTGAGCTGATCCGGGTCGACGAGGAAGGGAATTCCTTCGAGCAGCGGCTTCACGCCATGATCCGCGCCATCACGCTGCACGCCGCCGACCAGCCCGATCTGCTCCGGCTGATCTGCACCGAGTCGGCGCGCGCGGGTGCGCGGCTGGACTACCTGACCGACGTCTACATCCGGCCGATCCACGCCCGGCTCGGCCCGCTTTACACAGATCTCGCCGGGGCTGGCCGGCTGCGGCCGGTGCCGGTCAGCGCCGTCTTCCACCTCATCACCTTCGGCTGCGGGGCACCGTTCAGCAGCAACGCACTCACGATGAACCTGTTCGGCGAAGAGCCGCTCACCCCGGAGGGCCGGGCCGAGCACGCGGACGCCGTGGCGGCGCTGATCGTCGGCGGCCTGCGTCTCCCCGATCCCACCGGGTGATCCCGGCGGCTTCACCCGTGCAGGCTTTCGGAGCTTCCCCGGGGCCGGATCACCCTGCTGGCCTCGACATCGCCGTCGGCGAGCAGTCGTTCCCGAAGGTAAAGCGGCTGGGTCGGGCATTCCACCGGGTAGGCCCATCGTGGGTTCTCGGGCGGCCGCAGGAACTCCGCGGAAACCGGTGCGCGGTGAACCGGGTGTGGACTGCTGTCCTCCTGTTCGGTCGTGGCCGGCCGGGTATCCGCCATGGGCGCGGCGCCGCTGCTGCTGGGTGAAGGGGCTTGGGCCGGCCGGTGAACCTTGGTGTGTCTGCCCCGTGACGAGCGTCCGGCGTAACAGCGGTAGGCGCAGAGCAGGAACGTCGTGCCGAGGAGGCAGAGGGCAAAAGCACTGGGAGCACTGTGGTCCATATAGCTGGTCTCCCGGGTATGAGTGGCCGCGTGGATTCCGGGTCGTACCCGCGACACGGCGTCGTCGTGGTCGCGGGCGGTGCGGCCCGGTAGAAGTTGACAGTTGTCCATTCGGGTTGCTTTCGACCAGCCTTGATCGCTTGATCGAGTGACACGGGTCGCCCGGCCTAAATCGCCCTGTAGCCGCAGTTCGCGTTACCAGGTGCCGGTCCGATGCTTTTCAAATGTTTGGTATTCCTGAATCATTCTTGCGATAAAATTCAAAGTCTGCTTGCGGCGGACTGGCGAACGAGCCCGCGGCCACTTGATCGCCGCTCCACACGTCCTGTCGGCTTTCGGGCTCGTCCGAGAGCGTCGCGAGCGGACCATGCGGCGGCTCGCTCGACGTCGGCCGGTGGTCCGCCCGTCGCCAGGCCGTTGCAGCGCGCCGAAACGGACCACGGCGAAGCGGGCCTTACTCACTCACGGGTGCTGCACGGACAGCGCCGGTATTCGGCGGCGCCGCGGAGAATTCGATCAATCCTCGCTTCATAGAGGCGGGTCGGTTGTAAGCTCGAACCAACACCAGCGGGCCAACTTTTTCTTTGGAAGCAAAAATGACTCCGTTTTTCCCGTCCGGTCGCACAGTGTTGGCCGGGCGGCTGCCCGCACTGCCACTCTTCCGCCATGCCCTTGCGCGAAGAGCGGTTGCGGGCGGAGGTGCTCAGGGCCCGGCTCCGCCACGACCTCGACACCGGCCTGCGCCGCATGACCGGTGAAATCGAGGCCTGTTCGGGTGGTTCCGTTTACTGGCCCGCGGTCCGGTGGCTCGCCGAAACCGGGTGGATCGGCTTCACGATCCCGGCGGTCTACGGTGGCGTCGGCCTCGGACATCTTGAACGGCTCATCTCGATCGAAGAAACGTCGCGCGTCAATGCTGCGGCCGGCAACACCCTGCAGTCCGGCTCGCTCGGCGCGGCCATGATCGTCGACTTCGGCAGCACCGAACAGAAGCTCCGCTGGCTGCCGGACTTCGCGGCAGGGCGCAAACTGATCTCGATCGCCATGACCGAGCCTCAGGCGGGCTCGAACCTGCGGGACATCGAGCTCACCGCCACCCGGGCCGAGGACGGCGCGTGGGAGCTCTCCGGCCGCAAGTGGCTCATCGCGAACGGCGCCATCGCGGACTACCACGGGGTCATCGCCCGCACCGGCCCCGGAACGGACGGCCTGACGGCCTTCGTCGTTTCCGCGGAGCGCGAGGGCGTTCGTCCCGGTGTCCGGCACGACACTTCCGGCCAGCACGGGTTCGGGCTGGCGGAGATCGTCTTCGACCGGGTGCGGGTCCGGGACGGCGACCGGATCGGTGAAGTCGGCCAGGGCCTGGAGATAGCGCACCAGGTCTCCACCGGCTGGGGAAAGCCCAATCTCGCGGCAGTCGCGCTGGGCCTGCACCAGGCGATGCTCGACGAGGCGGTCGAATTCGCCACCGAGCTCCGCGTGGTGCGCGGCAAGCCGCTCGCGGAGCTCGAGTCGGCTCGTGTGAAGATCGGCGCCATCCGGGCCAGGGTGACGATCTGCCGGACCTTGCTGCACGAGGCTGCGGCATGCCTCGACCACGGGCTACCGGCCGACGAGGCGCTGCTACTGGCCAAACTCACCGGTGTCGAGTCCGTGCGCGAATCCGCGGCCGATCTCGTCGACCTCTTCGGCGGCCGTGGCGTCACCGCGCCTTGGCGGCCCGAGCAGTATTGGCGTGATGTCCTCATGGTGCTCGCCCCGGCCGGGACCTCGGACATCCACCGCAAACGGCTCGCGGAGATCGCACTGGGGGACTACCTGCCCAGCGCGGAGGCGCCCACCGAGCCGGCGCCCGCGATTTCCGAGCGGCCCTGAAGTCACGCACTCCGGCAGTTCCCCGAACCGGAAAGAAAGCGAGAAGAAAACGTGCTGCCCTGGGCACAAGAACCTGCGCCGCCGGGACACACCCCGACGGACGCGCTGCGCAAGCTGTTCGTCCGTCAGCCGCTGACACGGTCGTCCTTGGTGGACCGTGAGCGGGTGCAAGGCGTCCTCGACGTCGTGAGCGGGCTGTCGGGCGACTTCCCCTTGCGCGTCCTCACGGGTTCGAAGGCGACGTCGGCGCAGGACTTCCGCGAGCGCTTCACCGAATCCACCGGGCTGTCGTTCTCGCCGCGATCGTTCCGCGGCCACCGGCTCGCCCTGCTGGACGAAGCCGACGCGATGATCGTGGTCCGGACCGGGATCAGTGAATCCGGCGCTTTCGAAATCGCCTACAACGTTTTCGTGCTGGGCTTGCCGATGTTCATCGCCGTGCACAGTTCGGCGCCGATCCAGACGACGTTGTTGCGGGACCTCGACGAAATTTCGCCGACGACGTACGCGTCGTTCGACGAACCGGCCGACCTCAAGGAGCCGTTGACGGCCTTCCTGTCGGGTGTTTCCGTCCGTGAGGCCAGCGCGCCGTGACCACCGCCGGCGGCTTGGAGCCGATTGAGGATGTCTTGTCCATGCGAGCCCACCTGCGCTCCCGGATCCCCGCGGGCGTCGACAGCGCGGACCCACTCGCGTGGGTCGCCAGGACTGCCCTCGACGTCGCGGACATGGCGCTCGAACTGCGCGGCCGGGAGCCGTGGCAGGGGCTGGAGGACGTCAGCCGGCTTCGGGACCTCCTCTACACGGCACGCGCACTGAAAATGGAGATCGCGATGACGATGATCGACGAGTTCGATCTCGTCCGGGAGCGCGACGCCGCCCGCCGTGCCCGTCGCAGAGCTCGGTGAACCGGAAATCCCGGCTCACCGCACCCGGTAGTCCGGGTGCTCCCCCGGGCCCGCCTGATCCGGCGGGCCCGTTCACCGAAAAGGAGAAAATGTGAGTTCGCGGACCCCGTTGCTCGCCGCATTGCGCACCTCGTTCGCCCGCTCCGCGGCCGGTGGCGACGGCTCCCCGGCGTTGTCGCGTCGCACGGTGCTCAAGGCGGCCGGCGCCGCTGCGGTGGCCACCGGCCTCGCGGCCGTCCCGGCCACGCCGGCCCGCGCGGCGGCCGGCCTTCGCGTCGCCGTGGTCGGTGCCGGTCTCGCCGGGCTCTCGGCGGCTGACCGGCTGTGCGCCGCCGGTGCCCAGGTGACGGTCTACGAAGCACAAAGACGAGTCGGCGGCCGGGTCATGTCCGTGCCCGAATTCCTGCCCGGGCAGGCGATCGAGCTCGGCGGTGAGCTGATCGACACCGACCACACCACGATGCGGGGCCTGGCCGAGCGGTTCGGGCTCACGCTCGACGACTACCGGCTCGACACCACGGTCGCGCAGGACACCTACTTCTTCCGGGGCCGGGCCTACGCCGAAGACGAGATTGTCGCGGCCTTCACACCGGTGCGGGACGCCCTAGTCCGCGATCTGGCCGAGCTCGACGACGGGGACATCACCTACCTCACCCCGCGAAACGCGCAGCGGCTCGATGAGCTCAGCATCGACGACTGGCTGAGCTCGCACCGGATCACGGGTGTCATCCGCGACCTGCTCGACGTCGCTTACACCACCGAGTACGGCCTCGAGATCGACCGCCAGTCCGCGTTGAACCTGCTCAGCACCATCGGCACGAAGACGGGGGAGTTCGAGATCTTCGGCGCCAGCGACGAGCGGTTCCACGTCCGCGGCGGGAACCAGCAGATCCCGCAGGCGCTCGCGGATTCCCTTCGCGCGGAGGTCCGGCTCGGCTGGTCCCTGCAGGACGTCCGGCGGACAGCAGCCGGCCGCTACGCCCTCTCGTTCGCCGACGGGGTGACCGGCCGCGACGTGACCGCCGACGCGGTGGTGCTCGCCATACCGCTCACGACTCTCCGGCAGGTTCGGCTGGACATCGGTCTCACGCCGGTCCAGGAGCGGCACATCCGCGAGACCGCCTACGGGACGAACGCGAAGCTGATGATCGGCTACGACGAACGCGTCTGGCGGGAGCGCTACCACACCAACGGCAGCGTCTACAGCGACCTCAGCATGCAGACGCTCTGGGAGACCTCCCGGCTGCTGCCGGGGAAACAGGGCGTCCTGACCAACTTCACGGGCGGCGAGGCCGGTGTCGCCCTCGGCGAGGGCGCTGTAGCCGGGCAGGTGCAGCGCGTCCTGCGGGACGCCGACCAGATCTTCCCCGGAATCGCCGCGACGCAGCGCGGCTTGCCCACCGCTCGGTTTCACTGGCCGAGCTTCCGCTACGCGCTGGGCAGCTATGCCTGCCCGACGCCCGGCTGGTGGACCGCGCTCCGCGGGGCGCTTTCGACGGCCGCCGGCGGCGTGCACTTCGCGGGGGAGCACACGTCGCTCGGCTACGGCGGGTTCATGGAAGGTGCGGCCCGGTCGGGTGTCGACGCCGCGGAAAGCCTGCTGAAGCAGGTGTCCGCCACCGCCGTCCGCTGACCGTCCCCACGAACCACCACGGAGATCCCGAAATGACCGAAACCCCCTACCGGCTCTTCGACGACGAGCTCTACTACGCCGACCCCGATTTCCAGCTCGGCCTCCTGCGGTCGTCCCGTCCGGTCACCCAGGTGTTCCTGCCCGGCGGCGTCGTCGCTTGGCTGGTCACCGGTTACGAGTCGGTTCGTCACGTCCTGGGCAGCGAAGACTTCCTCAAAAGTCTCGACAACTGGCGCGCGTACCAGGAAGGGCACGTGCCCATCACCGCCGAAATCGCGTTGGTGTCCGGCGAGAACATGTTCACCACGGACCCGCCGGAGCACACGCTGCTGCGCCGCACGATGCAAGCTTCTTTCACCAAACGCCAGATCGACCGCCTGCGACCCTTCATCAACGACCTGACGCGCACTCTGGTGGAGCAGGTGTCGCCGGTGTCCGGCCGTACCGTCGACCTCATGCCAGCGCTCTGCGAGCTATTGCCGATCGGGGTGATCTGCCACCTGTTCGGCGTGCCGATGAACGAGCGCCCGCAGCTGCGGTGGTGGGCGCACCACCTGTTCGGCACCGACACCGACGCGGCGGTCAAGGCACACGCCGAGATCGGCTTCTACCTGGAGACCCTGGTCGACCGCAAGGAGAGAGAGGCGTCCGACGACCTGACGACTGCCTTGATCCGCGCTTCCGAGGGGTTCACCACGCTGTCCCGGTCCCAAGTCGCCGACCAGCTGCGGCTGATGCTCGTCGCGGGCCACGAGACCACGGTCAACCTGCTCGCCAACTCGGTGCTCACGCTCGACGCCCATCCCTTCGCCCGCGATCTGCTCGCGGACGATCCGAAGAAGTGGCCGAAGGCGGTCGAGGAACTGCTCAGGTACAACACCAGCATCACGAACTCGTACTTCCGGTTCGCGCGTACCGACACGATTCTCGAAGGTGTCCGGATCCCCGCGGGCGAACCGGTCGTGGTGAGCCACGCCGCGGCGAACCGTGACCCGGCCCGGTGGGAAGAGCCCGACTGCTTCGACATCGAACGTGAGCATCTGCCGCACATCACGTTCGGCTACGGCCTGCATCACTGTCTCGGCGCTTCACTGGCGCGAACCGAGATCCTCGCCGCGCTTTCGATGCTGTACACCCGGTACCCCGGTCTCGAAGTCGTTTCCCCCTCGGGCGGCTTCGAGTGGACGAGGTCGATTTCCAGCCGCGGACCCCGGACCTTGCCGGTCCGGCTCCGGTCGTCCCGGTGACGGCCGGGATCTGAAGGGGTGGTGCCGGTCCGGGCCGGGCCGGCACCACCCCTTCACTGTGATTCTCGTCTGGCCGGCGCCGGCCAGACGAGGGTTCACAGTTCCGGGATGTCGACGACACCGGGGTAGTCCGCGGCGTTCGCCAGCATGTACCCCCAGTGCGCCGGGTTCCACTCGCGCATCTTTTCTGCATAGCGACGACGGTAGACGCGGGCCAGGACTTCCTGGACGGGCGCGACGTCCGTTCGTCCGGCCACGCGGCTCACCCCGTAACGCGAACGCGGCGACGGTCTGAGCGGACGGACGACCAAACCGGGCGAAGGCTTGGCACCGGGCGGGCAAAGGCAGATCGTGTCGCTGATCCGCAGGATTTCGTTCATGTCTTCGAGCGATTCGACGTCGTGGTCGAACCTCGGCAGCCGGCCGCCGAGGTCGAGCAGGATGGCCCGCATCAGGTCCGCCTGGTCCGCGACCGGGGAGATCCACGGAAAATCGAGCGCCTGGGCCAGCTGCACGCCGGGCCCGTTTGCGAGTGGGTGGTGGGCGCGGATGTGGACCCACAACCGTTCCCGCGCGATGTCGACGGTGTCGAGATCGGCTACGGAAAGCGAAGACGTGACGTTTTCGCTGGACCAGGTCGACCACATGAAGAGATCCAGGGTCCCGTCCCGGAGATCGTCCAGGCCACGCTTCGCGTCGACGTAGTAGCGGAACTGCCAGTCGATGCCCGGGCTCGCGTCGACGATTCGCTCGAGCATCGCCCGCGGTGTTTCGCGGTACTGTCCGAGGGTCACTTCGCGGTCGGGCAGGCCCAACTGGGTGACCTGCCGCTTGGCGTCTTCCCAGGTCTGGTTGAGGTTCGCGGCCGCCGACAACAGGATCCGGCCCGCTTCGGTGAGTTCCACCTTGGTCGTCGTCCGGTTGAGCAGCGCGGCTTTTGTTTCGCGTTCAAGCCGCCGGATGCGCTGGGATACCGCGGAAACCGAGACGTGCAGGCGCGTGGCCGCTTTGCTGAACGACAACTCTTCCGCCACGACGTGGAATGTTCGCAGATCTTCCCAGTTCACGGGAGATTTCTACCGCCTCGGACCAGAAGCGGCAAGCGGCCAACGGATGACACTCTTGGTGACGCTCGTTACTTCCATGGTGCAGGAGCTTCGAAAATCATTCACTTGATATAGTGAACTTGAGTCCTGGTGCGGTTATTCTCGGTAGCTTTTCTGTCAAGCGATCAGTGGTGCTACTCCCTGCCCTTGGTTCCTCTCCTTCAAAGTGAAAATCTTTTCAGATTGTTCTCGGGAAACTCCCAGGTTTCTCTCGTTGACTTCCCAGCCGTGCTTGCTTCGATCGAGGTGCGAAATCGACGTCGGAGACGCGGTTCTCCGGTTGGTGTGCCACCATTGGCCCGGGGGGTCGCGAAGGGGATGGACCGATGGCAGAACTGTCGATGGTGAGCGCGGCCGAACCGCTCCCGCCCGTTGAGCCGGCCACGGCGTGCCGGTCGCTCGACCTTCCCGGCGTCGTCGGCTGCGCCCACTCCACCACCCGGTTCGTCCAGGAGATGGCCACCCGGTTCGTCGAGCAGGAGCAGGGGATCCAGCTGATCTTCAGCCACAGCCCGGTGCCGATGGCGCTCGCCGTCGACGACCGGCTGATCGAGGTCAACGTGGCGCTGGCCCGGTTGCTGCGCTTCGGCGTGCTCGAGCTGCAGGCGCGCCGTTGGCAGGACATCACACCGGTCGCCAACCAGGCCGAAGAAATCCCTCTCCTCCAGGACGTTCGTGCCGGTCGCCGCAAGTCCTACACCTTGGAGAAGGTCCTCTTCACCAGGTCGGGCGGCCAGGTGCCCGTCGTGGTGACCGCGGTGGGGGTGCCTCTTCGTCAGGGTGGCTACGCCTGCTTCGCCACGGTTGTCCCGAGCACCTGGCAGCTCCCCGACGAGCGCACGTTCGTCCGGCTCTCCCCGCGCCAGGCGGCCATTCTCGAGCGGGTCGCCGAAGGACACACGGACGCCGCGATCGCGCGCTCACTCGCCGTGAGCAGGCAGGCCGTCGTCCGGCACCTGGGCGTGGTCGGCGACCGGCTCGGCGCGACGGGGCGTGCGGAGATCGTCGCGCGCGCATTCCACCACGACGTGTTCGACATCCGGGTGTGGCCTCCCCGGGTACGTTCGTCGGTCATCACGGGTCGGGACACCTGACTTTCCGGCTGGTGCGGGGACTTCTCGTTCCCTTCCGATTTTTGGTGAAGCGCACATCGGAACACCGTGTCGTGGCTACCCGGTTCGGGTGCTTTTTTCGTTCTCGCGCAAGAGTCCCCACGGTGTTTGTGCCGGGTGCTCACGGCTCGACGTGCGGGAAAAGGCCCTGCTTAACCTGGCGGTGTTCGATTCGAGAACCGTTCCCCGGAGGCGTGGATGAGCTGGACCCGTTGGCGTGCGACGACCCTGACGCTGCTACTCGCGACCGCTTCGGCGTTGTTCGTGCCCGGTGTGGTCGGCCTCGCCCATGCCGATTCGTGTTCCATGACTGCCGGCCAGCAGCTGAACCGCGGGCAAGAGCTGCGGTCCGCGGACCAGCGTTACAAGCTGGTGTTCCAGGGCGACGCCAATCTCGTCGAATACGACACCCAGACCAACGCGGCGCTTTGGGCGAGCAACACGACCTCGACCGGTGCCGACCGTTTCGTGCTGCAGAACGACAGGAACCTCGTGCTCTACGCCGGTTCGACGGCCGTCTGGGCGTCGAACACCTCTTCCGGCGACTGCTTGATCGTCCAGAACGACGGCAACGTCGTGCTCTACCAGGGCGGCAGCTTCCAATGGGCCAACGCGGGCACGGCGCAATACGGTTCCATCGGCCGTAACCGTGGTGACACGGTGGGGTACAACTACGGTGCCGAAGGCCAGTGCACCTGGGGTGCCTTCATCGAATGGCACAACGCGACGGGAGCTTGGCCCTACTTCGCGGGAGCGACTGCCGCGGAGATCGCGACCACGGCGGGTCAGCACGGCTGGACGACCACGGACTACCCGTACGCGAAGTCCATCGTGGTCTTCCAGCCGGGCGTCTACGGCGCCTCGCAGACCACCGGTCACATGGGCTGGGTGCGGACCGTCGAGGACCGCCCGGACGGGCGCTACATCCGGATCGTCGAGATGAACGCGCCCAACCTCAACCAGTGGAGCACGCGGACCGTGCGCTCCGTCTCGGGGATGAAGTACATCCTCGCCACCTGACCGTCCCGGCCGGCCGAGAGCAGCCATTCGTCGCCACTGCCGAAAGAGTCAGTCGATTCATCCGAAGCAATCCCAGCTACCCGCGCATCGTCAAATCTTTGGTCGAGCTCGACGCCGATCAGTCCGGCTTGGCTTGAGTGTCGTTCGGGAAGTTCGCTCACCGCACCCCATCCTTCGGTGAGAAGGCGCCCTGATTCGCGGGCCGTTCGCCAGGGACCTGGCGACGGGTGAGGCGGCACGTCGCTGACGGATGCCGAGCGTTGCGGCGCACCGCGGCCGCGGAGTCCGGACCGACGCGGCGTCGAAGAAGCCGGATTGCGCTCGGCGGTTCGTGCGACCCGCTCTTCCCAGCGTTAGTCCACATACTACTCGGCGAACTCCCAGGTGCATTGCGTTCCTGAGCTTGTACCGTAGAGAGGGGAAGCTAGACAGTCCTTTATGGAGGTTCTGATGTCAGTAAGCAAGATCATCGGCGGCTTCGCGGCGGCAGCCGCGATCGGCGTGGTCGTGGTCGCCGCCGGTCCCACCGCCGGTGCCGCGTCGCAGACCGCGACCGACCAGACCGCCAAGACCTCCTGCTCGGAAAGGCAGAAGCAGGCGAACCTTGTTGTCGTGCAGGCCTGGCAGGACGCCTTGCTCTCCGGCAAGAGCGAGGAAGGCATCAAGAACTACTGGTCCTCCGGCGGCACGGTGAAGGTTCCCTCTTCGCTGCCGTACGGCGGAACCTACACGGTCGACCACCTCGGTGACTACGGCGCCGCCATCTCGGCGGCCTGGGACACGAGCAAGCTCGGTGCGACGACGCTGCACGCGGACTGCGACGTCGTTTACGCCGACGCCCGCTGGAACGTCACGGCGAAGTCGACGGGAACCGCCGTCGACCAGCCACTGACCGAGAAGTTCTCGGTTTCGGGCGGCAAGATCACCGGCGACATCCTCTACTACTTCGACACGGCCGAACTGGTGAAGGCCCTCGGCTGAGCCGGGAACCGTCCCGGCGCCGGTGATCGTTCCGGCGCCGGGCACTCGACCCCGCCTGCTCTGAAGGCGAGCTACACAATAAACCCGCACTGTGCAACGGGGTGCTCTTTATCTTCTCCGGTGTGCGACGCATAGTGGCTGAGAGTTTTTCCCCCTCTCTCCACTTTGCGAGGAATTCATGCGATCTTTGAACTCCGTCGCCCGCCGGTTCGTGCGCGGACTGGCGGTGGTCCTGCCCGCGCTCCTGCTCACCGGGGTGGCGACCGCGAGTGTCGCCGGGGCGGCGACGCCGGACTGGCCGGTGCTGTCTTCGGGCTCGAGCGGGGCCAACGTTTCGGCTGTCCAGTTCCTGCTGCGCTACCGGGGTTACACCGTGACCGCGGACGGCTCGTTCGGCAGCCAGACGAAGTCGTCCGTGCAGTCGTTCCAAGCGGCGCAGAACATCTCGGGCGATGGCGTCGTGGGTTCGGTGACGTGGGAGCGGCTGGTCCCGACGCTGAACAGCGGGGACGGCAACGACGCCGTACGAGCGGCTCAAACTCTGCTCAACAAGTCCGGCTACGGCCTCACCGTCGACGGGTCCTTCGGGGCCAAGACCGTCGATGCGATCAACGCCTTCAAGTCCGCGCACGGCCTCACGGGCGGTTCACAGATCGGCACGACCACCTGGCAGTGGCTCGCCGGCTCGTCCGCGCAGGGTGCGTCCGGCGGCTATGCGCTCGTCCTCGACCGCGGCGTCCTGCCGCGCTCGGAATACGACGACCCGCACCACGACTACCCGGCGATCGACCTGCCGACTTCCACCGGTGAACGCACGTACGCGATCACCGCGGGCACGGTCAAGTACGTCGGTGACTCGTGCGGGCTCGGTATCGGAATCAACGCCGACGACGGCGCCTACTACCAGTACTGCCACCTGAGCTCCCGGTCCGTTTCGTCGGGGGCCAGGGTCAGCGCGGGGAACCTCGTCGGCTACACCGGGGCGACCGGTCACGTCACCGGCCCGCACCTGCACTTCGAGGTCCGCGTCTACGGTGCCAACCGCTGTCCCCAGGCGATGCTCCTCGCGCTCTACGACGGTACTTCGGTGCCCGCGCCGAGCAGTCTGGCAAGCAGTGGCTGCACGTACTGAACCCGTGATGGGCCCAGCGGAGACCGGCGACGAGGCCGGTCCAGTCCGGAAGGTGAGGAAACACATGACAGTGCGGGGCAGGACGCGAGTGGCCAGAGGCACGGCGGTCGTCGCCGCCGCGATCGCGGCGGCGTTGACCACGGTGTCGCCGGCGAACGCGGCGCAGGTCGACTACGTGGCGCTGGGAGACTCCTACGCGTCGGGTACCGGAACCGGCTCCTACGATCTTTCGAGCACTTGCCAGCGGTCTTCGTCCGCGGCAACGGCCTTGTGGGCGGCAGGCAACACGAGTTCGTTCACCTTCGCCGCGTGCGGCGGCGCGACGACCTCGTCGGTCGAACGCGACCAGCTCGGTGGGCTGTCCCCGAACACCGACGTCGTCACGATCACGGTCGGCGGAAACGACGCGGGATTCATCTCCGTTGTCCTCTCGTGCCGGCTCGGGACGGACGACTTGTGCTTCGGCGCGGTCGACAAGGCCGTCAGCTACGCCGAGACCGAGCTGTCGGCGAAGCTCGAGGGGACCTACAAGAAGATCAAGGCCAAAGCGCCCAACGCGAAGCTGGTCGTCGTCGGCTACCCGCGGCTCTACGAAACCACGAACTGCGGGTTCGGTGCGGTGAGCGTGGAGCGGCGTGAGCACATCAACAGGGGGGCGGACGTGATCGCCCGGGTCACCGCGGCCGCGGCTGCGGCCCAGGGGGCACGCTACGTGGATGTGCGCGACCGGTTCGCCGGGCACGCCGTCTGCGCGTCCCAGCCCTGGCTCAACGGGCCTTCCTTGCCGCTCAGCGACTCCTACCACCCGAGCAAGACCGGTTACCGGGACGGGTACCTCCCGGCGCTGCGCGCCGTGCTCTGACCCCGGCGAACGGCAAAAGGCGCTCCGTCCCGACTCTCCGGGGCGGAGCACCTTTGCGGTTCATTCGTCTCCGGCGGTTCCAGGCAGGACCGAGATCAGGGCCATGCTGCCGTAGTGCGCCTTCCGGTGGCTCAACGCGGCAGGCATGCGCCGGGCGAGCCGCCGGAAGCGGCTGAGGTGCTCCAGACACCGGTACCGGCTGCTGAAGACCGCGCCGGACGTCGCCACGGTGCCCTCGCCCTCGCCGGGCAGCACCCACCACCACCCGTCGGCGTAGGGGACCACGCGCGACCGGTGCATCTTGGCCATGCTCCAGCGGAAGTGGCGCTCGCACTCGGCGTGGTCGACGAAGCTGACCTGGGACCGGGCCAGCATGTCACCAGAGCCGGCGGCCAGGACCCAGTCGGTGCGCCCGTTGCGTTCGATGATCTTGAGCTGCAGGTGTTCGGCCTGGCTGACGTCGCTGTGGAGAGGCTTCATGAACCGCCGGAGCGAAGAATTCTGGTTCACCACGAGCCTCGTCTCATTGCTCGGGAATTCCGGCGTGACAGGAGCGTCATCGGCCTGTTCGACGGTATCTGTTCCCGTTCCGGACATGTTTCGTCCCCGAACGATACCTCGTTCGGGGACGAAACGCAGCTGTCCGAAAGAATCAGCCCTGAGAACCGCTTTCTTCGAGGTAGTCGTCGTAGTAGATTTCGTACGCCACGTAACGGGCCGGACCGGCGGTGTAGGTGCCGTCACCGGCGCCGTCCTTGGCGGTCGCGGCCTTCGCCGAGTCACCGGACTTGGTGACGACCTTGACGTGGTTGCCGCAGCCGGCGACCGTGATCGTCGTGGTGTAGGCCGTCGAGCTGTTCACCTGGCTGCTCGACTGGGCAGTGGCCCAGTCACAGTCCTGGGTGGTCGCAGGCTCGGCCGCGGCCGCGCTGCCGGCGAAGGCGGCGAGGCCGACGATCGCCCCCGCGCCGATGCCGATGAGGTTGAGACGCATCGCTGGTTCTCCTAGTTTTGTGCTTTCAGTGAGCTTTTCGGCGATCGGCGCAGGTCAGATGCACTGACCGTAGACGCTCGCCGCCCAGGTGACCGTCACCTTGACGGACCCCGAGTTGTCCGGGCCGGCCTTGTAGCGGACCGGCCCGGTGTAGGTGGGGGCGTAACCTGCCTCCTGCTTCCATGACGCCCAGCCTCGGGAAAGGCACTCTTCGTTGGCGTTGGCGTTGGCCTGGTCGACGGCCTGCCTCTTGCCCTGCTCGTCGGCCTGCCGGTCAGCCTCGTAGATGGACTGGGCCGAGCTGTCCTTCGCATAGAAATACACGTAAGCCGACGACCCGGACTTCCAGGAGTACGGGCCGGGGTCCGCGTGGGCGACCCCGCCCATCAGCAGCAGGGAGGCGCCCCCCGCCATCGCGGCGGCGACAGGCAGGGTAAGTTTGAGGTTCTTCGGCATCCCGTTCACATTCCTTGTCGAGGGGTTTTCAGTGACCCGGTCGGAGTGACTGCAGGTGGGAGGCTATCCGTCGTTCACCCCGGAAACGTCATTCTCACACAGATGCGGACGGTTTCGTTTCATTGTCAATAACTTATTGACGAGCATTTTGTTTTGACGGCGCGGACGGTACGGATCCGCTCTGAAATCGAGTTTCGTGTGGTGGGGACGCCTGGCGCGTGAAGAGTTCGGCATACCTTGTCGTTGCTCGTGGTGTCAAGTCGGTAATTCCGGTCACTTGCTCGGGAAGACGGCTCCTACCGGTTCTTTGAAGTGGAACTTCACAGTAATGCGCGGTTTGTGAACGAACTGACTCCTACCCAACGTGTGAATTTCCATCCAGAATCAGGAGGTAATTCCGCCGGAAGGACGAACGAAGGTCCTTCGTCGATCGGTTGGCTGGGGGCCAGACAGTCCCATCCGGTGGTGGGTCCCGGACGTTGGGTGGAGTGGGTCATGGGTTTCAAGGTCAAAACGGCCACGGCCGTACTTTCGGCGGTTGCGGCGCTCGGTGTGCTCTCGGGACAGCCCGCGTGGGCCGCCGGCGAGGCAAACGGCAGCTACGTGAAGCTGGACAACTGGGCCGGCTACGCGGCAGCGGGGGTCTCGGGGGCGTTCACCTCAGTTTCGGCCTCGTGGACGCAGCCGGCCGTCTCCTGCACGAACGACTACCGGTCCTCGTCGTTCTGGGTGGGAATCGACGGCTACGCCAACAGTCACCTGCAGCAGACCGGTTCGAAGGCTCGTTGCCGCGACGGGGTCGCCGAGTACTACGCCTGGTACGAGGTGCTGCCCGCGTCCGAGTCCCGGTGGGACGTGGCCGTCGAACCCGGTGACCACCTGCACGCCGAAGTGGGCAAGAACGCGGCCGGGGAGTGGGTGATGACGCTGTCGGACAGCACGCGTGGCTGGTCGCGCACCCAGGTCGACAAGGCCGTCCACCCCGGCGCTTCTGCCGAGGTCGTCGCCGAAGCACCGGCGAACGGCGGTGGCATCGTCCCGCTCGCGGACTTCGGATCGGTCACCTTCACCGACGTCACCGTCAACGGGGTGCCCGCGCAGTCGCGCACCGACCTCGACTCCCTGGCCATGGTCAACAGTGTCACGGGAGTGACGAAGGCGCGCACGAGCGAATTGGTGGACAACGCCTTCACGGTCACCTGGCGCCGGCCGAGTTGATCTTGAGCGCCCTCTTCCGGGCAAGTTGTCAAGTGACAACACCGGCTCGGGTTGACGGTGCCGGTTGATTGTTAAATTCAGGTTGTCGATCCGGTGCGGGGCCTCGACGAGCTCCGTCGTGGCCGTTCCGGCGACCGCCCTGCCGATTTTTGGATCCGCTCGCAGCAGCCGAACCGGCTGCCGCGACCCGTCATGGGTGAACGTGGTTCATGCCCAAGGAGGAAAGCGATGAACTGGGACGAGCTGGAAGCCTTCCGCGTGGTCGCCGAAGAGCTCTCGTTCACCCGTGCTGCTCGACGGCTCGAGGTCTCCGTCACCGTCGTTTCCCAGCGCGTGGCGCGGATGGAACGCGCCATCGGCGTGCGCTTGTTCGAACGAACCACCCGTTCGGTCAACCTCACCGGTCAGGGGCAGGTGATGCTGCAGGGCGCCAACCGCATCTTCTCGCAGTGGAAAGACACCAAGAGCGCGCTCGACACCGGGGGCGTCCTCGGCGCGCCGAGGACGTTGCGGGTCGCCGCCAGCGAGCCCTACGGTGCGGACGGGCTGTCGGCCGTCACCAAGCTGGCGCCGAACGTCCAGGTCCACGGATCGATCGGGGACCCGGCCCTGACCTTGCGCCAGCTCGATCGCGGCGAGCTCGACCTGGTGCTCGCACACCAGTTCCCCGGACAGCAACTGCACACGCCGGTCCAGGCGCACATGCGCAGCGTCGTCCGTGAACCGGTTTCCGTGCTCTGCAGTGTGCGGCACGAGCTGGCGTCCGCGCCGTCCGTGCGGCTCGAAGACCTCACCAAGGCCAAGTGGCTGATCAACCAGGCCGACACGATCTCGTCATCGTGGGAACGTGCCGTGCTCGAGCGCGCCGGCGCGCTCGACATCATGCCGTCGACGTTGCTCGCCGGTCTGCACATGGTGGTGAACGGGGATCGGATCGCCCTCTCCAGTCCACTGTCTACATTGTCGGCGCAGGAGTCCCTGGTGGCCGTGCGCCTGGAGTCGCCGCGCATCGCCGCGCACCTGTTCATGGCGTGGAACCCGATGACGGTCGATATCGCCACGGCCGAGAGCGTGCACTCGATCGCCTGCGACAGCTACGCCTCGCGGGCCCGGCTCGTCCGGCCCTACTGGCGGATCATCAGCAGCTACCCCGACCTGTTCCCGGGAGTCGCTTCCCCGATGTCCTGACCCGGCAGCATCGTATTCGTCGCAGGGTGAGGCAAGGGAAAGGGTGGGACAGTCCTCGGCGGACTGTCCCACCCTTGATCGTATCGGGGTCAGGTACCCGAACCCTGCGGCATCTGGTCGACCGGAACGCCGCAGTCCTTGAGCGCCTGCTTGGACTTCTCGTCCATCTGGGGCATCGCCCCGCTCGGGAGGTTGCCCGGAACCCCGGTTGGCGTCGCGGTGCGCGACGGCATGCTCGGCATCCCACTGGGAACTGCGCCACCCGACGGCATCTCGATCCCCTTGTCCTTCAGGCACTTTTCGATCGCCGCGGGGTCGTTCGAGGACTGCTGCGGTGCGGTTGACGACGGAGTCGTCGACGTCGACGTGTCCTCGCCGCAGGCCGTGAGCAACAGTGCGAGCCCGCCCGCGATCGCGGCGATCCTGCTCGTGGCCTTCACAGATGGCATTCGCGTCCCCTTCTTTCGTGGTCTGTTGTGCTGTGCCCACAAAGAGTGGAGGACGGTGCTGGGCCACGTCTGAGGATAACCTGGGCAAACGCTGGGAGACCGGCCGTCGGTAGCGGGAGCCGGCAACACCCGATGCGATGCGCTTGGCGTCTGTGTTCTCGACGAGCGCGGCTGCTGCTTCGTCACTTACCAATGATCTTCGCGGTGCGGGTGACGAGGTTGTCGTCGTCCTGCATGTCTTCGTGCTCTCCGGCCGTGTTGCCCCGACCGGCGATCGGACGTGCTCGTTGCCTGGACCGAAATACCCTACTGCGCCTGGTTTCCGGCCAAGGCGCCGTCGGCCTGCGCCTTCCAGGCGAAGGCGGTGACGTGGGAGCACACCTGCGCCGCGGAGGATGTTTTCATCGGCTTTCGAGAGCTCGCTCGGGAAGGCCGCGGCGCTCGCCGCGGCCGGTGAAGCGAAGCTCGAGACGTACTCCGCCACGTCGACCGCGGCGAAGTACGTTCCCGATTTTCCAGGATTTTTTGTTTTTCCTGCTTGCTGAGTGATCGTTTCGACGGCGACGGCTTTGGGTGCCATGCGCATTATCAAGGTCAAGGATGCGAATAGTCATGACTTGAACTTCTTCGTCCAGAGTCCGCGGACTTCTGCTGATGGGAAACGAGGGTGCTGTGGCGCCGCGCGGGGATGGTCGGATCCTCGGGGGCGCCGTCGCGGCGCCACAGCCTCCACCGCAGGGGTCATGTCGCCACCGTGGCGGGGGGAAGCACGGTCTGGCGACGTGGCTGATCCTGCGATGGAAATCGGACGTCGGGGACTCCTCGGCGGTGCTTTGTACCCGACGCCACTCCGAACGTTAGCCGAAAGCGAGCCGTCAAGCGCGTTTCGAGTGTTGTCAGTTGACAATATGAAAAATATGTACCGTCATTGTTCTTTTCCCAGAAAAAGAACACCATGATCGACCGGCACGGAATCAACCTTTCTGGTTACTCTTTCACCAGGGAGGGTGACAGCCACCGTGGCGCCGCCACCGAGAGTGTCGCGAATCGTCACGGTGCCTCCGTGGGCGGCGACGATCGCGGCGACGATCGCCATCCCCAGGCCCGCACCGCCGGTGCTCGGCGACCGGTGCCCCGCGTTGCGGTGGAAGCGGTCGAACACCCGTTGCTTGAGGTTGTCGGGGATGCCGCCGCCGTGGTCGACGACCTCGACGCACACCGACGAGTACGGGTTGTCGTGCCGGAGCAGGATTTCTATCGGAGTCGCCGCCGGCGTGTGGACACAGGCGTTGCGCACGATGTTGGTCACGACCTGCCTGAGGCGGTCGGTGTCCCCGCGGACGACGAGGTGAGCCGGGCCGTAGACGAAGATGGGCCGGTCGGGAGCGGCCGCCGTCGCGTCGGTCGCCACCTCCCGGCAGACGCGGACCAGGTCGACGTCGGCCGTCTGCAACGGCCGGTTTTCGTCCAGCCGGGCCAGGAGCAGCAGGTCTTCGACCATCCTGGTCATGCGGGAAGACTCCTCGTGTATCCGGCGCATGATCACGGCCAGGTCCTGCGGGTCGGCCGCCGCGCCGCGGTGGAACATTTCGGCGTAGCCCGAGATGGACGTAAGTGGCGTCCGGAGCTCGTGGCTGGCGTCGGCGACGAAGTTCCGCAGCCGTTCCTCGGACACCGCGCGCTGTGCGAACGCCTCTTCGATCCGGGCGAGCATGACGTTGAGGGCCCCGCCGAGCTGCCCGACCTCCGTCCGCTCATCGGCCCGGTCGACGCGCCGGGTGAGATCGCCGGCGGCGATCGCCGCCGAGGTCCTGGCCATGCGTTCCAGTGGCCGCAGCCCCTGCCGGACGACGACCAGGGTCAGCCCGCCCAAGAGGATCAGGATCACCCCCGACACGACGGTCTCGAGCACGAGCAGCCGGCCGAGCGTGGCTTGCAGGTCGGCCAGGGAAACCGCAACCACGAGGGTCTGTTCGCCGCTGATCGCCGTGCCGTAGGTGCGGAACTCCTGACCGGCCGCGTTGGTCACGGTTCTGGCGGGAAGATCGCCGGTGAAGCCGGTCAGGTCGGGTGCCTGTGCTTCGGTGGCCTCGGTGGACCAGGAAGCGCGCACGACCCGGCCGCGTGCGTCGACCACCGCGGTGTAGACGCTGGGCTGGCTGCTCAGCCCGGCGCCGGGCATGGCAGGCGGGAGCTGCCCACCGGTGAGCTGGGCGATCGCGGCGGTCCGCAGCGCGGTGGACTGCTCGTCCAGCCGGTCGATCAGGAAGCCTCGCATGGCGCGGTAGGTGATCGTCGCGGCCGCGATCATGCCCACGGCGGAAAGAACGAGGAGGACGACGGTCAGCCGGCGGCGCAGGGACATCGGACGGCGGGCTCTTTTCACGGCCGACCGTCCGAACGGGACTCCCGCAGGACGTAGCCGACGCCACGGACGGTGTGGACCAGCCTGCTCCCGTGTTCCTCGAGCTTCCGCCGGAGGTAGGAGACGTAGGTTTCGAGGATGCGCGCGTCGCCGTTGAAGTCGTAGGTCCACACGTGGTCCAGCAGCTGGGCGCGGGTGAGTACCACGGTCGCGTTGAGCATCAGGTAGTGCAGGAGCCGGAACTCGGTCACCGTGAGCTCGATGTGCCGGCCCGCCCGGCGCACGTCGCGGGTCTTCTCGTCCAGTTCGAGGTCGTCGAAGCGCAGGGGGCCGGTCTGCTGCTCGGTCATTCCCGACCGGCGCAGCACGGCCTTGAGCCGGGCGACCAGCTCGCCGACGCTGAAGGGCTTGGTCAGGTAGTCGTCGCCGCCGATGGTGAGGCCGTGGATCTTGTCCTGTTCGGCGTCGCGAGCGGTGAGGAACAGGATCGGGATGTCCGACCGGCGGGCCCGCAGGCGCGAGGCGAGTGTGAAGCCGTCGGTGTCGGGCAGCATCACGTCGAGGATGGCCAGGTCCGCGTGCTCGGCCTCGGCCGCTTGCAGCGCCTCGGCGCCCGTGTGCGCGGTCGTGACGTCGAACCCTTCGTAGCGCAGGGCCATGGACACCAATTCGGTGATCGCGTGCTCGTCGTCGACGACGAGCACCTTGGCCTGCGCGGCTCCACCAGTCTTCATGACCGGATTGTGAGCCGCGATCCTGGGAGTTTCCTGGGTGCCGCCTGGGATTCACCCGCAGGAACCGGACTCTTCTCGCGAACCGTACAATCGGGGGAGCGGGGGCAGGTGGCGCGGCGGCCACCTGCCCCTCCGGCTTATCCGGTGGGAGCCAGATCGTAGACTTCCTGACCCTCGGTGAGCTTGCTGTCGACGAGCTTCCCGTGGCTCTTGACCCACTGCGTGAGCTCGGTGTTGCCGAGCATCGCCGAACTGCCGCCCAGGTCGGGCAGCGCGGTTCCCAGCGTCTTTTCCAGCTGCCCGATCAGCTGCTGGGCCTCGTCACTGGTGACGAAGTAGCGGAGCTGGCCGGTGCGTACGTACTCCTCGAGCTGGCTCACGGTCGGGTAGGGATCCGACCGGAGAAACCCACCGGTCCCCAGCACCGGCTCGCCGAGTTCGAGCTGGTAGACCGAAGACCTGACGGTGGACACCGTTGCCGCTGCCCAGCGTTCGGCTCCCTTGTGCTGCTTCAGGAAGCTGACCAGCTGGGGGTCGGCCTGCTCGGTCATCCCGCCGGACATGGACATCGACGGAGCCGGCCCGGAAGGAAGCCCTTCGATGCCTCCCGGCCGGCCGCTTTGCAGTTCCTGCTGGGATTTCGGCCCGGCCGCGAAATCGGGACTCAGCTGTGCGTGCCCGGCCGTGACCAGACTGTAGGAGGCCGGTCCGGCGAGCACCGCCGCGAGCCCCAGGGCCGTGCCCAGTTTCGCGGCGTTACCGGATTCGAAGAACAGCGCGACGGCCGCCACCACCCCCGCGCCGAGGATCGCGAACTTCAGCCACGGCTGGAACTCCGGCGTCCGGTGCAGCAGGGCGTAGGCCAGCACCGCCGTGCCGAGCACCGTGACGGCGGCCGTGAGCCGCACCCACAGGCTGGCCCGGTTCCGCCAGGCTTCGACCGCGCCGGCACCGGTCAGGACGGCGATCGCCGGGGCCAGCACGACGGGGTAGTAGCGGTGGATCGTCCCCGACATGAAGCTGAACACCACCGCGTAGGCGAGGATCCACAGCCCGGCCGTGATCGCGAGTGCCCGGGTCGCGTCCGTGCGCGGGGCGCGCCACCGCAGCAGGAGCAGCAGGAAGGCCGCGACCAGAGCCAGGGGCAGCAGCCACGCGATCTGGCCGCCGAACTGCTCGTTGAACATCCGGCCGATCCCGGTTCCGCCGCCGAAGCTCATGCCGCCCGCGGTGGGCGGCTGCATCCCGCCGGGCAGCTCCATCCCGCTCGGCGGCCCGGGCATTCCCGCGCTGCCGCCGCCCGGCTGCTCGGCGCCGGTGAGCCGGCCGAGGCCGTTGTAGCCGAAGATCAGGTCCAGCACCGAGTTGTCCGACGAGCCCCCGATGTACGGGCGCGAACCGGCGGGCCACAGCTCGGCGAGCGCAACCCACCAGCCGGCGCTGACCAGCAGCGCGCCCGCGCCGGCGGCCAGACCAGCCAGCCGGCGCCCGAGACCGGTGTCCGCGGCGATCAGCCAGCCTGCGGCCAGCGGCAGCAGCACCACGACGGCGAGCAGTGACTTCGCGAGGAAAGCGAGTCCGACCAGGGCGCCGGTCCAAGCCATCCACTTCAGCCTGCCGGTGCGGACCGCCGTGAGCAGAGTCGCGGCGGACGCGACGAGCAGGAGGGTGAGGATCGCGTCCGGGTTGTTGTTGCGGAAGATCGACACGACGACCGGGGTCAGCGCCATGACCACCCCGGCCAGCAGCCCGGCTGCCGGGCCCGATACGCCCCGCGCGATCCGGTAAACCAGGTAGACCGCGGCCACGCCGGCCAGCACCTGCGGGATGATCATCGTGATCTGGGAGAAACCGAAGACCCGGCAGAACAGCGCCATCACCCACGTCGACAGCGGGGGTTTGTCGACGGTGATGCCGTTGCCCCAGTCGACGGCACCGAAGAGAAAGGCCTTCCAGTCCTTGGTGGCCGCCTGCACAGCGGCCGCGTAATAGGTGTTGGACCAGCCCTGGACTCCCAGCCGCCAGAAGTACAGACCGGCCGTGGCGGCCAGCAGGATGGCGGTGGTCACGCGTTCTAGCGGATAAGCCGTGCTTCGCGGCGGCGCTTCCGGCGTGATCTGACTGACGCTCAAAGTCGTTCTACTTTCCCTGGTGGTGGCGAGCCGGGTTGAACACCCAGCTCCGGAACAGCACGAAACGCAGCAAGGTCGCCAGTGCGTTGGCCACGCACAAGACCACCAGTTCCGTCAGCGTGCCCAGCCCGGGGTACGCGGCGTGCAGCACCGCGAGCGCCCCGGTGGTCAGCAAGAGCCCGAGCCCGAAGACGACCAGCCCTTCCAGCTGGGCCCTGGTCCGCCCGCCGCGGCCACGGACGCCGAAGGTCAGGAACCGGTTCGCCGCGGTGTTGGCGACCGCGCAGACCAGCAGGGACAGCGCGTTGGCCCCGAAAGTCCCAACGACGGGCCTGAGCAGCCAGTAGAGCAGCAAGTAGGCCAAAGTGGACACTATGCCGATGCCGGCGAAGCTCAGCAGCTGCCGTCCCATTCCCGCCGGTACGCCGGGTGTCTGGTCCGCGAGTGCCGCGCGCAGGCCGGTCGGCAGCTTTGCCCGCATGGTCGCCGAAGCGAGGCTGCGGCTGAGCCGCGCGACGCCCTTGAGGTCGGCGACCGCGGTCGAGACGATGTCCACCCGCGAGTCCGGGTCGTCGACCCAGTCGACGGGCACTTCGTGGATCCGGAGACCGGAACGTTCGGCGAGCACCAGCAGTTCGGTGTCGAAGAACCAGCCGGTGTCCTCGACCAGCGGGAGCAACCCTTGTGCGACTTCGGAGCGGATGGCCTTGAAACCGCACTGCGCGTCGGAGAACCGGGCGCGCAGCGTGCTCTTGAGGATCAGGTTGTAGCAGCGGGAGATGAACTCCCGCTTGGGACCGCGCACGACCCGCGCGCCGCGGGCCAGTCGGGAGCCGATCGCGACGTCGGAATGCCCGGTGACCAGGGGGGCGACCAGGGGGAGCAGCCCGGCTAGGTCGGTGGACAGGTCGACGTCCATGTAGGCCAGCACCTGCGCGTCGCTGGCCGACCACACGGCGCGCAGCGCGCGCCCTCGGCCCTTGGCCTCCAGGCGGACCGCGGTGACCTCGGGCAGGTCTTCGGCGAGCGCGCGGGCCAGGTTCCAGGTGCTGTCGGTGCTCGCGTTGTCGGCGATGGTAATCCGGAACGAGAACGGGAACCCGGCGTCCAGGTAGTCGTAGAGCCGGCGAACGCTCGGCACGAGGTCGTGTTCTTCGTTGTAGACCGGCACGACCACGTCGACGACCGGCGGGGTGTCGCGAACTTCCCGCGACACCACCTGGGCGATTTCTCCGGATGGTTCGGCCGACTCCGTCACCAGCGCTCCGTTGACGGGAGCTTGCCGCATCGGGGGAATCCGTTCGCTGTAGTTCGTCATGACCTCAGCCTGGGCGGTGATCGTGGGACCTCCCTGGGCTGTGCCTGGGAGATCACTGAGTGCCGCGATCAGTGCTTGTCCGGCCGGGATCCGGCCGCTGCCGGGTCCAGCTCGAGGTCCCGCATGAGGACCGCGCCACCGACCGCGAGCACCGCGACGGCGGCCGCGATGACGAACGCACCGCGCAACCCCGATGCCAGCGCTTCGCGCGCCGCGCCGATCGCGACGTCGACGGTTTCGCGCGGGTACCCGGATGCGGTGATCCGCCCGAGCGCGTCGGCGTTCGAGACGACGTCGGGGTCGGCGAGGGTCGCCGCCAGCTCCCGCGGTGTCGAACCGGCCGGGCGGTAGGCCGAGGAGTAGCCCCTCGCGACCGCGCTCGCGAGCACGGCGGTGCCGATCGTCGAGCCGAGGGTGCGCAGGAACTGCGTCGCCGACGATGCCGAACCCAGCAGGTCCGGCGAAACCGCGGCCTGAACGCCGGTCGTGCCCGCCGTCATCAGCAGTCCCATGCCCACGCCGAGGAAGACGAGGAAGCAACCCGCGGTCAGCTGCGAGCTGTGCGCGTCGAGCGTGGCGAGCAGGGTGGTGCCACCCACGGTCAGCCCGGCCCCGGCGAGGATGAACGGCCGTACCCGGCCCCACTTGGCGAGCAGGGAGCCGGCGAGGATCCCGCTGGCGGTCATCGTGAGCACCAGCGGCAGCAGCACGGTGCCGGAGCCGGTCGCGGTCGACCCGAGCACGCCCTGCACGAACAGCGGGGTGTAGATGATGGCGCCGAACATGGCGAAGCCGAGCGCCGTCACCGCCAGCAGGATGCCGGCGACGGTCCGGTCCAGGAACAGCGCACCGGGCAGGATCGGGTCGGCCGCGCGGCGCTCCGCGACGACGAAGGCGGCGAAGAACACCGCGGCGGCGCCAAAAGCGCAAAGAACGCGTGCGGAGGTCCACCCGTCGCCGTCGCCGACCCAGGTCAGGCCGAGCAGCACTCCGACCGCGAGACCGGAGATCGTGACGGCGCCCGCCCAGTCGATCGGCTTCCGGTCTTCGGCCGGGGTTCCTGCCGCGATCCCGGCGAGGCCGATCGGCAGCAGCACCAGTGCTACCGCGCCGACCGGCAGGTTGACGTAGAACACCCAGCGCCAGCTGAAATGATCCGTGATCAGCCCGCCGATCCACGGCCCGACGACGCTGGCCAGCGAGAACATCCCGCCGAAGACACCCTGGGCGCGGGCTCGGCGGGCCGGGTCCGGGTAGATGTCGGCGATCAGGGCGAACAGCGTCGCCAGGACGATGCCTCCGCCCAGGCCCTGTACCCCGCGGAAGAGGATCAATGACGTCATGCCGCCGGACAGCCCACCGGCCCAGCTGCCGGCCAGGAAGATCCCGACGCCCGCCATGGTCAACCTGCTGCGGCCGAACCGGTCGCCCAGCTTGCCGAACACCGGGATGGCGACCATCTCGGCGAGCAGGTAGGCCGTCGTGACCCAGCCGTAGAGCTCGAAGCCGTGCAGTTCGGAGATCACCTGCGGCATGGCGGTGCCGACGACGGTCTGGTCCAGCGCGACGAGCAGCAACACGGCAGCGAGTGCCGCCACCGCCCAGCCGGTCCGGGACCGCCGGGTTTGGCCCGCGGTCGTCTCGGATGCCGTCATTGATTCCTCCGGGTGTTCGGGCTTTTCTTAAGTGCAAGTTAAGATACTTGCCTGGCCTTTGTTGATCCGCGCGCGTCGCCCGAAAGTGTTGTCCACGCCGCAACCATCGGCTAACGTCGGGTTCTGCTCGCGAGGTAACTTTACGCAGTACGCAAACAATATCTCCGTATTGTGCCGAGCGGTGCAAAAGTAGGGTTCCTCTATTGACAGGAGTAATAAATGCGGTCCCGTAATCTGGTCTTCGTGGCGGCCTTGTCGTGCGCGGCCCCGCTCGTCGTGACGCCCGCGCCGGCGTTCGCCGGAACAAGTGTCATCGTCACCTCCGACGCCAAGCACACGAAGCAGCAGGCTGAAGACGATGCCCTGTCCAAAGCTCGCAGGTTCTGCGAGCCGAAGCTGCCGAAAAAATATGACCTCGCGACGTACGAGTCTTCGTCCGGTTTCATTGCCACCCTGAAAGGAGAGTGTGGCTGAGTCCGGGAAGGATCCCCGAGGGTGTGAGTGTGCAGACACTCTTTTCGGATTCTGTGAACGCGTGAAAAAGTGCGTGGTGCGCCATGTCTTGGCGGTATTGTAAGTCTGCCAACCCTGGCTGCGCGACCTGCGGGCAGCATGTCGTCTCCGGCCAGGGACGTCCCCCGAGTTCGCGGTGGGGTGTCGGCCAAGCGTCCAGAGCGCTCGACGCCGGCACCTCGCCGCGGTCCACTCCGGACTATTGCCGGATGTTCCCGGTCAGGAGAAACCATGTTCAAGATCGCTGTCGCGGCCGCCGTTTCCTTTGGCTGTCTGCTCGCCGGCGGAACCGCCGATGCCGCCGTTTCCTACACCATTGAAACGAAGAGTGTTCCGCCCAAGGCGAAGGACTTCTTCGACGTCGGGATGGCCGCGTCGCTGGGGCAAGCGGCGGCGCACGTCGACTGCCGGTCTTCGGGATCGGCGGCCGCGGACATCCGCTGGGAGGACGCTGAGACGGGCAGGCTTCTCGCTTCGACGTCCGGCAAGACGACACCGTTCACGACGAAGTGGTCGGCGAGCAACGCGAACGACCTCAACACGGTTCAGCTCGTTGTCCGGAACACGTCGTCGAGCCAGACGATCACCTGCACCTCCTACACGAACTGATGTCGGTTTTGTCCACATAGTGAGTGTCGATTGCGCGACTACCGTGATCAATCGACTTTAGGATGACCACTTAAGTGTGAACATCTTCCCGGCACGTGACTACACGTGATCGAAGTCCTGGGAGGACGTCATGGCTCAGAAGAGAACTCACGTTGCGGTGGGTGTCGCGGTCCTGCTCACAGCGTTCTCCGCTTGGCCGTCAGGGGCCGCGACCCCCGCGGACACGTCCTCGCCGGTCGGTGTCGGCCGGGACGCCGACGGGCGCGTCAGGCAGGTCGTCCCGGCCCGGTCCACCCCGGGCGGTGACTTCGCCGGCCTCGTCGCCGACCGGTTCGAAGTTCCCCGAGACCAGCTCCGGGTCGAGGCGGACCGCGGCACTCCGGCCGGCCGGACCGTGCGCCTCCGGCAGGTCGTCCACGGCGTCCCGGTTTTCGGGGGCGAGGTCAGTGAGCTTCTCAACGTCCACGGCGAGCTGATCTCGGCGCAGGGCAAACTGACTTCCACCACGGTCGGGAGTTTCCCCGCCGGCACGCAGGCCGCCGAACGGGCATCGAGGGCCGCGGCGGCCACTGCGGCGCGGGCGTCGGCGCGTGTGGTGAAGACCGAGCCGTTCTGGTACGACGCCACCCTTGCCGGCGAGCCCGGCACGCCGGGCCGCGCGGTGCCGGTCTACCGCGTGCAGCTGCGCGGCGAGGATGACGAGGACAACTGGGTCGTGCTCGTCTCCGCGGAGAGCGGATCCGTCGTGAAGTCCTGGTCCAGCACCAATCACGCCTTGAACCGGGTGGTGTGCGACGCCGACCGGGCGATCGTGTCGGAAACCGCCGCGAACACGGCCGTCCGTTGTGGCACCACGTTCGCCGCCTCCCGGGTCGAGGGTGGAGCCGCGTCGAGCCAGGCCGACGTGAACGCCGTCTACACCTACTTCGGCGACACCGCGGGGTTCTACCGCGACCGGATCGGAACCGACCTGACGAACCTGATCGGCGCCGACTACGGTGACGGCCGGGGCAAGGCCCTACGCGGCACCGTCCGGCTCTGCCAGCGCGGCTCGTCCACCCAGTGCCCGTGGACCAACGCCTATTGGAACGGCGAGCAGATGGCCTTCGGCGAAGGCGTCACGACCGACGACGTCACCGGGCACGAACTCACCCACGGCGTCACGGAAAAGCTCAACGGGCTCGAGTACCTCAACGAGTCGGGTGCCATCAACGAGGCGCTGTCGGACATCTTCGGCGAATTCGTCGACCTGGGCAACGGCAGCTCCGACGACACCCCGGCGAACCGCTGGAAGATCGGGGAAGGCTCTTCGCTCGGCGTGATCCGGGACATGAAGACCCCGACGGCCTACGGCCAGCCGGATCGCAAGGGCAGCTCGTACTGGTACACCGGATCGGCCGACAGCGGCGGCGTGCACATCAACAGCGGAGTCGGCAACCACGTCGCCCAGCTGATCGCCGACGGCGGCTCCTTCAACGGCCAGACCGTCGCCGGGCTCGGCATCACCAAATCCGCTCTGTTGTGGTTCGGCGTCGAAACGGCGCTCACCTCGACGGCGAAGTACGCCGACCTCGCCCGGACGTTGTCCTCAGTGTGCGCCCAGTACGTCAGCTCGGGCAGCGGCGGCTTCACGAGTGCGGACTGCACCAACGTGGGCAAAGCGGCCACTGCCACCGAACTGAGCCGCTGACCGGTCTGCCCGGACGACACCGGCCGCACCCCCCGGGAGACACGGGGGTGCGGCCGGTTTTCTGTTTCCTCGCGGCTCCCGGGAAGTTACCGAAAAGTATTCGTCGTTGCGCGCAAGTTCAAGTCGGAAATTCACGAAATGCACATTCTGTGACCCTGATGACGGATTTCATCTTGTGGTGTCGCCGATTAGCTTGATCTCAAGCGCAAGTCCCTCCCTGGGGGCGCTCTTCCGAAACCGGAAATCGAATAATTTTGGAGGCCTCATGACTTATCGACGTTGGGTCGCGACGGCGGGGCTCACGCTCGCCGTCTTCTCGGCCGGCACAGGCGCCGCCGTCGCTTCGGCCGCGCAGCCGGCCGGAAACCCGATCGTCCAGGAGTTCACCGGGACGGGGACCAGTTCGATCGGAGGTGACATCGGCAAGTACCTGGCACTCGTGAACGCCGGGGACGACGCCTACAAGAAGGCGAACGCCGACGGCTACAAGACGGACCGGTGCGTGCCCACCAAGGAGTTCACCACACACGACGACGAGGGCTGGCACGGCACGGTGAAGATTTCCTGCACCAAGCTGTTCTGATCGGCTGACGACCGGTTCGGGGCGGACGTCGCGTCCACCCCGAACCGGTCCATCAGCCCTGTCTCCGTGAGAGGCGACCCATGCCTTACTCCGATCACCCCGCCCGGTTCGCCGCGATGGTGCGCGACGGGCGTGAACTGGCCTACCTCCTGGTCTCCGTGGCACCGGGACCTGACGGTCGCCCCACCACGCTGCTCGAATTCTTCCGGCACAGCGAGGTGGATCCCGTGGTCTGGTTCCGCGACGAGCGCGCGACCGAACCGGACTCTCTCCGGCCGACCACGGAGATCCACTGGTGCGGGGTCGATTACCAGCTGCGCTGGTTGACCGACGATCAGGGGGCTGCTTTCACGAAATCGTTCTTGGCCGCGGACCGGGCATTGCGGCGTGTGCTCGACGTCACCGAGACGCCGGACTGACGGCTGCTCTCAGAACCGGATTCGGGTGTAGCTCCGGGAACCGGTCGTCGTCTTGTAGTTGTCGCTCTCCAGCCCGGAAAAGTTCTTCCAGAAGACCGACGCGGAATCGCCGGAGATAGTCCACTTCTCCTCGTAGGATCCGGTCGGCTTGCCCTGCCAGCATCCGCCGGCGCTCATCCGCCCGGTGAAGACACCGCCACCCTGGGCGTCCAGGTACAGCGATTGAGTGCAGTAAGACGTGACGAACCCGTCGGCACCGATGCTCTTGACGGCCGTGCCGGCGTTGTCCGACCAGCGGCCGATCACCGAGCTGGTGTACGGGAGCCGTTTCCCGTTCGAGTACGCGACGGTGCCGTTGTCCCGATAGACGACCAGATTCCCGTCGTTCTGGAACGCAACCGTGCCGTTGACCAACCCGCCGGAGTTCGTCGCGAAGCGTCCATTGCCGCCGGCGTAGACGACGAGGTTGCCATCTCCCTGGAAGGTGACGTGGTCGCCGTCGCCGGTGTTGGAGCTCCACACGGCAACGCCGTCGACGTTACGGTACTCGACGAAGTTTCCGTCGTTCTGCATCACCCACTTGAAGGCTCCGTCGCAGGAGTCCACCTGCTGGCCACGAGTGAGTGTCTCGCCCGCTTGCAGGCTGCCGCACTGGGCGGCTGCTGAGGCCGTCGCTGCACTGGACATCGTCGCGAGAACCGCGGCTGCTGCGGTGACCGCGGCCGCCAGCCGGTAGGAGCGTGTCATGACTTCGTTTCCTTCCATCGACAATGGGGTCAAATCAGGGGGAACTCGTCGAACAGGATGGTGTCGCCCGCCGGGTCGGCGGTGTCGTAGCGGTACGACCGGACGACCCCGGCCGCCGAGTCGAGCATGGAGAACACGGTGACCGTGTTGCTTGACACGAAAGGCAGCGGACTGCCGTCGGCCGTCCGCAGCGGCGCGATCGTCGGCGTCACCGGGCGCAGGCCCCCCGGGTCGCCCTGCTTCACGTAGTCGGGCGATTCGGGGAGGTTGCGTGCCCGGCCCGACGTCGTGTCGTACGCGCCGTAGGTGTTGCCGACGTTCGACGTCTCCAGCCAGTGGGTCCCGCGCGCGCTGCGGAACCTGTTCCAGATGTGCGAGTGGCCGTTGAGGACCAGGTGTACGCGGTGACGGTCCACGAGCGGCTCGAGGTCGCGTAGGATCTGGTCCTCGCCGAGCGGGTAGTGGTAGCGGACACCGGTGACCGCGCCGGTCACGGGATCCCGGTCGACGGTCTGGACGGGATCGCAGAAGGGCGGAGCCGAGTTGTCGCCCAGCCCGTGCGCGGGGTGGTGGAACATCACCACCCGGACCTTGGCCGACCGCGCCGCCGGCGACCTCAGTTCGCGGTCCAGCCAGCGGTACTGCCGGCTGTCGCGGTGCACCGGCTCGAACGGGAACTGCCCGTAGCCCCAGCGGTCCGGTTCGGCGAAGTCTTCGGGAGCTTCGCTGTACTTTCCCCTGACGCCGGGGTTGGGGGTGCGCCAGATCTGGGTCACGAAGAGGCCGGCCACGAACACGTCGCCGATGCGCCGCGCCCACCACCGCGGGCCGCCCGACGCGCTGGCCGGGGCCGGGAACAGCTCCTCGTAGGTGCGCACGTTCCAGGAGCGGTCGTCGAGCTGGCCCGGAGGCACGCGTCGCCGAACTGCCCAGCGGGGCTGAGGTTCGTTGAACTGGGTGTTGAGCGAGGCGGTCGCCGAGTAGCGGCCCATGACCTCGTGGTTGCCGATCACCGGATAGAGAGGGGCGTGCTGCACCAGCGGTGCGCCGCGGTAGAGGCGCCCCGCGATCTCTTTCCGGGCTCGGCCCGTCATGCCGGCGAAGTACGCGAGCCCGGAGGCGTCGTCGAACCACTCCGACGCGCGGTCCGGGGTGTTGACCAGGTCACCCGCCATCAGGATGCCGTCGAGCTCGACGCCCAGGGTCGCGGCCACGAGCTCGAGGTTCGCCGGCGCCATCGTCTTCAGCTGGTGATCACTGGTCAGCAGCAAACGGACGCCCTTGTCCGGGGACGGCGCGCGACCCAGGCTGTGGACGGGGGTCACCGCGCGGCCGCCTTGTTCGTCGATCGAGACCACGCGGTAGGGCGTGCGGCCCGGGCCGAGTCCGGTGACGGTGGCGAGGTGCCGGAAGACCGGCCGGTCCACGATGCCCGGCGGCGCGGGCCGGCCGGTGATCCGGGAGTCGTGGTCTTCGCGCATCCGGCTGAGCCTCATGGTGCTCGCCGTGGTGGCCCGCCACCCCGGTCCCCGTGACCGTGAGCCGAGCGCGGCGGTCAGCACCTGCTCTTCGCTCATGGTGCGGACGGCGGCGCCGTGCACCACCCGGTGCACGGCGCCGGCCGTTTCGGTGTGCCAGATGACCTGGATCCGGTCGCCCAGCGGGTCGAGCAGGTACGGCTGGCACAGCAGCTCGAACCGGCCGCTGTCCCCGGAACCGCCGGTGACCGCGGTCGCCGGGACGGCCCCCGCCAGCACCGCCGCGCCGGCGGCCAGCGAACCGCCCAGGAAAGCCCGGCGTCCTGTCGTGTACGCCTGGGACCGATCGTTCTTCTGCATCTCGGATTTCTTCCGCGCTCGCCGTCAGACCAACGAACAGAAGACGATCGTGGAGTCCATCTGCTTGCAGCTGAGGTGTTCGTTCCCGGAAACCTTCTGCCGGTAGTAGGGCGCGGTTTCGGTGACTTTCCCGTCCTTGTGTTTGATGCGGACGTAGTAGAGGTCCGACCAGATCTGGTCGACGTCGTTGATGTAGTTCTTCGAGTACGCTCCCGGCGGGAGCCGGTATCCGGTCTGGCTCCATTCGGCTATGTAGATGTAGTGGCCCGAGTTGTTCGTGATCTCTCCGCAGTACCAGATGCCGAGGTCGAGGGCGCAGTCGTCGGCGTGTGCCGTGCCGGCGCCGATGAACAGGGATCCGGTCAGGGCCGTGAGGCTCGTGAGGACGCCGGCGAGCAGTCTCTTGCGCATGGTCGCTTCTCCGGGTGTCGAAGGTGGTACCGAGGTCGCACCCATTGCACCAGGGCCGCCGTCGGCGAACATCCATTGTTCGCCACGGCCGGAGAGTCTGTTCGCCCAGTTCCCTCTCACTGTAAAATATTCGCAAGGAATTTGCGATGTACGAAGAGTTAACTGTTTGTGTGTCACAGCCTGGTCATGAGGAAGCCGTGCTCCCTGAGGTGGTCCAGCCTGAACTTCTCGATCATGCGGTGGCCGGGCCGCGGGTCGTCGTGTTCGTGCCGGATGTCGAAGTGGTCGCCGAAGTAGCCCTTGACCTCCGCCGGGGTCACCGAGAACGGGGGCTCGGGCAGTGCGGGCGTGTACTCGAGGGTGTTGAGGAAGTACCGCGAGCGGGGCCGGGTGAACGTCATGATCTTGCGGACGTAGGCGTCGCGCATGTGCTCCGGCAGCGCCACGAGCGCCGCCCGGTCGTAGACGAAGTCGAAATAGCCCAGCCGTGCCGGGCTCAGGTCGAACAGGTCGTTGTTGTAGATCGTGATGTTCCCGGCCTGGTGGACTCCTCGCGCGACCTCCGCGGCGCGCAAGCCCTGCTCCTCGAAGAACTGGAAGACGGCTTCGGGAACGAGCTCCACGCCGACCACGCGCGCCGCCGTCTTCGCGAACGCCGCCATGTCCACTGTCTTGCCGCAGAGCGGCACGAGGACGCTGAGACCGTCGACCGTGCCGCGGTCGATCAGCGAGCTCGCGTACTCGTGTGTCTTCGGCAGGTGGAAGCTGGTCTTCGTGCCGCCCAGCTCCCAGGACTCCCGCCAGAATGCTGCTTCCATGTCGAACTCCCGTTCCGAGGGAATGGTGCGATGCGACCGTAGGTGACCGGCTGGTCGCCCAGCGCCGATTGTGTGGATCTGCCGCACAATCTTCCGGAGGCTTTGGCGCTCCAATGAAAAAAGATCACCAATTCGGGGGTTTGACAAAAGCGGCTCGCGTTCGGAAATTAAGTAAAGAATGGCTGTTCGGTTATTTCGGACATTTTCCGCTGCGTGACCGTTCGGTCAATTGAATTGCTCCGTAGGAAGTCAGCTTCTGCGCCGAACGGAAGCCGTCGGCCGGCTTGAACGTCCGCGGACGCGCAAATGGCGGTCGCGGGCCGCCGTTTCTTCGGCGATCATCACCGGGAACGCTATGGGAAAAAGGAGAAATCGTGAGCCACTCGGCTGCCGCACCGGAGTTCCCGGACGTCCCGGTACCCGCCGATTACGATGGTGACGGAATCGTCGACGTCGCATGGTGGCAGCCCGCCACCGGAAGGTGGCGCATCGAGCTGTCCGGCGGCGGCAGCCCCCTTGTCCGGAAATGGGGACAGGCCGGTGACTTACCGGTCCCGGCGGCCTACGACGGTCCGGTGGCCTTGGCCGTGCTGCGCCCAGCCGACGGAACGCTGCACGTCAAGCCGGTCTTCGGCGGGCAGGCCTGGACGCGGTCGTGGGGGAGCGGCGGACCGGTGCCCGCGGCCGGCGAGTGTCCTGGCATGGGGAAGCTGGCGGATGCGTTGCTGGGACTTGCTTCGCGTCTCTCGCAGGCGGGCCGGATCGCCGAAGCCGTCGAACCCGCGAAGCAGGCGTGGAGCGTCTTGCGGCGGTTGACCACCGCGGAGGCGTCCTACCGGACGCGCCTGGCTCCCGCGGCCGTCCTCTGTGGATCCCTCGCGGGCGCCGCCGCCCGGCACGACGAAGCCGTCGCCGCGACCATCGACGCGGTTGCCACGTATCACATCCTCGGTGACCAGCGGGGTCTCGCCTGGGCGCTGGAAAACCTGGCGGCGCGGTTTTCGGCGGCGCGCCGGTACGCGGCGGCGTTCGGGTCCGCACGGGAGTGTGTCGAGGTCTACCGCTCCCTCGCGGCCGGTGACGCGTCGGTCAAGGGCGAGTGGGGGCGCGCGGCTGTCTTGCTGGGATCGCACGCAGGGAAAGCGAATCTGCACACCGAAGCCGTCGCTGCCGGGCTGGAGGGAACCGAGGTGTTCCGCGATCTCGGGGACCGGCTGGACCTGGCCTGGGCCCTGGAGAACCTGGCGGCGCGCTACTCGGCGGCGGGCCGGTACGACGAGGCGGTCACGCCCGCGCGTGAGTGCCGCGACCTCCACCGCGCGCTCGCCGAAGGGAAGCCCGCGTCCCCCGGTCCGGCCGGGGCATAGGCCGCACCCGCCCTGGCGTCGCCGGCGGTCCGGCCCGACCGGCGCCCCGAGGCACCGAACGCCGTTCTCGCCGCGGTCCGGCTCCAGCGGTGACCCTGGCTCCGGCTTGGAGCGCGGACGGCGCCGCACATCGGCGACCGCGACCGGCGCCCGCGCCGACCGGAAGCGTACGGGACCGCGCCGCGCCCGCGATCCAGACGACCTGCCCGGCGACGCATCGGCCACCAGGATGATCCACCACGTGCACGCCGAGCGCCGTGGCAGTGGTTGGGTCAGGGGACGACTACCAACTTTCCCACATGCCGGCGCCGAGCGAGTTGCTTCTGTGCTTCTCGTACTTCCCCGAGTGGGAAGGTTGCGGCGATGACGGGTCTGACGTCCCCCCGCCGGGCGATCTCCACAAGGTGACCGAAGATCCGAGGTGTGTGCATGGTCGAGCCCACCAGCGACAGGTTGGCGAGGTAGAGCCGCCGAACATCGATACTGACATCCCATCCGTCGAGAGCGCCCGCGACCACCCAGCGTCCCCCGGCCTTCAACAGCCCGAGGCCGGGGCCGAGGACTGCGCCGGCCGCGACGTCGACAACTGCGTCGTACCCCTCCGGCGCTGCCGCAGCCGCATCAGTGAGCACGTGACCCCGTCGCCGGTCCACCACGGCGTCGGCGCCGGCGCTGCGAACGGCCTCTCCCTTGGCACCACTGCAAACAGCGACGACCCGGGCTCCACGCGAGCGGGCCAACTGGACCGCGGCCAGGCCGACACCGCCCGAAGCGCCCGTCACCAGCACTGTGTGACCGATCGAGACGGACCCGCGGTCCAGCATGCCCAGCGCGGTGCCGTAGGCGATGGGAAGCGCGGCCAGCTCCACGTCCGTCAGGGGCGACCCGTGGACAGGGTGGGCTCGTGCGCTCGGCACCACAACATACTCGGCGAACCCCCCGTTCCGCTCGCTTCCGAGCACGTCGGCGGGGTGCGCGTCCGGTCCCGGGCCGTCATATTCGGCCGGGTCCACCAGCACCCGCGCTCCGATGAGTCCGACGGCAGCCGGATCGCCGCATGCCACCACCGTGCCGGCTACGTCAGCGCCCTGGATGCGCGGGAAGTCGAGCGGACCGAGCCATCCCGTTTTGACGTCCGGGTCCTCTGCCGCTCCGTAGGAGCCCTCACGAGTCCACAAATCGGTGTTGTTGCACCCCGCCGCGCTGACCCGGACCAGCACCTCCCCCGGCCCCGGCCGGGGAACTGGCATCTCACGCTCCTCGATCACATCGAGGTCTCCGTGGCCGGTGATGACGACGGCACGCATGGTCAGTGGCACGGGCCCTGCCGGCGGCCCAGACGACGGCGGAGTGGTCGGTGACATGGAAACAGAGTCTCACGCAGCACTGTCGGATCAGATACTCGGCGCGCCTCAAAGCGCTCTCGCCGGCCGCGTGGTGAGCGCTGCTGGGCTCCGCCCGTCGACGGAGACGTCGCGCGCGGATCTGGACGTCCCCGCCCCTCGAGCGACATGACGAGCCAGGTGGAAGATCGAGCGCGAACACAGGATCGACCGTCATGGTCGGCCCGCACGGCTCGTCAGGGGACGGCACGCCGTCCGGGAAGAACCCTCGAATCTCCCGCGGCGGTACGGGTGTCCGGACGCCGGTGGCATCCGCCGTCGGTGTTCACCTCGAAGTGCGGATCAGCTTCCGGATGGTCTCGCCTTCCCTGGCGGCGAATCGCCCGTAGGTCGTCGCTGGGCGGCCGAGAATTTCGGTGACGGAATCGCTTACCCTTGTCCCGAAGCCGTTCGAAAAAAGTGCCGAAAGTTCGAGCATGTGCTGGATCAGGTACGCCGGAACGACGCCGGTGAAACGAGCCTCCACGTCGTCGAGGCTCATCGGTTCGTATGCGATGAGCTCTCCGGATGCGGCGGTCAGGATCTCGGCCATTTCGGTGTAAGTCAGCGCATCCGGGCCGGTGAGGTCGTAGGCGGCCCGGCTCGGCACGTCTTCGCGGGTCAGCAGCGCGATCGCGGTGTCGGCGACGTCGAGAGCGTCGACTTCGGGGTGGCGTACCCCGGCGAACGGGTAGGTGATCGCCAGCGGCCGGGTGCGCGGAGTGATCTCGTTGAGAATGTTCTGCATGACCATGCTGGGACGCAGATGGATCACCTGAGGGATGTCCGAGGCGTCGGCGTGCTGTTCTATCCGGTGGTGATCTCGTGCGACCACGTCGTCGACCGGCTCGTCGGCGCCGAGCGCGGATATCCGCACGACCCTGCCGACCCCGGCTTCCGCGGCAATGTCGAGCATGGTGGTCTGCCGCGTGATCATCTGCGGGCCGGAGGGTGAGCTGAGGTAGAGCCGGTCGACACCGGTGCACGCATCACGCAGTGAGCCCGGGTCGTCGAAGTCCGCGACGACGGGCTGGACGTGTCGCGGCAGGGAAAGCCGGGACGGGTCGCGCACCAGCACGCGGGCGGGGAGGGCCGCTTCGGCGATCGCCCGCAGAAGCGAAGGACCGAAAACACCGGTGACGGCGGTGAACAACGTGGTCATACCATCACCGTACACTTCAGTGATGAAACATTCACCAAAGAAACCTTTGCCGTACGACGAGAGCCCGGGCGACACCATCGCGCTCGGCGACAAGGTTGCCGGCTTCGCCTTGACCCACGAGCGTTGGTTGCAGCGTCAGCTCGTCTCCTCCGAGCTGACCTGGAGTGAGCTTCGCATGCTCGCGCACCTCACCCGCGGCACCGCGAGGATGGGTGAGCTGGCCGAATGGCTCGGCATGTCGGCAGCCAACGCGACTCGCCTGGCGGCCAAGCTGCACGATCGTGGTCTGGTCGGCCGAGTCGGCGAACCGGGCAACCGGCGCGTTGTCCGGCTCGGCATCACGGCCGCCGGCAGGACCGTCCTCGAGCACGGCTACCGCCGGCACCTCGTCCGTGTCGCCGCGCTGTACGAATCCGCTCTCACCGCAAGTGAACGCGCCCGGCTCACCGACTTGCTCACCAGACTGGAGAAGGCGATGCGCGATGACACCCCTCAGCCCGAAGCGCCTTGACTTTCTTCGCGGCCGAGGCGTGTCTTCGAGATTGTTCAGGCGTCGCGCTTCTTCACGATGATCAATGCGATCATCAGTGCGAAGACGGAAATACCGGCGAAGTAGACAAGAGCCCAAGCCGGGCTCAGTACGGACGTGCTGGAAGTGGAGCCGAGGAACTTCGCGGCAGCGGTGAAAGGCAGCCATCCGTTTATCCGGTCACCGACCCTGGGAACCAGCCTCACCAGGTCTTCGGCGGCCAAGTAGTAGACGAGCAGCAAGGTGATCGCGGCGGCGCTGTGCCGCAACAGGACACCGACAGCGACCGCGAGCACCCCGGCGAAGGCGAAGACCGGACCGAGGCCGGCGACGCTGAACCACTGTTGTGCAGTGTGCAGCGCCAGATCGTCGTTCGGCCGCATCGCCGAGGCCAGCGCCCAAGCGCCGAAACCCGCCAGTTCGCCGAGTACCAGCCCCAGCACGGCGACGACGACGGCCTTGGCGACCAGCGCCGGCGAGCGGTGCGGCACCGCCTGGAACGTGGTGCGGATGGTGTTGAAGCGGTATTCGGTGGTCACCGCGAGCGCGGCGAGCACCATGATGACCGCGATGCCGAAAATCGTTCCACCGTACTGCGTCGTCAGGACGTCGATGGACTTGTCGGCCGGGGCCGCGAGCGCGATCACCGCGGCGAAGCCGATGGTCAGGGCCAAGGTGATGAGCGCGCACCACCACGGCGATCGGGTGCTGAACAGCTTGATGCGTTCGACTGCGAGCAGGTTCATGGTCTTGGGTTCCCCGGTTACTTGGCGGACTCGAGCACGTGCTGCGCCTCGGCGTCGAGACCGGTGTGGTACTCGACGGAGTCGCCGGTGATCTGCATGAAGGCCTGCTCCAGCGAGCCGGTCTGCGGGCTCAGCTCGTGCAGCACGATCCGGTTGGCGGCGGCGATCTCGCCGATCTTGTCGCTGTCCATCCCGGACACCACGAGCGCGTTCGCCTCCTCGGCGACCCCGGCGCTGGCGCGCTGCAGGGCGTCCCGCAGCTCGGCCAGCTGCGGCGAGCGCACCTTGACCGTGTTCTCCGCCGCGCGGGCGACGAAGTCGTCGGTCGACGACTGCGAAATCAGCTGCCCCCGGCCGATCACCACGAGGTTGCTCGCGGTCAGCGCCATCTCCGAAAGCAGGTGGCTCGACACGAAGACGGTCCGGCCTTCCTCGGCCAGGCGGTGCATGAACTTCCGGATCCAGAGGATGCCCTCCGGGTCGAGGCCGTTCACCGGCTCGTCGAACAGCAGTACTTCCGGGTCGCCCAGCAGGGCGGCCGCGATGCCGAGCCGCTGCGACATGCCGAGCGAGAACCCGCCGGCGCGCTTGCCCGCGACGCTGGTCAGGCCGACCGTCTCGAGCACCTCGTCGACGCGGCTCGCCGGGATGCGGTTGGACTTCGCCATCCACAGCAGGTGGGCGCGCGCCGAGCGGTTCGGGTGCACCCACTTCGCGTCGAGCAGCGCACCGACCGTGCGCAGCGGTTCCTTGAGGTCGTGGTACTTCTTGCCCCCGATGGTGACCTGGCCGCCCGTCGGGTTGTCCAGGCCCAGGATCATCCGCATGGTGGTGGACTTGCCCGCCCCGTTCGGGCCGAGGAAGCCGGTGACCTGACCCGCGGCCACGGAGAACGACAGGTTGTTCACCGCCAGCGTCTTCCCGTACCGCTTGGTGAGGCCGGTTGCCTCGATCATGACTGCTCCTGGAATGCCCTTGCCTTGCGGCCGCTCGTCACCGTCAGCCCGATCAGGCTTCCACGCCGGTCACCCGGTCGGCCCGCCCTGCTGCGACGCGTTGGACAAAGCGCGCCGATTGTTCAACCAGGATTGACGATCGCCCGGCGCGTCCTGCCGGCCTTCACTCATGGGTGGGTTCTCGTGCTCGATCGCCCGGTTGAGGTGCCGACTCCACGGTTCTCGTATCTCTCGCTCGAGCGCCGGGGCGGAGCCACCATGAACACCCTCGCCGCCATCGGGCCGAATTCGCCGCCGCGGTCGTCCAGGCGCACCCAGGCATCGAGATCTACGGCGACGTCGCGAGGGAGACCTGATCGGAGGATCGGACTTTCCGAGGGTGCGGCGTGACGACGGCTCCGGCGGTGGCGGTCCCCGGCTCTGGGCGGCGCACGGCTCCGCCTGCCACGTGACCACGCGACTGTTCCGCACGAGGCAAGTCCCGCAACTCCGGCCGACCCGAAGTGAACCACATTGTTTTACCAGGTTTGATAATCCGCTATTTTTGTGTCGGAAATGCGGACTGATCGTCGATTGCGGCACGTCTTCGTTTTTCCGCCTTCGTGAGCTTGTCCGACGACTTCGGCGCGTGGTTGTGTGCAGCCGATCATCGATCCGACGAAGGCAAGGAGGCAGCGATGCGTCGGGCCTTGGCCGCGCTCATCGTCCTTTCCCTCATCCCCCTGTCGCCCACCGCCGCGGCCGCCGAGCCGGAAGGGGTGCTCACCCTTGGCTCGGTGACCGACATCTCGCCCGGGATTCGGGAGGGTGACACCGCTCTGGCGCGTGATGCCCTACGCAACGACCTTTCGGGTGAGCGGACCTACTTCGTGATGCCCGACCGGTTCGCCAACGGCGACCACGGCAACGACGAGGGCCGATCGGGCGAAACCGGCCGGGCCAAGACCGGGTTCGATCCCACCGACAAGGGCTTCTACCACGGAGGAGACCTGGCCGGACTTCACCAGAAGCTGGACTACATCCGCGGGATGGGGTTCACCGCGCTCTGGCTGACCCCGATGTTCGCCAACCAGTGGGTGCAGGGCGATTCCGCCGCATACCACGGCTACTGGACCACGGACTACACCAGTCTCGACCCGCACTTCGGCACCATGGCCGAAATGCGGAGCCTCATCGCCGACGCGCATCGCGGCGGTATGAAGGTGTTCCTCGACATCGTCGCGAACCACACCGCGGACGTCGTCTCTCACATCGAGGGACGGACCGGGTACGTCAGCACCGCTGACAAGCCCTACCTCGACGCCGACGGCAAGCCGTTCGACATCCACCAGTACGCCGGCCGCGCCGACTTCCCGAAGCTCGACGCGAAGAGGTCGTTTCCCTACACGCCGAAGCCCGGCACCGTCGCGAAAAAACCCGGCTGGCTCAACGACCTAACCCTCTACCACAACCGCGGCGACTCGGCGTTCGCCGGCGAGTCCAGCGAACAAGGCGACTTCTTCGGCCTTGACGATCTGATGACCGAGCACCCTCGCGTGGTCGCCGGCATGGAGGACATCTTCGTGCGCTGGATCGACGACCTCGACATCGACGGCTACCGCGTCGACACGGTCCGGCACGTCAACATCGAGTTCTGGCAGGCCTTCGCCCCCTATGTCAAGGAACACGCGAAGAAGCGCGGCAAGAACGATTTCTACGTCTTCGGCGAGGTGTTCGACACCAACCCCGCCGCGACTTCGAAGTACACCACCACCGGTCGGATGCCGGCCACCCTGGACTTCGCGTTCCAGGACGGCGTCCGCACCTTCCTCGCCGGTCAAGGCGCGGGCCAGCTCGCGACGGCCTTGGTGGACGACGACCGCCACACCGACGCGGATTCGAACGCGCACTCCGCCCCCACCTTCCTCGGCAACCACGACATGGGCCGGATCGCCGGCCTGCTGCGCCGTGACCGGCCGGGGATCGGCGACGGTGAGCTGCTTTCCCGGCTCGAACTTGGCAACGACCTGCTCTATTTCTGGCGCGGTAATCCAGTGGTCTACTACGGCGACGAACAGGGCTTCGCCGGCAGGGGCGGCGACAAGCTCGCCCGGCAGGACATGTTCGCCAGCAGGACACCCGAGTACGCGCAGGAACACCTGGTCGGCAGCGGCAGCACCGGCGCCAGGGACAACTACGACACCACCACGCCACTCTACCGCCGGCTCGGTTCGCTCGCGAAGTTCCTCGACCGGGACACCTCCTGGCGGAGCGGCAACCAGGTCCTCCTCAAGGCACAGGGCGACGTACTGGCCTTCGGGCGCGGCGAGCGCAATGTCGTCGTCGCGAACGCCGGCACTCGGCCCGCCACCGTCGAGGTGCCGGTGCCCGGTGCCGCCTACCGGATGACCTGGCCGCGCACCGGACCCGGGACCGGCGTCTCCAGTGGCACGTTGGAGGTCATCGTCCCGGCCTTGACGAGTGTGGTCTACCAGGCCACGACCGTCCCCGCGGCTTTCACGCCGGAGCCGGTCCTGCACGTCGCACCGCCCGGCACGCGGGCCGACCGGCGCGTCGAACTGACCGCGACCGGAATCACTGGCGGTGGCATGCGAGCGACCTTCGCCGCCCGTGCCGAGGGCACCTCGCGGTGGACCGTGCTCGGCACTGATGACGCGGCGCCGTACCGCGTCTTCGCGGACCTCTCCGCGGTTCCCGGGGCCGAGGCGGGGAAGCGGGTCGAGCTGCGGGTGGTGGCCAAGGACGACGGGATCGGTGCCGACGGCGCTTTCGTCCGGCTCACAAGGGCGCCGGCGCCCTCGGTGGAGGACGACCCGACGAAGGCCAAGGCGATCTGGGTCAGCCGTGACCTGGTCGTCTGGGACGTCCCGGTCAGCGCTTCCGACACCTACTGGCTGGACCACGGCGAGCGTTCGGTCCGGCTCACCCCGACGTCCGAAGCCATTCCGGCCGGGTTCCCGCACCTGCGGGGCAAACCGGTGTTCCGGATGGCCGGCTTCACCGACGAAATGCTCCGCGAGAAGCTGGTCGCCCGGCACACGGACGCGGACGGAGGCATCCTGCACCGGACGGGGGTCCAGATCGCCGGCGTCGTCGACGACCGCTACGCGGCCGCCGCCACGAAACTCGCTTACGGGCCGATGTTCGACGGCGCCAACGTTACCGCCCGGCTGTGGGCGCCGACGGCGAAGTCCTTCCGGCTGAGGCTCTACGACCGGCCGTCGGGGCCGCCTTCCGAAATGGTCGACCTGCGGCGCGACGACGCGTCGGGCTCCTGGTCCGGTTCAGGCGCCTGGAAGGATCGCTATTACGACTACGAAGTCACGAACTGGCAGCGCGCTGTCACGGTGACCGATCCCGCGTCGACCGCACTCGCCGTCGACTCCACGCTCTCGCAGTTCGCGGACCTGACCGACCGGCGGACCATGCCCAGGGGCTGGGCAAAGGAGGTCGCCCACGGGATCGGCGGCGCCATCACCGAGCTGCACGTGCGGGACTTCTCGATCGGCGACACCAGCGTCCCGGCCGCGGAGCGGGGCACCTACCGGGCGTTCACCCACCGGGACTCGGCCGGGATGAAGCACCTGGCGAAGCTGGCCGAGGTCGGCATGGACACCGTCCACCTCCAGCCGACCTACGACATCGCCACGATCCCGGAGAAACGGTCGGATCAGGCTCGGCCGGCCTGCGACCTGCCCGCGCTGTCCGCCACATCGGACGCCCAGCAGGCGTGCGTCGCCGCGGTCGCCGCGCGAGACGGCTTCAACTGGGGTTACGACCCACTGCACTTCGACGTACCCGAAGGCTCGTATGCGACCGACGACGCGCAGAACGGCTGGGCCCGGTCCATGGAGTACCGTGAAATGGTCCAGTCCTTGCACGCCAACGGCGACCGCGTGGTCGTCGACGTCGTGTACAACCACACCTCGGCCGCGGGCGACGCGCCGAACTCGGTGCTCGACAAGATCGTCCCGGGCTACTACTACCGGCTCAACCTGGACGGGACCATCGCCAACTCGACCTGCTGCTCGAACCTCGCGCCCGAGAACGCGATGATGGGCAAGCTGGTCGTGGACTCGGTCGTCGGCTGGGCCCGGCGGTACAAGGTCGACGGGTTCCGGTTCGACCTCATGGGGCACCACCCGAAGGCCAACATCCTCGCGGTGCGCTCAGCGCTCGACACCCTGACCGTGGCCAAGGACGGCGTCGACGGCCGCAAGCTTGGCATCTACGGCGAAGGGTGGAACTTCGGGGAGGTCGCCGACAACGCGCGGTTCGTGCAGGCCGGTCAGGCGAACCTGGCCGGTACCGGGGTCGGCACGTTCAACGACCGGCTCCGCGACGCGGTGCGAGGCGGCAGCGCCTTCGACTCGGACCCGCGGGTCCAGGGCCTGGGCACGGGCCTGGCCGGAGACCTCAACGGCTCGCCCGCCAACGGGGACGTGTCCGCGCGCCTGCGGGACGCGAGTGACCTCGTCAAGCTCGGCATGGCGGGCAATCTCGCGGACTACCGGTTCGCCTCGACGGCGGGCCCGGTCGTCAGCGGCCGCGACCTGAAGTACAACGGCGGTCCCGCGGGTTACACCGGACAGCCGGGCGAAGCCATCACCTACGTCGACGCGCACGACGGCGAGACCCTGTACGACGCCCTGGCCTACAAGCTGGGGCCGGCGACGTCGATGGCCGACCGGGTCCGCATGCAGACCGTCGCGCTGGCCCCGGCTCTGCTCGGCCAGGGCAAGCCGTTCGTGCTGGCCGGCACCGAGTTCCTGCGGTCGAAGTCGCTCGACCGCAACAGCTACGACTCGGGTGACTGGTTCAACGGCTACGACCCCGTTCCGGGCGACAACGGTTTCGGCCGTGGTCTCCCGCCGGCCGCGGACAACAGCGGCAAGTGGCCGTACGCGCGCGAAGCGCTGACCCTGGCCAAGCCGGCGGCCGGTGACCAGGCCACCGCCCAGGACCGGATGCTCGAGCTGCTCCGGATCCGCCGGTCGTCTCCGCTGTTCGAGCTCGGGGACGCCCGGATGGTCCAGCGGAAAGTCTCCTTCCCGGCGGCCGAGCCTGGTGTCATCGCGATGCACATCGACGACACCGCCGGTCCGGACGTCGACCCGGCCCGGCGCGGGATCCTGGTGGTGATCAACCCGTACCCGGTGGACAAGCAGGTCGCGCTGCCGGGGGACGGGTGGCGCCCGGTCACCACCGAACGCAAGGCCGGCGCGGCGAGGTCGGTGGTGGTTCTCGAGCGCTGACGCCCGGCCGGGCGGCGCCGGCTGGGGCCCTCCCGCGTCACCGGTTTTCCGGGACCGCACCAGACCGGCGGCCATTTTGCGAGAACGACGCACAACAAAGGGAACTGCGGCCTGTCCGGCTTACCGTGCGCTGTCGGTTTTCTCCCGCAAGGGTCTCTTGCCGGGTGCCGCGATCTCCGGGAGTAGGCGTTGGTCACGCGACGTGGTGCGTTGGCAGGTGCGATGGCGGCTGTGCTCGGTCTCACCGGGTGCAGTGCGCTGGGTGGTTCAGGCGAAGAACCGCCGTCGTCCGCTGGGGCCCTGGAAAGCGCGTCCCTCAGGGTTTCGATCATCTCGACCGTCGATCTCGCGCCGTTTTGGCTGGCCCAGGAAGCGGGCTATTTCGGCGCCGAAGGCCTCGACGTCGACGTCGAGGTCGCTCCTTCCGGGGACAAGTCGATGACGAAGGCCATCAGCGGTGACGCCGACATCGCGCTGACCACGTACACCCTGTTGTTCGTCGCGAAAGCCGGCGGCGCCACCGATCTCAAACTGGTCGCGGACGCCACCTCGGCCAGCGCTCAGAGCAACCAGATCGTGACGGTGCCGAACTCGCCGGTGAAGACAATTCAGGACCTCGCGGGGAAACGTGTCGCGATCAGTTCGAAGAACGCTGCTTCGGACATCTTGACCAGGTCGGTCATGAAGGAACACAACATCGACACCGGCACGGTGCAGTGGATCCAGATGCCGCTGCCCAACATGGCGGCGGCGCTGCGGTCCGAGGAGATCGACGCCGCGTACCAGCCCGAGCCGTTCCTGACGCTGGCGGCGAAGAGCATCGGCGCGATCCCGGTCGCCGACGCCGCCTCGGGCGCCACCCGGGACTTCCCGATCACCGGCTACACGGCAACGGCCAAGTGGGTCGAAAGCCACCCCAAGACGATGGCCGCGTTCCAGCGCGCCATGCTCCGAGCGACCCGCGAAGCCGCCGCCGACCGGTCGAAGGTCGAGAACCTCGTGGTCAAGCACGCGAAGGTGCAGCCCGACATCGCCGCTCTCATGACCCTGCCCAATTTCACCAGCATTCTGGACGCGCGCCGGATCCAACGGGTTCCCGACTTGCTGCGGTCACTCGGAGTCCTCGACGCCAAGGTCGACGTCGCGCCGATGATCGCACCTCAGCCGAGGGGTTAGCTTTCAGACTGATAGGTGATTTCTTGCATCCCCACTCACAATCGGCGTGGTCGTCTCGTTTTCGTGAAAGAAATGTGTTTCGACGGCAGTGTGAACTGTAGAGTATTGTTCTTGTGAGAAAAAGAACGGGTTATCTTTATGCTCGTTGCCGCTGACCTGGTGATGACTACAGCGCAGGCGGCGGCGAAACAGCAGCTCCCCGCTCCCAGTCCGATTCCGACATCTGAGTGTGTCAAATTCTATGAAGTCCAATGCTTTTCGGCGCAGCAAATCCGCCGCGCATACGGAATCGACCGTGTCGCGGCCGAGGGAATCACCGGAAAGGGAGTTGTGATCGGTGTGGCGTCCTCGGTCGCCAGTCAGGCTCTGTCCGCGGACGGCGCTGCGTTCAGTGCGCAGTTCGGGTTGCCTGCTGGCGATCTCCGGATCGTCGACGTCGGCGCGCACTATTCTTTCGACCGGTCCGACATCGACCACTACCTCCTGGCGCACGAACTGGCCGTCCAGGTGCAGGCGATCCACGCCGCCGCGCCGGCAGCCGGCATAGTGGTCGCGACCAGCGGGGGCGTAGGTGACGTGGACGGCTTCGCGGAAACGAAGGGGCTGGACGGCGTCGCCGAGATGATGGACGCGGTTGCCTACCTCGACCGCAAAGCCGGGGCCGATGTCGTCACGTTGGCCTGGGGCGTCCGTGAAGACACGTTGCCGGGGTATGACAAGGGTGACTACTCGGCCCTGCTGAACCTCCGGCGACCGATTGTCGAAGCCGCGAAGCACGGCGTTGCCGTCCTGGCGGCCTCGGGCAACCGCGGTGGTTCCACGACCCCGGGTGGTTTCTGGCCGAGCTCTGACCCCGTGGTCACGGCGGTCGGTGGTACCCGGCTGACCCTTGAGGACGACGGCACCCGCCGCGGCGCGGATGCCGCGTGGGAGTTCGGCGGCGGGTACACTTCGAAGATTTTCGCCAGGCCCGACTACCAGAAGCAGGTTCGAGCCGGTGACCCGACCCGGCGGCTGATCCCCGACGTGAGCATCACCGCTGCCGACGACGCGGCCATGTGGTATCACGGAAGCACTCTGCCGGAGTTCGACAGCTGGTAGAACTCGGGCGGGACGGTTCAGGCCACCGGGCTTTTCGCCGGAATCGCCGCCCTCGCGATCGACGCACGGGGCGCCCGGCTCGGCAACCTGAACGGGCAGCTTTACTCTCTCGCACGCGTTGGTGCTCCCGCGGGAGTCGTGGATGTCACGGACGGCGTGAGCAAACCGACCGGGAAGCACCCCAACCCGGCTTATCCCGGTTTTGCCGCCGTACCCGGCTACGACCAGGCGACGGGAGTCGGAACGGTGGACGCGCACCGGTTCGTGCACGCCGTCGCTCACTTCGGGTGACGTTCGCGGCTGATTGTCCACTCTGCCGAAACGAGGAAGGAATCGTCTTGCCGAGATCCATGAATAGCCGGATACTTTCGCTCGCGCTCGTGGGGGTCCTGGTGACCGGTATCAGCCTGGCCGGGACCGCGGACGTCGCGGCCGCCGCACCGGGAGCAGCTCCCGAACCGGCTGTCGTCGGTGCGACCGCCGCCGTCAGCTGGGGCGCCTGCTCGGCCGACACGCTCAAACAGGTGCCGGCGGACCAGGCCGGTTACTACAGCTGTGCCCGCTACCGCGTGCCGATCGACCACGACAACGCCGCGCTGGGCACCATCGACATCGCGCTGCTCAGGCGCGCCGCCCGTACACCGGACAATCGCGTCGGCTCGCTGTTCCTCAACCCCGGCGGCCCCGGCGGCTCGGGCCTGCGGATGCCGATCAGCGGGCACAACTACTTCCAGCCGGCCGTCCTCGACCGGTTCGACCTGATCGGCTTCGACCCGCGCGGTGTCGGGCAGAGCAACCCGCTGCGCTGCTTCACCACCAAAGAGGATGCCGACCAGGTTTTCGGCGCCCAGATCCCGGTGCCGCTGAGCCGCACTGAGATCTCCGGGACCCTCGCCGGCTACCGCGACTACGGGCAGTTCTGCAAGAACAACGCCGGCTCGCTGCTCAGCCACATGTCCACGAAGGACGTCGTGCGCGACCTCGACACGCTGCGCGCGGCGGTCGGCGACCAGAAGCTGACCTACGCCGGCTTCTCGTACGGGACGCTGATCGGGGCGACCTACGCCGCCATGTTCCCGAAGCAGACGCGGGCGATCGTGATCGACGGCAACGTCGACCCGGCGCTGCGCACCGGCGACGGCGTGCAGTACGACCGGGAACGCGCGCAGGGCACCGAGATCGCGCTCGACGCGTTCCTGGACAAGTGCCACGAGGTGGAGGCCGCGTGCGCGTTCGGTGCCGGAGACCCGCGGGCGAAGTTCGACGAGCTGCGCGAGCACCTGCGCGAACAGCCGATCACCATCCCCGGCAACGCCCCGACCGATCTGAACGCGTTCACCAGTTCGGTGGCCAGCGTCCTGAACCGGCGTAGTGCCATGGCCAAGCTGGGCCGGGACCTGCAGGCCCTCTACGACGTCATCCACCCTTCGGGTGCGCAAGCGCAGGCCCTGCGTGCCACGCAGCTCGAGGTGATCGGCCAGAGCCGGCAGGGCCTGGCCGACCAGAACCCGGACAGCCCCTACACCAGCGACGACTCGTACTTCGCCGTCAACTGCTCCGACAAGCCCTTCAGGATCAAGCAGGAGCAGGTGCCGGACATCGCCGCGAAGTGGGAGCGCGAGTCACGCACCTTCGGCCGCTACCAGGCGTTCGCCGACACGGCGGGCTGCCCGGTGTGGCCGGCGAAGAAGCCGGACGTCTACCGCGGCCCGTGGCGGGCCAAGACCGACGTCCCGGTCGTCGTGGTCAGCAACTACTACGACCCGGCGACGCAGTACAAGTTCGGCCAGCGCATGGCGGCCGAGCTCGGCAACTCCCGGCTGCTGTCGGTCGACGCGTTCGGCCACTGCATCCTCGGTGGGGCGCTCGGCGTCGACAAGGCCGTGGCGGACTACCTGATCGATCTGGAGGTTCCGGCCGACGGCCAGGTGTTCCAGCCGGACACCCCGCCGTTCCAGGTGGCCGGGTCCTGAGAGTTTCGGCGCGCCCACCCTTCTCCCAACGGAAGGGGGGCGCGCCGAAACCGATGTGCGCCCGCCTTTCTTTGCGTGAGCCGGCTACGGGTACGTGACGCGAACGCGAAGAGTACGGTTCGGGTTGACACCGAACGCGCCCACGGGCAAAACGAGCTGAAAGTCGTCCGCGGCTATTGACGACGATGAAGACGGGCACGAAGTGGAACCCGGTGAAGGGCCTGCCGATCAGGTTTTGCCCGGTCCGGAGTTTCGGCCGGGTCGGCGCTCGCGACCGACGAGCCGACGGCGAGAACCGCGGCTGTCCTCAGCAGTCTCCTCGCCGAGCAGCGGAGCACGGGAAGCAGCAGAAAGAAACAGTTGCCGTAGCGAGTCAAGAGCGACTCGAACTGCTGGATCGTGCCCCGCGGCTTTCTCAGCCGGGCGAGTACCAGCCCCGAGGTGATCTGCAGCGGGACGCCGGTCGTGTCCGTGATCCGCGGGTCGCGGACCATTTCGGCTGACCGGCCCAGGGAGCGGCGCTGCCATCCCGGAGAGCGCCGGTACCCCACGGTGGAGCGTTCCGTGGCCGGCCGGTTCGATGGCCGTCTAGTCGAGAGTTTTGGCCGTGAAGCATTCCCGGGAGTCAGACACGGAGGAGACCGCCGCCCGCACGTCACGTGAGGCAGCCCTTTCGGAAGATCTCTTCCCGGCCTCGGTTACAACGATTCGGAGTGCTTTCCCCGTCGATTACCAGGAGCCTGGGATGCGGCTGTTCCTGTTTTTGCCGAAAACTTCACGATGCCGGATCTTGCGCTAGCCCGGTCGGGTTTCACGTTTCTCCGTGGCCGCACCGGACAAAACTCTCCGGGGCTTGTGCCGAGGAGGTGGATGAGGCCGGATCCGGTGGGGGGTGCCGGACCCGGCTCATCAAGGAAAGCGCAGAGCCAGCCAAGTGGCAACAGAACACGAGGATTTCCCAGCTGATTCCCAGGGTGGGAAAACGCCGACGTGGTCACCGAGCCGAGTGGCGGGACCGGCACCGGTAGTTTGCGGACCCGTGCTCGGCCGTCGTTCCGGTACACCGAAATTTGCTCACTCTGGCGTACCCGGACCGTTCTCGCACGGCGAGAACGTCTTCGCGGTCAACGCCGTTGTGAGGATCCGGATACCGGAGCTGGAAAGGGGGTCGAGACCGGTGAGCCGCCGGATGCGGGTGAGGCGGTTGGTGAGCGTTCGCCGGTCTACGCCGAGCCTCCTGGCCGTCCGCTGCCGGTCGAGGTCGTTCCGGTAGAACTCGGCGAGAGTCAGCATCAGGTCCGGCCGGGGACCCAGCGGCCGGAGCGGCTTCGTCAGCCCGGCGGCGAGGCTGGGCGTGGTGGCAAGCGCCGATTCGAGAAGCAGGCACTCGGTGGGCAGCACACCGCGGTGCCCGGCGGCGTGGCACAGCCCGGCGGCGAGCCGGGAATTCGCCAGGCAAGCCGGAATTTCGGCCAGGTCGCGGGCGAAACACGCCGCACCGCTCAGCCCGGCAGCTTCGGCCGACTCGGACAGGGCCTCCCACTTCGCGAGTTCGCCACTGCCCTGCAGCAGAACTATCCCCTCGCCGGCCGTGACCCGGCTGAGGTGGTTCGCGGCGAGTGAACGCAACTGCGGACCGGGGCCGCGCAGGACGATCACCCAGCAGGACGCGAAGTCCTCGTCGGCGAAGCGTCGTGCGGCGTCCGACCGGGTGTTTCCCCGCAGAAGCTGGTCGATGAGCACCGAGCGGGCGCGGAGGTGATTTCCGGTCTCCGAGAGCTCTCGGTAGTACGCGTCGTCGACCGTTTCGATCAGGGTCTTGACGACCCGGCTCGCGTGCTGGGTCAGGGCGGTCACCCCGGCCGCGTCCTCGGGCTCGGCCGCACCCCAGTACACCCGGTTCGTCACCGTGAGCGCGTCGAGCACGCACGAAACGAGGGTGTCCTTGGGCACATCGCGGGCCGCGCAGCGCCGGGCCAGCCGGTGCACCAGGCGCCGCATCCCGGCCGGCACGTCCTCGTCCGGCCGCGGGCTGTGCAGGTTCCAGCGCACGAGACGTTCGGCTATCCGGCCCGTGTGGTCCGCCCGCCGGTCGCTGACCGGGCACCGTTCGCGCCACCGGCCGATCGTCTCCGCCACGATGGGGGCGGTGTGCGCTCCGTAGCTGATCTTGAGGTCGTTCGCGATCGTCGCGGTCTTCACTGCTGGCCCCCGAACCGGTGTCCGGTGGCGTACACCGGTCTCCTTCTGTGTGCCCGGCCGACACTATGACCCGTTTCCGCAGGCTGCGCCAGGTATTGACGTTAAGCTCCGGATCATGGTCCTGAGCTGCGCATTTCCGGAAGCCCGCCGATGACGATCAAGAAGCCGGCGCGGGCGCCGCGCCGCGACGGCCAGCGCACACGAGCCGCGATCCTCACGGCCGCGGCCGACCTGTTCGCCCGGCACGGCTTCACGGCCACGACCTTGAAGACGATCGGGGATGTCGCGGGCTGTGACCCTGCGTTGGTCAACCGGTACTTCGGTTCGAAGGCGGAGCTCCTCGTGCAGATCGTGCGGCAGCAACCCGATCTGCTGGGGCAGGTGGAGTTGTTCGAGAGTGTTCCGCCCTCGCTGTGGGGTCGTGCTCTCGTCGCGCGCCACATGGTCGCCTCCGGCGCGCCGGGGGCAGGTGAAGCCTTGACCAACATGTTCCGGACCATGCTCCGGTCGATCGACTCGCCCGGGAGCCTGAGCTCGGTCGCCGATGTCCTGGGCGAGCGCTACGCCACGGTCGTCAGCCGCCACCTCGAGGGACCGGACGCCGAACTGCGGGCATTGCTCGTCGAGGCGGTCATGTCCGGCTTCCTGCTGTTGCACGACGTCGAGCGGGCGGCCGGCTTGCGCCGGGCTGAACCGGAGCGGATCCAGTGGTACCTCGGATCGGCCCTCCAGACCCTGCTCACCCCGGCCGGTGACCGGGCGAGGCGGACCGGGCAGGGGGTTCCCCGGTGACCCTTCCCGGATGGGAAACACGCTCCCGGGTGGCTTTCGCGAACGGGACGCGGCGAGGGCGCCCGAATCGGCTCGTCCGGTGGAAACGTCGGAGGTGCCGGAACACGGCGATACACGAAAGGAATCCACAATGGACGAGATCGAGTTCGAGTACGAGGCGCCGGCCGTGGAGCTGGTGGGCCTCTTCACCGAGGACACCGAAGGCTGGGGCGCCGGCGGTTCCGACAACCTGAGCGGCCAGTACCACAAGGACTGGAAGAACTGAACCACCGGTGACTTCGCCGCCGAATGCGGCGAAGTCACCCGATCGTGGGGGGGGGGGGGGCCGGCCCCCCCAAACCCCCGGGTGTGGGGGAAGGGTGTGGTGGGGGGGGGGACAGA
>NZ_JBSGDR010000038.1:0-51178 GCF_053602455.1 Amycolatopsis sp. NPDC004378
CGACGTCATCTACGCCATGCTCCGCAACGGCACCCACTACCGACACCCCCAACCAGCCCCCGCCGCGGCTTGACAACCAGATAGGGACACCCCCCGGGGGGCGAGGCATGATTTGTTCGTCGAGGAGCTTGGGCTAGCGCCGGAGGACCTGGAGGGTGCGGTTCCACCAGCTGGTGATTTCGTTGCGGAGGGCGGGTTCTTCGCGGGGGCGGTCCTGCGCAGGGCGGGCATGTCGGCGGCGAAGCTTGCGGCGATGGCGGGGTCGAGTGCGGCTGCGGCGCGGAGGATGCAGCTGCGCAGGCGTCGCGTGGTCCGGTTTGTCGTCGTCGGTGGCGAGTAGGATGCAGGCTGTAGTGGCGGGATCGAGGAACAGCTCGCGAGCGGCCCGGGCTGACGTGTCGGGGGTGGTGGTTGCCGCAGCCGTGATCAGCGACAGGAGATCGCGGGCCTGCCGGATCCGTCGGCTGGACCTGCCCGATGCGGGAAGTAGCCTGCACAGGCTCCGGCGGTGCTGGTCAGCAATGGTTCGTGCTGGCCGGCGCGCGACAGAGCCGCCCGAGCGACTCGACGATGCCGACGTCGAGGTCCCGCCCGCCGACGCGCTGGTGCTGGCCGGGCGAGGCCGGTTGCTGAGTGCGGCCGATTGGCGTGTGCTCACCGGCTGCGCCGCGCAGATCGGCTCGGCCGTGCGCGAACGCCGCCTGGCTCGCAGCGCCGACGAGGCAGCCGAACGGGAGGCGGCCGACCGCGCCGGCGGCGGGTTCGCTGCAGCGGAACCCTTGCGGTCCATCCAACTTTGGCCGGAGCGGACCGGCAAGATCGCGGTGGGCGAACTTACGAGATAGTCGAACTTACGAGATAGTCGCGCGGCGCGGGCGGACGCGCGCCGGGCGATAATTCCTTCACAGCGGCTCGGGTGATGTTGACGGCACGCTGACCCGGCTCGCGGGCCCGCCGTTGGCGACGTTGGAGTATCGGATGTACCTGGTCGAGGTGGTGGTTGTGCTCCGGTTCATGAAGCATGCGCAGGAGCTCGGGTTCACGCTCGATGAGGTCGCGGAACTGCTGCGGCCGGCCGATGGCGGCCCGGACGGGTGCGAACCGGCCAGAGCCACGGCTGTTGAGCGCGTTGCCGGTCCGGAACGCCGGATCGCCGATCCGGAGCGGATGCGGGCGTCGTCGGCCGAGCTGGTGGCGACGTGCGACCGCTCGCGTCCGGACCGCCGATGCCCCTTGCTGCACGCACTGCAGTCCGAGCCGGGAGGTGCACGGTGAAGCTGGAGATCCTTCAGGTCTCCGACTGCCCGAATGTCGCCCTGCTGGAGCAGCGGCTGGACGAGGCGCTCGGTGACCGGTCCGGGGTCACGCGGCACCGCCAGGTGATCGACGACCTCGACGCGGCAGGGGCAGCCGGGATGACCGGGTCGCCGACTCTGCTGGTGGACGGCGTCGATCCGTTCGCGGGGCCGGGGTTGACGCCGAGCGTGTCCTGTCGGCTGTATCGCGCCGAAGACGGCCACGTCCAGGGCGCGCCGTCCGTGACCGACCTCCGGCAGGTCCTGAGCACCCCCGTCGGCGACGAGAACCCGAGTACGTCGGGGACGCCGTAACCGATCAGGCGCGGCAGTGCTGCCTGGTCCTGGAGGGCCCTCCTGCGGCGTTCGCGACCACCGGCGCCCCGGCCCGTACCGAGGACCTGAACGGGCTGATGCCGGTGTTCGGCGTGTCGAGACGTGCGCCATCGACGCTCTCGGTATCCCGGAGATGCTCGCTGCCGACGCTGTGATTGCCACCCGCGGACAAGCCCTGATCCGAGCCCGGGCACACCCGAGATCGTCGGGGAGATTCTGACACCCGGCCAGGCCGAGCAGTTCGGTCGCACCGTCTTCGGCGCGTTGCTCAGGCAGCAATCCCGGCGCAATAGTTCACGGCTCCTCGTCCGTGCTCTGGCGGCGATACTGTCGGGGGTCACTCTGAGGGGTGCCGACACCCGGAGGCACGCGATGACCGCACAGCCTGCGCACGAGGACGCCACGACGTCTGCGCCACGGTGCTGGTGTTGCGGTGCCGAACGACGCGATGACGAACTGGTTCACCTCGGCAACCACCCTGAGGTCGCGGTCTGCGCCGGCTGCGCCCGGAGGCTCCACCGGCGCGCCACCGAGATCGAGGACGTTCGGCACCCCACGACGGCGGCCCGGTTGCGAGCCGTCGTCCTCTCCGCTCGCGCCCGCGTCATCGACAGGGGCTGGCATCAGAGGGGCGTCCTGGGCGCGCTGCTCCGCCGGGCTGACCGCCACCTGCCCTGACCCGAACGGGTCAGCCCTGTCGGTTCTCCCCGTTGAAACCACCAGATAGTTCACCGATTGCTGTTATGTCAGCATCTAATGTACTGTTTGGGCCGTGCTGACGTGTGAAGCTCGCGGTGCCGCGCTCGCCCGGCTCGGCCGAGCGCTCGCGGACCCGACCCGGTGCAAGATCCTGGTCGCCCTGCTCGACGGCGTGAGCTACCCCGGCCAACTGGCCGACCAGCTCGGCTTGAGTCGCTCGAACGTGTCCAACCACCTGGCCTGCCTGCGCGGCTGTGGCCTGGTCGTGGCTACTTACGAAGGCCGCCAGGTCCGCTATGCCCTGGCCGACGCCCACCTCGCCCGCGCGCTCCGGGAGCTCGTTCAGGTCGTCCTCGCCGTCGATACCAAACAACCCTGCGTCGACGACGAACCCGTGGCCGCCACCACGACCAGCACCAGGACGATCCGATGAGCAAACACACCGACCGCCGCGAACTCCCGTTGACGATGGCCGGCGTGCCGGCCGATGGCTGTTCCGACGGCTGCTGCGCAGCGCCCGACACCACCACCGCGCCATCCGTGAGCTCGCAACGGCGCACGGTCCTCTCCCGCCGGGTGCGGCTGCTGGTCGCGGTTACCATCACCTACAACGTCGTCGAAGCCGTCGTCGCGATCTTCGCCGGAACGATCGCCTCCTCGACCGCGCTGATCGGCTTCGGTCTGGACTCCGTTATCGAGGTCGCCTCCGCCGCCGCGGTCGCCTGGCAGTTCTCCGGCACGGACCCCGAGGCCCGTGAACGCAGCGCGCTGAAGGTGATCGCGGTGTCGTTCTTCGCCCTCGCCACCTATGTCACCGTCGAATCCGTGCGGGCCTTGTTCGGTGCCGACCTGGCCTGGCACTCCACCGCCGGCATCGTGCTCGCCGCCGTTTCCCTTGCCGTGATGCCGTTCCTGTCCTACGCCCAGCGTCGCGCCGGCCGCGAACTCGGCTCCGCCAGCGCCGTCGCAGACTCCAAGCAAACGCTGCTGTGCACCTACCTCTCCGGAGTGCTGCTCGTCGGCCTGCTCCTCAACAGCCTCTTCGGCTGGTACTGGGCCGACCCGCTCGTCGCCCTCGTCATCGCCGCCGTCGCCGTCAAGGAAGGTCGTGAGGCCTGGCGTGGTGAGCACTGTTGCTGATCGCCTACTCAAGGCCCCGGGCGCGCGCATGATGCGAGCGGCTGAGCAGCGTTGACCGGTTGATTCTGGTGGGACTGCTTGCGTGAATCGCGTCGACCGTGGCGCTTGCCCGCCTGACCCGGCGCAGCCCGTTCTACCTCAGCCGGCCCAGCGTGCCACTGCTCACCGCGGCCTCGCCGTGGTGACCGCCGCCGCGGTACTACCCGCCACGCCGCGCGCCGGCGATCTCGGGTTCGCGCCGGTGCCAGACCGGTTCATCTTCGTGCTGGTGCTGATGGTCATCGGCTACCTCGTCCTGGTCAAGCACTGGTTCTTCCGCACACTTCCCGCAGCACCAGCCCGGCGTCCCCGCGCACGGGGATACCGGACACGCCGGCGACCAGCCCGGTTCAGCTCCGGCGCGCGGTGCTGAACGTCAAGATTGTGGCGGCCGAAGGGCGAGGGTCTGGTTCAGCGCCTGCCGGGCCCAGTTCCGGATCGCGTCCCAGTCCCGCAGGTCCCGTCGTTGCCGGTTCGTGCGTCGGGGCGGGTCGACACCGCCGAACACGGTGACGGCGACCGGATGCAGCCAGGACCGTTTGGCCACGGCCCGGTCGAGCTGCGCGCGAGAGCGGCTCCAGGCGTCCTCGTCGTCGGTGCGCGGCCCCATCCCGAACACGGCGACCGGCACTCCGGTGGCGAGCTCCCGGCGGTGCTGCTTGAGGAACCGATGGGCGTCGCGATGCCAGCGTCCGGAGTACAGCGCATCGCCCAGCACGACGAGGTCGCGCCCGGCCAGCGATTCGCGGGCCCGCCTCGCCGGGCGAAGGTCGACTTCCTCGGTGTGCTCACGAGTGTTGTCTCTATCGCTTCGGCGACCTGTTGGGACGAGCCTTTCTCGGTCGCGTGCACCACCAGAACGTCCATGACACACCGCTGGATGATCTTCGTCGAGCGGTGGCAGTTGCTGCCGTGATCGGATGGCCGGTGAGCCGAACAGCTCGGTCAGCCGACACCAACGTCATGACCCGCAACAGTTAGCTTCGGCTGAGCATGGCTGTGAAGCTCCGGGCTGCGACTCGGTCACAGTCATCGTGTCGTGATGTCGATCCGGATGTGGTCGCCGGCTGGGACGACGTAGACCGTGTCGCGCCCCTTGCGCCAGGCGGCGGCCACCAGCAGATAGTGCTCGGGGGTATGGCTCAGGGAAACCAGTCCGGTGTAGCGGAAGTGGTACTTCGAGCGGTCCTGGTCCAGTTTGCCCACCGTGACCCCCGGCCCGGTGATAGCCAGCCGCTCCACGCTGTAGAGGGTGAGGGAGGGCCGGGTGGGCAGCCCGGCCGCGATGTTGCGTGCCACTCCCAGGCCGGTCTTCTGGGCGTAGAGGGCGATGCTCCAGAGCACGCCGACGACGGCCAGTCCGATCAGCAGCAGTCCGTGCAGACCGCGCGACTTCCGTGGTACCCGCCGGTCCGGGCGTTCGCCGGACGCACGCAGGTGATCCGCATAGGCGAGCAGACAGGCCGCGCCGAGCAGCGACCGCGGCAACGCCACGCCGAGCGCGTTGCCCACCGTCACCGGCAGCAGCAACCCGGTCACGACGAGCCCGATCAGGGCGACGCCGGCGGCCCGGCAAGCGCCGATCCCGGCGCCGGCCAGACGCCGGTGTCGGGTCCCCGGTGTCGCGCGGGCTGCGGGCGCCAGGACCGTCCGGTGCAGGGCGGCCGTGGTGAGGGCGGCGATCCCGCTGCCGATCAGTGGCAGGAAGGCCGAGTTGATGCTGCGCAGGGCGTAGTCGGCGGGGCCGAAGCCGAGCACGCCGGTGTCGACGCCGAAGTAGCTCCAGGTGGCCTGGCTGCGGACCCATCCGAAGTAGTACAGCAGCGCGGAGATCAGCACCCGTCCGGGATAGCAGGGTGGTTGCACGGGTCCACAGCGTCGAACACGGGCCGGCGGCGCCGGTCACCGGATCGGCGGGGGCTCGGTCGTCGAAGAGGTATCGGTTTCGCTCGTGGTCGTAGGGGTCTGCGTCGGCTCGGGATGAGCGGTGTCGTCACCCGTGGTTCGGGTCGGCTGTCGGATGAGACTGCTTCATGGGACGCCGTCTCGCTCGTGCGTGCCGAGTCACCGCCGACCGCCGGGGTCGACGACGATGGAGGCCCGGTTCGCTCGTCGCCGCAGCTTTCGGCGGTCAGGAATGGCACCAGCAGCAGCGCGGCCACCGCGCCGACGGCCCGCAGGCCCAGGCTCGTCGTCATCGGTGCGTCCCCGCGAGAGCCGGTTCTCCACAGGAAGTCGCCGGGACGGGGCAGCGTCGTCACAGGCTCGGAGCCCGATCAGCCGAATGGCGTACATCCCGAATATCCGGGTTGATCGATCCCCTGCGCGGACGGGAACTACCCGATCGCGGGCGGTGAATGGGCCTTCGACGTGGTGCAGGAAGCCACGGGTGCGGTGACCGTGCCGGCGGCCGCGCCAGGCGAGCCAAGGACCCTTTGGTGGTCACCGTTGATCAGGAACCGCGTCGGGAAGTTACTAGCTTTGGCTGTGAGTGTGGCGAGGATCGCCGATGCTCTCCGGGGTTCCGCAGCGGCGCCGCATGAACCATGATGTCGCGGTCCGCGATGTGGGTTGTTGGCAAAGGGTGGTGACTACGCTGGTGTCGATCCGCCACGGCGACGGGCGGGCTGCCGCGGGCAACGATCCGGAGTGGAATATCTCGGAGCCCGTGGTGCTGAGCCCGTCGGCCGCGCTGGAAGCCGCGCGGGACGGTGACGACGACGCGTTCCGCGTGCTGTACCGGGCTGTCCAGCCGGGGCTGCTGCGGTACCTGGGGGTCCTGGTCGGCCACGACGCCGAGGACGTCGCGTCGGAGGCCTGGCTGCAGGTGGCGCGGAACCTGGGAAAGTTCCGCGGCGAGCTGGACGGCTTCCGCGGCTGGGTGGCGACCATCGCGCGGCACCGGGCCATCGATCACCTCCGGAACCGGCGTCGGCGTCCGGTCGCCGTGGAGCGGGTCGAGGAGTTCTCCGACGTGCCCGGACGTGAGGACACCGCGGGGTCGGCCGTCGAGGCGATCGGCACCGACGCGGCGCTCGCCCTGATCGCGGAACTTCCCCGGGAACAGGCCGAAGCGGTGCTGCTGCGGGTCGTCATGGGGCTCGACGCACCGGCCGCGGCCAAGGTGCTGGGTAAACGCCCCGGCGCCGTGCGGACCGCGGCCTACCGGGGCCTGCGCACGCTCGCCGAGCGGCTGCCACCTCCGGAAGCGGGGCAAAGTCGCAGGTCAGAGGCTGGTGTGACAGAAACGAAGGCGTCGACGCTGAAGGAGGTGAGATGAGCACACACCGTTCTCGACGACTCGAACGGCGCACCGCCGAGGAACTCCTCGACGGCTCGCCGGGCGGGCGCGACCACGCGCTGAACGCTTTGCTCGCTGCCGCGGCCGGGGCGGCGAGTGAGGCTGAACTGCGTGGGGAACACGCCGCGGTGGCGGCGTTCCGGGCCGCTCGTCTCGCCCCAGTCCCTCGACCCCGGAGACGTTCGATGATCAAGATCGCCTTGGCGAAACTGCTCACAGCCAAGTTCGCGGTGGCGGCCGCCGCGACCGCGGCGGTGACCGCTGGAGGTGTCGCCGCGGTGGCGGCGTCCGGCACCTTCCCCGGTTCGCCGGACTCGCACTCCGCGAGCACGCCGGCGAGTGCCGGCGATTCGGCCAAGTCGCGCGTGCCGGCCACCGAGGCGAGCGAGTCTTCCCACGGCGAAGCGAAGAGCACCGGCACCACCGGCGCGTCCGGCGGGTCACCGTCCCCCTCGCTGGCCGGCCTGTGCCACGCCTACTCCGCCGGCGACAAGGCGGAACACGGGAAAGCCTTGGACAGCCCGGCCTTCACCGTCCTGATCACCACCGCGGGCGGCAAGGACAAGGTCGACGCCTACTGCGCGAAGACCCTCACCGAGGAGGCCGGCCACGGCTCGAACGGCACCGAGTCGCCGTCGGCCACGAACGACCACACCCCGCCGCCCCACCCGACCGAGGGGCAGGGCGACACCCACCGGAACGTGCCCACGGTCACCAAGCCCACCCATCCCTGACGCGCCGAGTCCTGACCCCGCTCGCGGGCAGGCACTCGGCGGGTGTGCGCGCCTGTCGGGGTTTGCCACACCGTCGTGAGTGGAGAGTGCTGCGGGGAACGACTGCACTCTCCACTCACGGCCTCCGGTTCGGCGGCACTTCCTCCCTCCCCCCAGGGAAGAGTCGCCGGTTGAGAAGCGGGTGGCGATCTCTCTCCTCCCCCCCATCGGGAGATCGCCACCCGCATTCAGCGGCATCCCCGCATCCTGGCGGAGCGGCTCCCCTGCGGGCCGTTCTGTGTCAGTGAGGACCGACGGTTGACAGTGGCGACCACTGGTCGGCGGTCATCTCAGCGACGCTGATCTTCGAATGGGCAACCTGTCCGGCGGTTCCCTGTGGAGGGTTCCCTTCAACGGATCGAATCTGGCTCGTGCCAATCTTGCCAAGGTGCATAGGCGTTACCCGCGGTTGTTGACCGATCTTCCATCGACTGGTCGGCGCACCGTGCTTGTTGTGCGGGCTCGACGTTTCGTGTGTGCGGATGCGGAGTGTCCGAGGCCGGCTCCTCGGCCGGGCGCCAGCAGCCATAGTCGGCAGCAGCGCGATCGTCGCCAGGCACAGCTCGGACTCGCGCGCCAGCTTCGCTTCTGGTGCCGCAGCCTTACCGATGACCACCTCCCTGTGTGCTGCGACTGTGTTAGGCCGTCTGGTTTTGTCGGTCTGACGTGACCGCAGTTGCTCGTGGTCGGTGACCGCACCGTGTGTGGTCGCCAGGTCTGTATCCGTGAGATTTGACCGCACTTGGGGGTTGCGGTGAGAGGATGCCCGTGCTCCAGACGAGGGAGCCGGGATGCCTCCCCTCCACAGTCGAAAGTAGAGCTCTACGCCGCGATCCGCCGGGACGCCCGGTCGGGGATATCGGGGCGGGCCTTGGAGCGCAAGTACAACGTCGGCCGCCGCACCGTGGTCAAAGCGATCGCCTCGGCCTGGCCGGAACCGCGGAAGAAGCCCCCGCCGCGGCCGTCGAAGCTGGACCCGTTCGAGCCGGTGATCGACGAATTCCTGCGCACAGACCTGGATGCGCCGCGCAAACAGCGGCACACCGTCAAACGGATCTTCGCCCGGTTGATCGACGAGCACGGCCTGACCGACGTGTCGTATCAGGTCGTCCGCACCTATGTTGCTGCCCGCGCACCGGAGATCCGGGCCGCGGCCGGCCGCGGCCCGGCGGCCGCGTTCATCCCACAGGCTCACCGACCCAGCATGGAGGCCGAGGTCGACTTCGGCGAGATCGCGGTCCGGCTCCGCGGGCAGCAGGTCACCTGCATCCTGTTTGCGCTGCGCTGTTCCTTCTCCGGCAAATCCGTGCGCCGCGCCTTCGCCTCCGGCGGGCAGGAAGCCTTCTTCGAAGGCCACGAGCACGCCTTCCGGACTTTGGGTGGGGCCAGCCGGCCAGATCCGGTATGACAACCTCAAGGCCGCGGTCGCCCAGGTGATCGGGTTCTCCCGGCACCGGGTCGAAACCGACCGCTGGGTCGCCTTCAGATCCCACTGGGGCGTCGAGCCGTTCTACTGCCAGCCCGGCCTGACCGGGGCGCACGAGAAAGGCGGCGTCGAAGGCCAGATCGGCTGGTTCCGCCGCAACCACCTGGTCCCGGTCCCCGAAGTCGAGTCGCTGGCCGAGCTCAACGCCATGATCGACGGCTACGACCTCGCCGACGACGCCCGTCGCATCGGCACCCGGCTCCGCACCATCGGCGAGATGTTCACCATCGAAGCGCCGCTGCTGCGGCCTCTGCCGGGCGAGCCGTTCGAGACCGGCCGCTGGTTCACCCCGCGGGTCAACCGCTACTCACTGGTCAGCGTCCGCACCAACCAGTACTCGGTCCCGGTCCGGTTGATCGGCCGCCGGGTCCGGGTCCTGCTGCACGCCTCCGAGCTGGTCGTGTTCGACGGCCGCACCGATGTCGCCCGCCACGAACGGCTGCTGGCCAAGGGCGGCACCCGCCTCGAACTGGATCACTACCTCGAGGCGCTGCTGCGCAAACCCGGCGCCCTGCCCGGCCCGACCGCGCTCGAGCAGGCCCGCGCCGCCGGCAAGTTCACCCCAGTCCATGACGCCTGGTGGGCCGCGGCCCACAAGGCCCACGGCGAGGCCGAGGGCACCCGCGCGCTGGTCGAGGTTCTGCTACTGCACCGCCGCCTGGCCCACGAGCACGTCGTCGCCGGCCTGGCCGCCGCCCTGCGGCCGGTGCGCTCACCGCCGACGCGGTCGCCCTGGAGGCCCGCAAGAGCGCCGACGCCGACACCACCGCACCCGAACCGGCGCAGAGCCCGGCTGCCGAGGTCACGTCGCTGACGCGCTGCGCCGGTTGGCTCAGCTGCCCGCCGACACCCGGCCGCTGCCCTCGGTCGCGGTCTATGACCAGTTACTGCCCAGCCACCGTCGACGCAGGAAGGGAACACGCTGATGACTACCAGACGCCACCGCGGGCGGACCGAGCAGGCCGCCGACGCCGCCATCGACCAGGCCTGCCGGGCGCTGCGGCTGCCGACCATCCGCGGCCAGTTCCCCGACATCGCCGACGCCGCCGGTCGCGACTAGATGTCCTACCGCGGGTTCCTGGCCGAGCTGTTGATGGCCGAATGCGACGACCGGGCCCGCCGACGTTCCGAGCGCCGGATCAAGGCCGCGGCGTTCCCGCGGGAGAAGTCGTTGCGCGGGTTCGACTTCGACGAGAACCCGAACGTCGACCCGGCGGTCATCCACACCTTGGCCACCTGCGACTGGGTCCGCAAAGGCCTGCCGGTCTGCCTGATCGGTGACTCCGGCACCGGCAAGTCACATCTGCTGATTGCGCTGGGCACCGAGGCCGCGATGGCCGGATTCCGGGTGAGATACACGCTGGCCACCAAGCTGGTCACCGAGCTGGTCGAGGCCGCCGGCGACCTGATACTGACCAAGACGATCGCCCGCTACGGCCGTGTCGATCTTCTCTGCATCGATGAGCTCGGCTACATGGAACTCGACCGCCGCGGCGCCGAGCTGCTGTTCCAGGTTCTCACCGAGCGCGAGGAGAAGGCGTCCGTCGCGATCGCGTCCAACGAAAGCTTCGGCGGCTGGACCAAGACCTTCACCGATCCGCGGCTTTGCGCGGCCGTCGTCGACCGGCTCACCTTCGGCGGCAACATCATAGAAACAGGCACCGACTCCTACCGCCTCGCCCACAGCCGCCGCGCTCAGAACACCAACTGACATCCCTCGACCAGCACGATCAGCGCCCGGCTAGGAGCTGCTGGCCACCGGGCACGGAGGTTTCGCCGCCCCCGCCGACCCTCATGGCGCGTGATGCTTGGCAGGCTGGCCCTTGTGCTGGTCGATCTGCTGCCCACCCTGCTTGCCGCCTCACTCGCCGCGTTCCTGCTCGCCCTGCTCTCCGCGGTCGCCGGGTTCGGCGGCGGGGTCTTGCTGCTGCCGGTCTTCACCGCGCTGTTCGGCCTGCGCGTCGCGGTCCCCATGCTGACCCTGATCCAGCTGTCCTCCAACGGGTCCCGGGTCTGGCTCAACCGCCGCCAGCTGCGCTGGCCCCTGATCGGCTGGTTCGCGCTCGGAGCGATCCCCTGCGCGGTCGCCGGCGGCCTGCTGCTCACCCACGCCCCGCTCACCCCGCTCAAGCGACTCCTGGGCCTGTTCCTGATCGGCGTCGTCGTCTGGCGACGCCGGCAACGCCAACCACGCCCGCCCGCAGAGCCCTCCTTCGCCCTCGTCGGAGCCGCCTCCGGCCTCGGGTCCGCGCTGCTCGGCCCGGTTGGCCCGCTGACCGCGCCGTTCTTCCTCGCCCTCGGCCTGACTCGCGGCGCCTACATCGGCACCGAAGCGGCCAGCGCCCTGACCATGCACTTCACCAAAATCGCCACCTACGGCGCCGGCGACCTGCTCACCCGTCAGGTCCTGCTCTTCGGCCTCGCCCTCACCCCGGCCACCCTGCTCGGCGCCTGGGCAGGCAAGAAAATCCTGGGCCGGATCAGCGAGCGCGTCTTCGTCCTGCTCGTCGAACTCGGCCTCATCGCAGCCGGGGCACTCTTCCTCGCAGGACTCTGATCCCGACTGCGGTCACTTCTCACAGACATTGATCAAGCAAACGACCACCAACCGCGGTTACAAACCACGGACATCCGCGGTCGGTTCACACCGTCACAACCAGCCGTCCAGGGGTAAGCAGGTAACGTGCCCGTCATGCTGGCCCCGTCGGGAGCGATTGGGCAGCTATGACCGGTGAGCGGCGCGTGAGTATACGGGTGGAGCGCCGCAGGGTCGTCCTCGACGACGCCTCTGGTGAGCCGGACACCGCGTCGTGCGTGGGGATCATGGTAGTTCACCACTTTCCCGGATGTCCCGACGACGAACGCTGGTTGCCGATGGGTGATGAGCCGTCGGAGGCTGACGACGAGGCGCTGGTTGTGTTGCTGCGCGACGCTTTGCGGTGGGGCGGCGGCGGCTTCCACCCGGGCTGGTGGAGGTCGTCGCGATGCTGCCGAGTGCGGCTCATCGGCCGCAGGAGCTGGCTTGGCACATAGTGCGTGACGGAACGGCTCGCGGTGGCGGGTTCCTGTGCTCGGCGTGGACACCTCCGGTGCTTCGCCGGTGAAGATCGAGATGTATGGCGGCCCCCGTGCTCGCTCGGTCAAATGCGCGCAGCTGTCCGCTGCGCTTTTCCACCACTACTCGACTGCCGGGTCGCGGATCGGGGTCTGCTCCGTACCCCGGCATGAGCGGGTCGACCTGATTGGCTGCGGCCTGACCAACGATGACGAGTACGACATCGCTGGCCTCTCACCGCTCGCCGTGGTGACTGAGCCCGGTCCCTGTGGCGGGCGTGTCGGTGCGCGTGCGAGCTGGACACCGCCCTCGTCAGGTTGGCCGGCGTAGTCCGGACTGCGGCGTCTCGGCTTTCAATTGCCCAGCCTGCTCGCCCCGTGAATATGTTTGTCCAGCTAGTTCTGCGGCCCATGACCACGCTGAGCTGGGATTTCGGATGTAGAACTTCCGTCGTGACTCGTTCACTGGCAACGGGGACAGCAAGCCAGTTGTCACCAGTGATTTGAGCGGTTGCTGGAGGTTGCTGATCGAGATATCGAGCGAACGGGCGAGGTCAGTGAGGCAGACGATGCCGTCGGGTGACTCCGCGACAGCGAGCATCAGCTCAAGGCGATACCGCTGTCCGAAGGCTGCTTGCGACAGTGCGCGCAGCTTCGTCAAGCGATCTTCCGACATGCTGTCAGCATACGCGGTATCCGTTACGAGTATCCCGTAATGTAGAAGTCAACCGACTAGGGTAGGGATCAGCATGAGTGACCGGTCGTCGATCGAGTGGACGGAAGCAACGTGGAACCCGACCACCGGGTGTGACCGGGTTTCGGCCGGCTGCGACAACTGCTATGCACTTGCCTTGGCCAAGCGGCTCAAGGCGATGGGGGCCGATAAATACCAGACCGACGGTGACCCTCGCACGTCCGGCCCTGGCTTCGGCGTGGCGCTGCACGAGAGCACGTTGCGGCAGCCCTACCGCTGGAGGAACCCGCGTGTCGTCTTCGTCAACTCGATGAGCGATCTCTTTCATGCTCGTGTGCCGCTGACGTTCGTGCAACGGGTCTTCGGGGTGATCGCCGATACACCGCAACACACCTACCAGGTACTGACTAAGCGCTCAGCGCGCCTGCGTAAGCTCGCGGATCGGCTTGACTGGCCACCGAACCTGTGGATGGGAGTCAGTGTCGAAGACGACACGCAGCTATCCCGTATCGATGATCTTCGCAGTGTGCCCGCAGCGGTCCGCTTCCTTTCCTGTGAGCCGTTGCTCGGACCGCTCCCGAACCTGAACCTCGACGGCATCGGCTGGGTCATCACCGGTGGCGAGTCAGGGCCGAACGCACGCGAGCTGGACCGCGACTGGGTCCGTGACATCCGAGACAGCTGCCAGCTCTCGGGCGTCCCGTTCTTCCACAAGCAGTGGGGCGGCCGGACGCCAAAGGCCGGCGGCCGCGAGCTGGATGGGCGTCTCTGGGACGAGATGCCCATCCTGGCCTCCGCCTAATCCCTGCGCCTGATCGTCTGCCGCCGAATCTTTTGCGTCGTGTCCCGTCGATGAACGAACCCGGTGTCATGCAACTGGTCCCAGGCGCGTCGAAGGTGTTTCTCGCGAGCGAGCCCGAGCGTTGCGCCGTAAATGTCAGCGAACGACTCTTCGATCCGCAGCGACGATGTCTGGTCCAGCATGTTCCGGATGTTCGAGGCGATCGTCGCCACCCACCCGTTCTCGAGTTCGGCCTCGATGTCGCGTGCCTCTTGCTCGGTTATGGAGATGATGAGATCTTCGCCGAAGAGGTCGGGAGGCTCTTCGCGACGCCGCCGCGCTAGATCTTCGGAGAGGTCAATCTTGCGAAAGTGCTCACGCCATTCAGTATTGGCTCCCGAGGCGGCTTCGTTGAACTGGTAAGGAGCCGCCTGATGCCTAAAAAAGAGGATCAGGAGGAACAATGGCGGGTGATGCGGCCGCCTTCGGATAGGTACGGAGAAGGACTTGAACCCCGTTGCGGCCAGAACTCGACGACGGAACTCGGTCGCTACCGTTTGAGCGGCCCGCGCGGCAGACCCAGCCTCTCCGGATTCTCTGGCTGCCGTGAACGTATCCCTCCACCAGTCCCCGCCGAGAAACGCATCGATGCGTTCGAGGGTCGCCGAGTTCCCGGACGTAGTCTGCTCGGAGTCTTTCTCCTGGCCCGTGATAAGTCCGCCGATGCGCCACACCATCTCAAGATTCAGATTCAGAAGCACTTCCGTCTTGAGTTCGCTGTCGCGACCCATCAACTGCCTGGTCATCATCTCGTAGGGGAGCGCGGTCCCGAAAGGATCAAGAAAAGCGAGCAGGGGAGACTGACTGGCGATCTCAAGTGCCTCCTCGAGTCGATCCTGGACATCTCCATCAAGTACGTCATAGTTAAGATCTGCGCCAGCTTCGTCAGCGAGAACTTGACGAAGGTTCTCCGCGTACTGAGGTTTCCGCTCGACGAAAATGCAGTGGAGGTCCCGAGACCACTTCGCGATCGTCGTCGCACTGCGCACCGCCAACAGCGGAGACCCGGGTGCCCCGACTGCCTCATCACCTTCGGGTTCGTACCGTCCAGGACCCGCGTAGCCGTCAAGATAGACGACGCGCCCTCCGTCGCTGGTAGACCCGGTCATCGTGGCGAATACCGGCGGATACCGCATCAGCACACCGTGCTTCAGCACAGCAGCGGCCTGTTTGCGCTGGAAGAACACGTCGTTCGCCGTCACCAGCGTCGCCCCTTCTCTCCCCGGTAACTCAACGTTTACAGAGAGTGATAGTGATCACTTACCCTTGACGGGGTGAAAGTCGTGTCGAACATGCCGAGAGTTACCGCCTACGAGTCACCGAATTAGCGTGCGCGTCGATCGCCCCGCTGTTCAATCACGATTCGCAATCGTGCTGTTCACAGCCTCGACGACCGGGTTGACCGGCAGTCCGGAGCAGCTGTCCGAGCTGAGCTTGCTGGCAGACTGAGCCGGAAGGCCCGGCGCCGTAGTAGTAACAAGCAGTGCAACGGTGCTGACAGTGCGGAGAGGCCGACCGGGAGCTCGCCTGGAGAGCGGGATGTCGTCCTGCCGTGTTATCGGAGTTGCCGGATGCGTGTGGAGCGTCCAGGCCGGGCGCGCTGGATTGGACGCCGGGGTGCGGGCTGGGGTGCGGTGGCGTCGTGGAGGAGGCGTGCGGTGGCTTCGGGAGCGTGGTGGGCGAGGTCGGGTAGCACGGTGGCATAGGTGTCTGCGGTCAGCGTGACGCTCGAGTGCCCGAGCAGGGCTTGGACGGTGCGCAGGTCGTTGCCAGCGGCCAGGGAGAGGCTGGCGGCGCCGTGGCGGAGGTCGTGCAGCCGTACCGGCGGAAGCCTTGATGCGGAGTTGAGTCGGCGGAAGATGACGGTCAGGAAGTCCGGCCGCAACGGAGCGCCGAAGTGGTCGGGGAAGAGGAACCCGACCGGTTCGCTGGTGCCTGGGTGGGCGGTCAGCCTCTCGATTCGCAGGCCTTGCAGCAGGGCGGCTGTCGTGTGGTCCAGGGGCAATCGCCCGGTTGCTGGAGGCGCTTTTCGGTGCGGCCAGTTCGAGGTGCTTGCCGATGTGGCGGACTTGGCGGGCTACGGTCACCGTTCTCGCTCGCAGGTCGATGTCAGCCCACTGCAGCCCGGCCACTTCGCCTCGTCGTAGCCCGAGCAGCGCGACGAGGTGGAATAACACGTACATTGGATGCTCGCTGCGGCGCAGCCAGGCGCCCTCGACCACCGAGATCCGACACCTGTTCAACCTCATCGGCAAAGACGATCAAGCCATCGGCCACGAAGAAGCCACTTCGGGTGATGCCTCCGACTCTGGGTACCAGAGACCTAGCCCTGTAGTACAAGGGGCTGTTTCCTCCAAGTTTCGAGCTTCCTTCGGGGCGACGATGTGCTGGGCATCTGCGGCAACTTCGTGTGCTGGCCGTCGCCGTCAACGCGATCGTCGGGGTGCTCCGGGTCCTCGGCGCCCATCGGGACCAAGCTGCCGGCGATCAGATCTTGGTCGACCTGACCGCTGCGCCGGAGTGGCAGTAGGCCAACGGCAAGAACTGTCCGGTGCACTGGGACGCCACGACCGCGACCCCTTCAAGAAGGTGGGCGAGGGCTCAGTCGAGTCGCTGCTCGTGCAACACCCGAACTACCGGCCGCCGAGAGCTGTGCAACGCCGGGTACTCGACGTCGCCCCGGATACGATGTCGGCCACCGTCGGTTGCCCCGTGCAGCACGTGGTCGTCACCGCGCTCCGCGACGCGATGTCCGCCTCGAACTAATGCCCACCATGACAGCCGAGGGCCACAGCCAGGGCACCCAGCGCCGGCCTGGGTCCTAATAACGAGAGCGAACAGTCCCAGCCCTTGATCCGTATGTACTGGGTTCGAGCGTCAGGCGGGCCACTAATCGGCAAACGTTTGACCTGCGCGTTTGGTGTCGTTTGCCATCGCCGCCGGGGACCGCCGCGTTGCCAGTCGTGGGACCACCTGCGGCAGCGCAGAAATAGAACGAGTTGCCGCACTTTCTTTGACTGCCGCCGCGTTCCCGAACGCCTCGTATGCGGCATCAGCGGACGTTCGACTGGATTCCGGTGGTAACGCTTCACAGGGCGGCTACGCTGCCGATCGCGCCGCCGATGAGGATCAGGACGATGCCGAGGAACACTAGCTTGATCCCGGTCGGGTGCTTGGCCAGGGCGTCGGCCAGTTTCGCCAGTGCCGTGAGGGTCTTGGCGAGGCCCTTGTCGCGGTCGGCCGTCTGCTGGGTTCGCAGCGCGAGCACGGTTCCGGTCAGCACCAGGATCAGACCGACTCCGATCACCACCAGTCCTGCTACGGACATTGCCGTCACCGTCATGCTCCCCTCTTCTGCACTGTCAAGTATGGGTCGCCGTGCACAGTGAACAGGCAGCCGAGCGGGCTGGCGACTGTGTCCACCAGCAGAAACAGCCGGGCGTCATGCAGCGCCTCGCCGACACTAACCGGTTCTGGCCCGAGTAGCCGCGTATAGAAGGCTTTGAAGAACCTGCTTGCCGTGTTTTCTGTGATGACGGTCTCGGTGCCGACGACGGCGCGGTAGCCGAAGCGCAGCAACGAACCGGCCAGGCTCAGGGCACCTGCGGTGGACAGTGCGGCGCTCTCGCAGGAGCTCAGGACGGCGAGCGGGCCGGGGGCAAGCGGGACAGGGCATGCTTCCCACCTTGTCTGGAGGAGACCGTTGGTGATGTTGTAGTACTCCATCTCCTTCGGTACTCGGCGGCCTGACTTCCGCCGGGCACGTCGATACTTAGATGCTCGGCCGAGCTGGAGTTGGCACCGGTCCCGGGTGCCCGGACCGCTGGTGGTCGAGTGTGCGGAGACGTGGACCAGCTGAATCGGGTTACCGGTGTCCGTCTGGCTCCACTGGCCCGCGAGTAGGCCGGCGAGGACGTATTCCGCTTGGTGCTGTGGCAGGTGCGTTGGCGGTGTCTGCTCCCCGGGGAACGGTCCGTTCCAGTCCAGAGCTACATGCTGTCCGGTGTCGGGACCTTCCAGGAAGGCGCGCTCGGCGTCGCTGCCGTCTATTGCTTCGTTCCAGAAGAAGGCGATCCGCAGGTCCGGGTCCGCGACGAGTATGCGATTTTGCGGCAGCAGCCCGCTGTCGCGCTCTTCCTTGGGGGCGTGGACGTTCGCACCGAGGACGACGTGGCGCACGATCGACGAGAAGGCCGGGAGCATGCGGGCCAATGCCTTCGCTGCTTCTGGCCCTGGGTTTAGAGTCGGTAAGTAGTAGCCGCTTGGGATGAAGTTGAGCATCAGCCGCGCGTCCTCGGTGCTGCGCAGCTCGAGCCGCGCAGGCCGGGTGACAGCGGCGTCAGTGGATGCGCGCAAATGCCGTTTGATGTAGGGAGCGTTGTCATCACCGAAGACGGCTGCAAGGTAGGTGCTGCCTGTCTGGATGAGTTCGCCCAGCTTCGCGCAGATGAGCTCCCATGACGGGTGATGCTGGTCGTTGAAGGCGGTTTTGAACTTGGTCAGGTCCTCCCGGATGGCCTCGTTCTGTTCGGTCAGGACAGTGGCGCTGCCCCAAAATGACCTCTGGTCGCCTTTGGCGGCACTCCCGGACACTTCGAGATGGATCTGGCCGTGCTGTCGCGACACATGAAAGATCAGATCCTGATCGGGGCTAGTCATCGCGGCCTAGCTGCGACACCGATGTGTCCAACTCCATCAGCTGGACGGTGGTGCCGGCCTGGGACAGGTCGATCAGGATGAGGGCGCTGTTTTTCCGGGTGGGCTCGGGTGCGGACTTGGCGGACCGGACCGCGTCCAGTTCTGAGGTCCGGAGGACGGTGAACTCGATCGGTTCGGCCGCCGCGTCCCGCGGCGCTCGGATCTCGGCCCGCACCGGGACGATGGCCAGGTCGGAGCTGAACATAGTCACAGTGAACGGCGCGGCTCCCGCGTCGTCGCCGCCCTGGACGGTAACCCGGGCGGACGTGGAAGCAGCCGGTCTCGGTGAAGCCGCGTCGCCAGCGTCAGTGTTGCGGCCTCGGAGGCGACGGTCGCTGAGCTGCGGGCCAGGGAGGTAATGATGGAAGGGCCTCCCGTTCTTGTCGAGCACTTTCCGCGGCACCAGCGCGACGACGATCTTTGCGATGATCAGATACTGGTCGTTCGTTTCCTTCGAGTTGCTCGATTGCTCTGCTCCGGCTGTCCGAACTGTCGGGTACCAGCCCGCTAGCACTGTGCCGTCGTAGTTGACCACGCGACGGCCAAGGACGCGCTTTTCGAGCTGGTTGTCCAGGCTCGACAATGCACCGATGATCGGCGGCGCCGCGGCGGCGTCCCTCCGATAGCTGCGGACCACCACGGTGCCTAGGGTGCCGGCGAGCACGCCGAACGTCAGTGCGCCGGTCTTGCTCACGATGTTGCTCGCGTGCTCCGAGATGTCACCAATCAGGAGAGCGAGCACCAGGATGAGACTGGTCGCGCCGATCACGATCCCGATCGCGAAGTACAGCAGGGGCGAGAGGATGTCCTGTGTGGAGACACGCCGGCCGGGGTTGACCGCCGGGGTCAGCAGAGGGTATAAGCAGCTCCCAGTGGCTCCGCCCAAGGCGCTGATCGCGATTAAGGTCTGGCTGGTCGGGTTCGCGCGAAGGAGGACGAACGCGCACGCCGCAGCCGCAACTGCTAACGCCGAATGCACGAAGATCAGGCTGTTTGCTGCCCCTGGTCGCATGGTTTCTCCGTAGGGTCGTCCGAACTCTGAGTCGCCGGTGTAGGTCCGCGTGTAACAGACTCCGGACACCTGATCGGGTGAACCTCTCGGTTCGCCGATGTGCCTCTGGCGGTGCGCGCGGCCTGCACCGACACCGCCGGCGCGCACTACGTGGACGTCGACGGGGACGTGCAGGAGAGCTTCCCGACGACCACCGAGATCGCGCAGCTGCCTTGTTTGCCGGCCCGGAGGGCGCCGTTGTCCACGCGGAAGGCAAGCGACGATGCTCAAGCTGTGACCGCAAGGAGTGATCGGTGCCCTTCCAGCTCCCTCAGTCGGGGCGATCCCGGGCTGCCGGCTTCGCCGCCAGCCCGGCACGGATCTGCTCACAGATCTGGATCTGCGCTGCTCGGGGGCAGCCATCGGTACTTCCGGGTGCGTGCCATCACAACCCCGCCCTTCATCCAGGCGGCGTTGCAACAACCCGATTACCCCGAGCAGTTGTGCGGCGACAAGACCGCACGCCTGAGCACGGATTGAGGTGCCGCGGTCGAGCTTTCCGCGGCCCGGGCCGCCCAGTCGTGTCTGTTTCGGTGGAGTGTCGCTGCATGCTGTGCGGAATGACCGAGATGAATCGGGTGTACAGGCAGACCGGGTAAAGATCGACACCGATGGCCACGTCGAGCCGGGCGAGAGTGCCCAGATCGGGCACGATCTCGCAGCGCCTGCTGAACGGTGGCATGGGGACGGCCGGGCTCCTACCGCAGCGGCCCGGCGCTTATTCCGCTGGTCGCCATTGTCGCGCCCATCCGTTGGGCGAACGCGAGGGCGAGGTGCGCGGGAACCGGCGCGTCGGGCGTCAGGGTCGCCCCCGGCCAGGGGGCGCAGGTGACGGGGGCTTGGGCCGACTACGCGGAGACAGCCCGGCCGGCTGGCCAGGCGCTGCGAGCCTTCGTGCAGCGCTTGACCGATGCCCCGCGTCGTACGTGGTCATCGCGAGCGACGAGACAAGCTGGAGGAGCTGCTGCATCGCTATCGCTACGTAGCGTAGCAGGCGCGGTCTACCAGCGTCCGTATGCGGCGTTCGCCTACGTAGGGTAGTCGAACTTTGCCTGGTGATTTGCTAGCTGTCTGGACGTTACAGTCGCACAAGTTTTTTTTAATAGGGTGGCAGCGTCGGTTACTAGCCTTAGCGCTTTGCTGCTTTGACTCTTAAGAGTTAAAGCAAAGGATTTTTTTGATTGCCGATGGGGGTGGACAGTGCTGCGGACGCGAACGTGCTCATTGCGATCAGCATCCAGATGACCTGCCACAACGTCAGGCCGCTGCCGCTTCCCGCTGCGACCTGTGCGCCGACTGAGCAAGCGCCGAGCGCCGCAACAGTAACCTGTGTACGGGTCGGCTTGACGCTCACACGGCAAGTATGCCACGCAGCATGCCCTTCGCCTGCTCAATCACCGCCTGCGTCGACAGCGCCTCGCGCGTGTGTTCCAACTCAACAGTAAGGTCATTGACCTCGTTCGATGGCTCCACCACGGACCATCACCCCACGTCACCGATGGCCAAGCTCGCCCGACACCAACTCGTGCCACTGCCACACAGTATGTCCGCCACCGGCCTGGCGCACTGAACGCGTGACACCCGGACCCGTCCCACAGCACGCCTCCAGCGTCCCCACGCCCTTCAACGCGGCCAAAGCAGCTCCCCGCCCAGACCAAGCGGTCACACTGCCTGGCGGCCCAGGTATCACGTATCATCAGGCTACGGCCGAACGGCCCAGCACGCCAGAAACCTTGGGCGTGACGCCCGATTCAGGGGGGTACTGGACCCAGGGAGATCTCACAGGAGCGCATTCGCCGAGGGGGGCGAACGGGCTCCCGGGCACACCTGGATCAGCAACCGGGCGTCACGCAGAGCCCACGATAGTGGCGACTTCGACCACTTGCCAGTAAGAGAAAAACGCTCACGTTCCAGCGGTCGGGCCGTTCCTCGCAGGCGATCCTTTGACACCGGGGCGGCGGTATTAAGGGCGCCTCACGGCGTCGCTACGCGATGAGCTGCGCTCACCTTGACACCACCACCCGGCGCTAACGGGCAGCAGGGGCGAGGGAAACGGCGGCGCCAAGCCCGCCAGCTCGTAGCCCCGAGGAGCCGACCGTGACGATCAAGCTCGCCAGCCGCCAAATCAGCCCCAACCAGATCTCACTCTTCAGCCACCACTAGGGCGTGTCTGATAATGCTTTGGTCCAGGTGATCGCGGCATGCAGGACGACTGCTGATCGGTAGACGATGGCGAGCTTGTCGTAGCGAGTGGCCTGACCTCGCCATTGCTTGAGCAGGTTGAAGCGGCGTTCGACGACGTTGCGGCCGCGGTAGTCGAGCGCGTCGAAGGCGGGTGGCCGCCCGCCCCGGGAACCGCGGCGTTTGCGGTGTCCGGCCTGGTCGGCGGGCTCGGGGATTACCGCGGTGATGCCGCGGTCACGCAGATGCCCGCGGATCGCCCTCGAGGAGTAGGCCTTGTCGCCGCGGACGCGGTCGGGCCGGGTCCGAGCTCGGCCGCGTCCGCAGCGAGCGACGTGCAGATACCGCATCAGGTGCGGAAACATCGGCGCGTCCCCGGCTTGGCCAGGCCCGACCAACGTCACCAGGGGCCAGCCATTCCCGTCGACGAGGTGGTGCACCTTGGTGCTCCAGCCACCGCGGGAGCGACCGATCGCATGATCAGGCGGCTCGGTCAGCAGATCTGTGTAGTTCGACCCAGCCCCCTGTGGGGCGGGTGATGTTCGTTTGCCAGGGCCCGAACACCTCCGGCACATCCCGCCACGGGATCCCGCACCGATACCGGTAGATGATCCCCTCGACCATCGCCCGGGCATCGGAGAACGGCCTACCTTGCTTACCGGTGCGGACCGGAAGCAAGTCCTCGATCAACGCCCACTGATCATCGGAGAGCAACTGAAACCGCGACACACCGGGCAGCATGGCAGTCGCCAGCCACAACCTTTGTCAGACGCGCCCTAGTCGTGCTGCTGGGAGATGCTGGCGTGGGCGAACAGTTCCCGGCCGCGTTCGGAGACCAGCGCGCTGCCGCCGGCGAGGACCAGCACCAGCACGGCGAGCAGGGCCACGTGACGCAAGACGCCGCTCGGGCGCGGGTTCCAGCAGCGCGGCGACCCGCCCGGGCACTTTCCCGCCGACTGCCGCGGTCGTGGGCGTGGGGCTGGGCGGAAATCGGTGGCGCGGTAGGGCGGCTCGGCCGACGGCGCGGGCGACCAGCCGCCGGTCGGCGACCTCGGCGGCGGCTTCCTCGTCGGCCCAGCGCTCCACCGCATGTGCGACCGACCGTGCGGTCGGTGTGAGGAACGGGTTCACGGCGGCGGCGAGATCCGCGGCGAGGATCCACCAGGCGTGCCGGTGGATCACGTGAGAGCGTTCGTGGGCGAGCACTACCTATTGCAGCCGGCTGTCGAGGGCGCGGATCAGCCCGGTGGTGGCCACGATCCGGGCGCGCAGGCCGGGAGTGGCGAACGCGTCGGGCAGGTCGTCGTCGAGGACGATCAGCGTGCCGTCGCCGGGGTGCTCCCGGCAGGCGGCCTGGATCCGGGTGATGGCCTCCAGGCGGCGCACGAGCAGGACGATCGCGTGGCCCGGCCGCGGGCAGCACGAGCAGTCCGCAGACCACCGCGATCAGTGGGGTATCGGGTCGGCGTCACGGACCACCTGCGCGGACCACCGTCCCGCCTCGGCGATCTGCGGGATCTGGCCGATCAGGGTGAACGCCGCGATGCCCAACACCGCGCCCGTCGCCATCGCCACGACCACGGCCGCCGGGACGAGAATCCGGGTGGTCACGGCGGGCGGGAGCCGCTGGCCGAGCGTAGGGCCGACGACGGCGAACAGCACCGCCACCGCCAGCACGAGGCCGCCCGCGCCGATCACCGCTCGTCCTGTCTTTCCGCGCGGTGCAGCAGCGAGGCCAGCAGCTGCTCGTCCTCGTCCGTCAGCTCGCCCATGAACCGGGTCAGGACTCCCGCTCGATCGCCCTCGCTGTCGAGCAGCTGCCGCATCCGGTGCGCGGTCACCGCGGTCGGATCGGCGAGTTGGTAGGCGTAGGCGCGGCCGTCCCGTTGCCGGGTCAGTGCCCCTTTCTCGTGCAGGCGGGCCAGCACCGTCATCACCGTCGTGTAGGCCAGGTCCGCGTCCATCTCGGCGCGCACGTCGGACGGGGTCAGCGGACGTCCGGCAGCGGCCAGCGCCCTCAGCACGTCCTGCTCCAGGCTGCCCGGTGTCTTGCGATGCCCTGCCACGGCCCCATCCTTCGTCCGTTGACTACTACACAAACGGTAGTACATAGCGTCCGGCGGGTCACCCGTGAACACCGTTTCCCGTGGTCCGGGCGCCGAGCACGGCCAGCGCGGCGAGGACGAAGAGGGCGGCCAGGCCGAGGAAGCCGGCGCCAAGGGTGGCCGCGGTGGCGATCGCGCCGACCAGCAGCGGGCCGCCTGCGTCGCCGAGTTCGCGGCCGACCTCGGCGGCTCCCATGGTCTGCCCGATCCGCTCCGCCGGGGTGAGCGCGGCGAGGTGCGCGAACCCGAGCGGTGTCGCCAGTCCGACCCCCGCCCCGATGGCCACCGCCGCCACCAGCACTCCGGCGACGCCGGACAGCACGGCGGCCAGCGCCATTCCGGCGGCGGCCAGGAAAAGCCCACCGGCCATGCCGATCCCGTCGAGCAGCCGCCCGCCGTCGCGGGCGCGGCCGGACCACGGCTGCACCAGAGCCGAGCACAACGCCAGCAGCGACACGGCCGCGCCGGTGACCAGCGGAGTCAGCCCGGCCGCGGCGCCGGTCACCGGCAGGAACCCCACCCCGACGGCCAGCGCCGCGGTCGTGGCGGCGAGCGTGGCGGTCGGGCGTAGGAAGCTCGGAGAAGCCAGGCGGCGGGCCAGGTCGAGCACGGTCTGGCGGGCACGCGGCAGCGGCGGCGCCGCGGGCACGACCAGGACGGCCCAGCCGGTCACGGCCAGCGCGAGCACCGCGAGAGTGGCGAACAGCAGCGGGAATCCGCCGACCGTGATCAGCACGCCACCGAGCAGCGGGCCTGCGGTGTAGCCGACACTCTTCCACGCACCGTAGCCGCCGAAGGCGCGGCCTTGCCGTTTCGCCGGGGACAGCCGGGCGACGAGCGCGCCGGCGGCCGGGGAGAACGCCGCCGCGGCCGCGCCCTGGCCCAGCCGGGCCAGTCCCACAGCCGCCGGATTTCCCGCGAGCACGAACGCGGCCGACGCGACGGCGAACGCGAGCAACCCGCCGAGCAGCACCGGGCGCGGTCCGATCCGGTCGGCCAGCGACCCGAACACCGGCTTGAGGATCACCTCGGCGCCGTCGTAAACCGCCAGCAGCAGCCCCAGTGTCAGCAGGGAAGCGTGCTCGCCGCCGGTATAGACGCCGAGGCTCGCGGCGATGCTGTGCGCGCCGAACGCCGTCACGAAACCCGCCGCGTACAGCGGCCGCAGTGCGGCGGCCGATCCGGCCGTGGTGTGCTCGGGGGACTCTGTGCTCATCCGCGCGGCTCCTCTCCGGTACGCCGGCGCCTCAGCAGGTGCCGGATGATCAGCGCGGTCAGCCCCACCGCGACCGCGATCAGGATGTAAAGCTGGTAGCGGTGGATCTGCTCGTAGATGACGGTGATGTGGGTGCCGGCGAGATCGCCCAGCCCGGCCCAGACACCGACCCACAGCGTGGCCCCGAGCGCGTTGAACGCGAGGAACCGGCGCCACGGCATCCCGGTGATACCGGCGATGATCCCGTTGGCCTGGCGCAGTCCCTCGACGAACCGGGCGACCACGACGACTTTTCCGCCGTGGCGGCCGAAGAACTGCTCCGCGGAGTCGAGGCGCCGTTCGGTCAGGAAGACGTAGCGGCCGAACCGCAGCACGAGCCGCCGGCCACCGAACCGGCCGATCAGGTACCCGACGTTGTCACCGGCGATTGCCGCGGCGATCGCGACCACGACGACGACCGCGATGTTGAGATGCCCTGCTCCGGCGTAGACCGCGCCCGCGATCAGCACCGTCTCACCTGGCGCCGGGACACCGAAGTCCTCCAGCATGATCAGCCCGGCGATCGCCAGGTACCCGTAGTGATCTAGCAGCGGCGCCAGGCTTCCCAGCACTCCCGGCAGCTCCGGCGCTGCGGCCATGTCAGCCCGCGACCGGCAGGGTCGGACGCGGTGTGGCGGTCAGCACCGGCCGCAGCGGGGTGCGTTCGGCGAGTTCGACCAGCCACATCAACACGTGGCGGACCAGCCAGAACCCGGCCAGGCTGACCGCAGCACCCACCGCCAGCCCGGCTATGACGTCCTGCGGGTAGTGCGCGGCGATGTACACCCGGGAGAACGCCATCAGCACGGCGGCCAGCGCCGTGAGCGCTCCGAGTCGCCGATTGATCAGGAACAGTCCGCCGGCGACCGCGCCGGCCATCACCGCGTGATCGCTCGGGAACGACGGATCGAGGCTGCGGTGCGCGAGAACCACGATGTTCGGCAGTGTCGCGTACGGGCGGGGCTCTCCTACGAGCGCGGAGAGCGGTTGGTTCACGCCCAGTGCGAGCAGCATGCCCAGCGGTGCCCACAGCGCCGCCGCCATCCGGAACTGGTTCGCTTGACGGCGTGCCGACCACCACCCGGCGAGCAGCAAGGCGGCGAACAGCACCAGACCGTAGGCGGCGTAGGCCGAGACGATCGGGTGCAGCCACGGGGTCGTGCGGGCGAAGTCGTTGATCACGAGGAACAGCTGCGTATCGGTGTTCATGTCGAATCTCGGCTCACATCTGGTGCAGGGCTTGGAAAACCAGTTCGGTGTACTCGGCGAGCCGGTCGGCGCAGTGTTTGAGCTGCACCTCGGCCTCGGCCGCCGACGGGGCGCCGAACACGTCGCGGACCTTCAGCTCCCGATGCCAGCGGCGCAGCCGCTCCAGGCTCTGTTCCTCCTCTTCCAGTTCGGCCATGGTGAACTTCTCGATGCGGATTTCCTTGTCGATCTCGGCGTCGAACTTGCCACAGTCGGCCAGGAACTCCCGCCACTCGTCCTCACGGTCGGCGGTGAACAGCCCCTCCAGCCGCGCGCCGTCGCGGTCGCTGCGCCCGGCCGCGTCGAGCACCAGCACCTCACCTTCGCCGCGTTCGGCGAGGGCGACCACCCGGCGGAGGCCCTCGGCGAACCCGGCCACGTCCGGCACCGTCCAGGTGCCCTGCCCCAGCGACAGCGCACCGATCCGGCGCAGCTCCCGCCACACGGCGACCCGGTGCCGTGAGGGTGCCGCCGGCACTCGCACCACCAGCACCTGCCACTTGCCCGATCGTTCCGTCACGAGTACCAATGTATCAGCTGTTACATTCGGCCCTGTGTGGCCGGAGAGGAGCGAGATGGGTACCCGTCCACTGTCGCGGCGGACGCTGCTCGGCGTTGCCGCCGGATCGACGGCGTTGCTGGCCGGCGGCTGCGGCACCACTCAGCAGGTTCAGCCCGCCGCGCTGCCGCCCGCGCCGGCGAGCGGCACCCTGATCATGATCATCAGACACGGCGAGAAGCCGGCCGGCTCCGGCGCGCCACAAGGCATCGACGTCGACGGCAACACCGACCTGCACTCGCTGACCGTGGCCGGGTGGACCCGCGCAGGCGCGCTGGTGGAACTGTTCGCACCCGGCGCGGGCAGCCTCCGCGCCGGGCTCGCCCGCCCCACGGCGATCTACGCCGCCGGCGGCACCGGCGGAGAAGGCCAGCGACCCCGCGAAACCGTCGGCCCCCTGGCGGCCCGGCTCGGCGTCCCGGTCACCACCACCTTCGCCAAAGGAGGCGAGGCGGCCCTGGCAGCCGAAGTCGCCTGCCGCAGCGGCGTCACCTTGATCTGCTGGCAACACGAAGAAATCCCCGCGCTCACCACGGCTGTCGGGACGGTCGGTCCCGCGCCTCCGCAGAGCTGGCCGGACAATCGATTCGACGTCGTGTGGGTTCTGGCGCCAACCGGCGCGGGCTGGTCCTTCACTCAGGTCCCTCAGCTGCTGCTCGCCGGCGACAGCGTGGATCCGATCGGCTGAGTCCGTCCTCTTACGGTGGGGTGGTGGCGGAGCTGACGTCGAGCAAGCCCGGCGAGCCGATCAGCGCCTCGGCGCCTTGGCGGCACGGCGCCAGGCCGCCGAGCGCAGGAGCCGGAGGCCGTTGAGGCCGACGATGACGGTGGAGCCTTCGTGTCCGGCGACGCCGAGCGGCAAGGGCAGGGTGCCGATGAGGTCCCAAAGCACCAGCACGGTGATGAACGTCGCGGCGATGATGAGGTTGGCGACCACGACTCGGCGGGCCCGGCGCGAGAGCGCGATGAGCGCCGGGATGGTGTTCAGGTCGTCGCGGACGACGACGGCGTCGGCGGTCTGCAGGGTGACGTCCGAACCGGCGCCGCCCATGGCGATTCCGGCGTGGGCGGCAGCGAGGGCGGGGGCGTCGTTGACGCCGTCGCCGATCACCGTGACCCGTGCTCCGGCGGCTTCCAGCTCGCGCACGGCGGTCACCTTGTCCTCGGGTAGCAGCCCGGCCCGGACGTCGCGGATGCCCAGCTCGCTGGCCAGCCGGGTCGCGGTGGCGTGGTTGTCACCGGTCAGCAGGACCGGCGACGTGCCGGTGAGCCGCGTGAGCGCCGTGACCGCGGCCGCGGCTTCGGGACGGGTCTGGTCAGTGATGGCCAGCACGGCCACGACCTGCCGCTCACGCAGCACGAGCACCGCGGTTTGCCCGCGCCGCTGGATCTCCTCGACCGCCGCAGTGGCGTTCGCGTCGGGTTCGGCGGGCATGAGTGCGGCTGGGGAGCCGATGCGCAGGAAGTGCTCGTCGACGAGCGCGGAGACGCCTCGGCCGGGCTGGGCGCTGAACTCCTCGGCGTCCGGCAGCTGCAGACCGTGTGCTCGCGCCGCAGCGACCACGGCCGTGGCCAGCGGGTGTTCGCTGGGCCGCTCGGCGGCCGCGGCCAGCCGCAGCACCTCGGCTTTGACGAGCCCGGCTCCAGGCAGGACACGGATCTCGGCGAGTTCCGGGGTACCGCGGGTGAGGGTGCCGGTCTTGTCGAACGCGACCTGGGTGGTGGCGGCGAGCTGTTCGAGTACGACGGCGGACTTCGCCAGCACGCCGTGGCGGCCGGCGTTGGCGATCGCGGCCAGCAGCGGTGGCATGGTGGCGAGCACGACCGCACACGGCGAGGCGACGATCATGAAAGTCATCGCCCGCAGCAGCGAGTCCTGCAGCGCCTCGCCCCACAGCAGCGGCAGCACGAAGATCGCCACCGTGGCCGCGACCATCCCGATCGAGTAGCGCTGTTCGATCTTCTCGATGAACAGCTGCGTGCGCGCCTTGGTCCGCCCGGCCTGCTCGACCAGCGTCGCGATGCGTGCCACGACCGAGTCCTTCGCGCGGCGGGCGACCTGCACACGCATCGAGCCGGTGCCGTTGAGCGTCCCGGCGAACACTTCGTCCCCGATCGCCTTGTCGACCGGCAGCGGCTCGCCGGTGATCGTCGCTTGGTCCACTTCGCTGGCCCCGGCGACCACGGCGCCGTCGGCGGGGATCCGCTCGCCTGGGCGCACCAGCACCAGGTCCCCGACCGCCAGCTCCACGGCCGGGACGTTCACCTCGTCGTCGCCGGTGATCCGGGTGGCCGTCTCGGGCGCCAGGTCCAGCAGGCCGCGTACGGAGTCCTCGGTCCGCGCGGTCGCCAGCGCTTCCAGCGCGCCGGAAGTGGCGAAGATGACGATCAGCAGCGCGCCGTCGAGCACCTGCCCGATCGCAGCGGCCCCGATGGCCGCCGCGACCATCAGCAGGTCGACGTCCAGAGTCTTCTCGCGCAGCGCCTGTAGCCCGCCCCAGCCCGGCTCCCAGCCGCCGGCCGCGTAGCAGGCCAGGTACAGCGCACACCACGACCACTCCGGGCCGCCTGAGAGTTGCACGGCCAGGCCGGCCAGGAACAGCGCCACCGCTGCTGCGGCCCAGCGCATCTCGAGCAGCGCGAAGAGCCTCGTCCGCCGCATCGGGACGGCCGGCGCGGCCGGGCGTACCGGCGGGGCGCTCAAGGTCGAGGGCACGGAGAAACCTCCAGATCAGAAGACCGACCCCTCGACCATAACAGAACACATGAAGACGTCTTCATGCGTGTGTTGAGATACACTTCCGACCATGGGACACGGGGTCGAAGGCCGCGAACGGCCCACTGGACGGCTGGACGCCGAATCGGCGACCCACGTCGCGACGACCCTGCAAGCCCTGGCCACGCCCAGTCGGCTGCTGATCCTGACCGAACTGCGTCAGGGGCCCCGCCCGGTCACCGAGCTCGCCGAAGCAGTAGGCATGGAACAGTCCGCGGTCTCCCACCAGCTACGGCTGCTGCGGAACCTGGGCCTGGTTTCCGGCGCTCGTTCCGGCCGCAGCATCGTCTACAGCCTCTACGACAACCACGTCGCCCAGCTGCTCGACGAGGCCGTCTACCACATCGAGCACCTACGACTAGGCAAGCCCGACAAGTCCGCCACCGCCAGCTGAATCCACGAGACGAGATCGTCGCACTCGCTAGCGACGCTCAGTCGACCAAGCGCTGCCAACTCATTTCGGTCGACGGCTCACATGGCATTCGCCATACGCGTCAGCTCGACACTCCTCCGCGGACTCGCCGGCGAGCAAATGAGTCCTGCGCCACTTCCACCTAAGTCGAACATTTGTGTTCGGGGTTGGCCGCGCCGCTTTGCCGGCTCGCGCCTGGAGCACCTGTTGTGTGGGTCACAGTGACGGCGAGGATCATGAGGGTTATCTTCACCAAGGTGGTATACCCCTAAGGGGTATGAGAGGTGATGGGAATGAACGCGATAGGGCACGCACTGGCGCTGGCGGGGTCGATGACTTGGGAGATCCTGTGGGCGCTGATCCTCGGGTTCGGCCTGTCCGCGGTGGTGCAGGCGATCGTGCGCAAGTCGACGATCGTCCGGTTGATGGGCGATGACAGGCCGCGCACGCTTGCCGTGGCGTCCCTGCTCGGCGCCGCGTCGTCGTCCTGCTCCTACGCCGCCGTGGCGCTCGCGCGCTCGCTGTTCCGCAAGGGGGCGGACTTCACCGCCGCGATCGCCTTCGAAATCGGCTCGACCAACCTGGTGGTCGAACTCGGCATCATCATGGCGCTGCTCATGGGCTGGCAGTTCACCGCCGCGGAGTTCGTCGGCGGCCCGATCATGATCGTGCTGCTGGCCCTGCTGTTCCGGCTGTTCGTCCGCAAGCGCCTCATCGCGAAGGCTCGCGAGCAGGCCGAGAAGGGCGTGGCCGGGTCGATGGAAGGTCACGCCGCGATGGACATGTCGGTCTCCGGCGAGGGCTCGTTCGGGCGGCGTCTGTTCTCCCGCGACGGCTTCACCTCGGTGTCGCACGTGTTCGTCATGGAGTGGGCCGCGATCTTGCGCGACCTAGTGATCGGGCTGCTGATCGCCGGTGCGATCGGCGCCTGGGTGCCGGACTCGTTCTGGCGCGCATTCTTCTTCACGGACCACCCGGTCGTGTCGGCCCTCTGGGGACCGATCGTCGGGCCGATCGTGGCGATGCTGTCGTTCGTCTGCTCGATCGGCAACGTCCCGCTCGCCGCGGTGCTGTGGAACGGCGGCATCAGCTTCGGCGGCGTCGTCGCGTTGATCTTCGCCGACCTGCTGATCCTCCCGATCCTGACCATCTACCGGAAGTACTACGGCACCCGGATGACCCTGGTCCTGCTCGGCACCTTCTACGCCGCCATGGTCGGCGCCGGTTACCTCGTCGAGCTGCTCTTCGGCGTCACCAGCCTCATCCCGAAGCAGCGCTCCGCGACGGTGATGACCGAAGGCATTTCGTGGAACTACACCACGTGGCTCAACATTGCCTTCCTGATCGTCGCCGCCGTCCTGCTCGTGCGGTTCTTCCGCACCGGAGGCCGGGACATGCTGCACATGATGGGCGGATCACCCGACGCCATGCCACACCACGACCACGGCGGACACGAACAGCACGGAGCCCACGAGCACGCCGGAGACGGCGAACACGAGGACCACCCCGAGCACGCTGGTCATGAGGCGCGCCCCGACGACCGCCACGCCGACCATGGCCACCACCACTCGTGACGAGGCACTGAGACCGCAGACGACGTGGGCAGGGGTCAGGAGGTGAACCGGATGGCGCTTCGTGCCGTTGGTCTTGGTGTGCCGACCGTCAGCGATCACCCCCGCCTGGCGGGCCCGCTACGCCGGCCCTACCGTGCAGGGGTGGTTTTCCCGGCGCCTGCGGCAGCTTTGCGGTGGATGCTGCTGTCCGTGCTGGCGTTCGCCGTCGTCGGGATGCACAGCCTGGCGACCACCCACACAGCATGTGTGCCCCCGAGTTGGTCGCAGATGGCCGGCATTTCCGCGGAGGTGGCGTCCGAACCAGCGGAATCCACCGCGACGCTGATGGTCGACCAGGCAACGGCCGAGACGGGCACGGACTGCCGCCCGGACCACGATCAGGCGATGAACCACTCAGGCCACTCCGGTAGTGGCCACGACCTGCTTCACCTGTGCCTGGCCGTGCTGGTCGCCCTCGCCGGGCTGGCACTCGGTTGGTTGCTGTGGCGCCGCGCCAATCCCGTGGCCGGCCATCGCGATCCCAACCCTGCGATCGCGAGTCACGGCCGTGGGCCACCTAGCGCCCGTCCGATCCGCTATCTGTTGTCCTCGCTCTGTGTCCTGCGGCTGTGACAGGGACCGGTGCGTGCTCACCTACGCACCCCGCGCGTCCCTCTATCAACAGCTTGCAAAGGAAACAAGATGATGACCAGGAAGACCCTGGTCGGGACGGCGCTGGCCGTCCTGACCCTCGGCACTGTGCTCGCCGGCTGCAGCAGCGGCTCCACCACAGGCCATGACATGAACAGCATGAGCAGTTCGGCCACGACTTCGTCCCCCGCCAGGCACGGCGATCACAACCAGGCTGATGCCGCGTTCGCGCAACAGATGATCCCGCATCACCAGCAGGCCGTGGACATGACCGAGCTGGTGGCCGGCAGGACGACCAACGCCAAGGTGATCGACCTGGCCCACCGCATTCAGAAGGCCCAGGATCCCGAGATCCAGCAGATGTCCGGCTGGTTGAGCACCTGGGGTGCCGCGACCGGCATGACCATGCCGGACATGACAAGTGGCCAGTCGATGCCTGGCATGGGCAGTAACAACGCGATGCCCGGCATGATGAGCGACGCCGACATGACCAAGCTGCAGGGCATGAAGGGCGCCGAGTTCGACCGGATGTGGCTGCAGATGATGGTCCAGCACCACCAGGGCGCCATCGACATGGCCAATACCGAACTGTCCCAGGGCAGCAACGCCGACGCCAAGGCGCTGGCCCAGAAGATCATCAGCGGCCAGCAGGCTGAGATCACCGAGATGAACGGACTGCTCGGCCATAGCTGACCAACCGGCTGCGTAGCCGGGTTGGGGATCCTGCCGCGGCAGGATCCCCAACCCGCCCCTATCCGGCTGCCCCTGAGTTCAGGACGTGTGCTCGTGTGGGTTCTCCGCCACTGCGGGCACCTCGGGGTGGCCATGTCGGCGACGCCGGACAGTCCCGCGATGACGAAACGCCATTCGCCCCAGGACCACATGCACGCCGACGACGATGACCTTCACCAGGATGATCGCCACCACGATGGTGGTTCCCCAGCCGGCCCACGGTGAAACCGCCAGCGCACCACCCAGCAGTCCGAGGTGGACGGCGACCGCCAAGGCAGCGAGTCCGACGAGGACGAGCGTGCTACCGGGCCGGCGACGTCGCTGTGGCATGGCTTCGGCGTTGGTTTCCTCGGCCGGACGGGCGGGTATCGGGTCCGACCGTTGCCAATGGACGGTGAGGCGGTCGCGCCGGCCGATCGTCTCCAGTCGGCGGGCAATACCCTCCTGCAGCGGGGCCGCGTCCGCGGGCCGGGCCAGCTCGCGCAACCGCGTGACGTCCGCCAAGACCGCCTCGTCGAGTACCGCTTCCGGCTGGCGGTGGTCGTCGAGGACCCGCTGGACACGGCGGAACAGGTCGTCGAACGACATTGTCCCCCACGGGCAGGCACACCTCGCTACGATCGGTGATCGTAGCGTGAGGGAGGGGTCCCGTGGTGGAACCGGCTGAGCGGATCGCGCTGACCGCGTTTTGCGCGGAACTGCCCGGATTGCGCGGCGAGTGCGTGCAGCAGCCCGCCGACCGGGGCCGGCTGCTCGACCGTATTGAGGAGGCGGCCCGCGGACGCCGCCCGATCCTCTCGCTGCTGGAGCAGCTGCTGGGTGCCCCACCGGACGAGGCTGTGCGATCGCTGAGCAGCGGACTGCCGGGCGCCGGGGCCGGCCACGCGGACGAGGAGCTGTTCGCCTGCCCGGACGGCGCCTGCGACCGGCTCGAAACAGCAGACCCGGCCGGCCCGGCACCCCGATGCCCGCTGACCGGCGACCGGCTGAAACGCCGCTGACGCCGTGCGGACCTTCTTCGAAGAGCTGGCGAAGAAGCTCGCCGACCGCTGGGCCGGCCTCCTGTTGCTGCCCGGCGCCTTGTTCGCCGCGACTGCCGGGCTGGCGGGTCTCCTCGGTCAGGCGCACTCCCTGGACGGGGCGCGGGCGGCCGGCGCCGTGTCCGGCGCGCTGTCCGCCGTGGGTCGGCTTTCCGCGGGCCAGCAGGCGATCCTGGTCATCGTCGCGCTGCTGGCGGTCACCGGGACGGGCCTCGCCGTCCAGGCGCTGGCGGGGGTAACCCGCGCACTGTGGCTCGGTCGCTGGCCGCGGGCGATGGCACGGCCGCTGGTAGGTCGCCGCCGGGCAGGCTGGGAGCGCTTGGTGGCGAAGCGTCGGTCCCTGCAAGTGGAGCACCCCGCCGAAACGCGGACCTCGGAAGGCCAAGAGGAGATCGACCACGCGGCTGCGCGCGTCACTCGGTTCGCGCCGGCCCAGCCGGGGCGCCCGACGTGGGTGGGGGATCGCATCCACGTCGTCGAGAGCGTGTCGAACGACCGCAACGGCCTCGACCTGGCCTACGGCTGGCCCCGGCTGTGGCTCGTGCTCCCGGACGTCGCCCGCACCGAGATCACCGCGGCGAGTTCGGCGTTCGCGGCCGCGGTCGCGGTTGGCACGTGGGGTTGGCCGTACTTGCTGCTCGGCGTCGTGTGGTGGCCGGCCGCGGTCGTCGGCGTTGTGGTCGGTGCGGTCGGTTGGGCGCGGGCCCGGCCGGCCGTCGAGGATCTCGGTGCCCTGTCGGAAGCCGCCCTGGACTTGCACGGCAGGGCGCTCGCCGTCGCCCTCGGCGCGGCCGAGGCCGGTGTCGAGGGCCCGCTGATGATGGAGGAAGGGGAGCGGGTCAGCCGCCTGCTCCGCAAGGGACGGTAGGCCGCCAAGACGAGGGGGAGACATGAGCTTCGACCGGTCGCTGAAGAAGGTCCGCAAGCGCATCACAGCTTGGGAACGCGCCATCGCGGAACGCCGGGAAGACCGCGCGGCCGCGGAGGTGCTGGACCCCAACGCCGGCCGCGAAGCCGCCGACCTCTGGGAGGCCGCCCAGCCCGCCGATTCCACCCGGCCTGACCACCTCGAAAGCCTCCGGCTGACCGAAGCCCGGCGCGTCCTAGGCAGGCTGCATCTCTACCGCGCGACTGGGCTGCAGAATCCGCAACTGCGCCGCGAACTGGCCGAAGGCATCGTTTACCTGGCACCGATCGCCGAGCGCCCGGGCGCGGTCCCGCCCGGGTACGACCAGTACCTCGGCCCGGCCGCCGACCCGGACGCACAGGGCGGCCTCGGCGCGGAGATGCTCGGGGCGGACGCGGACGCGGGCGGCGTCTTCGCCGACGCGGCGGTGGCGCTGCTGACCGAGTCGCTCGCCCGGACTCCCCGAAGCAGCCCCGGCTACCTGACTCGGCTGTCCAACCTCGGCAGCGCGCATTTGACGCGCTACCGCCGCAACGGAGAGCCGACCGATCTCGAGCGTGCCCACAGCCTGCTGAAGCGGGCCGTCGAGGGAGTCGCCCGGAAGGACCCGAACTGGGCGATGTATCAGTTCAACTTCGGGCAGACCCACCTCGAGCGGTACCTGCGCGCAAAGTCCCCCGCGGATGCGAAGGCGGCGGCTGGCCTGCTGGATCAGGCGATCGCCGGCCTACCCGCGGGTAGCCCAATGCGGTCGGCGGCTCAGTCGGCGGCGGTGACTGCGCACCGAGGCTGCGCCGAAGACGGCATCGGAGGCCGGGCCAGCCGGGACCGCGCGATCCGGCTCTGCCGCGAGCTGCTCGCCATCAAGTCCGGCGCCGCCGATGCACCCCATCAGGCTGAGCTGGGTTGGCTGCTGATGGGACGCTGGCTCGACGACAGCGGGCCCGGTACGGACATCGACGAGGCGGTCGACTGCCTCCGCGACGCGGTCGCGGCCACGCCGCCGGGCGATCCTGCTCTGGCTGAGCGGCAATCCCGGCTCGGCGTCGTCTACCGGCGACGGTACGAGGAAGGCAAGAGCCGGGCGGATCTCGAAGCCGCGATCGATTGGGGTCGGCAGGCCGTCGCGTCGGGCCGCCCAGGGACCGAGGGCCGTGGCGGGCACCTGACGAACATCGGCGTGGCCTGCCGCGAGCGCTACGAGCTCCACGGCTACCCGGCCGACTTGGACTTCGCGGTGCACTATGGGGAACAGGCCGTCGCTGCTGATCCCGACGACGACGCGGGGCGCGCCATCTCGCTCCACAACCTTTGCGCCGCCTACCGGTGTCGGTACGACCGCACTGGCGATCGTGCAGACATTGACCTCGCAGTGGATGCCGCCGAGCGCGGGGTCGCGGCCACGCCGTCCGGACACCCGCTGCGGCAGGAACGGCTCAACAGACTCGCCGCGGTGCGCGAGGTTCGCGATAGCCACAGGGCGTGAACGAGTTCGGTGCCGGGACCTGCACTTGGATCCACGCACCGTCCTGACTGGCTGAAGTCCTCTGATGCCCGACATCCGCCGATGGTCAGCCGTTAGGCCTCGTCGCGGTCCGGACTGGGTTGTGACCACTTCTCCTCGACGTGCCAGAAGTGCCAGATCGCGAGCGCTGCCAGCCACGTGACGACGAAGAGCCCGACGATCACGAAGCCGACATGGTCCAGGTCAACCCCGGCGATGGCCGCGAGCGGGCCGGAAGTGATGCCAAGCTTGGGTACGAGGATGGACAGCAGCTCGATCGTACCGATGATCAGGGCGATCGCGATGGACAGTGCGGTGATGGTGATGTTGTAGAAGATCTTCCGCACCGGTTTGGCGAACGCCCATGCGTAAGCGAAGTTCATGAAGCACCCGTCCGCCGCGTCGAACAGGGTCATCCCGGCCGCGAACAGGATCGGCAGCACCAGGATCGCGTACCACGGCAGGGAAAACGCTGCGGCACCGGCGGCGAGGACGAGTAGGCCGACCTCGGTGGCGGTGTCGAACCCGAGTCCGAAGAGGACACCGATCGGGTAGATGTGCCAGGGCTTGTGAACGGCCTTAGTCGCGCTACCGAGGATTCTGTTCATGAATCCCCGCTTGTTCAGCTGCAGTTCCAACGTGGCCTCGTCGAAATCGCCGCGGCGCATGTCGCGGAAGGCCCGCAGGATTCTCGCCAGGACGACGAGGTTGACGATCGCGATCAAGTACAGGAAGACGCAGGAGGTCGACGTGCCGATCACCGTCGTCGCCTGGTGCAACGCCGATCCGTCGTCGGTCACCTGACCCGCGAGCGCCCGGATTCCCAGTGACAGCAGCAGGCACAACAGGAAAACGACGGTCGAATGCCCGAGGGAGAACCAGAAGCCGACCGAGAGCGGCCGGTTTCCCTCGGCGAGGAGCTTGCGGGTCGTGTTGTCGATCGCGGCGATGTGGTCCGCGTCGAAAGCGTGCCGCATGCCGAGCGTGAACGCCGTGACACCCAGGCCCGCACCGAACACGCCAGTCGATCCCAGCGTGTAGTGCTGTGGCGCTACTACGAGTCCGAGCACACCCCAGGCGATCACGTTGAGAGCGAGGATGACCGCGGCCATCCCCGCGATGGACCTCCAGTCGCGGCGGGACAGCGTGCGGCCCCCGGCAGGGACGGAATTCGGGATGGTGTCCATGGCCGCCTCGAGTTCGGGGAACACAGCTGAGCGGCAACGCCTGCGACCCTAGACAGATGAACAAACCAAAAGCAACGCCCGGTAATACATGTTCGTCTGAGCAGGTAAGCAGCTGAATCAGACTGGAAATCTTCACCTGTTCGGGAGTGAACCGGATCACAGACGTCTCCGAATGGTTTGTGCTTGCCCGGAAAACGGGCGAGCGAGGGCCCCGTTTCCGCATCGGGCGGGAGCGACCCGGAACGTCACCGGCGACGGTGCCGTCTGCGAAAGGTCTGCTGCATGCCTGTACTGCTCCCGTCCCGCCGGACCCGGCGTGTGGGCCTCTCCCTGCTCGCGGTGGGGAGTGTGGTGCTCACGAGCGCGCTGATCGGCCTGGGCACCGATCTCGCCGCCGCCTCGAGCCACCGCGAGGCGCCGCTCATCGCCGGCGACCCGCCGGTCGACAACACCGACGTCTACGCCTTCGTCAGCCCGGACAAGCCGGACACCGTCACGCTGGTCGCCAACTGGTACCCGTTCGAGGAGCCCAACGGCGGCCCGAACTTCTACCCCTGGGCCACCGACGCCCACTACGACATCAACATCGACAGCGACGGCGACGCCAAGCCCGACCTGACCTACCGGTGGACGTTCAAGACCGACGACCGCCGCGGCAAGTCGACGTTCCTCTACGACAACGGCCCGGTCACCTCGCTCGACGACCCGAACCTGCTGTTCCGCCAGAGCTACAACCTCGACGTTATCGACAAGTACGGCCGCTCGAAGAACCTGGTGCGCTCGGGCAAGACCGCACCGTCGAATACGGGGCCCGCGTCGATGCCGAACTACGGTGCGCTGCGCGACCAGGCCGTGACGAACCTGCCCGGCGGCGGCAAGAGTTTCGCCGGCCAGGCCGACGACCCCTTCTTCCTCGACCTGCGGGTGTTCGACCTGCTCTACGGCGGCAACCTGTCCGAGGTCGGACAGGACACGTTGCGCGGCTACAACGTCAACACCATCGCGCTGCAGGTCCCCAAATCCGCGCTCGCACTGAACGGCAACGCGACACGCAACCCGGTGATCGGGGTGTGGAGCGACACCGAACGCCAGTCCCTGAGCATCAAGACGCCGGGCAAGGACACCCAGTTCGGCCCGTACGTCCAGGTCTCCCGTCTGGGCAACCCGCTGGTCAACGAGGTCGTGGTGCCTGCCGGGCTCAAGGACAAATTCAACTCGCTCACCCCGGACCAGGACCACAACGTCCCGGATCTGGTCAGCCGGGTCACCGACCCCGAGGTGCCCAAGCTGATCCAGGCCATCTACGGGCTCCCGGCGCCTGCGACACCGCGCAACGATCTGGCCGAGATCTTCCTGACCGGCGTCACCACCAAGGCCGGTGGGCCGATCAAGGCGGACCTCAACTCGCAGCTGAACAACGCCGACGTCAACGCCAGGAAGTTCACCCCGTCGGAGATGCTGCGGCTCAACACCGCGGTGCCGGTCGCGGCGAACCCCAACAGGCTCGGCGTGCTCGCCGGTGACCTGCAGGGCTTCCCCAACGGACGCCGGCTCACCGACGACGTCGTCGACATCGAGGTCCAGACCCTCGAAGGCGCCGCCCAGACCGGCGTCATCGTCCCGGCCCTGGCGACCGGGGACAAGGTCAACGCCAACGACGTGCCGTTCGGGAGCGCCTTCCCGTACGTCGCGCTGCCGCACAACTCCGCGGTGAACGCGGGGGGTGGCGGTGGAGGCGGGGCCGTCGGCGGAGGTGCCACGTCCGGGGGAGCAGCCGCCGGTCCCGCCGCCGGCGTCGCTTTCCCGGTCAAGCCCGCCCTCGGCGGCCTGGCCGCCGCGGTCCTGCTCGGGTCCGGCGCGTGGATGCTGCGCCGCCGTCCCGCAACCGCGGTCGAATAAGTCCACCGATGCCGGTGGCAGGTGCTCGGCACCTGCCCCCGGCTCCCGGCCGTGAGGTCCCGATGTCCGAACGTTCCATCCGCTCGCGCCGCGTCGTGGCGGTCGTGGTCCTGGTCGCCGGTGCGGTGGCGCTCGTCGCCAGCTTGTCCGCCGGGCAACCTGCGCCCGCCGCGGGGCCCGTGCCGGTCTCGGTCCCGCAGGACACTCTGGCCCACAGCATCAGCGTCGCCCAGGACAAGCTCCGCCGGACCCCGCAGGACCCACTCACCTGGGCGCAGCTCGGCACTGCGTACGTCGAACAGGCCCGGATCACCGCCGACCCCGCCTACTACCCGAAGGCCCAAGGCGCGCTCGAGAAGTCGCTGCAGCAGCAGCCCGACGGTAACGGCGCGGCCCTGATCGGTATGGGTGCGCTCGCCAACGCCCGGCACGACTTCGCCGCCGCGAAGAGCTGGGGCGAACGCGCGGAAGCGGCGCTGCCCGACACCGCCGAGGCCTACGGCGTGCTCGCCGACGCCCTGACCCAGCTCGGCGAGGCTGACGCGGCCACCGACGCGATCCAGCGGATGCTCGACCACAAGCCCGGCGTCTCCTCCTTCACCCGTGCCTCCTACGACCTGGAACTGCACGGCCGCATCGACGACGCACGGCAGGCTCTGCAACGCGCGGTCGCCGACGCCACCAGTGCGAGCGACGTCGCGTTCTGCCGCTACTACCTCGGCGAACTCGCGTTCAACTCCGGCAGGCTTGACGACGCCGCGAGCGAGTACGACCAAGGGCTGGCCGTCGACGCGCAGAACGTCTCGCTTCTGGAGGGCAAGGCCAAGGTCGCCGCCGCGCGCGGACACCTCGACGAGGCCGTCGCGGGCTACCGTGACATCGTCGGCCGGGTGCCGCTGCCGCAGTACCTGCAGGAGTACACCGACCTGCTTGTCGCCGCTGGGCGCAAACCGGAAGCCGAACAGCAGTACGCGGTGCTCGACAGCCAGCAGCGGCTGTTCGCCGCGGCCGGCGTCACTGACGACCTGACCGCCTCCGCCGTCGCCGCCAGCCGCGGCGACAAGGCCGCAGCGCTGAGCCACGCGCAAGCCGAGTGGGGACGCCGTCAGAACGTGCTCGTCGCCGACGCGCTCGGCTGGGCCTTGCACCTCAACGGCCGGGACGCCGAGGCGCTGCCCTACATCGACCGCGCCGCATCCCTTGGCGGGCGCAGCGCGGTCTTCGCCTACCACCGCGGCATGGTCCTCGCGGGCCTGGGCCGCAAGGCTGATGCTGTCGCGGCACTGTCGGAGGCGCTCGAGATCAATCCGTACTTCTCCCCGGTTGGCGCGCCGGACGCCCGGCGGGGGCTCGACCAGCTCAAGGCGGCTCGATGAAACGGCTCGTGGCCATCCTGTTCGGGTTGCTGGCGATCGCGCTGTTCGCCGCGCCGGCCGCGCAGGCCCATCCGCTCGGGAACTTCACTGTGAACCACTACGACGGCCTGACGTTGCGTCCCGGCGGTATTGATCTTTTGTCCGTTGTGGACAGTGCCGAGATTCCGACCGTGCAGGACAAGTCGTCCGTCGACACCGATCACGACGGGGTCATCAGTGCCGTGGAGGCGGGTGCCCGCGCCGCCGGTGACTGCGCGGCGCTGATGTCGGCCATGCCGGTCACGGTCGACGGTCAGCCGGTGGCGTTGATGCTGCGGTCCAGCACCCTCGAGTTCCCGCCGGGCCAAGCCGGGCTCCCGACCAGCCGGCTCACCTGCGCGATGTCGGCATCCGCCCGGCTGGACCGTGCCGCGACGCTGGCGATCCGCGACGACTTCCGCACCGACCGGATCGGCTGGCGCGAGATGACCGCCGTCGGCGACGGCGTCCGGCTCCCGGCCGACGGGCTGCCGACCAGCAGTGTCAGCAACGAGCTGCGCGCCTACCCCGACGACCTGCTGGCCAACCCGCTGAACGTCCGCGAGGCCACCCTGCGCGTCGAACCCGGCATCGGGGGTGGCGCGGCGGCCGACGTCGCTCCGCACCTGGGCCCGTTGGACGCGGTGGTCGGCACGGTCACCCGGACCTTCACCGATCTCGTCGGCGCCGACGACCTGACCCCGGCCGTCGGGCTGCTGGCCGTGCTGCTGTCGCTGGTGCTGGGAGCCTCGCACGCCGCGCTGCCCGGGCATGGCAAGACGCTGATCGCCGCCTACCTCGCGGGCAAACGCGGTTCGACGCGCGACGCACTGGTCGTCGGCGCCACGGTGACGGTGACCCACACCGCCGGGGTGCTGGTGCTGGGGTTGCTCATCAGCGGATCGAGCGCACTCGCGGGGGAGTCCGTGCTGGGCTGGCTCGGGGTCGCGAGTGGACTGTTGGTGACAGGCATCGGCGTCTGGCTGCTGGTGTCCGCTGTGCGCAACCGTTCGAAGCGGGTCCAGGAGGAACCGGTGCTGGTCACTGCCGGAGCCGTCGCCGATGCGCACGACCACGGGCACGGGCATGGACACGACCACCGGCATGGACATGGACATGGACATGGACATGGACATGGACATGGACATGGACATGGGCACGGCTTCGGGCGTGGTGGGCTGATCGGGATGGGTGTCGCCGGTGGGTTGGTCCCGAGCCCGTCGGCACTCGTGGTCCTGCTGGGCGCGGTCGCGCTCGGCCGGACCTGGTTCGGCGTACTGCTGGTCCTCGGTTACGGATTCGGCATGGCCGCCACCCTGACCGCCGTCGGCCTGCTCCTGGTCCGGCTACGCGACCGCCTGGAGACTATGCGCCGTATGGACCGCCTGCGTGCCCGGGCGGCCAGGTTGTCGGGCTGGATGCCGGTGCTCACCGCGACATTGGTGCTGGTGGTCGGGCTCGGCCTGGCTATCCGCGCCGCGACGGGAAACGGATGACGATGCGCGCGATCCTCGCCTTGGCCTGCTGCTTCTCGGTCGTCTCTTGTTCGTCCGCCCCGTCCGATCCCGGACCGGTGTTCGACAACGAGGGCAACCAGTCGATCAGCTGCATGAAGCACCAGCAGACCGGGCCCGGTGCGCGCTACCGCGATCCGGATCGGATCCGCACGGACGAAACCCTTCCGCTGCTGCGGTACTACACTGCCAACGGGCGCAAGAACTACTGCGACGGCGCCGTGCCGTCCGACGCCGACCGGGCGTGGGCCGGTGTTTACGTCAACCTTGGCGCGGATCGCGTGAACGTCGCCGGCATCCTGAGATGAACTGCGTTCAGCGCTGGATCAGCATCCGGAGCTTGGCCGACGCGAGCCGGACACGTGACTTCACAGTGTTTACCGAAACTCCCAATGTGACGGCGATGTCGCGGTAAGTCACTTCCTCGACATAGGCCTGCGTCAGCAAAGTTCGCTGCTCCGGTGGCAGCTTGGCCAGAGCGTCCCGGATCCGGCGGACTTCGACCCCGCCCAGCACGTGCTCGCTGGGGTCCGGTTCGGTCGGGATCAGTGCCTGGCGCGCGATCAGGGTGTCGCGCTCACGTGCCGCCTGGGCCGACCGGACCCGGTCGACGGCCCGTCGTCGCGCGATCATCGTGACCCAGCGCGCACCCGTGCCATGGGTTCCGTCGAACCGGGCGGCCGTCGCCCAGAGCTCGAGAAACGTCTCCTGAGTGACCTCTTCGGACTGTGCGTGGTCCTGCACCACCGCGAAGACAGTGTGGAAGACGAGACCGAAGAATTCGCGGTACAACCGCTCGAAGGCGTACTGGTCTCCGCCGGCCACCCGTTCAAGCAATTCTTCCATGGACGTGGTTCCAGCCTGGGCAGTTTACCGGCAAAAGATGAACAAATTTCAGCAGCGAGGTCCGAGCTGTCTCTTCACAGAGCGTTCGAGGCACTGCCGCGGCGAGCTTGGTCCGGGCCGGCGCGCGAACGTGTCGACGCAGCCCGCCAGCGCTGCAAGTCAGTTGGAAAGGTGTCGACTGCTTGAACCCGATCGGGTGCGCTCCGAATCGTTCTCGTTGGCGGATACCGATTTCCAGGGTGATCCGGCTGGATCTTCACAAACGAGCCCGGAACCGCGGCAGAGAGCGACCGCAGGGCGTTCCCGTGGACGGCGGCGACCACGGCGATCGCCCGCGCCGATGGCGAACTTCGGTGCAGCGCTCGATAGCCGGATGAGCTTCAACCTCGCCCTGGCCGGGCACTTATCGTCTGGCAAGAGCTTCCAGCTCGGTGGCATGCAGCAGCGGCTGGACTACAGGCCGGTCCGCAACGACCTCGGCGACGTCTTCGACAAGTACGTCGGGCTGCTGCCCTCGGCCTCCGCACCCACGTCGGCGTGCCCGGCGACGGTGATCCCGGACCGCGGGCCGAGAGCCGGTAAACGGGAGTCGCTGCGGGTCCGGTTCACCGACTCCGACCACTGGGAAGACGTCGGCTCCGCCCTTCGGCCCATTGTGGCCGCCTACTGCACCAACGATCCGGAACTGATACACGGTGACAGTGAAGAAGCCACCAGATGTCGACACCGAAGCGAAACTGTTCACCAGGCGGGTTCGTGCCATCTCGTCCGGAACATCACGACCTTCAGTGGATCGGTCACCGTCGTCCGCCGCGCGAGGACCGGCTCCCTGAAAAAGGCGTTGCGCCGGGGCTGGGGTGCGAGCTCTCGTCGCAGCGCGTTCTCAGATTGGCGGCGGTAGGTTAGGCAGATGCGGCGTGAGCGCGTTGAGTTGCGAGTCGGCTGGATCAGCCTGGCCGCTGTCAGTCTGGGGATCGCGGGCTTCGGCATCGTCGTCGCGATTGTGCCGCCGGCGGATGATGCGCTGCTCTACCGCGCGGACGGACTCGCCTCGATCGGGGTCGGCCTGTTCGGCGGGCTCCTCGCCCTGGTGCCCTATCGGCGCCGGGAACGGTGGGCGTGGATCGCGCTCTGGTTCTATCCACTGTTCTGGCTCGCTCACCTGCTCGGCGGGCTGCCTCCGGGCAAGGACCACGTTCACCAGATCGCGTTCATCGCGCTCTCACTGGTCGGCCTCATGCTTCCCAGCCGGCAGTTCCTCCGAGGCACGTCGGCACAATAAGCCTTACCCGGCTACTCGCGGCGGTTCATCTGGCGCACCACGGGCTCCTGTCAGGATCCGCCTGCTGCCCCCGGACCACCGGTGCCCGGGACGATCTCTGCGCCTGGGTGACCCGACCCTGGTCCGGCGGTCGCGCGGAGCGTGTGCGGTGATCAGCGATGGCGCAAAACGCCGTCAACTGATGGAGGGGCCAATACTTCGAACCTGCTGTAGTCGTCTCAATTTCAGATTGGTAGACGGTGGGCCACTGCTACTCCGGCTTATGCCGGTAGGGGCAGGCAGTCGGCGAGCAGGGCGACGATGTCGCGCCAGGCCCGCCTCGCGTGCTGCGGGCGGTGGCCGACGCCGGGGAGCACGGTCTGGTCGGCCGCATCGGCGGGTGATGAAACGCGTGCTGGGCGCCGCCGTAGATCACCATGCTCCAGTCGACACCCGCGGCCTGCATCTTGGCGGCGAACGCGTCCCGTTGCGCGGCCGGCTGGATCGGGTCCTTCGACCCGACCCCCGCCCACACCGGGCAACGGATGCGCGCCGCCTCGCCCGGCCGGCCCGTCGTCAGCGCATTGACCGTCGCGATCGCGTGCAGCGCGAGCCCGGCGCGGCCGAGTTCCAGCACGATCGCGCCTTCGGTGTCGTAACCGATGGCGTCGACCCGATCAGGGTTGGTCCGTGCTTCGGCGCGCAGCACGTCAAGCGTCGCGTGGCCGATCCCCCGCAGCCGGTCGGGGTCGGCCAGCAGCGGGGTGCAACGCGCCAGCATCTCCTGAGCTCGGTGAGCCAGCGCCCGCCGTGGATGTCGAAGGCCAGCGCCACGTACCCCAGCTCGGCGAGGGCGTCGGCCCGAGGGCGTCGGAAGTCGTTCAGCCCCGTTACCTCCGGCCCGATCAGGACCGCGGGTCGGCGGTCGACACCAGCGGGGAGGGGAAGGTGCCCGACCATCGTCAGGCCGTTCGCCGGGTACTCGACGGTGCGCGTCGTGATCGTGGCCATGAGAGCGGACCGTAGTGATCATCGAGCCCGGCCGGGCCGGTTCACCGCCGGCAGAACAGCGTCCCAACCGCACGGAGTTGAGGCAGCTCGTTGAAGGTCCTCTCCTCAGCCGTGCTTTGCTTCAGATTTTTGACACTCGGTCATCGGGGTTCGAGGTGGTCGGCCAGCTTGTCCAGCGACGCCTGTAATTGATCTTTGTTCACCCCTGGCAGGCGGGTGAGCATGTCGGTGTGGGTGAACGCCGACCAGCCGTGGGTTTGGGTGACCACTGTGTGGCGGTCGCTGGCGGATGTGAGGCGCAGGTGTACGTGTGTCCGGCGGGCGGGCGGCGCGTTCGGCGAGAAAGTTCACCATGCTGGCCGGGGTCCGCGGCAGGATCCGCGCAACGACCTGGTCGTGCGCCTGGGCCTGCTGCCGCCGCTCGACCTCTGCCACCTCGGCCGCGAGCACCACCGTGGACGTCACCACCAGCCCGGCCAGGGCCAGGGCGAGTACGCGCGGCCGGCCGGGTCGACGGACTGTCCTGGGCACCGCCAGCGGGCGTAGCGGGCGAGGTTTAGCAGGCCCCAAGGGCCGGCTTGACCAGGGAAGATGCCTTGTCTCGCTTTGGTAGAGGCGCGTCGGTCGCAGCTACGGCCCCTTCCCGCACGGGTGTACACGTCGTGCCGCCAAACCGCCTCTTCCGGACGCAGTTGAGTCGGTGCCTGGAAGAGGCGTCGCGTCTCCGCAGTTGCGGTTAGTGGCGATCCGGATTGGTTGCGGCGTCCACGCGCCCCAGACGCTAGCCAGAAGGTCTGCAGTACCGGGAGACACGCGTTCGACGGTGCTGGCGACTCGATTCCGGCACTCCGAGCACTTGCTGAGGTGGTCCTCGAGCTGGACCACCTCAGTGGGGTCGAGACGACAATCCGCGGTCACGTAGTGGCTCAGCTGATCATTGCTGACGTGAGCGGCATCGCCACTCGTGTCCTGGCGCTTCACGCGACCACTCCCAGCATGTCGGCCTGTTGGTCGGCCTATGCTGCTGGCACAACCCGTCGCACGGGAAAACCAAGAAGTGCCCGCACCCACTGGACTTCTAGGTGCAGCCAAGCCCAGACCGGCAATAATTGCTACAATAGTCGGACTGTGTGGCGCACTGGCAATCCGACGACACGCCCGACGGCGAACGTTCGGTGCCGAGAGAAAGAACGAACCAACTGTCCTCGGGAGTGAATTCACGTTTCACATCGTCGTCGAAACCGCTCTGCACGAGTCTATCTGCAAGGCCGGACGAACTGACAAACATGTCGGGATTTGCTGCTGCGTTACTTGCCCGGTCGAGCACGGCGTTCTGCTTCACCGAAAGGCGTGGATGTGCTCGACGGAACGCTGCAATGTTCTCACGCCGCGCCTGACTCTGCGCCTGCGGGGACAGGTTTCACCGCGCCGGAGCCGGCGGTGACGTTCGGGCGGGCTACGCGGATGTCGTCGGACTGCTGCGGGCACGGGGTGTAACGAGGCCGCGCGCAAGCTGCAGTTCTTCGATATCCACGACGTCGATGAGTTGGCGCCGCTGGTCGACATCGCCGGCTGCCAGCTCGGTCGCCACGACGAACAGCCGCACCTGAAGATGATGAGGGCTTCGTCCAGAGCCGCCAAGGAGAACCCACGCTCGGCGCACTGCCGGCCGCTCACCGGGTTCATCAGCGACTACAACGGAGGCCGGCCGGTGTTCCACCCGGACGCGGTCGCTGCCGCTGTAGCCGAAGGCCTGGTCTCCGCGCTGCGGTGCCCCTTGAACCGAGCGAAACGGCCAAGGACAACGTGGCGCGCGGTCGGCCAATCGCGACCTCGGCGGCCGCTACGACCGCAACAGCGCGGTGGGGCATGTCGTCGCACGTGGATCCGAACGACTTGTCCTCGCCTTCAAGCTCAGCTGACCAGGATACCTGGCTGACGCTGAGCAGGGTTCAGTTCAGAGATCGGGAACCGCGGATAGGTAACTGCTGAAAACCAGGACATGGACCACGTCGGCCAGGCGCTGCTGAACCTGGCGCCGCGCGCCATCAGAAGGGCGAGTTCGAGCTCGGGCACCGTGCGGCGGGCGGGGAACTTGTACTGTACTGGGGTGCGTATGTACCTGCGACGTGTCGGCCCCGGCCTCCGGTGGAAGGTGATCAGGCCGAAGGTGCGCCTACCTCGAGCGGAGCTGAAGCATGCCCGCCTTCGGCGCGCTCACCTCACCGGCGCGTTCCTGCAAGGAGCACGCCTGAGTTGGGCCAACCTGTCAGACGCCGATCTGCGGGACATCGTTCTCGAATCCGCCAACCTGTTCGAAGCTGACCTGACCCGCGCCGACTTGACCGGCGCGGACCTCGAGCGTGTCCACGCGGTCGGAGCCAACCTGACCGACGCGGTCCTGACCCGCACGAACCTCTCGTCGGCCGACCTCGCCAGGGCGACCGTGCGCGGCGCGAACCTCCGCGACGCGAATCTTGAACGCATTTCCCTGCCCGGTGTGGATCTCCGCGAACAGGATCTGCACGCCGTCGACATGCACGGCGCGTTCTTGGCCCGGGCGGACCTGCGGGGCGTGAAGCTGACCGGTGCCAACCTCAGTGGCGCTGACTTGACCCGCTGCCGTGTCAAGGGCGCAGACCTCACCGGCGCCGACCTCACCGATGCCGAGTTGTGCGACATGGACACCCTTGGCATGGCGATCTTGCGAGACACCGACCTGCGCGGGACAGAACTCGGAGGTGGCCCTGACGGCTCCCTACCTCACCAGCGTGCGAACCGTCATCAGTACGCCACCGTGTTGCTGTCCGCGCACGCCCGCCACGGCACCTTTCTCGGCGCACGCTGGTCGGAGGAAACCCAGTGGCCACACGACATGGCCGACGAAATGCGTGAACGCTCGGAACAGATCGAGCCGGGCATCTGGCAGATCAGACATACCTGACGATCCGTGCGCACCAGTCCGTGCTCTGCCGCCAGGTTGGGTCCCATCTCCGGCTCCCAGTAGCGCGGTAGGGCGTCGCGCCGCCGTTCGCTGCCGCGGTCTCCAGACAGCCGCGCCAGCGGGCCGGGACGAACCCGAACGGCGCGTCGTCGGGGATCGGTGCGGGCGCCGTGGCGTTCAGCTCTCGTAGCATCGCTACCGCCTCCAGGCCACCGGTCGAATCGAGAAACCGGCGTCGGTTCAGACCGAGCTGCAGCAGGTTCCGTCCGACGGTGCGCGCTGAGATGCTGATGCCGTCGGCTGGGAGCGGGTCGCACTTCTCGTCCTGCCACTGAAAGACCCGTCCCCTCCTTGCAGGCCCGTCAGTCGTCACCAACGTCGTGACCCGCAACAGCTAGCGGGGCTAACCCAGATCCAGGGCCGCTGCGATGTCCGGGTACGCCGCCCCGGCCTGGCCCGCATAGAAGACGTCGGCGTCCGACCGGGCGTCGGCACTCTGTCGCAGGCGGGTGAGCACGTAGAGCCGGGCCAGGTGCGCCCCCGCCCGGTCCGCGTCGCCGATCCGCGGGTCGACCGGCCCGAACGGCGCCTGCTCGGCGGGTATCCCGGTCAACCGCCGGGCCCACCGCCAGGCCAGCTCGGCCACGTCCCGGTCCAGCTCTTCCAACTCCGCCGCTGTGAATTCTCGCCGCTGCATGCGCCCACTGTGGAGTGTCCGCCGGACGTCGGCAAGCGCACCAGCGGCAGCCACGCGACCACCCGGCACTGCGCGATCGTGTCGCCACGGCGTACATGACCGAGAAGCCACCGTCACCCACGTGCGTATGCGGAACGTCGTTACGCCCTGCGCGGCTGACTCCACCGGCAACTCTGAACCGGCGCAGCTTCTAGGACGTGACTCCCAGCTGGCGCATGATGCCCAGTTCGTCCGTGCTGCCCCAGCGCTCCACGATCTGCTCGTTCCGGAACCGTCCGATCTGGACGCCGCCCCGAGGGCGGTGGTGACGACGGCGCCCCATTCACCACCTTGCGCGGCCCATCTCGGGTAGCCGAGACGTTTCATCAGCTCGACCCAAGCGCTGGCGATGCGCGATACGGTCCACCCGGTCTCGGCGGGCTTCTGCGAGAACCCGAACCCGGGGAGCGACGGGATGACGACGTCGAATGAATCGGCGGCGTCTCCGCCGAAGGACACCGGCTCGGTCAGCGGGCCGATCAGTTTCAGGAACTCGACGATCGAGCCGGGCCATCCGCGTGTGAGCAGCAGTGGCATGGCGCCGGGTTCTCGGACTTGACGTGGATGAAGTGGATGTCAAGCCCGTCGATCTCGGTCAGGAACTGAGGGACGTGGTTGAGCTCGGATTCGAAGCGCCGCCAGTCGTAGTCGTGTTCCCAGTAGTCGATCAGGGATCTGGCGTTCTCCACCCGGACCCCTTGGGACCAGTCGCCCACGGTTTCCGGGTCCGGCCAGCGGGTTTCTGGCCAGCCGCTGCTTCAGGTCGTCGATCTCCGGCTCCGGGATCGAGACGGTGAACGGGCGGACGAGGGCCGGTGCGGTCTATGCGTTCTTCTCCTGAGCCTCGCGGCGCAACGCGTCGTTGCACACTGGTGTGCAATCTACTTCACTGCACACCAGTGTGCAACACTGCTGTCGTGCCTCCCGTGCCCGGTCGATGACCGAGACCCGCGATCGCACTCTCGACGTCGCCCTCGATGTGCTGGGGAGAACCCCGCCGCCGGAATGGGCGACATCGCCTCCGCTGCCGGGGTCGTCCGTCGCACGGTCTACGGCCATTTTCCCCCGCGCCTCGAGCTGATCCGGACACTCACGGAACGGGCTGTCACCGAGATGACAGGCGTGCTCACCGAGGTCAACGCCTCCGGCGTGGAAGCGGATGTGACGTGGGTCGGATTCATCGCTCGCCTATGGCCGGTGGCGCACCGGTACCGAGTGCTGCTGGCGCTGCGCCGCGGCGAGTACGGCGAGGCGATCCACGGCCTGCTCGGACCGGTCGACGAGCTCCTCGCCGACCTGGTGAAACGGGGCCAGGACAGCGACGTGTTCGCACAGCACCTGCCGGCGGGCCTGTTGAGCCAGGTCGTGTTCGCCATCGCGGACAGCGACCTGCCGAACGGGCCTCTCGGCGTCCGAGCGGCGACGATCAGGAGCCTGCTGATGCTGGGAGTTCCCGAGGCGCAGGCAATCACTCTGGTGGGCGACCAGCCTTGACTCGCGGCACTCGGCGACCAGGCGTGATTGGACTTCAGTGCAACGACGGACGGACCTGAAATCGGTGCGGTCCGTTCCTCGCCATTCGGATAATGCCGGGCACACCATCCAGGTGACGTATCGAGATCCGCTCGGGTCACCGCGAATGACCGCGCAAGCGGCTTGGATGCCGCCCTTCGGCTGGTGCCCTCACCACCGTGCGCTCTTTGTCGATGCGTCGTGAGCGGCTCCGGTCGTGTTGGTGTTCGCGTCGTGTTTGGCGCCGGAGAGGTCCACGCCGGTGAGCGTGCCATTGCGCTTCGTCGTGGGCATCGCGGTGTTCCTGCTGCTGCACCGGATCGCGCCGCGCGTGTGGCGAGAGCCCGATTCAGCGAAGACCGACACGTCCCGGCGGGCGTTCCTGCTCGGCGGGGCCGGGGTAGTGGTGGGGGCCGGTGCGGCCGGCCTCGGTGGGCAGTTGATCAGCTCCACCCGCGACGCGACGGCGTCGCGCGAAGCGGTCGGCAAGCTCGTCCCGGCCCGGACCGCGCCCACGATCCCGGCCGACGCCGACTTCGCGAAG
>NZ_JBSGDR010000039.1:0-50961 GCF_053602455.1 Amycolatopsis sp. NPDC004378
CACTCACTTTCAAGACACGGCGAACCGCAGCGGATAAAGGCGCCGGGAATCGGAGAAAGACCGGTTAACTAGACACGGCCATTAAGCGGACACAACGCCGTCGCGGTCGAACAGGTCGATGGGGCCGGTGAGGACGTCCGCCTCGCCGTCCTGCCAGGTGATGCGGGCATCGACGAAGGAGTCGGGGCGTTCGGGCCGTTTGATGTTGAGGTCACCGATCACCCGATCAAACCGCTCCCCCCGGCGCAGCTCGAAGCTGATGGCCCGCAGGTGGTCGAAGTTCAGGTCGTACTTCCGGCTGAATTCGACGACCTCGTCGACCTGGCCCTCGTCGATCCCGGGGACCTGGTCGCGCAGGTAGGTGGCGACGGTCTCGGCCTCGGGGTAGGCGAACCGCATGTGGTAGTGGAACCTACCGGGCCTGTTGAGCATGAACTCGTTGACCCGGCCCAGGTGGTTGACCGAGAGGACGTAGAGGCGCTTTGTCACGCTGAGCCCGTCGAAGAGGCTGAGAAACTGGTTCTGGGCCTCGTCCTCTCCGCTGCTGGCGAAGATCTTCTCGAACTCGTCGAACACGACGACGACCTCACCGAGATCGTCCAAAAAGGACGCCAGCCCCGGGGTCGAGTGCTGGACGAGAATCGTCGGCAGCCCCAGTTTCGTGCGGGCTCGCTCGGCGAGCATCCGGAGCATGAGCGACTTGCCCATGCCCTTGTCGCCGGAGAGGATCACGCCCAGGGACCGGTCCATGGCCTCGTAAGCGCCCGCGATGCGATCCACGCGCTGTGCGTGGGAGCCGTAGACGGTTTCCTCGCCGGGGGCGAGCGGGGTCACCTCGCGCAGGCTGTAGCCGGACATCTTCGAGAAGTCGATGGCGTAGGTCGCCACCGGCAGCCGGTCGTAGGTTCGCACGGAGTCGTCGTAAAGGCGGAACTGGCCGCCGGAGGCAACGATGGTGGAAGCAGGCATGGCCGCTCGCTCTCTCATGTTGGATGGTGTGTGGTGCAGCGACATCACCGCGCCGCAGTCGCTCTCCGTCCCGGCGGGACGGCGCCGGAGGTTGCGGCCGCGGAGGCTGGTGATCTGCGTGCCGGACATCAGGCCGGTGCCGGGCCCGCAGGGGCGGCGGGGGTTCCGGCCCGCGCTTTTCGGGCCGGGTTCATCGCCGCGGACCCGGCGCCGGTCTGATCGGCTTCACGCAGATCACCGGCCCCCGGCCGAACCAGCACGATGTCCACCAGTCCCGTCACCGGCCGGTTCGGGCCACCGGAACGGGCGGCGGTGCGCGGAGTCCCGGCGGCACACCCAGCCGACCGGGGCGAGCATCATCGGCATCGCGCAGCAGTCCGGGAGGTCGAACGGCTCGTCGGACGGGCAGATCGGCCGCCGGCACCTCAGTCCGGTGTGGGCCTCGCCGGTGGGCAGCAGGTCCGCCCAGTCGAGGCGGCGGGCGACGTTGATCGTCTGCTGCCCGCAGTGCGGGCAGCAGCAGCCGCGGCCGCAGCGGCACGACGGCATCCGGGCGATGCCGCCCTGCCCGTCCGGCTCGGCGACCGCGGCGTAGCTCGGCGGCAGCGGGTAAGGGCTCGGGTCGTGGGGCGGCAGGTCGTAGGTTCGGGCCCACAGCCCGCCGGTCGCGGGGTCGGTGAAGATCGAGGCTTCGACCGGGGCGACCGCGGGGATGGTGCGGCCGTAGAACTGGTAGCGGCGGCCGTCGTCCTCGTAGATGATGGCGCGCCGGTCGGCGGTGATCTCGACGGTGCGCAGCTTGCCGATCAACGGCCGCAGCACGGGCCGGTCGCTGTAGGGGATTTCGACGGTCGCCCGGTCCCCGGGCGTGATCGTCGTGCGTGTCCACGCGGGCATGGCGGAGTCCTCCTCGGGAGATGTGGCGGGGTTTCTCCGTGCGGTTTCACGGGGTGGGCGGGAGCGGGAGCTGGAGATCGGGTTTGGGGTAGCGGCCGCTGGCCATGGCGATGACGGTGCGGGTGCGTTCGCCGCGGGTGCGGCCGATCCGCAGGGCGTAGCGGTGGTTGCCGGGATGGCGAACGCGCTGACTGCCGACGTCGTGCAGCGCGGCACGCAGCCAGTCACGGGGGTCGGCGTCGTCGCGGGGCGCGGTGGCGCCGAGGGCGATCAGGCGGGCGACGACGCCGGCGGCGCCGGTCTCGCGGCCGGTGACCTTGGCCTGGGCGCGGGCGGTGAGCACGGTCGCGTCCGGCAGCAGGGTCAGGGTGCGGGCGGTGGATCGGCCCAGGTACTGGAAGTTCAGGGCCTGGTAGACGATCCCGCAGTGACCCGGCTTGATCAGCTCCGGTCCGTGCGGACCCGCGCGGCGGCGCTCGACGGGGTCGGAGAACGCGACCAGCCCGCGCAGGCCGCGTTCGGCGGCGAAGGCGAAGGACTGGGCGCAGAACCAGGATTCGCCGTTGCTCGGGACCGAGTCGTCGAGGCAGAGCCGCGAGATCTCGATGGACTCGTAGTGCGGGGTCAGGGCGGGGAAGACGCCGGTGAGGACCTTGTCGCTCATCGGCACGCCGAAGGCGAGCACGCCGACCAGGCGTGGTTCGCCGGTCGGGGTGCGGGTGTCGAACAGGCCGGTGCGCAGTCGCACCGCGGGCCAGGTGGACGAGTAGTGGTGGCGCAGTGTCCAGGCACGGGCGCGGTGCTCGTCCAACTCGTCGACGACGTAGCGGTCGGGGTCGAAGCCGCCGTCGGCGACCGGTCGCCAGCGGGGTCGACCATCGCGCCACCGCTGGGTCACGGTGGTGGCCATGCCGGTGGTCTCCTCCAAAATCCCAGTTCAGGGCCTATTCCGGGGTGTGCTGGACCGCGTGGCGGACCGGAATGCCCGGTCCGCCATGCGGGTCCACGGGTCAGAGCGGCGCGTCGGGCGGCAGCAGCGGGCTGCTCGGACGGGCCCAGGACGATGTGGGTGCCGGCACGCGGGGTTCGAGCAGGTCGCGGACCAGCGCGGCGGCCGGCGGAGTCAGCACGGCCTCCGCCTGCTCGATCGCGTCGTAGATGGCGTCGCGGTCCGCGGACGTCACGCCGGTGCCAGCGCCCAGGACGACGCAGCTGCTCGTGGGCACGGGACGTCCGTTGAGGAACACCACGACCCCGATCCCCGAAGCCGGGTCGGGGTCGGCGATGACGTCCACGAGCGGATCGGCCTCGCCGGTGTCGGCGTAGTCGGCGAGGGCCCGGCGGATGCCGCGGATGTGGCCGTCCGGGTCGAAATCGCGGTGCGCGTGCCCGAGCTGGAGGTAGTCGATGATCGTGGCCGGGGCGTCCGGGGCGGGTTCGGTGGCGGCCAGCTCGTCGAGCACGGCCGCGTGGTCGGCGATCCAGTCCGCCGCCTGCTCGTCGGTCAGGGCGACCCAGCAGTCCGCGAGCGCGTAACGTCCCTGCTCGTCGGGGTACACCAGGCGCGGCTGGGTCTGCGGTTCCTCCTGCCACGGGTCGTCCTCGATGGCCAGCACCGGGAGGCCGGTGACGTCGGCACGCCAGCTGAACTTGACCTGCGCGTTGCCGTAGTGGGCTTCCAGGACGATGCCGATCCACCGGGCGATGCCGAGGCTGACCAGCAGCTGCTGCTCAACACGGCAGCCGGGGGGCGTCATCGCGATCGCGGCCGGGTCCGGGTCCGGGTCCGGGTCCTTCAGGATTCCGGGAAACGCGGGCCCGAAACCCAAGTGCGCCAACACTTCCTTTCCGGCGGTCTCGCCGTGTTCGTTGCGGGTGGGGTCGTTTTCGCTGGTGCGGGCAGCAGGGGACATCGCCACGTGCGCTCCTGTCAGTACCGAGGTGATGCTCCGCCGGCGGTGGAGCGCGGCCCGTCGGCTCGGCCGGGCGCGTGGGGGCAAGCGCTGTTCTTGCCCCCACGCGGCTGGTCGGGCAGGGTCGGCGCGGTCCACCGCCGGTGAGTTCGCGGCTGTCCCGAAGCGCCTTCGGCCGCAGGCGGAGCCGGTCAGTCGTGGTCGAAGTCCTCGATGTGGAAGCCGTCGCGGGTGGCGGTGACCTGGGCGTGGTCGCCGAAGGAGGCGTGCAGGAAGTCCTCGAAGTGGTCGAGTTCGTCGTCGAGCGTGCGCAGCGCCTGGTACAGGTGCTCGTACTGCGGCCTGACGGTTCCGGAATAGCCGGACCCGCTGCGTCGGTACTCGACCATCTCGCCAGCGCTGATGTACCCGTCTTCGCCGTAGCCTGCGGTGTCGTCGCCCGCGAGCTTGACCTCCACCTGCTGCACCCCGAAGATGCACGGCTCGCCGTCCATGAAGTACGGCGTGAACTGCGACCATCGGACCGCCTCGACGGTCTCCGCCGCCAGAACCGCGTCCAGGAGCGGCAGAAGTTCTTCGCCGGGCTTTTGCTCGGCGCGGGGTTCGACGCTGCCGGAAATCTCTCCGGTGACGGGACGGCCCAGGACGTTGTTCATTTCTTTGCTTCCTTTACTGTGGTGTCGAGCAGTTCTTCCCGGCCGACGAATCGGTGGCGTTTCCCGCCCATCCAGGCTTGGATGTTCATGTTGTTCAGCCAGTCACCGAGCGAAGGGATGTGACCGAGGTCTTCGACGATGTGCCGTTCGGCGATTTCCCTGACGGGGACTTGGATTTCGCCGTGCCGACGCTTGACGGTGATGGTCGTGCCGAACACTTTCTGGCACAGCCACACGCCTTGGGTGTGGTGGTAGAGCGCCCGGTGACGTACGTCCCCGAACGATTCCTTGCTGCCGTCGATGAATTCCTCGATCGGCAGATAATCGGCAGGGTCGCCGCCCCAATGCCGCGCGGCGCTCTGCGCGTGATACCAGCTGTTGGACATGTTTTGCGCAATTCCTTCGCGTAGGTGAAATTGAGTTCATGGGGACGGTTCGGGACGTGGCGGGCCGGGATGGCCCGCCACGCCACGTCCCGGGCGATGGCTCAGAACGGCGCCATGGCGGCGGTGCGCCCGCCGACGGGGAGCGGGGCGTCGCCCCATGGGCTGGGGACGGGCACGCGGGCCGCCAGCCGTGCCAGGACTTCGCCGTGGCAGGAGTGCGGGGCACACCAGCAGCCGAGCGTCTTCTCGCTCAGCTCACCGAGCGCGGCCATCAGGTGCGGCTGCTCGAGCAGCCACTGCTCGTAGAGGTCGATCACCTGCTCGCGGGTGCCGTGCTCGCCGATCTTGAAGGGGTTTCCCCACTGCGAGCCCCGGCCGATGTAGACGTCGTACCGGGCGCGCTTGCAGTGGACGACCAGCGGATGTGCCAACGTGCGCTCCTTCTCCTGCGGATTCCGGATCGCCCGCCGGGCGTGGACTTCGCCGAGCGGGCTGTCGATCTGAGCGCCGGGAATCAGGCCGCGGCCGGGCCCGCAGGGGCGGCGGGGGTTCCGGCCCGCGGGTTTCGGGCCGGGTTCATCGCCGCGGACCCGGACGCGGTCTGATCGGCTTCGCGCGGATCGACAAGCCCGCCCAAGGAATCCGTGACCGGTCAGACCTCGATGGCGAGCTGCCCGACCGGGGCGTAGACGCAGCTGACTTCCTCGCCGTGGTGGCGGCCGTGGCAGTCGATGTCGCCGAGCCGGCGATCGGCCATGGACAGCTGGCGGCGGGCGAACCGCTCGTGGTCGTCGATGAGGGAGTGCTCCAGCGCTTCGTGGTGGCGGCTGGACTCGGCGAGTTCGTCGAACTGGGGGAGCCCGGCGGCCTGGTACATCCGCATGTACAGGCCGGTGGCCGCGGAGGTGAGCGGTGCCAGCAGGCTGGTGTTGAGCATCGCGCAGCAGATTTCGGCAGCAGTGCCCGGACGGGTGTCCTCGCCGGCGGCGACGCGGTCGAGGATTTCGCGGCAGTGCGCCCGGTAGACGCGCTCGTAGGACATGCGCTCCAGGCCCGAGTTGGGAACGAGCAGGCTGAAGCTGTGCCAGATCTGGCTGGCCTGCCGCGGGTGCCGGGCCTGGGCGGCGGCGATTTCCTCCTCGGCCCACTCCATGCGCTCGAACGCGCCGGCCATGACCGCGAAGATCCCGTTGGCGTCGTCGCCGAGCAGAGCGCCGGCGGCGGTGATCAGGTCGGCGGGCAGCGCCGATGCGGTGTCGGGCTCGGCAGTGGGAGACGTGTCGAGGTCGGCGGTGGCGTGCGGGGCGAGTTCGGTGGTGGTCATCGCGGAAGTCCCTTCCGGGTTCGGGGAATCGGTCTCCCCGCCGCCCGGTCCGGCCGACGCCGTGCACCCCGGGTGGTGGGGCGCACTCGTCTGGCGCCGGCCGCGGGGAAAGGGGGCAAGCCCTGCTTTTCGGGCTTGCCCCCGACCCGCGGCCGGGGCAGAGTGCGGCCGCCCCACCACCCGGGGCATGGCGTCGCATGTCGCATCCGCGCTGTTCAGCGCTTGTTTTCGGGTCAGCGCAGGCCGTAGCCGATCAGGGCGTCGCCGAGGTCGGCGGGGGTGCGCGCGTACAGCTCCCGGAAGGGCGGGATCAACGCGCTGGACGGTCCGGGCATCACCGCACTCGCGTCCGCGGGGTGCCGACGTCGAGTCCCTGTCGCAGCGCGAGGGCCTGCTCGACGTGGTCGCGACCCGGGTAGTCGGCGCCGTCGAGGTCGGCCAGCGTCCAGGCGAGCCGCACGGCGAGGTCGCCGCGGCGGGTCAGGCCGCTGGCGTGCTGGGCTCGCCGGACGTGGTCGGCGGCGATGGCGGTGCCCGCGTCCATGTGCAGCATGTCGTGCGACACCAGTGCGTTGGTGACCGTCGGCCCGAGACTCCATCGGTCCGCCGCGCGAACGCGCGCGGCGGCGACCTGGGCGCGGGTTCGGGTCAACAGCCGGGCGACGCCGGCGCTGTCGTGGGCCCGCGGGTCGGCGCTGATCATGGTGTGGTCGGCGGTGATCTGGATGTCGAACAGGTCGCGCAACGCCAGCGACAGCCGCCATCGCCGGGAGCCGGTTGCGCGGATGCAGGTGGCGAGCAGCTGGAACGCGGCGGGGTAGCGGTGGAGCCGCCCGGCCTGGTTGATCCGGATCGCCCGCTCGAGCAGCACCGCGCGCAGCGCGTCCTGCGCGCGGGCGCTGAACTCGTTCAGCTCGGTGAACAGGACACCGTGGTGGGCCTGGCTCACCCGGCCCGGTGCGTGGCCGCCGAGCAGCGTCGCCTGCGGTTCACTGTGGTGGGTGATCACCATCGGCGGGGTGGAGACCAGGAGGGCGCCGTCTTCGCGCGGGCCGATCAGGGACTGGATCGCGGCCTGCTCGAGCTGCTGGTCCGGGGTGAGGTCGGGCAGCAGGGCGTGCAGCCAGGACGCGATCGCCATCGTGCCCGCGTCGGTGCAGACGTCGGCGAGCAGGTGGTGCCCGCCGGCGGCGGCGATCGTGACCGCGCGCAGCGCCGCCGGGGTCAGCGCGGTCATCGGCGCGGGCTGGCGCGCGAGCACCGGCTCGATCGGGGTGCTCGGGCGGTGCAGGGCGGTGTTGTCGCCGCGCAGCCAGTCGGCGATGTCGGCGAGGGTGTGCGCGCCGAGCACGTCGAGCCGGTCGACGAGCGCGGCTTCGCCGAGGGCGGCGGCGGGCACGATGACCCGGCGGAGGCCGTGCGCGCGGGCGGCCTGGACCGCGGGCAGCGTTCCGCGCGTCGGGCGGAGGCTGCCGTCCAGGCCGACCTCGCCGAGCACCGCGGTGCCGGTCATCCGCTGCTCGGCGTTCGGCATGTCCTCGGCGAGCGACGCGGTGGCGATGAACGCCGCGACGGCGCTGGCGGCCGCGGGCGGCGGCGCGGACGCCGTCTCGTCGACGTGCACCACGACGCGGTAGTCGCGGTTGGGCTGCCCGGAGTTGGCCAGGGCCGCGTGCATCCGGTCGCGCAGCTCGGGGTCGTCGCGGCGGTGCGGACCGGCCAGGACGATGCCGGGCGGGCCGTCGACGACGGTCGCGGTGATGGTCAATGGGTGGCCGGTCAGGCCGTGCAGGGCCACGGTCGAGACGGTGGGCATGGAGGGCTCCCTTCGGAGACGTGGAGTCGTGGAGGGCGCGTGAACAGCGCTGATGCGGGTCAGGCGCGGGCGATGGCGAGGCTGCTGGGTCCGCCGTACTTGGGGTCGACCTCGCGGTAGCAGCCGCGGCACACCACGCCGGTGGCCGACTCGGCGCCCTTGCCGCTGGCGTGGCAGCACGGGGTGAGCGGGATCAGGTACTCGGTGCCGTCCTCGTGGTGGATCGGGTGATCCGGTTCGCCGAGCGGGACCAGCAGGTCGCCGTCGGCGTCGACGCCGCGGACGCGGTCGGCGAACACGGCGTGGACCGTGAGGTGCCGGCCGTCGGCGAGGGCGATGTCCGCCACGTCGGCGGGATCGGTGGGACGGGGCATGGTCAGCGCCTTTCCTGGGGTTCGGGGTGGGCAGGACGCGCCGCGCCGCCGGGGCAGGGCGGGACCGCGGTGATCGGCGTGCTCACCGCTCCCACTCCTCGAAGTCGTCGGCGGCGACGTGCAGCGCGGTTCCTGCCGGCAGGCTCTCGTTGCCGATGGCCACGAACGGGCCGTGCATCCCCGCGGTGACGGTGATCGCCAGGCCGATCGCGTCGAGGCGGTAGGTCAGCGGCGAGTGCTGCCCGCCGTCGGGGTACTCGTCGAACACCCGCAAGGTGGCCATGCGCCGGTCGACGCGCTCCGGTTCGCGGCCGTAGACCTGGCGTTCGACGATCTCGAAACCGTCGCCGTCGGTGCCGCCGTCGGTGAGTGGTCCGGAGAACTGCGGGACGCCGTAGAACTGCGAGACGACGGCAGAGTCGGACAAGCTCTTCGGGGTGGTGGACGCCTGCATCCGGGTCGTCCAGTTGTCGCGGACGTCGTTGGCCAGCGCGTGCAGCGCGTCGTCGTAGCCGAAATACACCTCGGTCTTGTCGCCGTAGCGGTTCCAGGTGTGCAGCAGCCACACGGTCGTGCCGATTTCCGGGGTGCTGCTCGGCGCGGCGGGCCGCCGGGCGAGGAAGGTGGACGTGGACATGGGCGTGGATTCCTGTTCGCTCGGTTTCTGTTGGGGCGCAACGGGTGTGGTCGGTTCCCGTGCGCGTGGCGCGGTCGGGCGGGTCTGCTGGGGATTCGGTCGGTCAGGGCGCGGAGAGGATGCCGAGCACGACGGCGGCGTCGGCCAGCAGCAGCCGGAGCGCGTCGCCGGCCTCGTGTTCGGTCTCGAACGCCTTGTTGCTCAGCAGCCGGTGCTGGTCGTAGTCGGGGTAGTCGAAGTCCTGCACGCAGATCACGCACGGTCGCCCGTCACGCCCGAGGTAGAGGCGGTAGTGCACGGCGGGGTTGTGCTGGTGCCGTTCGGATTCGGGGTCGTAGCTCAGCATCGAGTGGCCTTCCGAAGTGACGAGTTTCGAGGGGTTGGCACCGCCGGGCGCCGCAGGTGCGGCGGCCGGCGGCGCGCGGGACGGTGGTGCGGCGGTCAGCCGGGTAGTGAGGCGGCGTAGCGCCGGGCGCCGTCGTCGATGGCGATGCCGCCGCCATTCATCGCGACGGGCTGGATGCCGCGGCCGGCGAGCAGCCCGGCTTCGTCCGGGTCGGCGGCGTAGTCCCAGCCTTCGCGGTGGCGGACCTCGGCGTAGATGTGGTCGTGGCCGTGCTCGCAGGTGTGGCCACGGCCCTCGGGCAGGAACCAGGCCAGCCCGCCGCATTCGACGGTGTACTGCTCGCCGTCCTCGGGGTTGGTGTGCGCGGTCAGCCAGTCACAGGTCCAGGTTTCCTCGGCCAGGAAGCAGGCGCGGACCGCGTCGGCGCTGGCGTGTGCGGCTGGTTCGCCGTCGGCGTGACGCCGCCGGTTTCCGCAGTTCACAGGCATGGGGTTCTCCCGTCGGGTGGTGGCGCGTGGACGGGAAGGGCGCAGCGGGAGCGCCGTCGTGCGGAAAGGGGGCGAAGCCTCGCGCAGCGACGCCGGTAGGCGCCCTTGGAGTTCGGCGGCGCTCCCGCTGGCATGGGCCGTCCGCGCGGCACCGACGGGTGATCCCGGCTGCCCTCCTCACCTCCAGGTTCGGTCGCCAGCCATCCGCGCGGCGAACGTCAGCGGCCGGGGTGCGTAGTGGCGGGCGTAGGTTTCCTCGACTCGGGCCAGGCGTTCGGGGGTGTCGAACGGGCCGGGGTGGGCAAAGCGCTGCGGGTAGAGCTGGTGGGCGATCAGCAGCTGGACGTAGCCCTGGGCGACCCAGTACCGGCACCTGGCGCGGCGGACCGGTTCGCTGTCGAGGTCGGCCTGGGTCAGGCGCCGGACTTTGCGGATGTCTCCGGCCGGGTCGCCGGCGATCTGGCGCGCGAGGAACGGGATGGCGCGGTCGGCGACGGACTTGATGATCTCGGCGACGTCGCGCGGAACGCCGGTGGCGGGCTGATCAGCGCAGGGCGGGGTGCGGATGGTTGGCACGGTCGAGATCCCTTCGTCGGGCGGCGGGCTGAAGGAGGCCAGGCCCGCGCCGGGGGAAGTCGGCGCGGGCCTGGCCAGCCGGGGCGGCGATCACGCCGCGGGGGTGTCGTCCTCTTCGCGGTCCGCGTCGCCGGCGGTGTCGCGGTCGGCGGCGGGTTCGGTGTCGGGGGCGAGGTGGGGCCACCGGTCGTGGTCGAGGTCGGGGTTGTTGATCAACTGCTCGACGTGCTCGAGCGGGTATCCGAGGGCGTCGAGCAGCTCGAAGTAGAAGCGGGAGTCGTCGCTGGGGCGTCGCCAGCTGGCGTCGGCGCTCTTGTCGGTGTAGGCGCGGTCCCAGTGCTCCTCGCAGGCGCCGATGACCTGGGCGAGGCGGATGAGCACGGCCTGGGTCTCCGTGCAGGTCTTCTTCCGCAGGTGCACGACGAGCGGGTTGGTCTCGCGCTTGTGGCCCTCGGGTTCGGCGAGCTTGAGCAGCGTGCAGGCGTAGCGGTGCGCCGGCGCGGCCTCCTCGAGGACGTCCGCGGCCAGCACCGGGGCGAGCGCCAGCCAGTGGTGCACGCGGGCCGGCAGGTCGGCGGGCTTCTTCTTCCGCCACCCGATGAAGAACGTGACCAGCCACGCCCGACGGGCGGCCTTGGCCTCGCGCCACAGCTTGTTGTTCACGCCGGCGCGCTTGACCTCCCCGGCCCGGAACGCGGCGTCGCGCTCGGGCTGGGCAGCCAGCGAGGTCCGCGGCAGGTGCCCGTGCGCTGCGGGGTCGGTGCAGACGTAGACGACGTCCACGTCCAGCGTGTACGGATCGGTCTCGACGTAGGCGGCGTGGCCGGGGCATCCGGCGTGGTCCTCGACGGTCAGCGTGTGCTCGGCCGCCTCGTCGCCGAACAGGTCGTCCAGGTCGGTGACAGCCTCGGCGTCGGGGTCGGCGATCGGGACGCCGGCGGCGGACAGCTGCGCCTGGGCGGCCGCAGTTTTCACCGCGACGATGGTGTGGTGGCCGTGCGCGGCGTAGTCCGTGCAGAACTCGGTGACCTCGACCTCCATGTAGTGGTCGACCTCGACGGCGACCGCGCGGCCGGGGCAGTCGGCGTGGTCGGCCGGTTCCAGTGGCGCCGGGTTCTCGCCGGTGCAGAGCTCGTCGAGCCGGAGACTGCCCTCGGGCGGGTCCTGCTCGTCGGAGATAAGGGCGTAGCCCTGCTCGACGAGCCGCGCTGCTTCCTCGGCCTGCATGGCCCGCCGCTGGCGGTTTTTGCGGACCTGGTCGGCCTTCCACTCGAAGTTGCGGGGGTTGTGGGCCAGGAACTCGAGCAGCACCTGGTGGTCCTGCTCGTTGTCGGCGAACTCGAGCAGCGGCACCAGGTCCATCAGGTCGGTGTCGGGCAGGGCCTCGCTGGCGGCGCGGGTGCGCGGAGCGGCGGCGACCGCGCGTCCGGCGCGGACCCGCTCGACCGGGCGGGTGAGCGCCTGGGCGATCTGGGCGTCGTCGTCCAGGCCGGCCAGCGCCAGCTGCTCGTAGAGCCCGGCTTCCTCGGCCTGGGTGTAGCCCTCGCGATGGATGTTCTCGATGCCCTGGGCGACCAGGACGTCCTTGCGGCTGGTGCCCGGCGCGTGCACGAGGAGCGAGACGGTCAGCTCGGGGTTCTCCACCTCCCGCACCGCGACCGCGGCGGCGCTGCGGTGGAATCCCACCAGGACGTCGGGCTCGCCGTCGGGGTCGAGGACGACGTTGATGATCGAGATCTTCGGGTCGACCCCGTGCTCGGCGATCGAGGCAACCAGGTCGGGGCGGCGCTCGCGGATGTTGCCGACGATGCGGGAGTTGCCGCCGGTGCGCAGTCGGCGCGGGTCTACGCCGTGCAGGACGTACGGGTAGGTGACCTGCTCGGCGACGTCGGCCGTCGGCCCGGCGACGTCCACGGCCGCGGTCATCGCTTCGGTGTCGCCGTCGATGGCGGTGTCGCGTTCGGCGAGGTTCGTGGTCATCGGGATGCCCCAATCCAAGGTGTTGCGGGCATGGCTCTGCCCTGGCGTGAATGCGGAAATGTGTTGTCGGGAAAGGGAAAGCGGAGCCATTGCCGGGGTGGTGTGCCGTCCGGCCTGGTCCGGTGGTGCGCCCGCCGCCCGGCTCCGCCGGGGCTGGGGTGTCCAGCGCTTTTTGCTGGACGCCCCGGGCTCGGCGGTGCACGCTGCGCGGCGCCCCACCGGGCCGGCGTCGCCCGCCGGTCTTATCCGCGGGCGGGGGTGTAGTTCTCCGAGGCGCGGATCGCGGCGATGACGTCTTCGCGCCAGCGGATGGCCCAGCGGGGGCAGTTGTTGCAGGGCCCGGCGTGGCGGCAGCCGGGCAGCCGCAGGTTGGTGACCCTGGCATGCTGCGACCAGGCGAGGCTGTCCGCGGACACGAAGTGCTGGGCGTAGGCGCGCAGCGCGCTCGTTTTCAGGCCGAACCCGTGCAGCCGGTAGCCGCGGCGGGCGAAGTGCCCAGCGATGGCGCCGATGGGTTTGACAGAGCCCCGACGGCACACCGAGCCGAGTCCGACGTAACGCTGGGCGGCGAGGTCGACGCCGGCTTGGCGGTACATCGCGTCGTGCCGCTCGTAGTCCTCGGGCGCCCAGCCTTGGAGGACGGGCATCCATGGGGCGTGCGGGAATTCGCGGGCCAGGTAGAGGTAGGACTCCAGGGTCCATTCCTGGTGCTCGAGCACCGACGCTCCGGAGCGGGCGACCACGTCGGGTTCGCACGGCATGTCAAGGGGCGCAACGAATTCCGGGTATCCGCAGTCGGACATGAGCCGGTAGACCATGCCGCCGTAGGTGTCCTCGTTCCATCGCCATTCGCCGTGGTCGCGGATCTCGGTGTAGGCGCCGCTGTCGATGGCGAACGGGATGCCGGCGATCGGCATGCCGCGCCCGCCGGGGACGTAGGCGGCGAGGGTGTGCGCGGACACGCACAGCGGCACCGGCGAGTGCGCCAGCCACCAGGGCCGGTGCGTCCCGACGAAAAACAGGAGCCGGCGCGCCGGGTCGCGCAGGCGCTGCGACTGCGTCCAGGGCGTGATGGTGATGTCGTGCAGCGACGGCCACTTTCCGCGAGCGTGGGCGGACATCCGGGTTTCTCCTTCCTGATCAGGGCCGGGCCGGGCGGCGCGGCCGGACACGGGCGGCAGCCCGGTCGGGCCGCCCGGCTCCGGGCGGAAGGGGCCTGGTCAGGTCAGGCAGGACTGACGGGAAGGAATGCCGGATCGGGGAGCGCGGATCAGGGCGCGGGGGAGCGGTAGACGTCGGTGCGCCAGAGCTGCGAGGTCTCATCCAGCTGCATCCAGTCCTCGGCGCGCTGGAATCCCTGTTCGGCCAGCACCGTGTCGACCTCGGCGGCGGTGACGGGCGCGGGCAGGATCAGGTCGCCGCCGCACGGGCGGCCCTCGACGACGACGATCTCGTCGTGGCGGCGATTCCAGTGCGTGGCGAACCGGTCCGGCTCGACGACGGTCCCGCCGGGCATAGCGGCGATCGCGGTCAGCCACGGCACGCCGAGGTTGTTCTGCCGGACGTGGTCGGGTTCGTTGTCCCATCGCAGAATCTGGGACTGGGTGAACGTCGGGTCGCCGGAGGTGTCGCAGTCGGTGGCGAACAAGCCGAGTCCGGGCACGTGGGTGCAGGCCGTGCCGAGCCATTCGTAGGCGGGTTCCTCGTAGACGGTGAACGCGGCCTCGGGCGCGTGCTTGATCAGTTCGTCGGCCAGGTCGGTGGCGCTGCCGCACCGGATCTCGGTGCCGCAGTACCACTCGCCCAAGGTCAGGGTCGCGCCGTTCGCGGTGTCCTCGTCCTCGGCTTCGTCGGTGAAGCCGTACTCGGCGAAGGTGTCGAGCACGCGCCGCACGCGGTGCGGCGGGCAGGCGTGGATGGTGGCGGCGCCAGAAGTCCAGTCGCCCATGACGGGTCATCTCCTCTCGCACGTGTGTGCGCAGGTCAAAGGGGGTTTCAGACGGTGAGGTGGAGCTGGGCGGCCGCGGCCCAGGCAGCCGGGAACGCGGGGCCGGTTTTCGCGCGGGCGGTGGCCGGCGCGAGGGTGAGGAACTGCTCGGCGGTCGGCGTGCCGTCGGCGAGCAGCTGCGGCTCGCGGCGGCGGAGCCAGGCGCGGGGATGGATGTCGTCCGGGAAGGCCGGGTCGCCGACGGTCACCGCAACGCCGGCGCGGCGGGCGCGCTGGTCGAGCCGGGCGCGCATCTGCGCGGCCGCGCCGACGTCGAGGATGCGGACCGAGCGGGCGTGGTTGGCCCGGCCGTCGGTGCGGGGCGAGAGCGTGCGGCGCACGTCGTAGACCGCCCACGGCAGCCCGGCAAGCCGCTGCTCGAATGCGGCGAGCACCGCGGCCGTACCGGGGGATGCCCGCAGCAGCGACAGCAGCCGTTGCCCCTTGAGCAGCCCTTGCGTGGCGTTCAGCGCGGTGGCGACGAACTCCATCGCCAGGGCGAGCACGCCGGCGTCCGGCTCGTCGACGAACCGCGCCACCGTCTCCACCCTGCCCGCGGCGTTCGCTAATGCAAATGGACAGTACGTGCAGGCGCTCTTCAACCAGGTCTCGACGCCGAAGGTCTCGCGCAGGAACGCCTGGGCGCGGGCGCGGTCCCAGCCGCCGTCCCACTCGCGCAGCGGGTATTCGCCGGTGCGCAGCGCGGTGTTGTAGCGGGCGTCGCGTTCGGCGCGGCGGGCCTCGCCCAGCTCGTAGCCCATGACGTGCCGGTAGGGCTGGCCCTGGGTGAGCTCGGCGATGACCGTGTCCAGCGGCCACGCCTTGAAGTGCTGGGAGCACAGGCGATCGCCGGTGGTCTGCGGGACGGTCGCGCCGTCGAACATCTCGTGCGCCAGCGTCCAGGCGCCGACCAGGTGCAGCCGGTCCGGACGGCGGGTGTCGGACAGGATGTCGACGCCGTCGGCCTGGCGCGGGCCGCGGCGGGCGACCTGGAGATAGCGCACCCCGGCGGCCGCCATGCGCGGCAGCAGGTGCTCTTCGACCAGGCGGCGGGTGCCCGGCCACTCCTGCCCGGTCATCCCGGTGATCACCGCGAGCTGGTGGAGCGGGAAGTCGCGGCTGTCGGGGTCGGTGAGCCAGCGGGCGAGGATCGCCGAGGAATCGGCTCCAAGGCCGAACCCGAGCACCACCTTCGGCGGGGGCTCGCCGCGGACCGAGGCCAGCGGTCGCGCCCCGGCTGGCGGGGACGCCGGGCGCAGCAGGCCGAGTGCGGCCTGCGCCTGGTGGACGGCCTGCTGCGCGACCTGCTCGGGCACGCGGTCACCGAGCGGGTCGGTCAGCGGCGGGAGTAAGGCGACCGGGGCCGGCGTGCCGGTGATGGTGGTGGGCGTGCTCATGGATCGGTGCCTCTCGTGCTCGGTTTCGGGTGCGGCGGCGCGCGGGTGGTCGGTCCGTGCGCGGCCGCGGGAAGGGGTTCCGGTCGTGGCCGGTGCCGGGCAGCGCGAAGGCCCGGCACCGGTTCGCGGGAACCAGGGCCGGGCCTTCGGGGTCGTGCCGTCGCGCGACCGGTCACCGCCGGGACGGGATCGGTGACTGGTCAGTCCAGGCGGACGAGACTGCGGCAGCGGAGGGCGGCGTGGATGGTGCCGGACTCCTCGAGGGAGCCATGGTTCCACCGCTCGAACGCGATGACGCTCCGCCGGCTGCGGCAGCGGCACCATGTGGTGGTCTCGACCGCACCGACGTGGTCGCCGACGAGGGTGAAGCGCGCGGCGGGGGTGCCGAACAGGTGCAGGTCGTCGTCGAACGGCACGTCGATGTTGTAGATGTCCGGGGCGTCCAGCTCGGTGGCCAGTTCACCGGCCCGGCGGGCGCGGTCGGCGATCTGCTCCGAGTTCAGCGGGGCCGGTCCGAGCAGGCGGACCCAGTCCTCGCCGTTGAACATCTGCCAGTAGGCGCCCTCGTCGAGGCGTTCGGCGGGGTCTGCGGCCAGCCGGGCGGCCAGTTGTTCGCGGCCGTCCCGGCGGGTGACGATCCGCGTGTAGGCCAAGGGTGCGCCGCGGTACGGGCCCCAGCTCGCCGCGGTGCGCGGGAGGTAGCTGCGAACGAGGAACTGGTCGTGGGCGCGCATCTCGGTCACGAGGCGGGCGGTTTCGGCCTCGTTGATGATCTCGTCGAGCAGGGTTTCCATGCCCTCGACGCGGTCGGCCAGCGGCTCGCCGTCCTGGCGGCTGTGCTGGAGAAACTGCTCGAGCTGACGGTTGCCGAACCGGGTGTGGTCGTAGGCGTAGAACATCGTCGGCCCGCCGCAGCCCTCGTTGGCGATGCGCCCGACCACGCCGAGGTCGGGGTGGATGAGCTCGGCGCTGTAGGCGACGCCGCGGCCGGTCTCCAGCTCGTTGAACCCGCTGATGGTGAAGGCGTAGGGGGCGTCGATGCCGGTGTGCGTCCAGCGGCTGCGGGATTCGATGACGGTGGCGCTCACGGGGTGCTTCCTCCTCGTGATCGGGAAATCGGGCCGGTGAACTGGCCCTGGACAGCGCGAAGGCCCGGCGCCGGTCCGTAGGGGAACCGAGGTCGGGCCTTCGCGTGGATGAGGTGGGGAGCCGGGTCAGGAGCGGGTGACCTTGCAGCAGCTCAGCGGCACGCCGGACAGGTCGTAGGTGTCGCGGCCAGCGAGGAAGCCGTACTTGCCGGAGGAGAACGCCAGCGTGCTGGTCGACGCCTTGTCGAGGGTGATCGTCGCGTGCCGCTTGCCGCGGCCGTTGACGATCTCCTTCACGACGCCGGACAGGCCGTTGAGGTACTTCGGCGAGATGTCGGCGATGGTGACCGTGGCCTGTTCGGTGACCGCGGCCGCGGCCTTTTCCCGCAGGATGCCGCGGCGGGACTTCATCGCCTGGGCGATGCCGTCGAGGTCGTTCTCGTCGGCGCGCTCCAGCACGAATCCGACGACGTCGGGCAGCTCCAGGGTTGCGGTGGACATGCGGAAACTCCTTATGAGGCTGGGAAATCGGGGGAAGTGATCCGCCGTGTCCGTGCTGTTTTCGCCGAACACGGCGGTGCGTCCCGCTGCGGCGGGGGCGCGCTCGGTGGGCACCGACGCGCCGGTGGGGGCAAGCCACGCTTTTCGGCTTGCCCCCACCGGGGTGGTGGTGCAGAGTGCGTCGCCCCCGCCGGCCGCGGGCGCAGCGCGAGCTCCTGGGCCCGCGATGAAAAGGGGGACGGCCGGCGCCGGGCCGGGCCGCGGTGCCCGACCCGGCGGGCTGGTCAGGAGCTGGCCCAGCCGAAGAACAGCCAGCCGGTCACCTCGAGCGATCCCGTGGTGGTGACGGTGGCGGTGGTGTTCTCGTCGACGTCGACGAGGCCGCCGGCGCGGAGGCGGTAGTTGGCGAGGGTCGCGCTGGTGACGATCTCGCCCTTGCCGAGGCTGCCTTCGGCCGCGGCGAGGGCCGCGGTCCGCTGGTCCGGGTAGCCCCCGGCGCGCACCGGCACGGGCAGCCCGGTCAGTTCGCGGTAGTGGCCGCGGACGGCGATGGCGCCGGCCGGGCCCCACTTGTCGTCGATCCGTTCGTCGCACGCGTGGATCAGCTTGTCCGCCAGGGCTTCGGCGTCGCTTTCGGTGCGGGGTTCGCTGTCGATGACGACGTAGGAGTCCTTCTCGGCGATGGAGCCGGTGTAGCCGGCGTGGCCGTAGTCGTACTGGGCCTGCTCGACGGCTGCGCGGAACGCGGCCGCGACGTCGGTGCCTTCGGCGTAGGTGGTGAAGACTTCTCCGCCCATGAGCGGTTCTCCTCAGCTGCTAGAACGAGCGGCAGCCCCGAAATGCCTGTTCAGGAAGTCAGGAGATCCGGTGTGCCGCGCCCCGCGGTCGGGCGGGGCGCGCTCGGCCAGGCGCCGGCGGCGGGAGCGGGGTCAAGGCGCGCGGGTGCTGTTCCCGCGGGGCCTTGACGCCCGACCGGCGGTGGCGCAGCGTGCGCGGCGTCCCGCCGGACGCGGGAGCGGCGACCCGGCGGTGAGGAAGCCGTGTTCCGACGTCCGCCGCCGGCGTGCCCGGCGACCTGGTGCTGTCCTGGTGGAGGGGTTTCCGCTGTTCAGAACAGTGATCAGCGGGGTGGGGCGGCGTGGTCCGGCGGGACCTGCTCGGTGGTCTCGCGGACCAGCCGGCGCGCGGGGCGGGTGGCGAGCGGCAGGCCCGCGGTGAGCGCGAGGGCTGCGGCGGTCACGGGAAGGAAGGCGGGTCCGGCGCCGTCGGCGAGGACACCGCCGAGGACACCGCCCGCGCCCATGCCGAGATAGACGATCGCGCCGCCGAGGGACAGCAGCAGCGGGGTGGTGCGGGTGTCGCCGAGGTCGGCCAGCCAGGAGTTCAGTGGCGGCCCGACCGCCCAGGCGGCAGCGCCCCACACGGCGACGACGAGCAGCGTGGTGGCCGAGTGCGTGGTGGCCGGGTCGAGCAGGAGCAGTGCGGCGGCGGCGGTGCCGCCGGCGGTGAGGAGGACGGCGCGGGGGCCGATCCGGGCGATCAGGTGTCCGGCGACGAGTGTTCCGGCGACCGCGCCGAGGCCGTAGGCGGCCAGGTAGAGGCTGATCGGCCCGCCGACGCCGCGGTGGGTGCCGAGCAGCAGCGCGAGGTACGGGTACACGGCTCCGGTGCTGGTCCAGGTGAGGATGCCGCCGCCGAGGAGTCGGCCGACGCCGGGGCGCGCGGCTGCGGCCAGCCGTTCGCGCAGGCCCTGCTCGGGCGGGGCGGCCGCCGTGGGGGCGGTGGTCTCGACGAGGGCTGCGACGAGCGCGCACAGCACGGCGATGGTTCCCATGGCGGCGCGGAACCCGGCCGCGGCGGCGAGCGCGGCGCCGCCGGGAACGCCGATCAGCAGGGACAGGGTCAGTCCGGTCAGGGCGCGCGCCATCGCGCGGGGCCGGTGCGCGGGCGGGCTCGCGGCGGCGGCCAGGCCCACCGCGGTGGCGGTGGTCAGCGCGGCGCCCAGCGCGGTCACCACGCGGCCGAGGACCAGCAGCGGATAGGTCGGCGCGGCGGCGACAACGATGTCGCCGACGGCGAGCACGGTCAGGCACGCGACCAGCAGGTGCCGGCGGTCCCAGCGGCCGGTGGCAACGGCGATCGGCGGGCCGGCCAGGCCGCAGACGGCGGCGAAGACGGTGGCCAGCTGGGCGGCGCGCACGCCGGAGGTGTGCAGCTCGGTGATGAGGGCGGGCAGGAGCCCGGCGACGACGTGCCCGCTGGTGCCCACGCAGAAGGTCGCCAGCACCAGGCCGGTCGACGGCGGAACCCAGCGGGCGCGGGTGGCCGGGACGCGGACGGCGGCGGTGGGCGGCACGGGGCTACCGGATGAGCACGGGGGTTCCTGGCGCGGCGCACACGGCCAGCACCGGGATCGCTTCGGGTGGCAGGACCACCGAGCCGTCGGTGGCGGGCAGTCCCCGGGTCGCGCCGGGCCAGGTGTGCAGGCCGACGGCGGCGATGCCCGCGCCCCAGGCCAGGTGGGTGCGCATGTGACTGGCCAGCAGCAGCGCGCGGTCGACCAGGCCGCGGGCGGGGTGGATCTCGCCGAGGACGAAGGTCCGGCCGTGCGGAGTCGGGGTGGTGGCCCGTCCGACGCCGGCGGGCCAGGTCAGCAGGTTTCGGCCGTGGTGCAGCGTGACCGAGCGGGCACTGGTGTCGATCTCGATGTGGGTCGGATGCTCGGCGAGCTCGACGCGGTCGTCGCGTTTGAGCCAGCCGACCGCGCCGTCCGGCCGGGTCGGCAGCAGCACCTGCACCCAACCGTGTCGCTCGTCGACGACCGGCAGCCAGGTGGGCAGGCCGGGGTGGATCTGCACCGGGAGCAGGGCGAACGGGGCGCCGCCGGGCACGGGGTACACCGGGACCGGGGTGCGCGGCCGGAGCCGGATCGGCAGCGGCCGGGCGCGCAGCGCCTGGTCTCGCGGCGCAGACTGCATGGTGGCCGACCAGGCGGCCACCGGCAGGACCGGACGGGACTGGATGTCGTGGCTCTGGTGGCCGGCGGGCCGTTCGGCCACTCGCAGGTCGTGGTTCATGGCGTGGGTTCCCCCGAAGCAGAGGCAGATGGATGTGGCCGTCCCGGTGCGGGAGCGGCCGAGGCGCGGTGACGTGGGTGCGGAGCGGTGCGCTATCGCGCGGCCGGGACGGGCGCGGCGGACAGCCGCCAGGCGAGGGTGGCGTTGGCCTCGGCTTCCTCCGGCGTGCGGCGGCCGAGACCGCAGGCGGCGGCGACCGCGTCGACGGGCCGGCCGAGGGCCTGCTCGACGAGTTCGAGGGCGCGGGCGGAGGCGTCGGGGTGGTGCTCGTCGACCAGGCCCGCGTACACCTGGACGTCCTCGCGCAGCCGGCGCAGCACCTCGTAGTCCGACGGCCTGGTCGAGGGCGCGGTCTCGCCGTCGCACAGGGCGAGGTGCACCGGCGGCATCGGCCGCCCGGCGCGGTCGAGCCGCGCGGCCAGGGCGTTGGTGAATTTGACCAGCGGAGTCAGGTCGCGCACGCCGGAGATCGGCTTGTGCCCGAGGTCGCCGCGGCACCAGTCGTGCAGGACGAGCCGGGTCTGCGGGGGCAGTGCGGCGATGACGCCGGCGAGCTGGCGGGTGAGCAGCCTGGTCACCAGCGGCCACGCAGCGCGGGGCGCCCGGTCGTAGGCGACCATCACCGCGGGGCTTTCCAGCTGGATGACGACCTCGTCGTTCCACCGGTCGGCCAGTTGCTGGATCTGCTCGACCTCGTCGGCGATCGCGGCGGTGAACGTCGGCAGGTGCTTGAGCGCGCCGCGGATCGCGGCCAGCGCCGCGGCCGGCGGCAGCAGCCGCATCGCCGCGGCGGGCACGCCGAAGGCGAACAGGCTCAGGTCCAGCGGCGCGGGCATCGACACCTGATAGGGCGGCAGGTGGGCGGCGCTGAGCTGGCGGCGGGCGGCGATCGCGGCCGAGACCTCCGGGGCGCGGCGCGGGCCGACGTCACCGGGGCCGAGGACGTCGCCGCGGCGGACCCGGTAGACCGGCATCCGGGTGTAGCCGGAGGAGTCGCCGTCGAGCACGAGCTCGAACGGTCCGCGGTCGCGCAGGCTCTCCAGCCAGTTGATGATCCAGCGCGGGTCGCGGTCGCACGGCAGCGTGGTCAGCTGCGCGGGGTCCGCGCGGTCGAGCAGCCACTGCATGCCCGCCCGGTCTGTGTTCGCGAGCGTCGGCGGCAGCGAGCCGACGAAGTGCACGCGGCGCCGGCCGCCCGAGTCGTCTTCGGCGGTGTCGGTCTCGTCTGAACTGCGGTGATCCAGCAGCGACATGGTCAATCCCCCTCCGGTGCCGGGTCGGGGTCGGCCTCGTCGAGGACCTTGCCGGTGACCTGCTGCCACCGGCAGCAGGAACCGCACCAGCCATACGGCGACTCCGGGCCGTCGCTGTGTTCCTCGACCTCGGCGGGGACGGTGTACGAGTGCCCGCAGAGCAGGTCGTAGCGGATCTCGCGGTGTTCGACGCTCGATGTGCTCACGGCCCACGCGCCCTTCCCCCGCCGGGTTCACTCCCCACCCGACACGTCCATATCAGTTGACATTATGCGACGACACTAACCCTGACCGGGGTAGTGATGTCAACTGATGTGGACGTATTGCCGACGCTGGCCCGACGCCACGGAGCGATCGGGCGCGGCGGGGACCGCACGATGAGGTGAAGTTCGGCGAGGCGATGTATCCGCGCGCAGCGTGGCTGTACCGGTACAGGCATGACCCGAATGGAGATCGACCTCGCGTACTTCAACTACGAGCACGGCGGCATGACGAACGCCTCGGCCCGCGGGGAGAACCCGCCCGGCGGCTTCGACTTCACCGGCCTGGTGCGGACGATGCGCGAGCGCTGGCCGCACGTGCTCGTGATGGGAGAGGGCGACTACTACGAATACTTCGGCGGGGCTGGGATGTGGGGCGCGGCGGAGGCCATGCGCGAGGCCGGGGGACGGGCGTACGTGCCGCTGCCCTGCGCGTTGCCGCGGGAGTGGGGGCCGTTCGCGCCGTGCATCTTCTTCGACGCCCAGACCCTGATCGTGCAGCGCTGGTTCGACCACCGCGCCCCGGATTTCGCCGCGCGCAACCGGAACCTGCTGACCGTGCGGCCGGTGGGCGGCGAAGAGATCCTGAACCTGGTCACGGGGCACGGCGACCTGCACGAGGAGAACTACCGCGTCGCCGACGCCAAGGAACGCCGCTGGCTGGCGTACAAGGGGCGGCTGAGCGCGGTGCTGATGGACATGAACGAACACCTCTCCGGCCCGAAGTTCGAGCCGACCGACCTGGAGGACCGAGCGATCTACGACCAGCCCTCCCACTACCTGCACCGGATGCGCCACACCGCCGGCCAGCCGGACCGTCCGTACCGGCGCGCGACCTCGGCGCTGGACTACCTGTGCGGGGCCTGGAACGACCAGGAGGGTCGCCGCGAGGGCGGGATCGGGTTTGTGGACATGGCCGAGCAGGCCGGGATCTACACCGGAACCAACCTGCCCAAGCCGAACGGGCGGCAGTGCTCGCAGATCGACCACATCCTGCTCAGCCCGGCGCTGGCCGACCGGGTGGTGCCGGGCTCGGCGTGCATCCACGAGCCGGTCGACCCGGCCGACCCCGACAGCGACCACAAGCGGCTGAGCGTGACGGTCGCGGTCGGGTAGGCAGCAGGACGCCGGGGGAGAGTCGCGCGGTAGCCGGACGGGTCGGCTCGGCGCGAGGCTGACCCGATCCGGTAAGTCGGGTGAGATCCCGTCTCGTGACGGGATTTCCCCGGCTCGCCGGTGCGAGTTTCGGATCATGACGACGTCTACGGAATCGCCGCTCGTGTTGGTGCTGAGCTGGCTCGGCGGCCTCGCCGGCCACTACAGCGGCGACTACCTCGTCCAGCGCGACTGCGATTCGCAGCGCAAGCAGGAACGCAGCCTGGCGGGCCGGCGGGCGCTGCTCCGGCACGCGGTCACCTACGCGCTGAGCTTGTCCGGCACCCGCGCCGCGGCCTACCGGGTGGCCGGGACGCGGGTGCCGCTGCGGGCGCAGCTGGCCGCCGCGGTCGTCGAGGCGGTGCTGCACGCGGTGATCGACGACGGGCGGCTGCTTCGCCGCTACGCCGAGCTGGTCGGCAAGACCCGGTTCCACGACCTGACCGCGGACGGGATCAACGGCCGGTCGCTGCTGGACCAGGCGGTGCACCTCGGCGTGCAGCTGCCGATCGGTGCGGCCGTGACCGCGACGGTGGCGCGGATGGCGACAGCCCACTCGCTAGCGTGATGATGTGAGCACTGATAGCCAGGACACCCCCGAAGAACCTGCCCCGCATCGTGCGGGAGCGACCTGGTCGGCCGCGGACAGCGCGACCTTGCTCGACGGGCTCCGCGACGGCATTCCCCTCGACGATCTGGCCGAGACGTTGCAGCGCCGGATCAGCGCGGTCCAGGCCCGCTGCAAGAAGATGCTCCCGCCCGAACTTCAGGCCACGGTGCTCCGCGCCGACGCCGACGTGGTGCTGCGGGATCTTCTCGCCTCCGACCCGGATTTCGACGCCGAAGCCAACCTCGACCGCAACACCGCACGCCGGTGGAACCCCCAGCGGGACGAGATCCTGACCCAAGGCTGGAAAGACCGCCGTCCGCTGGCCGAGCTGGTCGCCGCGGTGTCGGCGTCCGAGACCGACATCGCCGGACGGCTGATCCGGCTGGGGCTCGCGGCCGACAGCCTCGCCGTGGCCGGACGGCTCGGCTGCGCACCCGGTGGCGCCCTGGACCTGCGCTGCCGCATGATGCGCGACCGCGCCGCCGCCAGCGTCTGGGTCCTGGTCGTCGACGGGCTGCCCGACGGTCGGCACGTCTCCCTCCACGCCACCCGAGGCGACGCCCGCGACCACTTCGGCGCGATCACCCCGGACAGCACGCCGGCCGACGACGTCGTCGCCACGGTCGCCGAACGAGCGCTCGGATCGCGCCACGGCCCGGTCGAAACCCTGACCCACCCGGGCACCGTCGCGAAGCGGGCCGGCGAGAGCCCGCTGCCGGGCTGCTCGGGGTAGGTCAGCGCCGGAAGGCCCTGGCCTATCCGGTTCTCTCCACGGTCAGGGCGGGGATGCCTTTGCGGCTGTGCCGCTCGCGCGAGGTCGGGAGCTCGGCGCGGTCCAACTCCGCCAACAGGGCGGCCATGGTGTCGCGGTGTTCCTGGTTCGTCCTGCTCCACAGTTTCTCGATGGCGATCATGCGCCGGGCGGCGGGCACGGTGTCGGCGAGGGCGCGGTGCCCACTGTGTGCGCTGCGCAGTGTCTCGGTGTCAAGCAGCCAGGCCGGAGGCAGCAGGTGCCGGTCCGGGTACACGGCCCGAGCGATCCCGCGGCAGGCCGCCACCCATTCGTCGACGTGATCGCGCAGCCAGGTCTGCGTCCGGACTTGCTCGTCGAGCGAGCCGAGGGACTTGCTCAGGGTGCGATCGCCCAGGCCGACGGCCCGGCCGAGCGAGCGCAGGCCCCAGCCGTCGACCACCGCCGCGGCGGCGTCGGCTCGCTGGCAGTCGGCCAGCATCGCGGGCACGGCGTGGCGGATGGCCTGGGCGGCGAGCTGGCGGGCGCGGTGGTCGCCGGCGTGGGCGCTGCGGCCGAGCAGTTGGTGTTGGAGCACCCGGTACAGCTCGGCGACGGCGTCCCGTGCCGCCGGAGTGTCGAGGTCGAGCGCGGGCGGTTTAGGTTGGCACTCAGGGTGCTCACCTTCTCTGGCCAGCCAGAAGTCGACCATCAGAGCATCGCGGCCGACTTTGACGAGGTAGTCCAGGGCGGGTCGCGAGTCGTAGTCCCACGTTGATCGCGGGCTGATGCCGGTGTGCGCCAGGGCGAAGTCGCTGAACTCCCACGCGCGCGGCGTGACACCATCCGGAAACGGTGTCGCAGCAGCGATTCCCGTAGCGTCGTAGGCATCGAGCTGCTCGCCGTCGAGTACGCGCTGAACGAAGGCGGCGGCCAGGGCTCGGGCTGTCACGTCCCGGCTGTAGCGCAGGCCGTCCACCACCGCGGGGGTCACGTAGCCGCGGGCCTGCTTCTTCACCATCGCGGTCACCATGTCGACAGTCGGGCCGTCGCACCACCGCAGGCGCCACTCGCCCATGGTGCCGTGTTGCTCGTAGTCGGCCTCGATCGCGATCCCGGCTGCGGCGGCGACGCGGCGAACCACGCTGCGGATCTTCGCGGATCGACTCATGCGACAACCCTCTCAGGTTGGCACGCCGAGTACCAACCTTGATTGATCAGCGCTTACGTTCCTTCATCCGCTTTGCGAGGCGGGTCAGCGTGGTCTTCGACAGCTCCACGTCGAGGGGACGATGTTCCGGCAGGTATTCCAGCTGCGCGGGGTTGACCCGCAGTACCAGGTCGATGTTTTCGCCATGCTCGTCGTCGGTGATGTCCGCGGATTCGATATCGCCCGAAATCCCACCTGAGTGGCCGACGATGTTGAACCCCAACGCGGTTCGTTCCTTCTCCAGCGCTGCGAGCAGGGCGTCCGGCCAGCCGTCGGCGGAGTGCATCACCACGTCGACGGTGGCGGTGCGGCGGCCCGCGTCCTCGGCGCGGATCGCGGCTTGAGCGACACTCCAGGACTCGCCCGTCTCGTTCATGCGCGCGAGTACGCGTTTGTCTCGGCCCACAGATGGTCCTCTCAGTGATCGAGTGAGAGCGGTTGGTCGTTGCGGTGTACGAAATGATGACGCCCTGGAGCTGGCGGGATGCCGGAGGGCTTATCGCTGGCCCTTGCGGGCGAAGCGGCCGACGACCCGCGCTACTTCGGGGAGCCCGGCGTCGTGGAGCGCGGTGGCCAGCTCGTCGTCGGTGAGCACGTCGCTGCTCAGCTGGGCCTCGATGCGCTCGAGCTTCGCGGTGTCGATCCTGTCGGTCATCGTGGCCTCCGGTTGAGTCCAGATCCATCGCCAGCCTTCGGGGGTTTCCCGCAGGGTGTAGCCCTCGGCGTTCTGGTCGCCGAACCGGGTTTTCTTGTAGGCCACGGAGTTGTAGCGCTCCAGGTCGCGGTCGTCGAAGTTGACGAGCACGACGAGGTGGCCGTCGCTCGGCCCGCCGGCAACGCGGGTGGTCAGGTCGACTGCGACCCGGCGGGGCTGTTCCCTGGGCGCGAGCGGGCGTTCGTGCTGGCCCTCGTACTTCAGAACCCAGCCGGTGGCGGTCTGAGTGAGGATGTAGCGCTCGAGCACGTCCGGCGCGTGTGCGTCGAGCATGTTCGGGTTGATGTCGATCGGCGTGCCCTCGACCAGTTGGTCGTTGGTGTCGTATTCCTCGAACTGCTGCTCGCCGTCCCGGTACTCCAGGGGGCCGCCCTCGTAGGGCACGCGGATGGTCGTCATCGCGGTGCCCGCCTTCCGGATGCCGCGGCGCCGGGTGTGCTCCGTTTGTTGTTGTCCCGCAAGGGCTTCTCCTGTTTCCTCTCGGACGGTCAGCCGTGCTCGGCGTCGAGGTGGTCGAGTTCGCCGATGACGGCGGCGAACGTGTCGTCGTGGGTGTAGGTCCAGTAGACGTGCTTCGGGTCGACGATGCGGCGGTGGGCCCGGTCCCACGGGACCCGGCGGCAGATGCCCATCCGCTCGAGTGCCCGCAGCTGCTGGTAGACGAGCGGGCCCTTGCGCCAGGGCAGCAGGTGATCCGGCGGCACTTGGCGCAGTTCGTCGGTCGAGGGCGGTTCCGTCGCGTCCCGCAGCGCGGCCAGCAGGCATTCGCGCAGCAGCACCGTCCGCCGGGAGGGCCGCCGGGACATCAGGCGGCCTCGGGGTGCAGCAGGAGGTCGTCGGGATCGAGTCCGGTGATGCGGTAGGCCGTGCGCAGGCACGCCTTGCAGCTCGGCACGCGGACTCGGTCGGCCGGGTCGTCGAGGTTGGCGAACAGCAGGTGCCTGGCGCGCGAGGGCGTCCAGCACAGCGAGCGGTCGGCGTCGCGGTGCAGGCGGCCCGCGTGCAGCTGTTCGCGCACGATGATGTGCTCGGCGCCGGAGACGTGGAACTCGTAGTGGTGCGGGCCGCTGTAGTTGTAGGCCACGGACACCGGCACCGGCAGCGCCTTGGCCAGCTGCGCCCAGGCTCGCGCGGCGGCCTCGCCGCGGGCCGTGGCGGCGCGGTCGGCGTTGGTGGGCTGGTAGCCCGGTTCCCACGGCGCCGGCGGGCGGGGCGGCTCGGGCGGTGCGGGCTCGGCGGCCGCGGCGAGGTCGAGCAGCACCAGCTCGCGGTTGGTCATCGCCCGCAGGATGAACGGCTTGCCGAGGATCGCCGAGGCCCAGTCGTGCCGCCCGGCGACGAACCGCTCGACCCGGGTCAGCTGCGCGGGATCGACGAACGAGGACGAGGTGCGCGCGGCCTGTTCGCGCAGCGTGGCGAGTTGGCTGTCGGTGAGTCGGGTCGCCGGTGGCGAGGTCATCTCGTTCCTCCTCCTCGGTGCGGCCGGGTTTGGGCGGGGCGCGGCGCTAGTCCCCGGCGGTGGCGCTGTCGTCGGCTTCGCGCTCGTAGGTTCCTGCGGGGAAGTCGCCTTCGAGGTACAGCACGGTGGTCCGCTCGCCGATGCGGCCGGTGAGGTTGGTTTCGGCGGCGGCGTCGATGCCGACCACGATCTGCTCGCCGATCAGGGTGCCGTCGGGCTTGTCCAGCGCTTCGATGACGACCAGGCGGTCGTCGGGGACGGCCAGCGGCACGGTGTCGGGCACGCCCAGGGCTCGGGCCAGATCCCGTGCGGTTCGCGGTGGCTGGGCGGGCTTGTACTGGTAGTTCTCGTAGCGCATCATCACGGTCCTTTCCTCGGGACGATCCGTGCCGTCCCGGTGGTGGCGTTACCGCCGGCGTCGGGGCGAGTCGTCGAAGTAGGCCACGGAGTTGCGGGACGGGTGCGGCGTGGCGGTCGGCTGCCCGACCCGGGCGTCGCCGAGCAGCAGCTCGCCCTCCAGGGCGTAGCGGTCGCCGCACTTGGTGATGCCGGTGATCCGCGCGACGGCCAGGACCGTTCCGGCCAGGTCGACGATCTGCACCTCGTCCTGCTTCAGCGCCCGGTCGGCGTCGAGCACCCACACGCCGCGTCCGGCCAGCCAGGCGTCCTGCTCGGACATCCCCGGCCAGCTGCCGATGCGGGAGCGGTCCAGCCAGTCGTCCGCCGGGGCGGGCCGCTCCGCCCCGAGCTGAATCTGCAACACGCAACCTCCCGAAGTAGCTTTCTAACTTGTTGCAAAGTTACCCCTCATCCGCTAGCTTTGCAACAAGTTAGAAAGCTCAACGCCGACGGCGATCAACAGGCTCTCGACCAGAGATTTCAGGCTAAATGTCACGTGTCGACCGGACGGGATCGCGAGATTGTCGGTGGTGGGTTCTACAGTGGCGTCGTCACGTCGAGCTGTTGCTGAACGCGCGTGACGTTGTCCCCGCGCCAGCGGGGTGAAGCAGTACTTCCCGGCGTTAGCGGGGTTTGCGCATCAGCAGCGCAGCACGGCCGATCTGGCCGTGAGGATTTCAACGCCCCTGACGGGCGCGCCGTCGCCTGCGCACATTTCGCTTACACCCCAAGGGAAGGAGCTGCCCCATGCCCCGCATCGTCAACCGGTACGCCGGCACCTGCCGCCTCTGCGGCCAGGACGTGCCCGCCGAGGAAGGCGTCGCCGTCAAGGACACCCCGGCCGCGGCCTGGGAGGTCGAGCACGACGGCGGCTGCCCGCCGAACCCGCACAACCCCGACGGCGCGCCGACGTGGGAGATCGGCGGCGGCGAGGGCTACGGCCGGCAGGCGTTCGTGCCCGGCGCGACGCGGCGCGAGCAGTGGTGGACCGGCCAGCACAATCCCGGTCCGGACGCCGTCCCCGGTGGCGTGCTGATCTCCGAGAGCGGTGGGAACCGTCAGGTCTCCGGGGTGGTCACCGTGGTCACCGCCCACGCGAAGTACTTCGCCGAGGAGGGGATGAGCTTCGGGGTCGGCGACGAGGAAGGCCACTACTTCTCGGCGCGAGTGCGGGCCGCCACCGACGCGGAGGCCGCGCCGGTCCTGGAGGCCGAGGTCCGCCAGACGGCCCGCGCGGAACTGCGCGACCGGTGCACGCGGCTGCTGGCCTGGCGATTCGGCCGGGTCGAGGACGCGGTTCGGCCGCCGTCCGGTGCTCCGGAACTCGACGGGCTCCGGTCGCTGCCGCAGGTGCCGCTGCGCCCGCAGGACGACCGGCCGCTCTACGCCGACGAACTGCTCGTCGACGAGCCGGGCGGCTGGGTGTGGACGGTCGTGCACAACGGCATGGACGGCGACGACTTCTCGGTCAACAACATCCCCGGCCACGTCGCCGCCCGCCACCCGCTCACCGACGAACGCCGCCGGCTCGTCGCCGACCTGCGCGCCGAGTTCGGCTCCCTCGAGGAGTGGGACCGCGCGGGAATCCCGCGCGAGGCCGCGCAGATCCTCGTGCGCTCCGGCGCCGAGCTGCACGACGTCACCGACTACCGGACCGCGGTGTCGATCACCGACGCCGAGGACGCGGACGCCTACCTCGCCCGCACCCCGCGGCAGTGGGCGGACGCGGGCTGGGAGTGGCCGAAGGGACGGCGCTGGCCGGCGGCCGAGGCGGCGCGGCTGGCCGAGGCGGGGATCAGCCACGAACGGGCCGAGCAGCTGCGCGCGGCGGGGTTCGCCACCGTGGCGGAGGTCCTGGCGGCCGCGCCGCCGCAGCTGCCCGCCACCGCGGGCCGCTTCGTGCTGAGCAACTGCGGCGTCGGGCCGCGCGTGCAGGTCACCGACGATCCGGAGGAGGCCCGCCAACACCTCGCCCGCGACCCGCAGACCTGGGCGAACTGGGAACACGTCCCCGACGTCACCGTGGTCCACGCGGCGAAGTCCGCGGCCATGGACGGCGGGCACCGGGGCTGGCAGCTGTGGTCGGACGGCGCGCTGTCGATCGGATACTGGTGCGAACCGCGCGACCGCGGCCGCGACCGGCCGACGTCGTTGTCCGCGGCCGCCGAAGAGGTGATCAGCCTGGTGGTCGTGGCCGGCAACCCGGAGATCCGCGACCGGGCAACGTGGCAGCCGCTGCTCACCGCGACCGGACATCAGGCGACGACGATCGACGAAGCCGAGGAGGACGGGATCAGCAGCGGCGAGACCGCCGCACTCGTCCGCCACGACGTCACCCTGGCCGACGGCACGATCCGCATCCTGTTCGACGTGGTCACCGGCTGGTGGTACCACGGCGAGGACGCCGACGCCGGCGAACGCCACTGGATGAGCACGGACGAGACCGCCGCCCGACGCTACTACCGGGAGCACCGGCCGAAACGGCGGTGACTCAACGGAGATTGGGCCCCGCTGGAGTCCCCATTATCTCGGGGCGGCCGAACGCTCTTGTCGGGGGCGGATGGGACGCTGGCGGAACCGACCACGGAAGGGATTCGCGACTGATGACCTACCAGCCTGAGCGAGAATTGAACCTGACCTACGACCCGCAGCGGGGATGGTTCAACTTCGTGCTCTACAGCGAAACACCGAAGGTTTGGGGTTCTGCGCTCAACGCCACCCAGCAACTGCGCGAGTCCAGCCGGTACACGCAGGAATGGATTGGCCGGTTGCAGGACACCGAGCCGACCCCGCTTCACATGGCCCTGGTCTCCAACAACGAGGCCCCGCGGCTGTGGAATCCCTGCGTCTTCGACGACCCCGAGTCGCCGTCGGCGGTCGCCGGCGACGGCTGCCTGTGCCTGACGACCCTCTACGATCCGCTCACCTGGATGCCGGTGGTGAAACAGCACTACCGCACGGTCAGCGGGAACATCGAGAACTGGACCTACTGGACGTTCTCCCCGTTGTCGCTGCCCGAGGGCCAGGTACTGGAACGGTTGATCATCGACCAGGACGCCGGCGTCATGTGGCTGCGCAACGACCGCGGCGAGCTGCACTTCCTCCCCGAGAAGACCGGCGAGGGCTACAGCGTCGGCTACGGCGGCGGTGGGCCCGGGAAGCTCGCCGAGATGATCGAGAAGATCGTGGCCTCCGACGGTCACGACGTCACCCCGGACACGAGCCAAGTGACCGCGAATCGTCATCTGAACGACTGGACGTCCTCGCCCGTGTCGGACCGGACGCAGGAGTTGTCCCTGGCGCAGCTGCGGACCCTGCGGGCGACTGGGACCACACCGGCCTGATCGCCCTGCTCGACGACGATCACCGGGGGCCCGCCGTCGGTCGCGGCTGACATCGTCAACAGCGGGGGGCATCCCTCCCGACCGTTTCCCGAGAGTTGTGTTGCCAACGACCCGGCCCAGGACATCTAGTGGTCGCCGGGGCCGAGCAGGAACGGAGGGGGACCGCCGAGGGCGGCGTTGCGGGCCTTCGCGGCTCGCACCGCGGCCTGCATCGTGCGCGTGTGGCCGTACCGGATGTGCTTGGCGAGGTTGTCCAGCTCGGGATCGACCAGCGCGGCCGGGCCGGGCGGGCACAGGCCGCAGTGCTCGCAGACCACTTCGACCGCCTCCGCCGGCACCTGGGTGATCTGCCCGCAGCTCGGCCGGGGGCAGGTGATGAAGCTGTCGTGCGGGAGCAGGTCGTCCGGGGTCACCTGGTGTTCGGTGCCGCACTGGGAGCAGCGCAGGGTCGCCGGCACGCTCCAGTCGACGCTGCGGTCGGCGTGCATCCGGTGCGAGACCGAGGACGGCGAGGCCACCAGCTCGCAGTTCGGGCACCGGGCGTACCAGGTGTCCACGGCGCGCTGGATCAGCGGGTAGGCGGTGACCGCCTCCGGTGCCGCCGCGGCGACGGGCTCGAGCGCCTTCTCCACGACGACCGGCGCCGGGATCGCGGGCACCGCGACGTCGACGCGGTCCGTCGGCTGCTGGTAGACGCTGGCGAGGGCGGCGACGAGCCGGGTCCGGTTCTCCGGCGGTCTCCAGGCGGCGGGCAGCCGTCCGGCTTCGGCTTCGCCGAGCAGCCAGTCCGAGCAGCGCAGCCGCGGCCGGGCCAGCAGCGGGCGCAGGCGCGCGGCGGCGGCCCGCAGGGTCAGCCCGGCGCCGCGGCGAAGCACCGCGAGGTCGACCTGGTCCGGGTCGGCGCCGGTCAGCTCGCGGACGTCGCAGTCCAGGGCGCTGGCCAGCCTCGCGATGCGCGCCGGCTCGGGTGTCGCCTGGCCCTTCTCGTAGCGGATGAGCTGGCGCCGCGAGGTGCCGACGCGGTCGGCGAGCTCGTCGAGCGACAGCCCGGGACGGCCGCGGTCGGTCCGCGGCATCGTGGTGCGGATGCGCTTCAGCGCGGCACCGTCGAAGCTGGCCTGCCCTCGCATGCGACCACCCTAAACGACACGTGTCTTTTAGCGTGATGCCCCTGGTGGGGATCAGTCTCCATTCACTCCCCGATTACTCCCCGAATACTCCCGACGGCGATGTCTCGACGCGGTGCCCGCGCGGGCGGAGGCGGTGGCCGGATTCCTGCGAGCTTGCTCTGCGTGCCGTCGTGGCGACAGTCTGATGCGCATGACGGCGGAAACGACGAGCTACCGGAGCGTGTTCGCGGTGGCGCCGTTCCGTCGGTTGTGGATCGCGCACGTGTTGTCGGTGGCCGGCGACCAGCTCGCCCGCGTCGCGCTCACCGTGCTGGTGTTCGACCGGACCCGGTCGGCGGGGCTGGCGGCGGTCACCTACGCGCTGACCTACCTGCCCGACCTGGTCGGGGGTGCGGCGCTGGGCGGGCTGGCCGACCACTTCCCGCGGCGCACGGTCATGGTGCTCGCCGACGTCGGCCGCGGCGCGCTGGTCGCGGTGATGGCGATCCCCGGCGTGCCGCTGCTGGTGCAAGTCGGGCTGCTCGCCGTGGTGCAGCTGCTGGCCGTGCCGTTCAGCGCCGCGCGGCAGGCGGTGCTGCCGGACATCCTCGCCGGCGCTGACCTGGCCCTCGGGATCGGTGTGCTGTCCATGACCTACCAGGCCGGGCTGGTGCTCGGCTTCGGCGGCGGCGCCGCGGTCGTCGCCGGGCTGGGGACGTCCGGGGCGTTGTGGGTCGACGCGGCCACGTTCGCGGCCTCGGCCGCGGTGATCCGGCTCGGCTTGGCCGCGCACGCGCCGCCGCGCGAGCACGCGGCCGGCGAGGGGCAGTGGGCGAAGATCCGGGCTGGATGGCGGGTGGTCGTCCGCGACGCCCGGCTGCGGTCGCTGCTGACGCTGGCGTGCTGCTCGGGCTGGTACGTCGTGCCGGAGGGCCTGGCCGTGCCCTACGCCGCGCAGCTGGGCGTCGGCTCAGCCGCGGTCGGCTGGCTGCTGGCGGCGAACCCGCTGGGGATGGTGATCGGGATGCTGCTGCTCAAGCGGCTGGCTCCGGATCGCCAGCTGCGGGTGCTCGGTCCGCTGGCGGTGGCGACGAGCCTGGTGCTGCTGCCGACCGGCTGGGGGCCGGGCGTCGCGGTGAGCGTGGCGCTGTGGGCGGTGTCCGGCGCGTTCTCGGCGCACAACATCATCATCCAGTCGGCGTACGTGTCGACCGCGCCGGCGGCGATGCGCGGGCGCGCGGTCGGGCTGGCGATGGCCGCCCTGCGGGCAGCGCAGGGCGTGGCCATCGTGCTGGCCGGGCTGCTGGCCCAGCTGCTTCCGCCCTCGGTGGTGATCGCCGTCGCGGCGGGCGCCGGGGTGCTCATGGCGGCCGCCGCGGCCACGGCGTGGTCTCGAGCGGCCTCGTCCGCGCCGATACTCCCGGCGCGTGACGAGGCCGACGAAGATCTCTCGCAGTGAGCTCGGCTTCGAGGGCGGGTTCGGGGACCGGATCGTGACCGGTCAGCAGGTCCAGTTGACGTCGTCGTTGCGCACGAAGATCACCTCCTCGGTTCCTTGTCCGGCCACGGCAGGGCCGTGAACAGCGGGTTCAGGACAGCGGAGCCGACATCGCGGCCGGGGTGGCCGGGGTCGGCGGCGAGGTCACCAGTTCACGTCGCGCATGGCGGGCACCTCCTCCCTGGGGGACGAGCCTGTCCGTTGGGCTATCCGGGTGGATTCCGGCTGCGTAGACCATCGTCGCTGGTCGGCATGGTCGCACCTCGTACAGATTCGGTTACGGTGGCGGACGGGTGCGGGCACGCTGCGCTCTTTGTGCAGGTGAGGACTGGTGCTGGGGCGGATCGGCAGACCATACCGATGGGTCACGGGCTGGAGCCTGTGGCAGGTCCCGTCGCACGTTCGGACCTACGTGCTGTCCGTCTACGTCATCGCGCTGGCCGTCGCGGCTTCGACCGCGTTCCTGCTGCCGGTTACCGGCACCGACCTGGTGCGCTTCGGCGTGCTGGCGATGTGCGCGGTGGTCTACATCGAGTTCACCCGCCGCATCGAGCGGCAGCGGGAGTACTGGCGGGGTGCGGTCGCGCCGTACCTGGACACCAAGAGCGTGTGGAGCTTCGCCGCCGTGCTGGTGCTGCCGCCGGCACTGGCGTCGGCGATGGTCGTGCTGACCTACGCGGTGGCATGGTGGCGGATCTGGCCGCACGAGCGCCCGGTTCCCTTGTACCGCTGGGCTTTCTCCGGCGCGACGGTCGTGTGCGGCACTCAGGCCGCTGTCGCCGTGCTCGCGCTCGGGATGCACCAGTACCCCGGTGTTCCGGATGCGTCGGTCCCGGCTGGGCTGCTCGACCTCGTCGTGGTCGCCGCGGCCGCCGCGTTGCGCTGGCTGGTGAACGCGTCGATGGTGATGGCCGCGATCCTGCTCAGCAACGCGAAGGCCAACATCACCGACCTGTTCAAGAACTTCTCCGAGCACGTGTCCGAGGCCGGCACGATGGGCCTCGGACTGGTAGCGGCCACGTTGGTCGTCGGCCACCCGGTGGTGCTGGCCGGCGTCGTCGTCGCCCTGGTCGCGATGCACCGCAGCCTGCTGCTGCACCAGTTCCAGCGCCGGGCCCGCACCGACACCAAGACCGGCCTGGCCACCGCCGGCTGGTGGCACGAACTCGCCGAGCAGGCACTGGCCCGCGCCCAGGACCGCGACGGCACGCTGGGCGTGCTGATGCTCGACCTGGACCACTTCAAGACCATCAACGACAAGCACGGTGGCCACCTCGTCGGCGACCAGGTCCTCGCAGCGGTCGGCGACGCACTGCGCGAAGAAACCCGTGAACAGGACATCTGCGGCCGGTTCGGCGGCGACGAGCTCGCCATCCTGATCCCCGACGTCGGCACGTCGCGCAACCTGCTCGCCGTCGCCGAGCGCATCCGACGCCGGATCAACTCGGTGGTCGTGGCGATCCACCCCGACGATGGCCAAGACCCGCTCGAGGTGACCGACCTGACCGTCTCGATCGGCGCGACCATATTTCCCGCCCCTGACGTCGAGGACTTCGACGACCTGCTGCGCCGGGCGGACGCCGCGCTGTACGAGGCCAAGCACGGCGGCCGGGACCGCACGTGCTTCAGCCCGCCGCTCGACGCGATCCCCACCCAGGTGGCCGGGAGCTGAGTTCGTCGCCGCGACGGATGCACTCGCCGCGGTGATCGACTTCAGAACCAGCGGTTTCCGGTGGGCCGGCCGGCGAGAGAGCCTTCACCCGTCAGGGATTCATCCCGTCGGCTGCGCAGCGACGCCGCGGAGGAGCCGGCCGTCGGCCGCAGCGATCTGCGCCATCTGCGGGAACAGTGTCGCGGCGAGCATCTTGGTGTCTGCGACGACGTCAAGCTTCTCCAGGTCAGCCTCGCGACACCAGCGAAACGGGTGTTCCGGTATCGACATCCTCGTCGTCGGGTCCGAGGCGATGGCGAGGTACTGGTGATCGACGTGGATGTGCGGCTCGGGGGTGTGGTTGTCAGCGGGCACGCCCAGTTCGTTCATCCACCATGGCCGCACCACCTCCGGGACGGGGTAGTGCGCCGGAAGCGGCAGGCCCGGCGGCGGGAGAAGCTCGACGTGACGGCCGGTTTCCTCCAGCACCTCGCGCACCGCGGCTTCGGCCTCGTTCTCGTTCTCGACGTGGCCGCCGGGGTTCATCCACTGCTCCAGCCGTGGGTGGTAGATCAACCCCAGGTTCCAGGTGTCGTCGATCTGCGCGAACATGAACACGGTCGCGGTGGACTCTTTGATCACTCGGCGCTCCTGGCTTCCGGACATGTCGCCGCGGCCGTCGGCGACCGGCCCAGTGTCGCCGGTGCCACCGACAAGAACGGCTCCCGCACCGCAACGAGCTACCGGATCAGGTGACGTCGGGATCGCAGGATGCCCGAAATCGTCGGTGAACGTCGCTAGCGTGGCGCCGGTGACCGCCAAGCCGCGAACGAGCCGACCGCTTCCCTGTCGTCCCCCGATGCGATGAGGACTCCCATGGCTGAGGACACCGACACGGCCGGCGATCTCGCGGTGCTGCGTCAGGAACTGCTGCGCCGCGCCGAGGTCGATCAGGCCGCCCGCGGGCAGCTGGACCCGCACTCGCCGACGCTGCGGCAGTGGCAGCGGGTGAGCGAGGTCGACACGGACAACACCGAATTCCTGATCTCCGTCGTCGACCAGGTCGGCTGGCCCAGCAAGGGGCTGGTGGGGCCAGCGGCCGCGCATGCGGCGTGGCTGATCGCCCAGCACGCTCCCGCGGAGTGTCGAGCCCGCTGGCTTCCGCTGCTCGCCGCCGCCGTCGACGCCGAGGACCTCGTTGCCGTACGCGACCACGCCTACCTGGCCGACCGCGTCGCGACCGACGAACGACGTCCTCAGCGCTGGGGCACCCAGTCCCTGTGCTTCCCGGGCAGGGAGTGCCGGCTGTATCCGCTCGACGACGCGGCCGGAGTCAACGCGCGACGCCGGTCAATCGGGCTGGAACCGCTGACGAAGGCAAACCTCGCCACGGCGTATCCCAGCTACGCCAGCATCGACGCCGCGGGCCAAGGCAAGGCGCCCCTCTGACCAGTTCAGTCTCTGGCGAGGCAATCGACATGACGCCGCTTGAAGCCCTGCGCAACGCAGGACCACGCGACCATCTTCCCCGGCGGCTCTGGTGTTACTTGCCGCGCAGCTGGCGGGTTTCCTTCGTCGGCACGGACGTCAGCCCCGGACGCAGCAGCAGCCCAGCCGGGGTGATCTCGACGTTGGCCTCCGGGTAGACCAGGAGCACGTTGCGCAGCGCGGCGGTGATGTTCTCCTTGAGCTTGTACCGGCCCTTCGGGGTCTTCGAGAACTGGTAGCCGAACTGCTCGCCGATGTCGTCCCACTTGTGCGTGAAGGACTTCCCGGTCCGGGCGAGGTTGAACATCTTGTAGGTCAGCCAGGCGTAGAGGTCGATCTCGGCCGCCGAACCCAGCAGCCGCACGACCTCCAGGTTCAGCGGCACCGAGTTCTCGACGGTCTCGTCGAAGAAGTCGCTGCTGAGCTGCACGTACGAGGGGAACAGCGACTCCTGGCCCGCCTCGCCGTCGCCGAGGTCCAAGGCCCACGCCTTGGCGATCTTCAGGCTGGCGCCGGCCTGCACCCGGTCGCCGTTGCCCTTCCACTGGTAGTTGATCTCGGCGTTGAACAGCCGGGTCGCCTGCTCCTTGACCCGGGTGCGCGTCCCGTTGCGGCCGCCGGTGGCTCGCTGGCCCAGCAACTTCACGACGAAGTCGGACAGCGACGAGCCCAGCTCGATCTTCGGGCTCTTCGTGCGCCGGGCCTCGGCGGTAACCCACATCAGCAGAGCGCGAGGGATGACGCCGAACGGGAAGCCGTAGCTGTCGACTTCACCGTTGGAGCCAAGACGTACGCCCGGACGAACGGTGAGCCAGAACGCCCCGTTGCGCCGGACCCAGATTTCGGTGCCGGCCTTGGGCTGCCGATAGGGCAGGAATGCCATGGTCAGCGGGGCGGGGTTGAAGGCCAGGGACTCGCCGTCGTCGTCACGGCTGCGCAGCTCAGCGATCCGGGTCGCGCGTTCGAGCGTGTTGGTCTTAGGACGACCGCGGGGCGCCGGCATCGGCCCAGGCTAGTTCGCCGGCAGCGACGGGGTGTCCGCGGCGCGCCGACGAATACCGCAGGTCAAGGCCGCCGGGCACGAAACGCAGGTCACAGCCTGTTACGCATAAGAGGGGGATCGGGGCGGTCTTCGGCCGTGAGCTGGGGAGATCAAGACACGGCCGGGTGACGTCCGGCACCGGTCCGGCCCGGTGATCGCGCTGTCAACGCATAAGAGGGGGATCGCCGCGGCGGATCGGGGTGGTGGGCATAAGAGGGGGACGGCCTGAACGCCCCGTCGGTCCACTGTCCGCTGATCCGAAACTACCTTCCGTGATCGTCCTGACGGTTCCGAGCATCGGGGACCGGCGGTGTTCGGGTTGTCCCCGCATAAGAGGGGGAACGGCGGGCTCGATGGGGTCGAGCGCGGCGGCGGCCGTCGCCGCGCTCGACCTGTGCACGCATAAGAGGGGGAACCGGGGCTGAAGTGTGGACAACTGGCGAACGGATGAGCTAATCAACACATAAGAGGGGGAACGGCCGGATCGAATTCGCCGAGGTCAGCTCGAATAAGAGGGGGACCCAGCGGCATAAGAAGGGGAACGGTCTCTGCATAACCACAGGTCAGAGGCCGTGTTGAGCGGCCCCTTGTTGTCTTTTTCTTGTAGAAATCTCTTTTTCTAGTAGTAGGTCAGCTTCGCTGTGGGTTGTTCCGCGCGGGGTCGGCGACGTCCGTAAGCTGCGGTTATGTCGGGGGACGAGAACGTTCGGTGGTCGCGCGCCGCCGCCGAGGGGTGCGCTTTGGTGGCCGTGGTGGCATGGGGGATGGCGCTGGCGGTGCTGCTGCGCAACGAGCGAGTGGTCAGTGCGATCTAGGACGGGATCGGTCGCGCCGCTCCGGCGGCGAGCGTCGTGCTGATCGTCGTCGCGCTCGCCCTGCTCGTGATCGCGGTCGTGGGAGTTCGCGCGGTGTCGCGGGTTCCGGGCGGGGTGGCCGAGGCGTACGTGGTCCTCGTGGTGATCGTCATGCTCGTGGTGGGCCCTGTTGGCCGTCGACCTGATCACCGTCGAGACCGGCGCCGGGATCATGGTGACCAGTGGCTGGGTCTTCGCCGTCCCGGCCTTCGTCGAGCTGGCGCGAGCGCGGCGCGCCCGGTAGCCACCGCCGTCCGGCACGTGGGGTGGTGATCGGGTGGTTCACCGCTCGCGGTCGTCACCCGGTGGCGAGGTCGGGGCCGCGGGTGGCGAACTCCTCCTGGACCTGGGTGAACAGGTCGGGGTCGGCGAGCAGGTCGGCGCCGGCGCAGGCCAGCGCCGTGGTCATCTGCACCATCGCCTCGTGGGCGCGAGGTTGGATGACCGCGTCGGCCATCGCGCGGGAGTGCGTCGGCGTCCCGGCGTCCATGACCTGCATGTACGGGTGGATGGCGGGCAGGGCGAGGGAGACATTGCCGATGTCGGACGAGCCGGTGCCGCCGCGCAAGACGGGTTCCTCGACTTCGACGCCTTGGCGGCGCAGGTGGTGGGCGACCCGGTCGGCGATGGTGTGGTTGTTCTTGCGCTCGCGGTAGACCAGGCCGGCGGTGACGGTGACCGTGGTGCCGGTGGCGGCAGCGGCGGCGTGCGCGACGGCGGTGACCCGCTCGCGCAGCTCGTCGAGCTGGGCCGTGGTCGCGGCGCGGACGGTGAACTCGGCGCGGGTGTAGTCAGGCACGACGTTCGCGGCCTGCCCGCCGTCGGCGATGATGCCGTGCAGCCGGCTGGTCTCCGGCACGAACTGACGCAGGCTGTCGACGCCGGTGAAGAACTGGATCACCGCGGCGAGCGCGGAGCGGCCGTCCTGCGGGCTTCCCGCGGCGTGGGCGGCGACGCCGTGCCATTCGAGCGTCAGGGACACCGAGGCGGTGGCGTGCCGGATCGGCCAGGTGCGGTCGGAGGGATGGAACATCAGCGCGGCGTCGACGTCGGCGAAGGCGCCCGCCTCCAGCAGGAGTACTTTCCCGCCGGCGCCTTCCTCGCCCGGCGTCCCGATGCACGCGACCGCGCCGGGCAGCTCGGGAGCCGCGCGCCGCAGCGCCGTGGCCGCGCCGACGGCTCCGGCGGCGATCAGGTTGTGGCCGCAGCCGTGCCCGATGCCGGGCAGTGCGTCGTACTCCGCGAAGTAGGCGATCACCGGGGATGTGTCGCCGGCGTCGGCGCGGAAGGAGGTGTCCAGGCCGCCGTAGGGCTGGGTCACCGCGAAGTCGTCGGCGAGGAACGCGGTCAGCCGCTGTACGGCGTGGGTTTCCTGCATCGCCAGCTCGGGGTGGGCGTGCAGATCGCAGCTGAGGTCAACGAGCGAGGCGGACAGCCTCGTGACTTCGGCGTCGATGCGCTGGTGCACCGCGGCGGGGGCGCCTGTCATCGGGTTGCTCGCCTCCTTCAGCGGGGCGGCGAACGGGACGGGCCGTCTCCCGACCGTGGCCGCCAGCCGATCAAGACCCATCTTCCCCCGCGCGATCGGCGGCGAGACGCGCACTCGTCCCGGGGCGGCGGCTCGTAAGGTTGAGCTTCTGGTCGCGGGCGGCGGGCGGGAAAGGGGTTTGGGCGTGGCGGTCGATCTGGAGACCCTGGTTGCGCAGGTCTGGAGTCCGGACGTGCGGCCGCTGGCCGAAGAGGCGTGGCGGTGCTACAACGCCGGGGCGATCCGCGCGAGCATCGCGGCGACCTGGTCGGCGGTGAGCGCGGACATCATCGTGAAACTGGTCCGCTTGGCCGACGAGGGCGACGCCGGCGCCCAGGTGTTCCGCAAGGAGGTCACCGCCGCGCAGGAGCAGGGCCTCAAGCCCGACGGCGTGCGCGCCATGCAGAAGATCGAGGCGTCGTTGGTCGACAAAGCGGTGGAGTTCGAGTTGATCGACACCATCGGCAAGCGCGAGCTGGACCGCATCCGCGAGGACCGCCACCTGTGCGCGCACCCGTCGCTGCGCCTGGGCGGCGAGGTCTACGACCCTCGCCCGGAGGCCGCCCGCGGGCACCTGGCCATCGCGCTGTCCACCCTGCTGGTCCACCCGCCCACGCAAGGCCGCAAGCTGGTGGAGGAGTTCAAGAACTTCATCTGCGACCCGCTGTTCGCCTCGTCCCCGTCGCACATCCGGGCCACGTTCCACGACCGGGTCCGGCCGGCCACCCGCAGAAGCATCATCAAGATCGCCGCGCGGGCCGCGATGCTCGAGCTCGATCCCGACGGCCGGATGCCGGCGGACGCACACGCCGACCGGATGGCGTTCGCGCTGCGCGCCTTCGCCGAGGTGGACCGCGACGCCGTCCGCGACGCCGTGGGCGAGGCCCGCGAACGGCTCCGGGTACACGACGTGGCGATCCAACTGCGGACCTTGGTCCGCCTGGCCGACGACGACTACTTCTGGACGTCGGTGGACCTGTCGCTGGCCACCCACTTCCAGGCGCTGCTCAACGTGCCGATCACCGCGGGCCAGTGGGACCCGTTGCCACCGGACGTCGCGTCGCGGCTGGCCGTGGTCGGCAGCGGCTACGCCCGCGAACGGCTGCCCGGCTTGACAGGCCGTTTCGACCAGCTCAACGACTTCCACCGTCAGCAAGTCGTTGCCGCCCGGCCGTGCGAGTTCTTCGTGCCGAAGGTGATCGAGATGCTGCGGATGGCGGGCAGCTGGCGCACTGGCGAGCAGGTCGGCCGCCTGCTGGTGCAGCACGCGGGGTTCCTCTCGCTCGACGCGCTCGGGGCAGCGCTCACCGCCTGGTTCGACAACAGCCAGTGCCGGGACGCTGCGGAGATGCCCGGCCTGGCCGTGCAGCTGGTGCACGCCACCGCGCACCTCGGCGCCGCCCGCGGGCCGCTATTCGCCGACTTCGTCGCCAAGTGCGAGGCCGCGGCCGGGACGGGCGAGTACTACAGCTACCCGGACTTGAAGTCGGCGTTGCACAGCCTCGGCCTCCTGCCGCCACTGGCTACGATGTCGGGATGAGCGAGATGCCGCGCGAGGACGAGCCGACCGCTGCGGCGACGCCGCGGGTAGTGATCTTCGACGTCGGCGGTCCCTCGGACTACCCGGAGGACGGCATCACCCTGCTGGAGCGGTGGGCCAACCTGGACCCGCCCAACAACCCCACGGTCGGTGCGATCACCAAGACGACGGTGACGATGCGGCTGCCGTTCCTGTTCGGTTGAGCATGGCGGGCAGCGAGTTCGACCCGACGGAGAAGAACAAGCGGCTGCTGTTCGGCAGCGCCAGCCGGTGCGGATTCCTGGACTGCCTGGAGCCGGGATGTCTTCGCAGTGCCGGTCGGTGTTCGAGCTACCCGGCGTAGGTCAGGTGGAGCCGTCCTGCCAGTTCACGGCGAACGCGGGCGGCCACGGCGCGGTGGTAGGACGCGGGGAGCCCGCGCTCATCGGTCACGTCCGTGTCGACGCGCGGGATTTCCAGGACGGGCCAGTCGGCGGGGGCGAGGGTGTCGAGCACCGCGGCCGGGTCGGCACCGGCACCTGCGCCGAGGCCGGCGAGCACCCGGTCCGCTTCGGCAGCGACGTCCGCGGTCATCTGCTCGTCGAGCCGGGTCAGCAGGTCGACGACGTCGGCGCGCAGCGGGAGCGCACCGTCTTCCCAGCGGCGCACGGTCCGCTGGTCGACGTCGACCGCGGTCGCGAGCCACTGCGCCGAGAGGCCCAGCGACTCGCGGATCGTCTTGAAGTCGGCGGGAGTCACACGGGCCTCGACTTTCCGGAACACATGGCGGGGCCGGGGCGGGAACGTCCGCCCCGGCCGCAGGGAGTCAGAAGGGGCGAACGATCGCGTCGGCGTGCTCGGCGATCCAGGCGGAGGTCAGCTCGGCGGGATCGGCGACAGTGGCGACGGCCTGCCAGGGGGCGCGGTCGAGCGTCGCGTACACGGTGCGGCTGTCGTCCCCGACGCGAATCCAGCCGGTGATGCGGCGACCGCCGGTCACGCTCAGGAAGTACCCGCGGGAACCGTCGGGCGCGTAGCGGGGCGGCTCTGCGGTGAGGGTGACCTCGGTGTTGTTCATCGTGCTGGTCCTTCCGGTCGGGTATGGCCTATGCCTGCCCTATGCACAGAACGTTACGCCCTAATTTAGGGCGTAGTCAAGTCGTGCTCCTCGACCTCCGTTGGGCTCCCTCGACGTGCGGCGGAACGACGTGGTGCGGAAGACTGCGGCGGTGAGAAGCCGGTTCCGGGATGGGATGTTCGTGACGCGGCTGGCAGAGGCGCCGGATTGGTCGATGCCGTGGGTCGCCCCGACCGGGCGGATCACGCAGGCCGCGTTGGCGGCGCTCGACCGGCCGCTCTTGGCGTGGCAGGACTCTGAATTCGACGCCGCCGAGTATTACGCCCAGTTCCCGCCGAAGGAGATGAGCCCGGTGGAGCGGGAGGTCGCGAAGCTGGGCGAACGTCCCACGTGGCGGCTGGAACGCCTGTGGCTTCCCAATGAGGAGTCCGGCCACGAGGAGCTGGACGCCTATGAGACGGCGTGCCGCGACGTCAACGGCGTGATGCTCGCTCCTCGGTGCCTGGATGCCTTCGCCGAGCAGGCCCAGTTGGTCGCCGGGCTGAATATCTCCGATGAGGACGATCCGGTTCCGATCGCCCCGCGGAACCTCAACGAGGCGTTGGCATGGGCGGAGGCAGGGATCTGCGTGTTGCAGGCCAGCTTGCCGTGGCCGTTCCTGGACTTTCTGCTGTACGGCGAACTGGACAACCGGCCCGCGCACCGAATCCTGTGCACTTACGCCGAACTGCTGTCCCGCAAGCATCCCCGCAAGGCGGCCCGGTGGTGGCGGGCACTCGTATTCCTCAATCCGCCCGACAACGTGGGTGCCCGGTTCTTCGCTCCCGGAGGCCCGCGGCGACGATGATCCGGCCCGTTGCCGGTGGCTCGTCGGTGCGGCTCGTGCGGGTGTTGTGGCTGTTCAGCGAGCGGAGACGCCGGGAGCGTCGTCGGCGGTGACGACGAGGGCCAGGCGCTGGCGGCGGGGTAGGAACCGGACGTCGCCGGTGGGCCAGTCGTCGCGGCAGAGCCCGGCGTCGGGCGGGGTCCAGCCCGTCCTGGCCCAGCGGTAGAGCCGTTCCAGGGGCTTGGCGGTGAAGTAGCGCGGCAGCCAGCCGCCGGTGTTGGGGATCGGCGGGTTGAGCGGTTCGCCGCGGGCGGCGAGCTGGCGGCGGACGCGGTCGGCGTCCTCGCGGTGGCGGCGGCAGAAGGCGTGCAGCGCGACGACGTGCCCGGTGGCCAGGTCGCGTTCCTCGACGCTGATCGTCGCGTGGCTGCCGCACACCAGCGCCGTGGTCGGCGAAGTGCTCGCCGCGGCCGCCGGCGCGCCGCCGCGCGGGCGGTACGGGCGGACGCGTGGGCCCTGGCAGCTCATGCCCGAGCGCAGATGGTGCTCGGGTTCATAGCGCGGGGCGTCGGCGGCGAAGCCGAGCTTGTGCCGCCACCGGCCGATCTCGTCGCGGCCGAGCAGCCGGGCCGCTCGCGTGAGGCGGCTCTCGCCGTCCGGGTCGTGGCGTGCGGGGTCGCGCAGCCCGACCCAGGCCAGGGCGAGCGCGAGCTCGCGGACCTCGCCGGGCAGGCGGTCGGCGTAGATGCGGGCCACCAGGTCGTCGTGGGCCTGGAGGTCGGCGAGCTCGCGCGCAGCGTCACGCATGGGGCCGGTTCAACCCGTCCGCGGCGGCCTGCGCTGCGGCGAGCCCGCCACCGCAGGCAGCTTGGCGTGACCACGTGTTGAGCTTGTTGTCCCAGACCTGCCAGCTGTAGTTGCGAAAGATCAGGCCGTAGCGGCGCGGGCGTGGCTCGAAGCGCGGCTGCTCTGGCTCTGTTTTGTTCGTGGGCAACGGTTTCCTCCTCTGTCGTCGTCGCGTCGAGCCCGAGGCCCGCCGGCTACCGGGTCGACGTGACTTCGGTGAACGGGCCTTCGCCGTCAAGCAGGAACGGCCAGACCTGAACGCCCTCGTAGTCGTGGATGCTCGCCGCGTTCCTGCGGCGGTCCTTCGAGCTCATGCGGTAGCAGCCGTTGCCGGCCTTGTCCTGGTGCAGCCACTCGTCCCAGTCGAGATCGGCCATCTTCGCCGGCGGCGGTGACGGAAGCTCGTCACCCGGGCCCCAGGTCCGCCGATGCGGTTCCCGCACCCGCCGCAGGATCGCGATCAGCTGCCGCGCCACGATCAGCCGGTCCTTGGACGACAACGTCGCGCCCAGCGCGAAGGAGGTCGCGCCCCACAGTTGCGCGTCGTTGTCCGGTGGCGTTTTCGCCCGGCCGGCCTGTACCCGCTCGACGAAGCCGGCGGCCTGCTTGTCGGCGTCGGCCGCACCCGCCGCCTTCAGCTGTGCGAGCACCAACGCGTGCAGGCGCGGGTCGTCGACGTGGGCCTGCACGGTCTCGGGCACGTTCATCGTGAAGTCCTTCGCTCGTTGGTGTAGCCGTAGTATCGGCCGAATTTTGGGCGGATTTGGTTCTGAGCTGCGGTTATCTTGAAGCGGAGCGTGTCGCCGGCGTGGCTGGGAGACCTCTGTAGGGGGTGATGGGGTCATTGACGAAAGACGTTGCCGTAGGCGCCCTCGTTGATGATGTCGGCGAGGTCGAGCATTGCATCGATCCCGGTTTCGTCGCACTGGCCGACGATGTCGACGACCGGGGATGCGGTGGGCTGGTCGATGACCAGTGCCCAGCCGCGTTCGTAGTCGATGGTGATCGCGAGCGGGCAGGGCTCGAACGCGCCCCAGGCCGGGGTGGTGTCGATGCGGGGCAGCGGCACGTACAGCAGGTCCCGGTGTGTGCTGATGCCGCGTTCGGCCAGCCGCCTGACGACTGCGTCCAGCAGCGTGGTCGCTTCATCAGGCGTCGAGGGACGGGGCTCGCGGACCTGGCGGGTGATCATCTCCAGGGCGACGACGGCGAGACGTTCGACCCACGCGCCGGCAGGATATTCGCCGGCCATGTTGATGCCGTGGTGATCCGCGGTGACGCACCAGGCGTGCAGAAGCTCGCCTGCCGCGTCGAGCACTGGATCGGTGGCGAGTGAGGACAGGTAGCGCCGGTCTTCTCGCTGTACGACATTGCGGGCGAGGGGCATGGCGTTGGGCTGGGTGGCGGGCATTGGTTTCCTTGTCTGTCAGTGGTTTACAGCGCGTCAGTCGCCGTGCCGGGCTTGCCAGGCGGCGATCTCGCGGGCAAACCGTGCGCAGCCGTCGGCGTGGTTTTCTTCGCCGTCGACCGGGTGCCCGGCGTCCGGGCCGCTGTCGCGGATGAGCTGGCCGCAGGACGCGCAGGTCCAGTGCACGTAGATCGGGTCGTGCGGCATCGAGGGCGGCCCGGCGACGAGCCGGAACGCCTCCTTCGGCCCGTCAGTCCACTCGTCGCTGGTGTCGATACCAAGCGGGTCGACCAGCTCGCGCCACGGCGTGCCCGCGCCCCGCGCCTTCTTCGCCCAGTCGATCCGCAGCGTCAGCGCGCGGTCGGACACCACGCGCGTGACCAGCATGGCGTCGATCAGGTTGGCCGGCTTCGGGCACGGCTCGGCGATCACCGCGCCGGGGCCGTGCTCGGCGCGCAGGTACTCCAGGACCGCGGCGTCGATCCGTCGCCGCAGCACCTCGAGAGCGCTCTCGTCGTCGAACAGGCCGCGGTAGGTCTCGCCGGGGATCGGCTCGCGCGGCAGGTAGCCGCCGGTGCTGGTCTCGTTCACGTGCGGCTCGTTCCTGGGCTTCTGCGAGTTCACGGGTCATCGCTCCTGTCGACCTCGTTCGGGTCGCCGGTGCCGGATTCCTCGGCACCGGCGACGGCTTCGGTCTGTTCGGTTACTCGTCTCCCAGCAGGTGATTGAACTCGTCGCGAAGCTCGGTCACCCGACCCGTCCGGTCGTCGATGTCGTCGTCGCCGACGAGGTCGAGGGTGCGGGCCAGGGCGGCTCGGAGTTCCCGGACCAGGCCGGCTTGTTCCTGCTGGGCGGCTTCGGCGGTCTCGGCGCGGTGGGCGAGGCTGCCGAGTCGCTGGTTGAGCTGCCCGATCGCCTCGGCGTGCGCGCTGCGCTCGGCGTTGAGACCGGATTCGGCCTGTTCACGGACCTGCTCGACCGCTGCGTCGAAGTCGTCGCGGGCCTGCTGGACTCGGCTGTCGAACTCGTCGCGGGCAGCGTCGAGGGCCTGCTGGTGTTCGCCGGCGCGGCGTTCGAGCTCGGCGGCGAACTCGTCGCGCAGGGTGCGTTCGAGCTCGGCCGCCGCGGCGACGGCGGCGTTGGCCCGCGTCTCCTGGGCATCGGCGCGCTGCTTTTCCTCGGCGATCGCCTCGCGGGCAGCGTCGCGCTCGCCGACGGTGCGGGACAAGTCGTCGGCCGCCTTCTCGGCGCGCTCGGCCAGGGCCTCGATGCGTTCGTCGGCGCGGACCAGGTTGTCCCGCAGTTCACTGGCCTGGCCTTCGGCGGTGGCCTGGGCGCGTTCGGCGGCTTCCTTGTCCAGCCGGGCGCGACGAGCGGCGCGTTCGGCGTCTTCCGCCCGCTGTTCGGCCTCGGCCTGGGCGGCTTCGGCGTCGACGGCGACCTGCCGGGCGGCCGCGGCGTCGCTGTCGGCGGCCGTCTTCGCGCTCACGGCCTCGTCGCGGGCGGCATACGCGGCCGCGACCTCCTGCTCGAGCTGGGTGCGGACGCCGGTCAGGCCCTCCAGGAGTTGGGCGACGGGGCCGAGTGCGCTCTGAACAGCGGGAATGGCGGTTCCGATGCGTTCGCCGAGCTCGACGACGTCGAGGCCGGGGACACCGGCCGGGCCGTCGGACTCGACGCCGGTCTGGAGGCGGACGACCGCGGCGAGGTCGCGCTCGGAGAGGGCCATCTGCCCGCAGGTCTTGACGATGTCCTTGCCGCTCTTGTCCTCGCCGACCACCCAGCTGGTGTCCTTCGGGTCGCAGGTGTCCGACTTGCGGCCGGCGCGCCGTTCGTCGGGCAGGGGCTTGCGGCAGCGGGAGAACCCGCACCGGCGCACGTGCGCCTCGCTGGCCGCGACCGCGGAGACCGGGTCCAGCCGCGGCGGGCGGTGCGCGGCGGCCGCCGCGGCGATCTCTTCCGGGCCCACGTAGGGGACGTGGCCGCGGCGGGCCTCGGCGTCGACGAAGTCGCCCGGCCCGAACGGCGGCTCCTCGTCCTCCGGGCCGCCCTGGACGCCGGCCTGGCGCAGCGCCTCGTCGAGCTGGTCAACGTTCGCCGCGGCCTGGGCCGCGCCCCCGTCGTCCTCGCCGCCGTCCGCCGCCGACGTCTGCCCGGCGCGCCCGGCCCGAGCGGCGGATTCGCCGGTCGCGGAGCCGGGCTCGGCGGCCCCGCGGCCCTCCTCGCGACGTTCTGGCTGGTCAGCGGGCCGTTCGCCCTGCTCATCGCTCATGCTGCCATCCTAGCACGATCTGATTCGGATTCGTAAATACTTCAATTGCGAACTCGAATCGAATCGGCTAGAGTGACGACAGTAGTAGATAAGCACGGTTATCTACTACTGTTGCCCGGAGACGGGGCTGAGGCGGCCGACACGGCCTCCACCCCTCCGGAAAGTGGGTAGGGGCCCGCCGGGGGCCGGAGACGACGAGGAGGGACCACGGGATGGATGACACCGAGCTGCTGGAGGCACTGCTGGCCGAGGCGGGCCAGCGGGGCTACCCGCCGGCCGCACTGGAGGACGTCACCGACGTCGGCGCCGCGCGGCGCCTGCTGGGCATGGACGCCGGGCAGCCCTGGCACCCGGTGCGCGTCACGCTGCCCAGCGACACCTTCGACGACGCCATCCGCGGCGGCGACGCCGAGCAGGCCCTGGCCAACGCCGCCTGGAACTGGCCCGCCGCGACCGCGATCACCCTCCTGCCGACGGGCTCGGAGAACACGAAGGCGGAGTCCAATGCTTGACGTGCTGAAGTGGACCGGGATCGTGCTGTGGGGCCTGGCCACGCTCGCGGCCGGCTGCTACGTCGCGTGGGCCCTGTTCACCGGCGTCGCCGACGAGGAACGGCAGCGCATCCTGCCCGGCCTGGGCTCGCTCGTGCTGACCGTGGTGTCCGGCGTCGTGTTCGTGATGACCGTGAACAGCATCGTCGGCCCCGGCCTCCCGCCGGACGGCTGCTACCGGCTCACCCACAACACCGCGTACGTGCCGATGAACACCGGCAAGAACACCAGCACGGTGATCCCGATCGACGACGTGTCGTTCTTCCCGATCGCCTGCCCCTGACCGAACCACGCCTGAACAGCACGAACACCCGCACCGCCTCGACATGCCATTACGGAAAGGGGGGCGCCGTGAGCGCTCAGAACGGCACCATCGAGCCACCGCTGACGATCGAGCCGCTGATCGTGCCCCGAACCCGGGTGCGGCTGGGGACGGCCCGCTGGAGCGAGCCGGGAACGCTGACCGCGACGCCCGCGGAGCTGACGTTCGCCAGCGAGACCACCGGCCCGATCTCCGTGCACCGGTGGGCCATCACCAGCCTGGTCCAGACCCGAGGCCGGCTCCTGCGCGCGGGCGGGCTGATCCAGTTCGAGGGGGGCCCAATCCGCTTCACGATCCGGGTGCCCCGCCGCCGCGACGCGGTCGCGGTCAGCGACACCCTGTGCTGCGACGTGGCGCGGGGACTGGAGAAGACGACCGCACTGGCCGAGCAGGCCCACCGCGAGGCCGAGACGGCCCGGGAGATCGCGATGGCCTGGGCGGCCGACGCCGAACTCCGGGGCTCCCCCGAGATGCCGACCTTTCTCGCACGGGCCGAGCAGACCAGCCGGCAGGCCGCCCGCTACGCCGAGGCCGCCGAGCTCTACCGGCGGTTGCAGGCCGAGCGGGACCGCTGGGCCGAACTTCCGAACGGAGCGGCACGATGAGCGGCGCCGACACCAGCGGTCGCGACGAGGACCGTCGGCTGCGCTGGGACGCACCGTCCGAGGCGGAGGCCGCCGACATGCTGGAGCGGGCGCGGGAGCTCGCGCAGGCCCGCGCCGACGCGCTCGGGACGCCGCTGGAGGATCGACAGTTCGTGGTGCTGGTCGACGAGGCCAGCCAGGTCCTGGCGAACGCGCCCGCCGCCGGCGGCGGGCCGACCACGAGCGAGCTGATCCGCCGCGTGGTCCTGGCCGCGCGCGACTCGCGGATCGCCCTGTACGAGGAGACCTGCCCGGCCTGCGGTACCGCCCCGCGCTGGGCCGACGACGGCGTGTTCGGCTGTTATGCCTGTTCAGCCACCTCGACCAGCCGCGTCGGAACGCTGGCGCAGATGACCGACGAGCAGCGATCCGCGGCCGCCGAGCTGGCCGCGACCCGCGGCGCCGAGGCAGTCGCGGCCCTCATCCGGGAGGCCGAGCAGCCGCTCGGCGCGACGCTGCGGCTGCGGTTCGATCCACCGGACCGCGCGCACGCCGAAATCCAGGCCGACGCCGAGGTGCACGTGTTGCAGACGAGCCCCGGCGTCTACCTGGTGGCCGTCCACGGGCAGGTCGCCGCGGCCGAGGGCGCCGAGACCGGCTGGTCCGACGAACACTTCGCCCTCACGCGCTACGACCTGACCGGTCCGCGACCGCGGCGCCAGATCAGCTCCGCGATGTCAGCTGCCGCCGGGGTGCCCGAATCCGCGGCCGCCGACCTGGCGGAGTTCCACCGGACGCTCGCGGCCGCGACGACGAGGTGGGTGCGGGGCGTGCCCGC
>NZ_JBSGDR010000040.1:0-47218 GCF_053602455.1 Amycolatopsis sp. NPDC004378
GCGCGGCGGCTGCCCCGGGGCCCCCGCGCGGGCCCCGCCGGCGCCCCCCCCCCCGACAAAACCCCCCCCCCCACACCCCCCACCAGTAACGCCGCCCCCCCCCCCAACCCCCCACGACCGGCCAGGGCGTGCATTCGTCCGGCCGCGTTGACAGACTGGCCGGTATGGGACTGCGCAGCGAAGCTTGGTTCAACAACCCCGCCGACCCCGGGATGACCGCGCTCTACCTCGAGCGGTACATGAACTGGGGTCTGACCAGGGAAGAGCTGCAGTCCGGCAAGCCGGTCATCGGCATCGCGCAGACCGGCTCGGACCTCTCCCCCTGCAACCGGCACCACCTGCGGCTCGCCGACCGCACGCGGGAGGGCATCCGCGAGGCCGGCGGGATCGCCATCGAGTTCCCGGTGCACCCCATCCAGGAGACCGGCAAGCGCCCGACCGCGGCCCTCGACCGGAACCTCGCCTACCTCGGCCTGGTCGAGACGCTCTACGGCTACCCGATCGACGGCGTCGTCCTGACCACCGGCTGCGACAAGACCACCCCGGCGTGCCTGATGGCCGCCGCGACCGTGGACCTCCCGGCGATCGTGCTGTCGGGCGGGCCGATGCTCAACGGCTGGCACAACGGCGAGCGCACCGGGTCCGGCACCATCGTCTGGAAGGCACGGGAGCTGCTCGCCGCCGGGGAGATCGACGACGCCGGGTTCATGGAGCTCGTCGCGTCGTCCGCGCCGTCGCCCGGGCACTGCAACACCATGGGCACCGCCTCGACCATGAACGCGCTCGCCGAAGCGCTCGGCATGAGCCTGCCCGGCTGCGCGGCCATCCCGGCGCCGCACCGCGACCGGGCGCGGATGGCCTACCGCACCGGGCTGCGGATCGTCGAAATGGTGCGCGAAGACCTGAAGCCGTCGGACATCCTGACGCGGGCGGCGTTCGAGAACGCCATCGTGGTGAGCTCGGCGATCGGCGGCTCGACCAACGCGCCCATCCACATCGGCGCGATCGCCCGGCACGTCGGCGTCGACCTGCCCCTCGAAGACTGGCAGCGGCTCGGGTACGCCGTCCCGCTGCTGGTCGACCTGCAGCCGGCGGGCAAGTACCTCGGTGAGGAGTTCCACCGCGCGGGCGGCGTCCCGGCCGTCGTGCACGAGCTGATGCGCCACGACCTGGTCCACGAGGACGCCCGGACGGTCAACGGCCGGACGATCGGCGAGAACTGCCGCGACGCCGAGGCCGGCGACCGGGACGTCATCCGCACCTTCGGCACCGCGCTCACCGAAGACGCCGGGTTCCTCGTGCTCAAGGGCAACCTCTTCGACGCGGCCATCATGAAGTCCAGCGTGATCTCGCCGGAGTTCCGGCGGCGCTACCTGGCCGGCGGGGTCTTCGAAGGCACCGCCGTCGTGTTCGACGGGCCGGAGGACTACCACGCCCGCATCGACGACCCGGACCTCGGCGTCGACGAACATTCGCTGCTCGTCATGCGCGGCACCGGCCCGCTCGGCTACCCGGGCTCGGCGGAGGTCGTCAACATGCGGCCACCGGCGGAGCTGATCAAGCGCGGCATCCACGAGCTGCCGTGCCTCGGCGACGGCCGTCAGTCCGGTACGTCCGGTTCGCCGTCGATCCTCAACGCCTCCCCCGAAGCCGCGGCCGGCGGCGGGCTCGCGGTGCTGCGGACCGGCGACCGCGTGCGCATCGACCTGGCCGCCGGCACCGCGAACGTGCTCATCCCCGGCGAAGAGCTCGCGCTGCGGCACAAGGAGCTGGCAGAGTCGGGTGGGTACCCGGTGCCGGAGTCCCAGACGCCGTGGCAGGAGATCCAGCGGTCGATGGTCGACCAGCTCTGCGACGGCATGGTGCTGCGCCCGGCCGTGGCGTACCAGCGGATCGCGAAGTCCAAGGGCATCCCCCGCGACAACCACTGATTTTCCGTCGAAAGTGCTGCTTCGAACGGGCGTGGAGGGGGTACCCAGCCGGTAGCCGAGGCGAGGAGGCCGTCATGCTGCCCGAGCGAGAACGCCACGCGCTGCGCGAAATCGAAGCGGAGCTGGAGGCCAGCGACCCCGCGTTCGCCGCCGCCCTCAGCGGCCGCAGCCTGAGCGAAGCCCGGCGATGGCAGTTTCTGCTGGTGCTGTGCGACATCACCGCGGGCGTGATGCTCGTCGTCGGCCTCTTCGCCCGCGAAGCCGGGCTCGTGCTGTGGGGCACGGTCGCGGCGGGCGCGCTGGTGGCGTGGCACATCGCCCGGGCCGAATCGGTCCGGAAGTCCGCCCAGGACGGGACGACCGCCGGCTCGCGCTGACCAGGCGGTCCACTGTGGACTAGCCCGCGGCCTTCGCCGCGCCGGCGACCGCGTCCGCCATCGCCGGCACCAGCGCCTCGTCGAACACGCTCGGCACGATGTGGCCCGCGTCCAGGTCGTCGCCCACCACGTCCGCCAGGGCACGCGCCGCCGCCAGCAGCATTTCGCCCGTGACCCGCGGCGCCCCCGAGTCGAGCAGGCCCCGGAACATGCCGGGGAACGCCAGCACGTTGTTGATCTGGTTGGGGAAGTCGCTGCGGCCGGTGGCGACGACCTCCGCGTGCTCGCGCGCCGCGTCCGGGCCGACCTCCGGAGCCGGGTTGGCCAGCGCGAACACGATCGCGCGCCCGGCCATCGCGGCGATGTCGTCCGCCTTGAGCAGCCCACCGGTGCTGACGCCGACGAACACGTCCGCGTCGCGCACCGCGTCCTGAACGCTGCCGGTGACCCCGCCGGCGTTCGTGTTCTCGGCCAGCCAGCGCTTCTCCCCCATGAGGTCCCGGTTCTGGTGCAACACCCCTTCGCTGTCGCAGACGACGATCCCGCCGGCCTGGTAGCCGGCCCGCACCAGCAGCCGCGCGATCGCGCTGCCCGCCGCACCGGCCCCGGCGATGACGACCGACGTCCGGTCCGGCTCGCGGCCGGTCAGCTTCAGGGCGTTGTGCAGCGCACCGAGCACGACGACCGCCGTGCCGTGCTGGTCGTCGTGGAACACCGGGATGTCGAGCTCGTCGTGCAGCCGCCGTTCGACGGTGAAGCAGCGCGGCGCGGCGATGTCCTCGAGGTTGATCGCGCCGAACGACGTCGCCAGGTCCTTCACGGTCCGGACCAGGTCGTCGGGCTCGCGGCTGACCGGGCAGACCGGCCACGCGTCGACGTCCGCGAACCGCTTCAGCAGCGCGGCTTTGCCTTCCATCACGGGCAGCGCCGCGGCCGGCCCCTGGTCGCCGAGCCCGAGCAGGGCGGACCCGTCGGACACGATGGCGACGGAGTTGCCCTTGACGGTCTCCCGCGCGAGCACCGCCGGGTCACCGGCGACCCGCTTGGCTTGCTCGGCGACCCCCGGCGTGTAGTGCTCGGCCAGGTCATCGGCGTTGTCCAGCGCGACGCGGGTCGCGACCTCGATCTTCCCTTGGCTGCGTGTCATGGTCGAGGGGTACCCGGCACGCCGCGTTTACCCGGCGCACGGGAGGGGAATCTCCCGGCTCATGCCGGATTCCCGCGAAGCCGAGCCACCGGACACCACCGACCTCGACCGGCTGCGGTCGGCGGCGTCCGGCTGCCGCGCGTGCCCCCTCCACCGCGACGCCACGCAGACCGTGTTCGGCTCGGGTCCGGGCCGGGCGAAGGTCCTGGTCGTGGGTGAGCAGCCCGGCGACAAGGAGGACCTCGCGGGCGAGCCGTTCGTCGGGCCCGCCGGGAAGCTCCTGGACCGCGCCTTCGGGGAAGCCGGTTTCGACCGCGAGACGCTGTACGTCACCAACGCGGTCAAGCACTTCAAGTTCAAGCGCGACGAACGCGGGAAGCGGCGCATCCACCAGAAGCCGGGCCGTACCGAGGTCGTCGCCTGCCGGCCGTGGCTGCTGGCGGAGCTGCGCGCGGTGCGGCCCGGCCTGGTGGTGCTGCTGGGCGCGACGGCCGCCCAGTCGGTGCTGGGCACGAAGTTCAAGCTGACGGCCCATCGCGGCGAGCCGGTCGCCGTGCCGGACGACGTGGCCGAGCTGGTTCCGTCGGCGATCGCGACGGTGCACCCGGCTTCGATCCTGCGCTCGCCGGACCGCGACGAGGCCTACGCGGCGTTCGTCGACGACCTCGAGGCCGCGCGCAGCCTGCTCAGGTGAGCTGCTTCAGCGCCGCCTCCGCCGAGGCCGCGTGCGCGGCCATGTCCCGCCACGGGTCCACCTTGCGGGCCAGGCGCTGCTTCTCCTTGGCCAGGTTCCACCCGGCCGGGTCGGCCTTGCCCAGCTCGCGCCAGTCCAGCGGGGTCGCGGCCGCCGCGCCGGGGCGGGCGCGCAGCGAGTACGGCGCGACGAACGTCTGCGCGTAGCCGTTGCGGTTGGCGTCCAGGAAGATCCGGTCCCCGCGCTTGTCCTTGCGCTGGGCCGTCGTCAGGCGGTCCGGGTCGCCGGCCGCGACCGCGTCCGCCAGCGCGCGGGACAGCTCCAGCACCACCTCGGTGTCCGACTTCGCGTCCAGGGGGGCCACCACGTGGAAGCCGCGGCCGCCGGTCGCCTGGACGTACGGCGTCAGCCCGGCCTCCTCGTACCAGTCGCGGATCTTCCGCGCGACCGACCGCAGGTCGGCGACCGGCGTGCCGTCCGGCGGGTCGAGGTCCAGCACCAGCCGGTCCGGCCGCTCGGGCGCGTCCACGGTGGACAGCCAGACGTGGAACTCCAGCGTTCCCTGGCCGACCAGGTATTCGAGCGTCTCGGCGTCGTCGCAGACCACGTAGTCGTCCGTGCCGCCCCCGCGCACCGGGACGCGTTCGACGCGGATCGAGTCCGGGAAGTACTCCCCCGGGTGCTTCTGGAACCAGCCCGGCCCCTCGATGCCGTCGGGGAACCGGCGCATCGTCAGCGGTCGGTCGCGCAGGTGCGGCAGCATGACGTCGGCGACCGCCCGGTAGTACTCGGCGACGTCCCCTTTCGTGATCCCTTCGCCGGGGTAGAACACCTTGTCCGCATGGGAAACCTTCACGTTCGCTCCCGCACGACGTCCGCCGCCTTCTTGTCCTCGCGCACCCCGGCGAACCGCGGGTGCCGCAGCCGCCCGTCGCGCGTCCATTCCGAAAAGCCGACCTGCGCGACCAGCTCCGGCCGGACCCAGTGCGCCCCCGGTTCCCGGACCGCGCCGGCGAACGGCGAGCGCGCGGTCTCGAGTTCGGTCAGCCGGGCGTGCAGGGAGGCCAGCAGCCGTTCGTCGAACCCGGTCCCGACCTTGCCGGCGTACTTCAGCCCGCCGTCCTCGTGGTAACCCAGGAGCAGCGCGCCGAAGCCGTGCCGCGAGCCCTGCGGGTCGGTGAACCCGCCGATGACGAACTCCTGTCCCTGCGCGCACTTGAACTTCAGCCAGTCGGGTGACCGTCCGTGGTGGTATGGCGCGTCCGCCCGCTTCGCGATGACGCCTTCCCAGCCGCGCCGGCAGGCCTCGGCGTAGAACCTCTCACCCTCTTCGTTCCGGTGCGCCGACAGCCGGAGCGGGTCGGCGAACTCGAACGCGTCGCGCAGCAACGCTTTCCGCTGCCGCAGCGGCAACGCTGTCGTGTCCCGGTCGTCGTAGTACAACAGGTCGAACAGGTAGTAGTGGACGCGCACGCCGGTCGCCCGCGCGCGGTCCGGGTCGCTCACGTGGATCCGCGGCTGCAGCGCGGCGAAGCTGGTGGTGCCGCCGTCGAACGCCACGATCTCGCCGTCCGCCACGAACCGCGGGCCGCCCTGGCGGGCGAGGGCTTCGACGAGCTCCGGGTAGGCGTTGTCCATCACCTTGTGGGTGCGCGAATACAGCGTCGGCGTACCGCCGTCGCGCACGCAGATCGCGCGGACGCCGTCCAGCTTGCGCTCGTAGATCCAGTCCTCGTCGGAGAACCGGCGATCGGTGAGCGTGGCCAACGTCGGTTCGCGCCAGCCGGGACCGGTCACTCGAGCTCCCTTCAGGACGCCTTGAGCGCCTTCTCCAGCTCGGCGCGCGTCATCTTCGACCGGCCCTTCACGCCCTGCTCGCGGGCGAGCTTGTCCAGATCGGACTTGGTCAGTTCCGAGAGGTCGGGCTGCTTCTTCCGGCCGCCCTTGTGCTTCTTCACGCTGCGGGACAATGCCTCGAACAGGTCGACGACGTCCGCCTCGGGTTCGGGCTGCTCCTCGTGGGCGATCTCCTTGCCCTGCTCCTTGGCCTTGATCAGCTCCTCGACGCGCTCGGAGTACTCGTCGCGGTAGTCCTCGGGCTTCCACGGCGCGGTCATCTCCTCGACGAGGGAAAGGGCCATGTCGAGCTCCTTCGGCCGCGGCTTGGGCAAGCTCGGCAGGCCGCCCATGACGTCCGCCGGCTTCCGCAGGTCCGCGACGAAGTGCAGGGTGTTGAGCACCATGACGTCTTCGCCGGCGCGGATCGCCGAGAGGTATTCCTTGCCACGGAGCACGAACTTCGCGATGCCGGCCTTCTCGCTGCGGTCCATCGCCCGCAGCAGCAGGCCGTACGCCTTGGCGAAGTCCTCCTTCGCGGGTTTGAGCCAGTACGTGCGGTCGAAGAACCACGGGTCGATCTCGTCCAGTTCGACGAACTGCTCGATGTCGATCCGCCGCGACCGCTCGGGCGCGATCTCGTCCAGCTCGTCGGGTTCGACGAGCACGTGGTCGCCGCCGCCGACGTCGTAGCCCTTGACGATCTCGTCCTGGCCCACCTCGTCGCCGGTCCGCTCGTTGACGCGGCGGTTGCGGATCCGGTCCGACGTCCCGCGCTCGAACTGGTGGAAGTGGATCGTGTGGTCCGCCACCGCCGGGTACAGCTCCACCGGCACGGTGACCAGCCCCAGGCTCAGCGCCCCGCTCCACACCGGTCTGGCCATGTCGACCTCCTCACCGCCAGCGATACCCGGCCGAAGATCCGGCGAAACGCCGCGGGCAAGGGTGAAGCCCGCCGGGACCGCGGTCTCGACGGGCTTCGTGTGCGGGTCAGGCGACTTCGCTGCTGCGGCCGCCGGGCCGGTGCAGGCCCAGCATCTCGAGCAGCTGCGCGCAGTCCTCCGGGTCCTTCGCCCGCGACGCGACGGCGAGCGCCGCCTTGTGCCGGGTCGTCTCCTGCTCGGCGGTGTCCCCGCCCTCGAGGAGGAGGTCCGCCACCGGCCGCAGGTCGTTCCGCTTGTCTCGCATGTTCGCTCCCCTCCGGCAATCCCCCGGTGATCCCTTCGCCGTCGGATTACCCCTTCTCACCCCTCGAAACACAAGAGGCACCGATCAGGTTCCCGGAGACACCCGACGCTAGGCCGAACGAGTGAATTCGGCCGGTTCCAGCGCCGGAACCGGCAAGGTAGGTGAGACCCACGTCACACCAGGAGGTCGGATGGGCACCCAGATCCGCATCAGCCGCGACGACGGATCGCTGCCCTGCGAAGTCTGCGGCTTCCCGACCATGCACGTGGCCCAGGTCGTCGCCGACGACGGGACCGTGCTCGGCCGGACGCTGGTCTGCACGACGTGCCAGCGCAGCCGGCACCGGCCCGACCCGCTGCCCGAGGCCGACGCCCCGCCCGACGAGGTGCCGACCAGCTGACCCCGTTCAGGCCGTGGTCGTCGCGACCGCGGCCACGAACTCCGCCGCCACCTCGTGGAGCTTCCGGTTGCCGTCCTGGGAACGCTTCACCAGGCGCTGGAACGCCTCCTCGGCCGTGATGCGGTGGGCGGCCATCAGGATGCCCTTGGCCTGGTCGATCACGGCCCGCGTCTCGAGCGCCCGGTTCAGCTGGTCGATCAGCTCGCGGGCGGCGAAGTACCGGCGCGCGCTGCGGAGCCCGAACACGACCGTCGCCGTGTACAGCTCGAGGATCTTCGTGCCCAGTTCGCTGAAGCCGTGCTCGCCGAAGCCGAACAGGTTGACGGCGCCGGACATGTCGCCGTCCACGGTCAGCGGCGCGGCCAGGAAACTGGCCACGCCCAGTTGCTCCGCCGAGGACACGAACTGCGGCCACACGTCCCCCACCGCGCCGACGCCGACGCGGACCGGCTGCCCGGTTTCCGCGGCGCGCAGGCACGGGCCGTCGCCGATCCGGTACTGCTCGCGGTCGAAGTTCACCGCCCGCTGGTCGGTGCTGGCCACCGTCTCCGGCTCGCCGTCGCGCACCAGCGTGATGCTCGCCATGTCGGCGCCCGGCACCACCTGTACCACGTGATCGCACACCGCCTGCAGCATCTGGCCGAGGTCGAGCTCGGTGTCCAGCATCGCGGTCAGCGACTCCATCGCGACCGTCACTTCGTCCAGCCGCGCGGTGAGCTGCTCATGGCCGCCCGTCATCCTGGTGACGCCCCTCATCTTTCGGTCAGGGCGCTCTAGACCAGGGAGGACCCGGGCGCGCGCCACTAGTGGGCCGCTAGCGCTTTAACGGGTCCGGCGCGAGATTACTGCATCCCGGTGGGCGCGGGCACAAGCGGTCACCGCCCCGGCGCGCCCCTGCGCCCGTTCGGAGCAACGTCGGTTGCGGGCGGTGCGGAGGTGGTTAGGCTCGAGTGACGGTTCAGCCCAGCAGCCGGCCTCGAACACCCCGAGCGCGGTGCCACCGGGCCCGCGCGGCGAAGGACGGCGGCGAACCGGCATGAAGGTCCCCCGACCACGAAATCCCGCTCTGCGGCTGCGCACGACGTGGCCCTCGCACGCGGTGCTCGTCACGGCCCGCGGCGACCTCGACACGGCGACGGCGGGCGACCTCGCCGCCCTGGTCTCGGACCGCCTGTGGGCGGCGCCGGCGCGGCTGGTCCTCGATCTGTCCGAAGTGGACTTCCTCGGCGTGGCGGGGGTGCGGACCCTGCTGCACGTGGCGCTGGAAGCCGAGCAGCGGCACACGGAACTGCTGGTGGTGGCCGGGCCGAACCCGTTCGTCCAGCGGGCCCTGCGCGTGACCGGGGCCGATCGGCGGCTCACGATCGCCGCCACGAGCGCGGAACCGGCCACCGCGGTGCCGTCAGTGTGACGCCGCGTGCCGGGCGGCGGCCCGCTTCGACCGGATGTGCCGCTCTTGCGCGAGCCGCGCCACCATCTCCGGGTGGTGCAGCTCGAACGCCGGCCGTTCGGAGCGGATCCGGGGCAGGTCCAGGAAGTTGTGGCGCGGCGGCGGGCACGTCGTCGCCCATTCGAGGGAGTTGCCGTAGCCCCACGGATCGTCGACCAGCACCTGCTCCCCGTAGCGGTAGCTCTTCACCACGTTCCAGACGAACGGCAGCGTCGAGGCGCCCAAGAGGAACGCGCCGATCGTCGAGATCGTGTTCAGCGTCGTGAAGCCGTCGCTGGTCAGGTAGTCCGCGTAGCGCCGCGGCATGCCCTCCGCGCCCAGCCAGTGCTGGACGAGGAAGGTCGTGTGGAAGCCGATGAACGTCGTCCAGAAGTGCCACTTGCCGAGGCCTTCGTCGAGCATCCGGCCGGTCATCTTCGGGAACCAGAAGTAGATCCCGGCGAACGTGGCGAAGACGATCGTGCCGAACAGCACGTAGTGGAAGTGCGCCACGACGAAGTAGGAGTCGGTGACGTGGAAGTCCAGCGGCGGCGACGCCAGGATGACGCCGGTGAGGCCGCCGAACAGGAACGTCACCATGAAGCCGACCGACCACAGCATCGGCGTCTCGAAGGTCAGCTGCCCCTTCCACATCGTGCCGATCCAGTTGAAGAACTTGATCCCGGTCGGCACCGCGATCAGGAACGTCATGATCGAGAAGAACGGCAGCAGCACCGCGCCGGTGGCGAACATGTGGTGCGCCCAGACGACCGCCGACAGCCCGGTGATCCCCACGGTGGCGAACACCATCAGCCGGTACCCGTAGAGGGGTTTGCGGCTGAACACCGGCACGATCTCGGTGACGATCCCGAAGTACGGCAGCGCCACGATGTAGACCTCGGGGTGGCCGAAGAACCAGAACAGGTGCTGGAACATGATCGCCCCGCCGTTTTCGGGGTCGAACACGTGCGCGCCGAGCCGCCGGTCGGCCTCCAGCCCGAACAGGGCGGCCGTCAGGATCGGGAAGGCCAGCAGGATCAGGACGGCGGTGAACAGGATGTTCCAGGTGAAGATCGGCATCCGCCACATCGTCATCCCGGGCGCGCGCAGGCACACGATCGTGGTCACCATGTTGACGCCGCCGAGGATCGTGCCGAGCCCGGACACGATCAGGCCCATGATCCACAGGTCGCCGCCGACGCCCGGCGAGTGGATGGCGTTGGACAGCGGCGTGTAGGCCGTCCACCCGAAGTCCGGGGCGCCGCCCGGGGTGAGGAACGAGCTGATCACGACCAGCCCGCCGAACAGGTAGAGCCAGTAGGCGAACGCGTTGAGCCGGGGGAACGCGACGTCCGGCGCGCCGATCTGCAGCGGCAGGATGTAGTTGGCGAACGCGAACAGGTTCGGCGTCGCGTAGAGCAGCAGCATGATCGTGCCGTGCATGGTGAACAGCTGGTTGTACTGCTCCGGCGACAGGAACTGCAGCCCCGGCCGGGCCAGCTCGCCGCGCATCAGCAGCGCCATCGCGCCGCCCGCCATGAAGAAGGCGAACGACGTCACCAGGTACAGGATCCCGATCTGCTTCGGGTCGGTGGTGCGCAGCAGCGCGAGCAGCGTCCCGCCCTTCGGCCCGCGCCGCGCCACCGCCAGCGGGACGGCCTGCAGGGTCGGCTTCACGTCGGTCATCCGCCACTCCCGTCGCCGGACTTGCCGTACTGCGCGTCCTACTCCTGACGACCACGTCCCGTGCTCCCCCGAACGGGTGGACCTACTCGCGCAACGCCGGGAGCAGCTCCTTTTCGGCGAAGTCGAGGAAACCGTCCTGCTGGTCGCCGCCGATCTGGACCAGGGCGACGTCGGTGAAGCCCGCCTTCGCGAACTCGCGCACGCCCTCGACGATCGGCTCGACGTCCGGGCCGCACGGGATCGAGCCGGCGACGTCGTCTTCGCGGACGAACTGGGTGGCGCCCGCGAAACCGGACGGACCCGGCAGCTCCGCGTTGACCTTCCAGCCGCCGGCGAACCAGCGGAACTGCTCGTGCGCGCGCTTCACGGCGGCGTCGCGGTCGTGACCCCAGGAGACCGGCAGCTGCGCGATCTTGCGGGTCGGCGGCCCGAGCCGGGTGGCGTCCCACTCCTGGGACAGGGCCATCTTCGGCTCGACGGCGATCATCGCGTCGGCCACCGGCGCGAACCGCTCGACCGACTGCGAACCGGACACCGCGACCCCGATCGGCGTCCGCTTCTCCGGCAGGTCCCACAGCTTCGCCGAGTCGACGCGGAAGTGCTTGCCCTCGTAGTCGAAGTAGCCGCCGTCGAACAGGCCGCCGATGATCTGCAGGGCCTCGGCGAGCATGTCGTGCCGGACGTTCGCCGGCGGCCACCCGCGGCCGACGACGTGCTCGTTGAGGTTCTCGCCCGCGCCGAGGCCGAGGGTGAACCGGCCACCCGAAAGGGCCTGGACGGTCGCCGCCTTCTGCGCCACCACCGCCGGGTGGTAGCGCATGATCGGGCAGGTCACGTACGTCATCAGCTCCGCGCGCTCGGTGGCCTGCGTGACCGCGCCCAGTACGCTCCAGGCGTACGGCGCGTGCCCCTGTTCGGCCAGCCACGGCGAGTAGTGGTCGCTCATCACTTCGAAGTCGAACCCGGCCTGCTCCGCCCCGGCGGCGAACCGGACCAGGTCGTTCGGCCCCGCCTGCTCGGTCATCAGGGTGTAGCCGATGCGCATCGGCGCCTCCTCTCGTCGCGTTCCGCATACCCGCTCAGGGCGTGGGTAACCGACCGCCATGGGCGAACCCCGGCCCCTGGCGCGCAAGTTGGTCGACGACCACCTCGCGGCGGGCGAACCGGTGGCCGGTCGGGAGATCGGCCTGCGGGCCGACCAGACGCTCACCCAGGACGCCACCGGGCGGCCGAGACGGACGCGCACTTCGTCGTCGCCGGCTCCACCTACGGCCAGGGCTCGTCCCGGGAGCACGCCGCCATCACACCGCGTCACCTCGGCCTGCGCGCCGCGCTCGCGCGGTCGTTCGCCCGGATCCACGGGCAGAACCTCGCCAACTTCGGCGTCCTCCCGCTCGAGGTCGCCGGCGAGGGCGACCGGGACCGGATCTCCGCGGGCGACATGCTCGTCCTCGACGGCCTGGGCGACGCCCTCCCCGGCGGGGAGCTCACCGTCCGCAACACGACCCGGGACGAGGCGTACCGGGTGACGCACCGGCTCTCCGAACGCCGGGTCGAGGCCGTCCTCGCCGGCGGGCGGATCCCGTGGCCGGCCGCCCGGAAGTGACGTTTACCGGGTGATCGATCGGGTACCCCGTCCCCGACGAGGAAGGAGCCGGTCATGCCCCAGTCCTGGAGCGGCAAGCGCGAACGCCAGTACGAGCACATCAAGGAGTCGGCCGAGGACCGCGGCGCGAGCACCGGACGCGCCGAGGAGATCGCGGCCCGGACGGTGAACAAGAACCGCGCGCGCTCGGGCGAGTCCCGGCAGGCCAGCAGGACGTCGATCCAGGACAAGTCCCCGCAGCAGCGCGGCGGCGAGCGGTCCGGCAACCGGAAGGGCCCGGGCGGGCCGACCAAGGACCAGCTCTACAACGAGGCGAAGAAGCGGAACATCGAAGGCCGCTCCTCGATGACCAAGAAGGAACTCGAACGGGCGCTGGGCCGGTGACGAAGCCGGAAACCCCTGATCACGAAGTGTCAGCGTTCGCCCAGATGGGTAGTACCCCCCGCATGGAAGAAATACGAAGCGAGGGCTCGCACGGCGGTAAACCGTCGCTGGACGAGCTGCTCGACGAGCCGGTGGAGCTGCGGCTGCCCGCCATGGCGGAGCAGATCCCCCTGGTCCGGATGCTCACGCACGGCATCGTCTCGCGCGCGGACTTCGGCCTGGACGCCATCGCCGACGCCAAGATGGCCGTCGACGAGGCCTGCGCGCAGCTCGTGCAGCTGGCCGAGCTCGGCACCCAGCTGCACTGCCGGTTCCGGCACGCCGCCGACGGCCTGCACGTCATCGTCTCGACCCGCTCCACGGACCCGCGTCCGCCGAGCGACCGCACGTTCGGCTGGCACGTCCTCACCACGCTCAGCCGGTCCGTGACCGCGCACTGCGACGTCTTGCCGGGTGGAGGCGCGGGCATCGTCACCATCGAACTGGTGCTGAACCCGGGAACGAGCGAGTGAGCGGCGAGCGCAAGACCCTCCTCCACCGCCCGGACGAATACGCCCACTGCGAACCGCTGTTCGACGAGCTGGGGACGCTGGAACCCGGCGACCCGCGGCGGGAGGTCGTCCGGGGCCGGCTCGTGACCGAGCTGCTCCCGCTCGCCGAGCACATCGCGACGCGGTTCTCCGGCCGGGGCGAACCCCGGGAAGACCTGGTCCAGGTGGCGCGGATCGGCCTGATCAACGCCGTCGACCGGTTCGACCCGACGCGCGGCCACGACTTCCTGTCCTTCGCCGTGCCGACGATCATGGGCGAGGTCCGGCGCCACTTCCGGGACACCGGCTGGTCGGTGCGGGTCCCGCGGCGGCTCAAGGAGCTGCACCTGTCCTTGAGCCAGGGTTCGGCGGTGCTGTCCCAGCGCCTGGGCCGCGCCCCGACGCCGACCGAGCTGGCCCAGCACCTGCAGCTGGACGTCGACGAGGTCCGCGAAGGGCTGCTGGCCGGCAACGCCTACCAGGCGCTGTCGGTCGACAAGCCGGTGCACGACGACGCCGAGGCGCTGTCGCTGGCGGACACCATGGGGGAACCCGACCACGAGATGGCCATGGTCGAGAACCACGAGGCCCTCCAGCCGCTGCTGAAGGAGCTGCCGGCGCGCGAGCGCGCGATCCTGGTCATGCGGTTCTTCGGCGGGCTCACCCAGACCCAGATCGCCGACCGCGTCGGCATTTCCCAGATGCACGTCTCCCGGCTGCTTTCGCAGACCCTGGAGCAGCTCCGCGGAAAGCTCACCGGCGAAGGCTAGGACCGGCCGGTCCCAGCCTTCGCCGGGCTCAGCGGAGCCAGCCGGGCCGGCGGCCCTTCCCGAGCCGCCGCCACTGGCCCGCGAACGTCTCCCGCAGCTTCTCCGCCGTGTGGGCGTCCTGCGCGTACAGCATCCCGAACGTGAACGTGTTCTGGCCTTCGCCGTGTCCGGCGATGGCGAGGTGGTGCAGGACGTCCCGGCCGACCACGGTGTCCTGGTGCTCGCCCAGCGTGCGCTGGACGGCCCTGACGTTCTTGCGCCACTCGCGCAGCTTCTCGCCGTACACCGGCCGCACCGTGTCGGCCGCGTAGCGTGCCCGCTTCGCCTTCTTGCGGACCTCGTGCAAGGCCGTCTCGCGCTCTTCGCCTTCCAGGCCCTTCGCGGCCGCCTCGGCGCGACGCAGCTTCTTGGCGGCCTTGCGCACCGGCTTGCGCAGGGCGTCCTTCGCGGGCTTGCGCGCCTTCGCGGTCAGCGGCGGCTCCTCGACCACGGTGTCCAGGGCCCGCAGCAGGTCCCGGTACCGCCTGCCGGTCAGCGCCGCCATCGCGCGAGTACGCCCTTCTTCGGCCTCGCGGGCGAAGTACCGCGTCAGGTACTGGCGCAGCGGCCCGAACACGAGCTCCGCCGGGAGACCGTCGAGCTGCTCGTGCAGCCGTTCCTCACTGACCTCCGCGTCCCGCGCCGGCGCGAGCTCCCGGCCGAGCCACTTCAGCTCGGCGGCGAGCGGCGCGGTCGCGTCCTTGTCCACAATGGACCCGAAGGTGCGGAGCGCACTGCGGAGCTTGCGCGTCGCGACGCGCATCTGGTGCACGGAGTCCTCGACGTCCAGCCGCACCCCGACGTCCGCCCGGCGCAACCGGGCGTAGTGCTCGCGCAACGCGGCCAGCACGACGTCACCCGCCGTCGGCTTCTTGCGCCTGCGCGGCGGCGCCGGGACGCGGTCGCCGATCAGGCGCCGCAGCTTCGAGGGCCACGGCGAGGCCGAGGCACCGGCTTCGCCGAGCGCCCGGTCGAGCTCGTCGAGCAGCGCGGGTTCGGTCCCGGGGTCGAGCTCCAGCTCCAGCTCGCGCCACTCGTCGAGCCGCGCGGTCTCGCCGCCCGCCTCGCCGGTCACGTGGTCGTCGGTGAGGGTCGCGACCGTCCGGCCGGCGCCGTCGGCCAGGCGGTGGGCGAACCGGTCGGTGCGCAGGTGCGCGATCGGCACCAGCTTCTCCCCCAGTGTGTACGCGCGCACGAGCCGCCGCAGCTGTTTCGGGACCTTGTTCGGTTCGCCGCCCAGCGGCAGCTGGATCTCCTGCCGCTCGTCGGCGGAGACGGGCAGCTTGAGGTGCCAGCCGGCGTCGTGCCCGCCGACGCGCCGCCGGAGCGTGATGCCGCCGCGGGCGAGCCGGAAGGTCCCGGTGTCGTAGTAGGACGCGTCGAGGATCTGCTCGACCGGGTCGTCCTGGGTTTCGACGCCCGCGACGCCGACGAGCCGGGGCACTCCGCTGCCCGCGACGATCTCGTACTTGCGCTCGCGCTCGGTCACCGACGACGGCGCTGCCATGGTAATCCTCCTTGGGGGCCGGTTCTGCCGCACGGATACCCGGACGGCCCCCGGCCGACACGGGATTCGGCGCGCGAGCAGCGGGTATCCGACCGGGAAATCCCGAGTCCGGACCAGGAGCGTGCATGAACGGCAGCCAGCCCGCAACCGACCTGACCACCGTGCTCGCCGGCGACCACCGGGAGCTGGACCGGCTGTGCACCGAGCTCGAGCTCGGCCAGGGCAGCCCCGAGAACCGCAAGGACCTCGCCGACCACCTGGTCGCGCAGCTGGTGCGCCACGCCGTCGCCGAAGAGTCCTTTGTCGACGGCGAAGGCGACCTCGCCGAGGCCGAGCGGGTCATGCGGCAGCTCGAGGCCGCGGGCCCCCAGGAGCCGCGGTTCGAGCGGCTGCTGGGCGCGGTGATCCGCGCCGTGCGCCGGCACGTCCGCGACGAAGGCCCGGCGGCGGTGCGCCAGGTCCGGCTCACGTGTTCCCCCGAGCGGCGGACGGAGCTCGGCCGGCAGGTCCTCGAGGCCCGGGACGCGGCGCCGCGGCTGCCGCACCCGGACCTGGCCGACCGGCTGCCGCAGGCCGACCAGCTGTGGCCGGGACCGGGCCTGGTCGACCGCGCGCGGGCCGCGTTGCGTCGCGAAGCCGACACACCTGGTTGACGGTGGTGCGGGCGGGCTCCGGCGCGGGTTGAATGGAGGCCTGACCGGAGCGGAGGACGACGAGAAGCATGACCATCGGCGAAGACGAATGGGCCCGGGACCGAGCACGGTTCGGGCAGCCCGGTGACCACCACGCGGGTCCCCTGGCGCGGCAGTTCGCCGAGCTCACCCGGACCCTGCTCGACGTCACCCCGACCGTCGGCGGGGTGCTGCGGCTCGTCGTCGGCGCCGCGAGCGCGATCATCCCGGACGCCGACCTGGTCAGCGTCACCATGCGGGAACCGGACGGCCGCTACCACACGCCGGTGGAGACCGACCCCGTCGCGGTGCGGATCGACGAGCTGCAGTACGAGCACGGCGAAGGCCCGTGCGTCGAGTCGTCCCGCCCGGACGGCCCGGCTCTCGCCTGGTCGCAGGACCTCGCGCGCGACCCGCGCTGGCCGTCGTTCGGCCCGGGTGCGGCCGAGCACGGCTACCACGCGGTCCTGGCCACCGCCCTGCTCCCGGACGCCGGCCCGACCGGCCGGTCGGGGGCGCTCAACGTCTACTCCAGCCGGCCGGGCGCGTTCGACGCGCGGGCCATCGACCTGGCGCTGCTGCTGACGACCCACGCGTCGCTGGCGCTGGCCCACACCGAAGCGGTGGCCGCGGCCGAGCTGGAGACGGCGCACCTGCGCCGCGCGGTCGACAGCCGCGACGTCATCGGCCAGGCCAAGGGCATCCTGATGCAGCGCCGCGGCATCACCGCCGACGAAGCCTTCGACGTGCTGCGCCGCACGTCCCAGGACCTCAACGTCAAGCTGGCCGACCTGGCGCGCACCCTCGCGACCCGGCACACCGAGATCGACCTTCCGGTCTCCGACCACTGACCCCGGACACGGCCGAGGGCGGCACCTTCCGGTGGGAAAGTGCCGCCCTCGCCACGCGTTCGGCTCAGGTGGCCGTGTACGGGTACCGGTCTTCGATCGACGGGCTCGCGGCCGGGTAACGGCCTTCCTGCCCCGGCACCGGCGTCACGGTCGTGCCCTGCTGTTCGGGCTCGACACGCTGGCGGCCGCCGCGCTGGACGACCGCTTCGACCTCCTGCTCGCCGCGGATGCGGGCCAGCGCGGCGATCGTGATGGCGTGGGCCAGCGCGAGGATCAGCAGCAGCACGCCGAGGCGCGCGACGACGCCCGGCAGGTCGCTGCCGCCCATGTCGATGGTCGAGACGAGCGCCAGCACTCCCAGCGTCGCCAGGTGGAACAACACCGTGACGAGCCGGGTCATCGAAGCGCTGGCCGCGGGGTCGCCGTAGGAGTTCTCGAGGTACCGGCGGCCGCTGCGGTAGATGATCTGCCCGTCTATCAGGACCAGCGCCACTCCGATCGCGAGAAACGACAAGTACGCGTTGGTGGACATGCCGGACGCTCCTTCCTGGGGGACCTCTCCGGGGGAAATACCCGGGAGGTCGCGCACGGAAACGCGGTCGTCACCCGGTGAACGTGTCCGGGTCGGGGCCGGTGCGCCTGCCGTCGTCGAGTTTTCCGATCGCCGTCATGTCTTCGTCGTCGAGCTCGAAGCCGAACACGTCGATGTTCTGCCGGATCCGCTCCGGCGACGCCGACTTCGGGAACACGATGTTCCCGAGCTGGATGTGCCAGCGCAGCACCACCTGCGCGGCGGTCCGGCCGTGCTTTTCCGCCAGGTCGGCCAGGACCGGGTCGTCGAGGACTTCCCCCTGGGCCAACGGGCTCCACGCCTCCGTGGCGATGCCGTGCGCCCGGTGGTAGGCACGCAGCTCCGTCTGCTGCAACGCCGGGTGCAGCTCGATCTGGTTGACCGCGGGCACGGTGGCGGTCTCTTCGGCGAGCCGGTCGAGGTGCGCGGGCTGGAAGTTGGAGACGCCGATCGCGCGGGCCTTGCCCGCCCGCAGGATCTCTTCGAAGCCTTCCCAGGTCCGGACGTAACTGTCCCTGTCCGGCAACGGCCAGTGGATCAGGTACAGGTCCACGTAGTCGAAGCCGAGCCGGCGCAGGCTGCCTTCGAGCGCGGTGATGGCGTTGTCGTGGCCGTGCGCGTCGTTCGCCAGCTTCGTGGTGACGAACACCTCTTCCCGTGCGAGCCCCGACTCCGCGACGCCCGCGCCGACCCCCTCCTCGTTCCGGTACATCTGGGCCGTGTCGATGTGGCGGTAGCCGGCGTCGAGCGCGGTCCGCACGGCCCCGGCGGTCTTCTCCGGGGGGATCTGGAACACGCCGAACCCGAACTGCGGGATCCGCACGCCGTTGTTCAGCTCGATCGTGGGGACTTCGGCTGTGGTGGTCATGCTGGCGGCCTACCCGAGGCCCGTGGACGCGAAACACGGCGGGACGGTGCCCGCCCCGCCGTGTCACCCACGTGAGTTACCGGCCCGGCCGGTCCACGTCACCGCGCCAGCTGCCGCTCTCGTGGCCGCGCTGTTCGATGAACTCCTTGAAGCGCTTGAGATCGCCCTTCACGCGGCGGTCGAGGACGCCGAGCTTGTCGGCGACGTTCTCGGCGAAGCCCTCGGGGTCGATGTCCATCTGGGCGGTCACCCGGGTGTGGGCGTCGTCGAGCCGGTGGAACGTGATCACGCCCGCGTGGTCCGGACCGGAGTCCGACGTCCAGGCGACCCGCTCGTCGGGGTGCTGCTCGGTGATCGTCGCGTCGAATTCGCGCGTCACGCCACCGAACCGCGTCACCCAGTGGGTGTGGGTGGCGTCCGTCTGGCGGATCTCTTCCACGCCCTCCATGAACTTCGGGAACTCCTCGAACTGCGTCCACTGGTTGTACGCCGTCGAAACGGGGACTTCCACGTCCACGATTTCGGTGATCGTGCTCATGCACTCCTCCTCGTCGGTGGGAACACTGCGGCTACCCGGGCTCGGACCGGTCAAACCCGGCGTGGTTGGCGACGGCGACGCCGGGTACACGGAGAGTCAGACAAGGAGGTGTTCCGTGATCGAAGAAGTGAACCGAAAGCCCGCCGCCGACCGCCCGGTCGGCGAGCTGGTCAACGACCTGACCGCCGAGGTCAAGCGGCTCGTGCGGGACGAGATGCGGCTCGCGGTGTTCGAACTGCAGCGCAAGGGGAAGAAGATGGGCCTCGGTGCCGGGCTGTTCGGCGCGGCGGGCCTGTTCGCGCTGTTCGGCGCCGGCACGCTGGTCGCGGCCGCCGTGCTGGCGCTGGCGCTGGTGGTCCCCGGCTGGCTGGCCGCGGTGATCGTCGCGGTCGCGCTGTTCGTGGTCGCCGGGATCTCGGCGCTCGTCGGCAAGAAGGAAGTGACACAGGGGGTTCCGCCGGTGCCCGAAGAGGCCATCGGCGGGGTCCGCGAAGACGTCGAGACCGTGAAACAGGGAGTGCGCTCATGAACGGGGACTTCCCCAAGGACGCCGAAGAGGCGCGGCTCGACCGGGACACCACCCGGCAAGAGCTGACGGAGACCCTGGAAGCGCTCGGGCAGAAGCTCGACGTGAAGACCCGGGTCAAGGAGAACGTCGACGAAAAGCTCGACCAGGCGACGGCGAAGGTCGCCGACGTGACGAACGAGCCGACCGCGGTGAAGTTCCGCCAGGGCGCCGACGTCGTCCGGAGCAACCCGGTGCCGGTCTTCGCCGGCGTGCTGGGCCTGCTGGTCGTGATCCGCCTGATCCTGCGCCGGAGGAACGCATCGTGAACAAGGTCGTGTACAAGCCGCTGAGCTGGGTGATCGGCGCCCTGGGCGGGGTGCTCGCCGGCCAGGCCTTCAAGCAGGTCTGGAAGCGCGTGGCGGGCGAAGAAGACGCGCCCGACGCCACCGACCGCGACTACACCTGGCAGCAGGTGATCATCGCGGCGGCGGTGCAGGGCGCGATCTTCGCCGCGGTCAAGGCCGCGACCGAGCGGGCGGGCGCCGTCGGCTACCGCAAGGCCACCGGGGAGTGGCCCGACGACTGAGCCGACGTCAGTCCACAGTGGACGGCCGGGGGCGGGACCGCCGTGCGGTCACGCCTCCCGGCCGGGCTCGGGCACCGGGGTCAGCTCGGCGATCGCGCCGCCGAGGCGGGGGTGGATCTCCAGCAGCCGGTCGGCGCCGGTGGCCTCCAGCGAACGCGAGACGGCGTGCCCGGAGACGACGACGGCGCACCGGGCGCGCGCGTGCGCGTCCAGCAGCGAGCGGACGCCCGCGCAGCTGAGGAAGGCCACCCGGCTGAGGTCGACGACCAGCCGCTCGCCCGTGGCGAGGGCTTCGTCGAGCGCGCCCACCGTGGCCGCGTCGACGTCACCCACCAAAGTGATGACGCGGATGCCGCCCGGCCGTTCCACAGTGGTGAAGGTCAAGCCCGACGGTTCTTCGATCGTGCGAAAGCAGTGCATTGCGCTCCCTAATACGCAGAGTTCAGGGGCGCTGACCGGAGCACGTGTCTGAACAACAGCCAACACCCCTGACCGTACGCCCCTGCGCCCACAGGTCAACCCCGCGGGTTTCCCGGCCCCGACCTCGGGTAATCGGCGGAGACGGCCATCCGGCCCGGAAGGAGATCCATGCGTGTCCTGATCGTCGGCGGCGGCTTCGCCGGATATCACGCCGCGAAGAGCCTGCGCAAAGAAGCCGGTGAAGACGTCGAAATCGTCGTGCTCAACCCGACCGACTACTTCCTTTACCTGCCGCTCCTGCCCGAGGTCGCGGCCGGCATCCTCGACCCCCGGCGGGTGACCGTGTCGATCCCGGACACGCTGCCGGGCGTCCGGCTGGTGCTCGGCACGGCGACCGGGGTCGACTTCGACGCCCGCGACGTCACCTACACCGATCCGGAGGACCAGGAGCACCGGATCCGCTACGACCGGCTGGTGCTCGCCGCGGGCAGCGTCAACAAGCTGCTGCCCATCCCGGGTGTGCCGGAGTACGCGCACGGGTTCCGCGGCGTGCCCGAAGCCCTGTACCTGCGCGACCACATCACGCGCCAGATCGAGCTGGCCGCCGCGACCGAAGACCCCGCCGAACGCGACGCGCGCTGCACGTTCGTCGTCGTCGGCGCCGGCTACACCGGGACCGAGGTGGCCGCGCAGGGGCCGGCGTTCACCGACGCCCTCGTCGCGCGCCACCCCGAGCTGACCGGGCAGAAGGTCCGCTGGCTGCTGCTGGACGTCGCCGAGCGCGTGCTGCCCGAGCTGAGCAAGCGGCTCGGGCGGACCGCCGACGAGGTGCTGCGCGCCCGCGGGGTCGAAGTGCTGATGAAGACCTCGGTCGACCACGCCGACACCAAGGGCGTCACGCTGACCACCGGCGAGGCGGTGCCGACCCGCACCCTCATGTGGTGCGTCGGCGTGCGGCCGGACCCGCTGGTGGCCGACCTGGGGCTCGAAACGGCGAAGGGCCGGCTGGTCGTCACCGAACGGCTGAACGTGCCCGGCCGGGACGACGTGTTCGCCGCCGGGGACGCGGCGGCCGTCCCCGACCTCACCCGCCCCGGCGAGTACACCGCGATGACCGCGCAGCACGCCGAGCGCCAGGGCAAGCTCGCCGGCCGCAACGTCGCGGCGTCGCTCGGGTACGGCACGCCGGGCACCTACCGCCACCACGACCTCGGCTTCGTCGTCGACCTCGGCGCGGGCGCCGCCGCGGCGAACCCGTTGCACATCCCGCTGTCCGGCCTCCCGGCCAAGGCGGTGACGCGCGCGTACCACCTGTTCGCCATGCCGGGCAACCGCGTCCGCACGGCCGCCGACTGGATCTTGGAGCGCCTCGCCGGCCGCCAGACCGTCCAGCTGGGACTGGTGCGCTCCGGCTCGGTGCCCCTCGACACCGACTCCCCCGAACTACCCCGCCACTGAGAGGACTTCCGATGCCCGCCGAACCACTGCGGTCCGCAGGCCCGTCCGTCGTCACGGCGGGCGACCCGGCCGGGCCCAAGGTCATCGTCCTGGACCCGGCCGGCGCCGCGAAGCACGGCGAGCTGCCCGCCACCTGGCGGCCGCTCGCCGACCGGCGCGGGATCTTCTGGTGCCGCGTGCCCGCCGGCGGGGCCCTCTCCGAAGCCGACGACCTGATGGGTGACGCCGGTCCCGGCGAACCGGAGATCACCGTCGTGGCGAGCGGCCCGTTCGCGGCGGACGCCCTGCAGCTCGTCGAACGCCACCCGGGCGCGGCCGCGCGGCTGCTGCTGGTCGACCCGGCGTCCGACGCCTTCCTCCCCTCCGGCGACGCCGAACAGGCCAACGAAAACTGGCTGGGCGAGCACGACGAGGTCGTGTCGCGGGTGCGCGAGACGGGCACGGACGTGCGGTTGATCGCGTCGACCACCGAGCGCCCGGACGACCGGGTGCCCCCGCCGCTGCCCCTGGGCCACCCGGACGTGGTCGCGGCGGTGCGGACGGCGCTCGGCGACGTTTAGCGTGCCGGCACGGGCGGTAACCGCCGGGCATGAGCGACACCGTTGCGGACCACCTGCTGGCCAGACTGCGTGAATGGGACGTCGACCAGGTCTTCGCCTACCCCGGGGACGGGATCAACGGCCTCGTCACCGCGTTCGGGAAGGCGGATGACTCGCCCCGGTTCGTCCAAACGCGACACGAGGAGATGGCCGCCTTCGCCGCCGTCGGCTACGCGAAGTTCAGCGGCAGGCCCGGCGTGTGCATGGCGACCTCCGGCCCCGGCGCGATCCACCTGCTCAACGGCCTCTACGACGCGAAGCTCGACCACGTCCCGGTCGTCGCGATCGTCGGGCAGACCGCGCGCAGCGCGATGGGCGGCAGCTACCAGCAGGAAGTCGACCTGCAGGCGCTGTTCAAGGACGTCGCGAGCGAGTACCTCGTCGAGGTCAACGTGCCCGAGCAGCTGCCGAACGCGCTCGACCGGGCGATCCGGACGGCCATCGCGCAGCGGGCACCCACCGCCGTGATCATCCCGGCCGACCTGCAGGAAGAACCGTACGAAGCGCCGAAGCACGCGTTCAAGCACGTGCCCTCCAGCCCGCCGTTCCACCCGCGGGCGAGCGTCGTGCCGCCCGCCGACGAGCTCGCGCGCGCCGCCGCGGTGATCAACGCCGGCGAGCGGGTCGCCGTGCTCGTCGGCCAGGGCGCCCGCAACGCCGTCACCGAGCTGCGCGAGCTGGCCGACCTGACCGGTGCGGGGATCGCGAAGGCGTTGCTGGGCAAGGACGTCCTGCCCGACGACCTGCCGTACGTGACCGGCTCGATCGGCCTGCTCGGCACCCGGCCCAGCTACGAGCTGATGCGCGACTGCGACACGCTGGTCATCATCGGCTCCGGCTTCCCGTACTCCCAGTTCCTGCCGGAGTTCGGGCAGGCCCGGGCGGTCCAGATCGACGTCGACGCGCGGTTCCTCGGCCTGCGCTACCCCACCGAGGTGAACCTGCTCGGCGACGCCAAGACCACCCTCGAGCGGCTGCTGCCCCTGCTCGAGCGCAAGACCGACACGTCGTGGCAGGGCAAGATCGCGCACAACGTCACCGAGTGGAACGAGACCGTCGAACGGCAGGCGATGCTGACCGCGGACCCGGTCAACCCGATGCGGATCGTGCACGAGCTGTCCGAGCGGATCCCCGACGACGCGATCGTCACCGCCGACTCCGGCTCGGCCACCAACTGGTACGCCCGCAACCTGCGGATCCGCGGCCGGATGCGCGCGTCGCTGTCCGGCACGCTGGCCACCATGGGCCCGGCGGTGCCGTACGCGATCGGCGCGAAGTTCGCCCACCCGGACCGCCCGGTCGTCGCGCTGACCGGTGACGGCGCCATGCAGATGAACGGCATGGCGGAGCTGCTCACCATCGCCCGCTACCGCGAGCGGTGGGCCGATCAGCGGCTGGTCGTCTGCGTCTTCCACAACGGCGACCTCAACCAGGTCACCTGGGAGCTGCGCGCGATGGGCGGGGCGCCGAAGTTCGAGCAGTCCCAGTCACTGCCCGAAGTGTCCTATGCGGACTTCGCGCGCAGCATCGGCTTGCGCGGCATCCCGGTCGACGACCCCGACCAGCTCGGCGACGCGTGGACCGCGGCGCTCGGCTCCGGCGTGCCGACCGTGCTCGACGTCCGGTGCGACCCCGAGGTGCCGCCGATCCCGCCGCACGCCACGACCGAACAGCTGAAGTCGATGACCGAAGCGGTGCTCAAGGGCGACCCGAACGCCTGGCACCTGGTCACCCAGGGCATCAAGACGAAACTGCAGGAGCTCCTGCCGACCCACCGCTGAAGGGAGTCCACTGTGGACACATCCGCGTTGCGCGATCTGACCACGGCCGGCGGGCCGTTCGCGTCCGTGCACTTCGACGAGTCGCACGACACGGAGGACGCCGCGAAACAGCTCGAACTCCGGTTGAAGGAGGTCGAAGCGGCCCTGAGCGACCAGCACGCCGACCAGGCGACGATCGACGCCGTCCTGCGGGCCGCACGCGACCGCGAGCCGCCCGTCGGCAAGGCCGGCCGCAGCATCGTCGCCGCGCACGGCTCGGTCCTGCTCGACCGGCGGCTGGCCGCACCGCCGCCGTCCCAGGTGGCGCGCTTCTCCGCGTTGCCGTACCTGCTGCCCCTCGCGACGCACGAAGCCGACACCCTGCCCTACCTCGTCGTCGTCACCGACCAGGTGGGCGCCGATGTCACCGAGCACGGCCGCGGCGCGCCGCACACCGAGACGATCGACGGCGAAGATCCGCCCGCGGTCCAGGGTGGCAGCGGTCCCGACCACCGCGAGAAGCAGATCGGCGAAACCGCCCGTCAGAACCTCGACGCGGTCGCCCAGCACGTCGCCAAGGCCGCCGAACGCATTCGTGCCGAAGTGGTGTTCCTGGCCGGCGAAGTGCAGGCCCGCAGCACGCTCCACGAACGGCTGCCGGAGGCGGTCCGCCGGATCACCACCGAGGTCGAGGGCGCCGGCCGCGCCCCGGGTTCGTCGCGCGACGAGCTGGACCGGCAGGTCCACGAGGTGCTGGCCGGCCGTCGGCTCGCCGGTCTCGACGACGTCGCCGAGACGTTCCGGGCGGAGTCCGGCCGCGAGTCCGGGCTGGCCGTCAGCGGTCTCGAAGCCGTGGCGACGGCGCTGAACGAGGCGAACGTGGCCACGCTGCTGGTGGGCTCGCCGGGCGACACCTCGGTGTTCACCGGCCCGGAGCCGGCGCAGGTCGCCGTGGGCAAGGCCGGCCTGCAGGCCCTGGGCGTGCCCGAACCGGAGGAACACCGGGCCGACGAGGCGATCCCGTTCGCGGCGGTCGCCACCGGAGCGGACGTCGTGGTCCTGGACGAACGCCTCGAGCTCTGGGAAGGCTTCGGCGCCCTGCTGCGGCACGCCTGATCACGACCGCCGAAGACGGCGGACCGCACCTTCGTCGAGCTCCACGCCGAGGCCGGGGCCGTCGGGCAGGTGCAGTTCGCCGTCTTCGTAGCGCAGCGGCGTGGTCAGGAGTTCGTCGCTCATCAGCAGCGGGCCGAACAGCTCGCTCCCCCAGGTCACCGCCGGCGCGGTGCAGGCCAGCTGGAGCGACGCCGCCGTGCCGACCGGGCTTTCGATGGAAGTCCCCGCGTGGCAGGGGATTCCCGCGGCGGCGGCGACCTCCGCGATCGCCCGCGTCGCCCGGAGGCCACCGGACTTCGTCGTCTTGAGGGAGAACACGTCGGCGGCGCGCAGGCGCGCCAGCCGCAGACCGTCGCCGGGGGTGCGGAGGCTTTCGTCCGCCATCACCGGGATCGGCAGCGCGTGGTTGATCTCGGCGAGCGCCTCCACCTCCGCGCCCGGCACCGGCTGTTCGACCAGGTCGACGCCCGCGTCCGCCAGCCGGGGCAGGTACTTCAGCGACGTCAGCAGGTCCCAGCGCGCGTTGAGGTCCACCCGCACGCTCGCCACCCCGACGAGCTTCTCGGCCACCGCGCAGACTCGTGCGACGTCGTCGGCCGGGTCGAGGGCGCCCATCTTGAGCTTGAAGCTGCGGTGCCCGGCGTCGAGCTTCGCGAGGGCTTCGTCGGCCACGACCGGCGCCGGCTCAGTGCCCAGCGCCCAGGTCACCGGCACCGACCGCCGCGCGAGACCGCCCAGCAGCGTGTGCACCGGCACCCCGAGCGCGCGGGCCCAGGCGTCGTGCAACGCCACCTCCACCGCCGCCTTCGCGTAGAGGTTGGCCGCGACGACGTCGCCGAGATCACGCAGGATCCCGGCGACGTCGTCCACCCGGCGGCCGAGCAGGACCGGCGTGAAGTAGCGCTCCACGACGAGCCGCATGGTCTCCACCGACTCGCCGCCCCACCACGGCCCGCCCGGCACCACGCCCTCGCCGACGCCGACGGCGCCGCCGCGGGTGCGGACGAACACCAGCAGCACCGGCTGCGCGGCCATGCCGGTGCGGGCGAAGCGGTGCGGACGGCGCAGCGGCACGTCCAGCAGCACCGTCTCGACACGCTCGATCCCCAGGTCGGTCATCGCTCCTCGTTTCGGCTGAAGGGATGTCAGGCGCGTTCGAGCACGAAGTCGTACGTCGCGCGCAGCCGGCCGTCCTCCCCCGGCCGCGGGTCGAGCACGAGCTCCGGCTTGGTGGCTTCGGCGACGTCGCTGTCGAGCCACTCCCCGCCCTGGAAGTAGAGCTGCGTGGTGATCGTGCGGTACCCGGGCGCGCGCACCATGAGGTGCAGGTGCGCCGGGCGCCACGCGTGCCAGCCGGCCGCCGCGATCAGCTTGCCGGTCGGCCCGTCGGTCGGGATCCGGTACGGCGCGGGCCGCACCGTGGTGATCTCGAACCGGCCCTGCCCGTCGCTCACGACGACGCCGCGCAGGTTGCCGTCCGGGATGTCCGGGGCGAAGCCGGAGTAGTAGCCGTCGTCGTCGGCGTGCCAGATGTCCAGCTCCGCCGCGGCGACCGGGGTTCCGTCGGTGTCGCGCACCTGACCGGTGAAGACGAGCGGGGTGCCCTTCTCGTCCGAGCGCATCGGCAGCGCCGACTGCCACGGCAGTTTCTCCTGGCCCGGCAGGTAGTACGGGCCCTGGATGCTGCCCTTGGTCCCGTCCTGGGTGCGCGCCGCGACCTCCTCGACGACGTGCTCGACGAAGACGTCCAGGAACAGCGGCCATTCGCCGCCCTCGCCGACGTCCATCAGCCACTGCTTCGCGGCCTGGAACTCCGGGTAGGTGACGTCGTGCTCGCGGATGGCCTGGTGCACGCCGAGCAGGACGGCGCGGGCGACTTCGTCGACCCGCTCCGGCGGCACCTCCTGGGTCTCGCGGGTGGCGGCGCGGAAGGCCTGGCTGGCGGAGCTGCCCGAGCCCGCCGCGGTGGGTGCGTGGTCGGTGGTGGTCATCTTCGGTCCTCCGCTCAGCGGGAAAGGGAGGTGGCGCCGGGGTTGTAGAGGTCGGGGACGGTCCAGCCGTCGAGGTCGTACTCGGCCATGCACTGCTCGGCGAAGCCCTTCATCGCCTCGGCCGAGCCGGACTGCTGCGCGGCGAAGAGCAGTTCGGCGCGCACGCCTTCGTGGTTGCCGGAGTAGTTGCGCTCGTAGAGCTCGTGGCGGCCGCCGAACTCGCTGCCGATCGAGTCCCAGATCAGCTTCATGAGCTTGACGCGCTCGACGGAGTCGTAGCCGTTCGAGCCGCGGACGTACTGGTCGAGGTACGGCCGGATCTCGGGTGAGGAGAAGTCCTTCGCCGACGACGGCAGGTAGATCAGCGCGGACCCGAGGTCCTGCAGGATGATCTCGCGGATGCGCGGGTAGCCCAGCGTCATGAACCAGCGGTAGGCCAGGCCGTAGTCCAGGTGCGGCAGGACCGCGCCGTTCTTCCACTCGTCCGGGTTCGCCGCCATCGCGTCCGACAGGGCCCAGAACATGTTGCGCCAGCCGATGACCTCGCCGACGCGGGTCTGGATGCCGCGGAAGTCCTTGGTGCCGGTGACTTCCACGCCCTTCATCAGCAGCCCGGCGATGAAGTCGAGCTTGACGGCCAGCCGCGCGACGCCGTGGAAGGTGAAGCGGTGCAGGAAGCCCGAGCCCGGGAAGAAGGTGCTCGCCTTTTCGGCGTCGCCGTAGATGAAGACGTTCTCCCACGGGATCTTCACCTTGTCGAGGATGAAGATCGTGTCGTTCTCGTCGAACCGGCTCGACAGCGGGTAGTCGAACGGGCCCGACGTCGCGTCCGCGACGTTCGAGTAGGAGTTGCGGCAGATCAGCTTCATCCCCGGCGCGCCCATCGGCACCGTGCAGACCAGCGCGAACTCGCGTTTCTTGATCGGCAGGCCGTAGTGGGCGATGAAGTTGTAGTTGGTGATCGCCGAGCCGGTCGCGACGACCTTGGCGCCGGAGACGATCAGGCCGTCGTCGCGCTCCTCCTCGACGTGGATGAACAGGTCCTTGACGTCGTCGGGGTTGCGGTCGCGGTCCACCGGCGGGTTGATGATCGCGTGGTTCCAGTACAGGACCTTTTCCTGCGACTCGGTGTACCAGCGCCGGGCGTTGTCCGCGAACGGCTCGTAGAAGTCGGAGTTCGCGCCCAGCGTGCCGAGGAACGCGGCCTTGTAGTCCGGGCTGCGGCCCATCCAGCCGTAGGTCATCCGCGCCCACGCGACGATCGCGTCGCGGTCGGCGAACAGGTCCGCCTGGGACTTCGGCGTGCGGAAGAACGGGTGGGTGAAGCCGCTGCTGCCGGTGTCGGTCGGCGCGGTGAGCACGGACTGCTGCTCCGGGTCGTGCAGGGCGTCGTAGAGCCGCGCGGTCATCCGCACCGAGTTGCGGAACGCGGGGTGCGTGGTGACGTCGTCGACCTTGTCGCCGTAGATGAACACTTCGCGGCCGTCGCGGATGGACTCGACGTACTCGTCGCCGGTCATCGGCCGGGTGGTGCGCACCGCGGCGGGCGCGTCCTGCTCTTGGATGGTCATCGGGCAAACCCTTCGTCGGTTACTGAGAAGCGGCGGTGAGCGGGGCGAAGTCGGCGGCCGAGCCGAACCAGCCGAGGTCGGGGCAGTCGACCGAGGCCGACCAGTGGGCGTGGCCGCGCGGGCCGAGTTCGCGGAACCCGCCGGCGAAGAACAGCAACGGGTCGGCGTCGCTGGTTTCCAGGTGCTCGACCTCGCCGACGACGATGAGGTGGTCACCGCCGTCGTAGAGGCGCCACGGGCGGCACGAGATCGTGGCCGCGGTGCCGGTCAGCACCGGCGCCACCACGCCCTCGGCCCAGTCCGGCGCCCGGTCCTGCGGGCGGCCGGCGAAGTGCCACGCCGTGTCGAGCTGGTCGGCGGCGAGGACGTTGACCGCGAACGGCGCGCCGTCCAGGTAGCGGCAGGCCTTCGACCGCCGCGTCAGCGTCACCTGGCACAGGGCCGGCTCCAGGGAGACGGCGGTGAACGCGTTCACCGTCGCGCCGTGGGGCTCGCCCCGCTCGTTGCGGCACGTCACGACGGTGACGCCGGTGGCGAACCGGCCGAAGGCGTCGCGGACTTGGCGCTGGTCGAGCGTCATTGCTCTTCCCTCCTGTACGCTTTGCGTACATGATGAACGCTATGCGGACACGTTAAGGAGAGTCCCCCGGCGCGTCCGCGTTGTCAAGACGGCGGGTACGGGAGGATGACGGGATGGAGACCGACCGCGACTTCATCCAGAGCATCGAGCGGGGCTTCGCCGTGCTGATGGCGTTCGACGCCGAGCGCGCGAACCCGACGCTCGCCGAGCTCGCCACCGCGACCGGCCTCTCCCGTCCCGCGGTGCGGCGGATCCTGCTCACGCTGCAGCGGCTCGGGTACGTCCGCGGCGACGGCCCGCGCTGGTCCCTGACCCCGCGCGTGCTGAGCATCGGCCAGCACTACTCGGCGTCGCACGGGATGATCGAAACCGCCCAGCCGCGGCTGCTGAGCCTCGCCGAAGAGACCGGCGAGTCGGCGTCACTGGCCGCTTTGGACGGCGCGGAGGTCGTCTACGTCGCGCGCGTGCCGGTGCGGCGGATCATGAGCATCAACGTCTCCATCGGCACGCGCGTGCCGGCCCACGCGACGTCGATGGGCCGGGTGCTGCTGGCCTGGGCGCCACCGGCGCTGGTCGACGAGGTGGTGGCAGCCGGGCTGCCGCGCTTCACGGCCCGGACCGTCACCTGCGAGGCCGACTTCCGCAAGGCGCTGCGGACGGTCCAGGACCAGGGCTGGTCGCTGGTCGACGAGGAACTCGAAGACGGATTGCTGTCGGTCTCGGCGCCGGTGCGGGACGCGAGCGGCGCGGTCGTGGCCGCGCTGGCGTCCTCGACGTCGAGCGGGCGTTCGGACGTCGAGAAGTTGCGCCGGGAGGTGGTGCCGCTGGTGGTCCGGACGGCGGACCGGATCAGCGCCGACCTCGGCCACCGCGTCACGCCGGGCAGCGGGCGCGAAGGGTTCTTCTGAGCCTCAGTCGTCGTCGAAGACGGACAACGCCCGGCGGCGGTGCAGCAGCTCGACGGCCGCGTCGAGCTGGCGGTCGAGGTCCTTGAGGCGGCCGCGCTCGGCCGGGGTCAGCCCGCCGTGGTGGAGGCCTTCTCTGCGGAGCCGGTGCTCTTCGTCGATCAGGTCGGCGATGCGGTCGGTGATTTCGCGCGTGGCCATGGGAAAATTCCCTTCGGGTCCAGCGGGCAGTTTACGCCTCGCGGGTACCCTCGCCGGGGTGATCGAAGCCTCCGGCCTGGTGCGCGCCCGGGGCGCGCGGGCGAGCCTGTGCGTGCTGCGGGACGGCCGGGTGGTGTGCGACACGAGCGTCGGCGGCCCGCCGGACGCGTTGTTCTGGATCTTCTCGGCGAGCAAGCCGTTCGTCGCGCTGCTGGTCCACGAGCTGGCGGCCCGCGCCGTCCTGGACCTGGACACGCCGGTGGCGCACTACTGGCCGGAGTTCGCCGGCGGCGGAAAGGGCTCGGTGACGGTCCGGCAGGTGCTGCGGCACCGGTCGGGCTTCGCGACGGCCCGCGGCTTCGCCCTCGACGCGGTGACCATGACCGACTGGCCGCGCGCGATCCGCGCGATCGAGCGCGCGCCGCTGCGGTGGGCGCCCGGCGCGGTCGCCGCGTACCAGCCGATCGTGTTCGGCCACATCCTCGGCGAGCTGGTCCGCCGCGTCACCGGCGTCCCGGTGGACTCGCTGCTTTCCTCGGAGTTCCTGGAGCCGCTGGAGCTTTCCGACACCTACCTCGGGCTTCCGGCGTCCCTGTGGCCGCGGCACGTGCCGATCCGCGGCCGGGGGCTCGGCGGCCCGCTGACCGCCCGGGTGGTGAACCGCCGGGCCGTCCGCCGCGCGGTGATCCCGGCGGCGGGCATCTCGACGACGGCCCGCGACCTCGCGCGCTTCTACCAGGCGTTGCTGGACGGCTTCTCGCCCGCGGCGGTCGCGGAGGCCCGCCGGCCGTCGGGCGACGCGGTCGTCGACCGGACGATCGGCACGCGGATCCGCTGGGCCCAGGGCTTCCAGCTCGGCGGCGTCGGCCGCCCGATGGGCTCGCTCAGCGCGCGGGAAACGTTCGGGCACAACGGCAGCAACTGCTGCATCGCCTGGGCGGACCCCGGCCGCCGGGTCGTGTTCGCGTACCTGACGGACCGGATCGTCTCGGGCCACAGCGCGGCGGCCCACCTGGGCGAAGTGGCGGACGCGGTCCTCAAGGCCTGCGGCTGAGCCGGTCTGCCGCAGCCAGGTCCACGAACGCGCGGACCACCGGCGAAGGTGTCCCTGCCCGCCAGGCCAGGCCGAGGTCGATCCGCGGCACCGGGTCCTCCAGCCGCCGCAACGCCACCCCGCGACGTCGCAGCCCGCGCGCGCGGTGCTCCGGGACCGCCGCGATGCCCGCCCCCTCCGCGACCGCGCGCATCAGCTGCTCGTCCTCCGGCTCTTCGCGCACGATCGGCGGTACTCCCTCCGGCCAGACCTGGGCGCTGATCGCGTCGTACTGGCCGGGCCCGTTCTCGCGCGGCCAGAACACCACCGGCTCCGAGGCGATCCACGTCCGCCGGAGCCGTCCGCGCCGCCGGGCCAGGGCGTGGCCGGACGGCACCGCGATCAGCACCTCTTCCGAGCCGACCACCGCGGTCTCGACGCCCGGGAAGTCCACCGGCGGCCGCACGAACCCGACGTCGATCTCGCCCGCCGCCAGCCGGGCCAGGTTCAAGCTCGTCCAGCCCGTCTCCAGCTCCAGCGCGACGTCCGGGAACGCCGCGCGGTAGGCCGCCACCAGGTCGCCGGCCAGCGGACCGGGTGCCGAGCGCGTGTAGGCGATCCGGAGCCGGCCGGCGTCGCCGCGGCCCGCCGCCGCGATCACGCCGCGGGCCCGGTCCAACCGCGAAAGCAGCTCTCGCGCCTCCGCCGCGGCGACCCGGCCCGCCTCCGTCAGCGCGAAGCGCGGACCCGACCGGTCGAGCAGCGCCACCCCCAGCTCCGCCTCGAACGCCCGGATCTGCTGGCTCAGCGACGGTTGCGACACGAACAGCCGCGCGGCCGCCCGGGTGAAGTGCATCTCCTCGGCGAGCACGGCGAAGTAGTGCCATCGGCGCAGGTCCACCCAGCCACTATAGGACCGGCCTATAGATCGAGAGGGACCAAGTCTTGGACCGCTCGGCGGCGCCGAACCGAGACTGGGACCGTGAACCGCACCGATCGCAAGCTCCGTGCCCTCTCCGCCGCCGCGGACCGGAACCTCCTCGACCCGATGGCCGGGTTCGTCGACCTGGCCGGTCTCCGGGAAGCCGTCGAGGACCTGACCAAGGCGTTCGCCCCGCTCGGACGCGTGCAGCACACCGTCGCCGCCAAGGCGTGCGGCCTCGCGCCGGTCCTGCGGTTCCTCGGCGACCTCGGGATCGACGCCGAGGTCGCGAGCCCCGGCGAGACGGCCGTCGCCGAAGCCGCGGGCCTGCGCGGGGCCCGGCTGGTGCTCGACTCCCCCGCCAAGACCGCCGCCGAGCTGGAGCACGCCTTGGCCGAGGGCACCGCGGTCAACGCCGACAACTTCCAGGAGCTCGACCGCCTCGACGCGCTCGTCGGCGAGCACCCGCGTTCGGTGCTCGGCCTGCGGATCAACCCCCAGATCGGGGCCGGCCGGATCGGCGACACCAGCACCGCGACCACGACCTCGAAGTTCGGCGTCCCGTTGCGGGACAACCGGAATCGCGTCATCGAAGCCGTCACGCGACGGCCGTGGCTGACCCGGCTGCACGTCCACGTCGGCTCGCAGGGCTGCCCGCCGGAGCTGATGGCCGAGGGCGTCGCCGCGGTCCACGACCTCGCCGAGCGGATCAACGCCGAAGCCGGGTACCGGCAGATCACCAGCCTCGACCTCGGCGGCGGGCTGCCGGTCGACTTCACCTCCGAGGACGCCGGCCCGACCCACGCCGACTACGTCGCGACGCTCTTGGCGAAGGTCCCGGCCCTCGCCGACTGCGACTACGGGTTCGTCACGGAGTTCGGCCGGTCCCTGCTGGCCAAGAACGGGTTCCTGGTCAGCCGGGTCGAGTACACGAAGGTCGCGGGCGGGCGGCCCATCGCCGTGACGCACGCGGGTGCGCAGGTGGCGGCCCGGACCGTGCTCCAGCCGGAGCACTGGCCGCTGCGGCTGACCGCGCTCGACGCGGACGGCACGCCGAAGACCGGGCCCGAGGTGGCGCAGGACGTCGCCGGCCCGCTGTGCTTCGCGGGCGACCTCCTGGCGAAGGAACGGCCGTTGCCGCTGCTGGAGCCCGGCGACCTCGTCGTCGCGCACGACACCGGCGCGTACTACTTCGGCGCGCACTACGCCTACAACACCCTGCCGCGCCCGGCCGTGCACGGCTTCACCGTGTCGGAGCGCGGAGACGTCGAGTTCACCCCGATCCGGCGCGCGCAGACCGTCGCCGAGCTGGTCGGGGACGCGGGTGGCGAATACGTCGGAGCGCTCCCGGCGGCGTGATCCGCGGCGTACGATCCGGGCACGCCGAGGGGAGTGCCATGGGGGCAAGCCGGGACCTTCCGCGGTTCGCCGCGCTTCCGGTGGGGATCGTCGTCGCCGTGCAGGCCGTCGTGCTGACGGCGTTGTCCGGGCGCTACGGCTTCCACCGCGACGAGCTGTACTTCGTCGCGGCGGGCCACCGGCCGGACTGGGGTTACGTCGACAACCCGCCGATCACGCCGTGGCTCGCCCGCGCGTCGACGGCGGTGTTCGGCGAGACACCCACCGGGCTGCGCGTGGTCGCGACCCTGCTCGGCATGGCGACCGTCGTGGTCGTCACGCTCATCGCCCGCGAGTTCGGCGCCGGCCGCGGCGCGCAGCTGTTCACCGCGACCGCCACGGTGCTGTCGGCGTACGCGCTGGTCGTGGCGCACATGCTGGCCACCAACTCGGCGGACGTGCTGCTGTGGTCGCTGATCACGTTGTTCGGGGTGAAACTCCTGCGCACCGGCGACGGCCGGTGGTGGCTCGCGATCGGCGCCGCCGCCGGCGTCGGCCTGGCGAACAAGTGGCTGGTGCTGCTCCTGCTCTCGGGGCTGGGCGTCGGCGTCGCGATCGCCGGGCCGCGCCGGGTGCTGCGGACCGGGTGGCTCGCGGCCGGCGTCGGGATCGCCGTCGTGCTCGCCGCGCCCGTCGTGGTCTGGCAGGCGGCGCACGGCTGGCCGATGCTCACCGTCGCGGGCGGGATCAGCGAGGACGACGGCTTCGAGAACCGCGTCCTGTTCGTGCCGATGCAGCTGGTCTACCTCTCCCCCGTGCTGGTGCCCGTCTGGATCGCCGGGCTCGTGCGGCCGTGGCGTGACCCGGCGCTGCGCTGGGCCCGCGCGGTGGCGGTCGCGTACCCGGTCGTCTGCGTCGAACTCCTGGTCCTGGGCGGGAAGCCGTACTACTCGGTGCCGTTGCTGCTGCCTCTGGTGGCCCTCGGTGCGGAGCCGTCGCTGCGCTGGCTGGCCCGGGGCACGACACGGCGGGTGCTCCTCGGCGCGGCCGCCGTGGTGTGCGCGGCCGTGTCCGTCCTCACCGGACTCCCGGTCGTGCCACCGGCGGCGTTGAACGGCCCGCTGCTGGCGGTCAACAAGGAGCCCGGCGAGCAGGTCGGCTGGCCGGAGTTCGCCCAGACCGTCGCCGGGGCGTGGGAGCGGATCCCCGCCACCGAGCGGGACACCGCGGTGATCGTCGCCGGAAACTACGGCGAAGCCGGCGCGCTCGAGCACTACGGACCGGCGCTCGGGCTGCCCCAGCCGTATTCGCCGCACATGTCCTACGCCGACTGGGGCCCGCCGCCGGACCGGCTGGTCGGCCCGGTTCTGGTCGTCGGGGGGTTCGACCGCGGCTCGCCCGCGTCACGGCTGATCACCGGGTGCCACGCGGTGGCCGAGAACCACAACGCCGAAGGCGTCGACAACGACGAAGAAGGCACCGTGATTTCGCTGTGCACGCTCACCGAGCCGTGGTCGACCGCGTGGCCGAAGCTGAGGCAGTTCTACTGAACCCGGTTCACGCTACCCTCGGGCGCATGGTGGCGACGCGCACGGCGGTGGCCGTGGTGGGGGCGGGTCCGGCCGGGCTCACGGTGGTGAACCTCCTGCGGCGCGCGGGGATTCCCTGTGTGCTGCTGGAGACCGAGAGCCGGGCGTTCATCGAACAGCGGCCGCGGGCCGGGTTCATCGAGGAGTGGGCCGTCCGCGGGCTCGAACAACGCGGCCTGGGCGAACAGCTCGTCGCGACGGCGCCGCGGCACGAGAAGTTCGAGTTCCGGTTCGCCGGGCGGCGGCACGCCTTCCGCTACGGCGACGTCACCGGGCAACGGCATTTCGTCTACCCGCAACAGCTTCTCGTGACGGACCTGGTCGCGCAGTACACGGACGCGGGCGGCGAGGCCGTCTTCGAGGTCTCCGACGTCCGGTTGCACGGCCTGACATCGGGCTCCCCCGCCGTCACGTTCCGGACCGCCGAGGGCGAGCACCGGATCGACTGCGACTTCGTCGCGGGCTGCGACGGCGCCCGCGGGGTCACCCAGGGGTACCTGCCTCCGGAAACGACGGTGAAAGCCCACCACGACTACGGAATCGGCTGGCTGGCGCTGCTCGCGGAGGCCCCGCCGTCCGCCGACGGCGTGCTGTTCGGCATCCACCCGCGCGGGTTCGCCGCGCACATGGCGCGCACCCCGGCGGTGACGCGGTTCTACCTGCAGACGGCGGCGGGCGAGACCGAGGAGGACTGGCCGGACGAGCGCGTCTGGCAGGAGCTGCACGCCCGGCTCACCGTGCCGGACGGCGAAATCGCCGAAGGCCGGCTGGTCGAAAAGCGCATCCTCGACATGCACAACTACGTCGTGGAGCCGATGGCGCACGGCCGCCTGTACCTGGCCGGCGAGGCGGCCCACCTGGTCGCGCCGATCGCGGCGAAAGGCCTGAACCTCGCGCTGCACGACGCGTTCCTGCTCGCCGAGGCGGTCCAGGCGCACTACGCCGGCGATCCGGCGCCGCTCGCCGGGTATTCCGGCGCCTGCCTGCCGCTGGTGTGGCAGTACCAGGAGTTCTCCCAGTGGCTGTCGGACATCTTCCACCACACCGCGGCCGCGGGCGAGAACCCGTTCCAGGCACGCATCGCGGAAGCCCGGATGCGCCGCCTGCTGGGTTCGCCCGCGGCCGCGGCGGCGTTCGCGGAGCTCTACATCGGCAAGAACGCCGACCTCTAGCTCCAGGCGATCTTGAACACCCAGGTGTAGCGGCCCGCCTGCCGGGCGGCGGCCGGGACGTCGATCACCAGCGACCCGTTTTCCACCGTCCAGTGCAGGTTTCCGCGGTACCCGAGCAGCGTGACGCGGTCGCCCGTGCGGATCGGCACCGGCGCGTCCACCGTGACGCGGCTGCCCGGTGCCACGAGCGAATGGACGTAGAAAGCCTCGTTCTGCTTGACCGTGAACCGCAGGTCGCCGAGCTGCGCCATGCGGGACCAGTACGTCGTGCCGTAGACGGCTTCGCCGTTGACCTTCAGCCACGCGCCCGCGTCGCGCAGGTGCGTCTGCATGACCTGCGGGATGGTGCCGTCGAAGTCCGGTCCGATGTCGAGCAGGAAGTTGCCGTTCTTCGAAACGATGTCGACGAGCGTGCGGACGACCTCCTCCGCCGTCATGTAGCGGTCGTCGGGGGTCGCGCGGTTGTAGCCGTAGGAGAACGGGTCGAGGCCGCGGCTCGCCTCCCACTTCGCCACCACGGTGTTCGGGTAGGTCGTGTACTCCGGTGTGGTGAAGTCGTGGTCGGGGATGCCGCCGCGGTCGTTGTACGTGACGTCCTTGGGGCGCTTGCGGTTCTTCGCGTGGTTGAAGTACTCGGTGATCACGTCGCGGGTGTCGTTGACGCCGCCGATGTCGAACCACAGCACGTCCGGGTCGAACTCCGAGATCAGCTCGAGCACCTGCGGCGCCTGGTAGTCGCGGACGAAGTCCTTCCCGGCGGTGTACCCGGTGTAGGGCAGCGCGGCACCGGTGTAGGGGTTGCGCGGCGCGTGACCCATCCACGGGTTGTCCGGGTTGAACCACTCCGGCAGCGAGAAGTACAGGCCGTTGCGCAGCTGGGGTGTGTACTTGCGCGACGCCGTGAACAGCTCGTCGATGACGTTGCGCTTCGGGCCGAGCTTGACGGAGTTGCGGTCGCTGACCTTGGTGTCCCACAACGCGAAGCCGTCGTGGTGCTTGGACGTCAGCACGTAGTACTCGGCGCCCGCGTCGGCGATCAGCTCGAGCCACGAGCGCGGGTCGAACTTCGCCGCGGTGAACATCGGGATGAAGTCGTCGTAGCCGAAGTCTTCGCCGTACTTTTCCCTGTGGTAGGCGTAAGTCGCGCCGTTGGGGTCCTGCTGGTTCTGCCAGTACCACTCCGCGTACTGCTGTCCGACCGGCGCCCACGCGGGCACGGCGTACACGCCCCAGTGGATGAAGATGCCGAACTTGCTGTCGGTGAACCAGTACGGCGCGCGGTGCGTCGACAGGGACGCGTCGGTCGGCCGGAAGTCCGGGATGCCCAAGGTGACCGGCACCTGCTGGGTCGCGAGCGTGCCGCGCCCGGAGGTGACGCGGAGCTGACCGTTCGTGGTCGTTCCCGGTGGCACGGACGTGTTCGGGGCGAGCCCCAGGCGCACGGTCGCCTGCTCCCCCGGCGCCAGCGCGCGGATGGTCGCCGGCACGGTCGTCCGGCCGCCGGGAACGTCCAGGGTGACGCTCACCCGGTCGCCGGCGCCCAGCCACACCGTGCCCGCGTTGACGACGGTCGCTTCGGCGGCCTGCGGTCCCCCGTCGGTCAGCAGGTTGGCCGTCGAGCGGCCGTCGAGGATCAGCGCCGAACGGCCGGTGGCCACCGGCTGGAGGGTGAGCGCGAAGACGTGCAGGCTCGGGACGTTCGGCGCCGGGGTGGCGGTCGTCGGCAGCGTCAGGGCCACCGCTTCGCGGGCCGGGTCGACCCAGACCTGGCCCGTGGCCAGGGAAACCGGGTTGTTGTCGACGACGCCGCCCGGGGCGTAGCGGAACGGCGAGACGAGCGCGCCGGTGCCCGTGTACCAGTCCGGGCCCGAGAGGGAACCGGTGCTCGTGGTGCCGTCGGCGTAGTGCACGGTCGCCGTGCCGCCGGTGGCGCCGTAGCTGGCCGCGACCAGGAAGTACGCGACGAAGTACCGCCCCTTCGGCAGCTCGATCGTCTGCCCGGTGGCGGCGATGTCGTTCTTGGCCCCGGCGGCCGCGGAGCCGAGCTTGAACGGGACGCCGCCGACGGTGGCCGTCCGCCCGACGGGCAGGTGCTCGGCCGGGAACGTGTAGCCCGAGCCGTCGAAGTCGCCGCCCGGGGCCGACGCGCTGTCGATGCCGTCGTTGGAGAACCAGGCGTCGAGGGCGACCGGGACGGGCGGCGGGGGCGGGACGATCGGGGTGCCCGGGCTGTCGGGGGCGGCGTCCACGGGGGTGGCCGCGCCGGCCGGGGTAAGGCCGGCGGCACTCAGGGCCACGGCACCGCCCAGGGCCATACCGAGAGCTTGACGGCGGGGGAAGGTCGTCACTGAACCTCCAGGGATCGGATGACTACGGCGGGGAGACGACAGAGTCCACCCTCATCAGGCACTCTGTCGCCGATAGAACGGTGATTCATCCGATGAATGACCCTGCTCGTTGGCTCTCTCCGTGTCAAGGGCCAACCGGCGCGATCGAAATGAACCGCGCCCACGTCCGGCGCGTGGTCCTGGGTAACGAGCTGCAGCACCTCGCCACCAGTCCCAGCCGCGATGAAAGGCCAGACCGATGTCCACCTCTCCGCTGAGCCGCCGCGCGATCGCCATGCTCAAGGCGATCGCCGACGGCCGTGCCGAGCTCCGCTGCAGCTGCGAACCCGACCTCCGCGTGGACGGGCTGTCGTGCTGCGACCAGAACACCGCCCACGACCTCGCCCGCGCCGGGCTGGTCCGGGCGACCACGATCGTCGCCCCCGGCCAGTGGGCGCCGGCCGAGCTGACCGACGCCGGGCACCGCGCGCTCGGCGGGTTTCCCGCAGCAGCCTGAAACGCCGTGAAGGCCATCCGGAGAGACTCCGAGTCTCCCCGGATGGCCTTCACGGCGTTCGGCGATCGACGGGGCGAGAAACCTCGGGCGTGCGCTGAACCGCGCGGGGCCGGTGGCCGTGCTTGGGGTGAGGGCGTCTCGCACACGCCCTCCGGAGTTGCCACGACGCAACGATCCGGGCCAGCCTCCGCCCGATCGGGACCGGGCACTCCGGCGAGCGGCCGTCGCGGCAACGGCCACCTCGCGCGGGCCCGTCCGGCATCCCCAGAATCCCGGACGGGCCCGCCCCCGCACTGTCCGGGATCTTGTCCGGTCGCTCACCTGATCAGCGGTCCCTGGTCCGGAGCAGCCGAGCCACTGTGAGTGCATGCGACGCTTCCTGGCTGTGAGCGCGGCGGTACTGGCGGGGCTGGGCATCCTCACGACGTCCGGCAGCGCGAACCCGGACAGCGCTTTCCCGGCGACCGCCGAGCACGCCGTGGGCGGCTGGGTCGGGACGTGGGCCGCGGCGCCCGCGGCCGGGGTCGCCAACACCCCGGACGGCTACCCGGGTTTCTCGATCCGCAACGTCGTGCACTCCAGCGCCGGCGGCAGCCGGGCCCGCGTCCACCTCTCGAACGCCTTCGGCGCCGCTCCCCTGACCTTCGGGCACGTCACGATCGCCGTGCAGGGCACCGGCGCGGACGCGGTGCCGGGAACGCTGCGGTCGTTGACGTTCGGCGGCGCCGCGAGCGTCGTGGTCCCGGCCGGCGCCGAAGCGCTGAGCGACCCGGCGGACGTGCGGATCCCGGCCGACGCCAACCTGCTCGTGACGACGTACGTGCCGGCGAAGTCCGGCCCGGTCACCTATCACCCGGCCGCGTCGCAGACGTCGTACTTCACCCGCGCGGGGGACTTCGCCGGCAGCGAGTCGGGCGCGCCCTACACCGAGCAGACCTCCGTGTGGCACTACGTTTCCGGTGTCGACGTCCAGGGCGGCGCCGAGGCTTCGATCGTGACGCTCGGCGACTCGATCACCGACGGCGTCGGGTCCGCCGCCGGGGCCAACCACCGCTGGCCGGACTACCTGGCCGATCGCCTGCACGGCCGCTTGGGCGTGCTCAACGCCGGCATCAGCGCCAACCGGCTGCTGCTCGACAAGCCCGGCGACGGCGCGGGCCAGAACGCATTGTCCCGCTTCGACCGCGACGTGCTGAGCGTCGGCGGCGTGCGGACGCTGATCGTGCTCGAAGGCATCAACGACATCCAGCAGGACCCGCACCAGACCGACCCGGACGCGATCACCTCGGCCTACCGCCAGCTCGTCGCGCAGGCCCACGCCCGCGGCATCCGCGTCCTCGGCGGCACGCTCACGCCGTTCAAGGGCTGGCGGGTCTACGACGACACCCTCGAAGCGACCCGCACGGCGGTGAACACGTTCATCCGCACCAGCGGCGTGTTCGACGGCGTCGTCGACTTCGACGCGGCGGTCCGCGACCCGGCCGACCCGCTGCGGATGCTGCCGGCCTACGACTCGGGCGACCACCTCCACCCGGGCGACGCGGGCTACGAGCGGATGGCCGCCGCCGTCCGCCTAGACCGGCTCTGACCGCGGGATGAACAGCACCGCCACCAGGCTCAGGACCGCCACGGCGACGAGGTAGAGCGACACCGAAAGCGACGTCCCGGTGGAGGTCTGCAACGCCGTCGCGATCAGCGGCGCGAACCCGCCGCCCAGCACCGCGCCCACCGCGTAGGAGAACGAAGCGCCGCTGTAGCGGTAGCGCGGCTCGAACAGCTCCGCGAACAACGCCGACTGCGGGCCGTACGTCGCGCCGAGGCCGATGTTCAGCACCACCACCGCGACGATCAGCCAGCCCGTGGCCTTGGTGTCCACCAGCAGGAAGAACGGGATCGGCCAGACGACCAGCAGCACCGACCCGGCCAGGTACACCGGCTTGCGCCCGGCCCGGTCGGACCAGGCCGCCGTGACGAGGATGCTCACCAGCCACGTCACGCTGCCCACGATCACCACCACCAGCAACGTGGTGCGGTCGATCTTCAGCACGGACGTGCCGTAGGACAGCAGGTACGCCAGGAAGATGTACCCGATCGCCGTGTTCGCGATGAAGCTGCCCGACGCCACCAGCAGCGCCTTGGGCCGCTCGCGCAGGACGTCGACCATCGGCTTGCTGCTTCGCGCGCCGGACTCGCGCAGCTGCGCGAACACCGGGGATTCCTCGATCCGCAGCCGGATCACCAGGCCGACGCCGACGAGCACGATGCTCGCCAGGAACGGCACCCGCCAGCCCCACGCCGCGAACTGCGCGTCGGTGAGGGACCGGCCGAGGACGAAGAACAGCAGCTGCGCCAGGATCAGCCCGGCCGGGACGCCGATCTGCGAGAACGCGCCGTACTGGCCGCGTTTGCCTTCCGGGGCGTGCTCGACGGCCATCAGCGCGGCCCCGCCCCACTCGCCACCCGCGCTGAGCCCTTGGAGCAGCCGCAGCACCAGCAGCAGGATCGGCGCCCACACCCCGATCGCGGAGTACGTCGGGAGCAGGCCGACCCCGACCGTCGCGACGCCCATCAGGAGCAGGGACAGCACCAGCATCGCCTTGCGGCCGGCGCGGTCGCCGAAGTGGCCCCACAGGACCCCGCCGACCGGACGGGCCAGGAACCCGACGCCGAGCGTCGCGAACGCGGCGAGCGTGCCGGACGCGGGCGAAAGCGAGGTGAAGAACAGCTTGCCGAACACGAGCGCGGTCGCCGTGCTGTAGATGAAGTAGTCGTACCACTCGATCGTGGTCCCGATGGCGCTCGCGACGGCGACCCGCCGCAGCTGCCGGTCCGCGGCAGCCGGGGCCGCCGCGCTCACGACCCGCTCAGCGCCGCGGCGGGGACGAGGTCTTCGGCGAGCAGGTCCATCAGCAGGCCGTCGTGCCAGCTGCCATCCGGCCCGCGCTCGTACGCGCGCATCGTCCCGACCGGCTGGAAGCCGAGGGACTGGTACAGCTTGATGGCCGCCTTGTTGTCGGCCGCGGGATCGATCACCACCCGGTGGTGCCCGCGCACGGTGAACAGGTGCTCGGCCAGCGTGCGGATGGCGTCGGAGCCCAGGCCGTGGCCCTGCCAGTCCGGGTGCACCGCGATGTCGATCCCCGCGTGCCGGTACTGCGGGTCGGCTTCCTCGAAGGCCAGCTCGATGCCCACGATGACGTCGTCGTGCTCGATGGCGTAGGTCGTGGTGCCCTCGTCGGGGTCCAGCAGGTAGGACACCTGGGCGGCCACCGGTTCCTCGGCGTCCGCCCACCAGCGGGCGATGTCCGGGTGCGACAGGATCTCCTCGAACCGGGCGGCGTCCGCGGCTGCGGCGGGGCGCAGGCGGACACGGCTTCCGGTGATCAGGCCGGTCATCGGCCCAGTGTCGACCCCCGGAGGCCGTCTGTCGAGCGTGCCGCCCGGCCGCTAGTCCAGGTTCATCGGGCTCCCCGGCTTGATCGGGGGCAGCTGCGGCGGGTCGAAGTCACCCCGCTCCAGCCGGGCCCAGTCCTCCGGCGTCGGGTCGCGGTAGTAGCGCTGCCAGACGTCGTCGCCCGCCGGCCAGTTGCCGGTGCGGGCCGCGTTGCGGGCTTCGTGCAGCTCGAACGCGTCGGCGTCGGTCAACGGCCGGGTGGTGACGTGGCCGGTGCCCGGCACGTTCGCGCCGCCGTCCGGGACGGCCGCGCCCGGACGCGGGTTGTACCGCATCCCTTCGCCGCCGGCGTGGACGTCGTTGACCATCTGGTGGTACGAGTCGTCGGCCATGTCCATCCGGTTCCGGACGGCCGGGTCGGCGTGGTTGCCCTGGAAGCCCGGCTGGTGCGCGTACCCGAGCTGGTTGAGCTGGACGGCGGTGTTCGGGTCGTTGTTCTCGATCGCGGCCCGCTGGTCCCGCCGGTAGGTCGGCGCGTTCCACCCCGAGTCGTGCACGGCGTGGCTGGTGCCGGTGCCCGGGTGGGCGCGGTGGGCGCCGTGCTCCTCGTAGTACGCCCACGCGTTGTTCTCGAGGTCCCGGCCGTCCTTGCGGGCCACCTTGCCGGGGGCGCCGTTGTCGTTGAGGACGTCGAAGCCCGCGGTGTGCTCGGACTGGTGGGTCGAGTTGCCGTCGATCTTCGACCCGAACTTGTTCTCCAGCCGCTTGCGCTCGAAGTCCTTGTCGCCGTAGCTGCCTTCCGGGTACTTGTGCGCCCGGCGCTTGCCCTTGTTCAGCCCGCCGTTCGGCTTGCTGTACGGGTGGAAGTGGTTCGGGTTCGGCTTCTTCCCGCCCCCGCCGCCGCCCGCGCCCGCCATCGAGCACGGGGTCGCCTTCGCGAGCCCTAGCGGGTCGATCATGGCGGTCGGGTTGCCGACGTAGGCCAGCGAATCCGGATCCGGGGTCAGCCCCAGCGGGTCGTGCGAGACGAACCGCCCGGTCTCCGGGTCGTAGTAGCGGTGCAGGTTGTAGTGCAGCCCGGTCTCCGGGTCGTGGTACTGCCCGGGGAACCGCAGCGGGGTGCCGGCCTGGCCGCCCGCGGACACCATCGCGCCCCAGAGCGCCGTGTGCTGGTGCCCGGCCAGCGCGCCGGTCTCGTCGAGCAGCTCCGCGGGCGAGCCGACCAGGTCGGTCAGCACGGCGTGGAACCGGTCGGTGCCGTCGCCGAGCACGCGTTCGGTCTGCGCGAGCGGGCGCTCGGCGTCCGGCGCCCAGTCCCAGACGGTCGCGACCAGCGGGCCGCCGGGGGTGCCGTGCACCTGTTCGGCGAGCAGGGTGCCGTCCCAGGCGAACTCGACCTGCTCGACGACCGCGCCCGCCGCGTCCAGCCGCTGCTTGGCGATCCTCCGTCCGACCGCGTCGTACCGGTACTGCCACGTGGCGCCGTCGGGCGTGCGGACGGCGGTGAGCCGGTTTTCCGCACTCCAGCGGTATTCCCAGCGCCGGCCGCCGCGTTCCCGGGCCACGACACGGCCTTCGGCGTCGTGGGTGTAGCGGGTGGCGCCGGCCGCGGTGAGCAACGTGCCGCGGTAGCCGCGCGGGCCGCTCGCCTCCGGTGCGCCCGGCCAGTCGGCGGTGGTGATCGCGCCCGAGACGTCGTAGCCGTAGCTCTCGTGCCAGCGGGCGCCGCGGACGGCGAGCACCCGGCCGGTCGGGCTCACCTCGAGGCTGCGCGGCCCGGAAATCAGGTCGGTCACCGTGGCGAGGTGCCCGTCGGGCAGGTAGCCGTATTCCCGGCGCTGCACCGTGGCTTCGCCCCGGCGCACGGTCTGGGCCGCCAGCTGCCCCGCCGGCGTCCAGGCCTGCTGGAGCTCCGCGGCGACGCCGTACCGGGTGACCAGCCGGCGCGCGGTTTCGCGCCCGGCCGCGTCGTAGCCGAACTGCAGCGTGCGCCCGCCGCTGGCCAGCGACGTCGCGCGGCCGCGGGCGTCGTAGGCGAACACCGCTTCGGCCCCGGTCGGCGTGCGCCGGTGGGTCCGGCGGCCGAGCACGTCGTAGGCCGACAGCACCGCCCGGCCGTTGACCGACTCGCTGACCACCCGGCCGAGCGCGTCGTAGGCGAAGCGGACCTCGCTGTGGGCGTTGCGGGCGGTGACCACGCGGTCGGCCGCGTCGTAGGCGAACTCGGCGATCTCGTCGCCACTGCGGCGCCGGACCACGCGCCCGAGGGCGTCCCGTTCGAACGCGATGGTCTGCCCGGCGCCGTTGCTGCGCAGGACGAGCCGCCCCGCCGCGTCGTAGGCGTAGTCGAGCGAGCGGCCGTTGTAGTCGACCTCCCGCACGAGCCGGCCCGCCGGGTCGTACTCGTAGCGCCAGACCAGCCCGGCCTCGTTCGTCACCGACGTCAAGCGCAGCTCGGTGTCGTAGCCGTAGCGCAGGACGCCGCCGTCCGGGCCCTGCTCGGCGACCGGGAGGTCGAACTGCGCGTACTCGATCCGGCTGACCCCGCCGCGCGGGTCGGTCCGCTCGTCGGTGTTGCCCAGGGCGACCGAGCCGAAGCGGTGCACGGCACCGTCCGGGTCGACCTGCTCGACGAGATCGCCCGCCGCGTTGTGCACGGTGCGGGTCGTGGCGCCGGCCGGGTCGGTGACGCTCGCGAGCCGGCCGAGACCGTCGTAGCCGTAGCGGGTGACCGAGCCGTCCGGCGCGGTGATCGCGACCGGCAACCCGGCCGCGTTCGACTCGAACCGGGTGACGCCGCCGAGGGCGTCGGTCACCGTGGCCATCGTGCCGGTGGCCTCGTCGTAGGTGTAGGTCGTCGCGGCGCCCGCCGGGTCGACGTCCCGGACCAGCCGGCCGCGTTCGTCGTGCTCGTAGCGCCAGACGGCGCCGTCGGGCCCGGTCACGGCGGCGGGCCGGCCGCCTTCGTCGTACTCGGTGACCATCCGGGTGCCGTCGGCCCGGATCACGGTCGTGACGTTGCCGGCGGCGTCGCGCTCCCAGCGGGTGACGTGCCCCAGCTCGTCGGTCCGGCTGATCTCCCGGCCGAAGGCGTCCAGCTCGGTGCTGGTGCTGTTGCCGAGCGCGTCGGTCCGGCCGACCACCCGCAGCTGCTCGTCGAGGCGGTAGCGCGTGACGGCGCCGAGGGAGTCGGTGACCGAGGTCGACCCGGGCTCGTAGGCCAGCGTCGCGTCGAGGTAGCCCTCGGCGCCGCGGGCCTGGACGCAGCGGCCCTGCGCGTCGTACTGGTAGCCGTACCATCGGCCGTTGACGTCTTCCCAGCGGATGATCCGGCCGTCGGCGTCGTAGCGGAACCGCTGCGGGGTGCCGGCCGCGTCGGTGACTTCGACCAGGCGGCGGCGTTCGTCGTAGCGGTATTCGGCGAGCGGGACCGGCTCCCCGGCCACCCGCACCGCCGTGATCAGCCCGTCGGCGGAGTCGAGCTCCAGCCGGTAGCCCCCGGAGTGCTCGACCGCCACCGGCACGCCGCCGCGGTGCTGCACGACGACCCGGTTGCCCGCGCCGTCGACCAGGGCGCGCAGCGGCAGGGTGGTCTCCCCCGGCTTGGCGGCGAAGTACCGCATCAGGTCGCTCTGCGGCGATCCGACGACGAAGCCGTGCCGCACCCGGCGCAGCGCCAGGTACGGTCCCTGCTCCGGCAGCACCGGCTCCACGCCGCGGGGCACGGGGTAGCGCAGCAGCGTCCCGTCGGCCAGCGCCAGGTGCAGGCCGTCCGGCTCGACCTCGATCCGTTCGTCCACTGTGGACGTCCACGTCGGACCGAAGAACCGGCCCGCGCGGTAGCTGGACAGGTGCGTCCGGCCGAGCTCCAGCGGCAGCGCGCCGGGCAGCAGGACGTCCGTCTGCTCCAGCAGGACGGCGCCGGTGGCGACGTCGATGGGGTCGCCGCACAGCGACCGGTTCGCGGCCGGGGTGGTGTGCTCCGACGGGTTGGGGTTGTTGTCCTTGATCTTCGGCGGGGTGTCGGGCCCCTTGCCCGCGCCCGAGGGCGTGGTGTTCCCGTCGGGGCCCTTGGCGGCCGGCGGGGGGTCGGCGGGTGGGTCGGTCTTGGGCGGGGGATCGGTCTTGGGGGGCGGGTCGCTCTTCGGGGGCGGGTCACCCTTGGCGCCGGAGGTGTGGGTGCTGTCGTCGGGCCCCTTCGACGCGGG
>NZ_JBSGDR010000041.1:0-45186 GCF_053602455.1 Amycolatopsis sp. NPDC004378
CCGCCGGGACGTGCCGGTCTTCGCTGAATCGGGCTCTCGCCACACGCGCGGCGCGATCCGGTGCAGGAGCAGGAACACCGCGATGCCCACGACCAGGCTGGCGAGCGGGGCCAGCAGCGCGACCGCCGTCAAGTCCGGGCGCTGGTCCACCGCGAACGCACCGACCAGCCCGAACACGGCGATGAGCACCGTGCCGGGCACCGGCGACCGTCGCGACAGGACACCCGCCAGCGCGGCGACCCCCACCATGACCACGGCCATGCTGCCCAGCAGCACCAGCTTGTCGTAGGTGCCGAACGTGCGGACGGCGAAGTCCTTCAGCTCGACCGGGGTGAGGTCGATCGCGCCGTTGCCGACCGCGAGGTAGGGCGAAGCGTTGATGCCGATGAACCCGGCGACCAGGTGCCCGGCGGCCAGCGCGGCGGCCAGGGCCAGGACGCCGGTGAAGGCGGCGGCGAAGAACCGCAGCCGCTTCGGCGGGGCGGGGCGGTCGGGCGGAGGCGATGTCGGTGTTGCGGCCATACATGTGGTTCGGGACCACGACGGTGTCGTATGGGTCATCGTGCCATGACGGACCAGGATGCCCGGTTCGTGTGACGGGCGCGGTGGCCGGGGTTAGGTTGCGGCGGTCCTGGGGTCGCCTTCGGCGGCCGGGAGAATATCGCGGTGCCGAAACTGGATCTTGTTCCTGGCGGCGAGCGTGGGACGGCCGGCGAGTCGCTGGAGGTCGCGTTCGCGGACGAGGACGGCGAGCAGCGTCGTCCGGTGGACCGAGGCGTCGTCGGGACCGTTCGAGTCGTGTCTGCCGTACGCGACGTCGTTCGCCTACTGCACCCACCCAGCGGCGCCCCTGGGCCTCGCTGGAATCGATGCTGCTGCGGCCGCACAAGCATGAGCCCGACGCCGGCGTCGACGAGCGATCGCCCATGACCTGCTTGGCCTGGTTACGATCGACGACGCCGCCAGCCACGCCGCCCCGGCTCGGTGGTCACGTTCCACCGTCTCGGCCGCGGACGTGCGATCGAAGGTTCGCCGACTCGACTAGAAAGGACGAGGAACACGGGCATTGATATCCGTCCCGGACAGGACGTCGACCTGCCGAAAGCCCTCGAGATCTACAACTACTACGTTCGCCACGGTTACGCCACGTTCGATGAGACTGAGGCGACACTTGGTGAACGTCGGAAATGGCTTGCCACCTACTCCGCTACGGTCCTCACCGTCTGCTCGTCGCCACCGAACGCGACCGTGTTCTCGGCTATGTCACCAGCAGCCCGTTCCGGCTTCATCCAGCGTTCAGGCAAACCGTTGAGACGAGCATCTACCTCGATCCCGTCGCGACTGGACGCGGCCTCGGCGGGCGCCCCTACGATGCCTTGCTCGATGCACTCACAGGTACTGTCGCCAGCCGTGTCCTAGCTGCGGTGGCCCTACCGAACGACGCCTCTGTCGCACTACATCTGTCCAAGGGTTCACAGCCGTCGGCACGTTCACGAACTATGCGGTGAAGAACGGACACCACATCAGCTCCACGTGGTTCCAGCGTCCGGTTGTCGGCGGACGCGTGATGATCCGGGTGGGCGGACATCGCGTTCCGGGTCGGCGGACATGAGAATTCCGGGTTGACGGACTTGGTGCGAGGGCGCGACACGCCCTGTTGATCAATGCGGTGAGGGGTCTCTTCCGCCGGTCACGCTCTGGTTGTGGATCAGTGCGTGCTCGGCCCGGAAGGGACCCCTCGTGACCAAGTCTGACAGGAAATCATGGAAATTCTGGAAGCGTTCGATCTGACACGGTGCGCTCACTCGGCCGCGCAGCTGGTCGGGGGTGGATGAGAAGACCGTCGCCCGGTATGTCGCCATCCGTGACGCCGGCGGTGACCCGATCGAGCGGCCGGGTGAAGCGCCCGAAGATCGACCCGTTCGCCGAGAAGATCGAGGAGCTGGTCGAGGCCTCCGAAAGCAAGGTCCGCGCCGACGTGGTGCATGAACGCCTGGTCGCGATGGGATTCACCGGCGTCGAGCGGACCACCCGCCGCGCTGTCGCCCGCGCCAAGCAGGCATGGAAGGCAGGCCACCGCCGAAAATACCGTCCGTGGATCCCGGAGCCGGGCATGTGGTGCCAGTTCGATTGGGGAGAAGGCCCGCGGGTCGGCGGCCCGCTGGTCGGCGGCCGGCGGACGCAGCTGTTCTGCGCGTGGCTGTCCTGGCCGCGGTTTCGGGTCGTGATCCCGGTCTGGGACCAGACGCTGGGCGCTTTGGCGTCCTGTCTGGACACCACGTTGCGCCGGACCGGTTGCGCACCAACGTATTTGCTGACCGACAACCCCCGGACGGTCACCATGGACCGCGTCGCCGGAGTCCCGGTCCGGCATCCGGACATCGTCTCCGCCGGCCGGCACTACGGCTGCAAGGTCGAAACCTGCGAGCCGTTCGACCCGGAGTCCAAGGGCGGCGCGGAGAACACCGTCAAGATCGCCAAAGCCGACCTGGTCCCGACCTCGGCGAACCTGCGGCCCGACTACGCCTCGTTCACCGAACTGGCCGACGCCTGCGGCGAGTGGTGCGAGCGGGCCAACGCCCGGATCCATCGCGAGACCGCCGTCGCCCCAGTGATCCGGCTCGCCCAGGAACGAGCACACCTGCATGTCCTGCTGGAGCGGCCGCATGCCCTGGCATTGGGCGAAGAACGCCTGGTCGAGACCGATCAGACGATCCGGTTCGGGTCGGTGCGGTATTCGACGCCGGACGGTCACCAGGGCAGCAAGGTCTGGGTCCGGGTCGTCGGCGACGAGCTCGTCGTCACCGCCCAAGCGGCCGCGGGCCTGGCCGAGATCGCGCGGCATCGGCTCTCGACACCGGGGACCCGCGGATCCTTGATGAGCACTATGCGGCCACCCGGTGCTCGAGCACCCTGCGGCCGCCGAAGGTCCGGCCGCGGACCGCGACCGAGATCGCGTTTCTCAACCTCGGCGCCGGCGCGCAGCGCTGGCTGATCGAGGCCGCCTCCAGCGGCGTTCATCGGATCCGCACCAAGATGGTCAAGGCTCTCGAACTCGCCGCCGCACTCGATCCGCAGCGGGTCGACGAAGCGTTGGGCCTGGCCGCGATCGCCGGCCGGTTCAACGATGAGGACCTGCCCGCGATCCTCGATCACCTCGCCAGCGCCGCCGCGGTCACGGACGTGGTCCGCGCCGATGAGAACCACTCCGCGCAACCGGGGACCTCGGCCTGGGAGGCGCTGGGCGAATGAGCACCACCAACCCCGCCCTGCCTGAGGACCTCGACCGGGTCCTGGCCCGGATGCGGCTGCCCTATCCGCGCAAAGCCGCACCCGAAGTCCTGGCGACCGCGCGGGCGCAGCGCTGGGACCCGGCCGAAGTCCTGCGGGTCCTGCTGATCGAGGAAGCGACCGGCCGCAACGGCGCGACGCGGCGCATGCGCCGCAAGAAAGCCCAGCTGCCCAATGGGAAAACGCTCTCGTCCTGGCGGCCGGAAGAGTCCTCGATCAGCGAGGCCACCCAGAACGCGCTGATCACCCTGGAATGGATCAGCCGGCACGAGAACCTCGTGCTCAGCGGCCCGTCGGGCACCGGGAAAAGCCACTTCGCCGAGGCACTAGCGAACCTGGCGATCGAGAAGGACATGCGGGTCGCCTGGCACACCCTCGAGTCCCTCTCGGCGGCGATCATGAAGTCGAAGGTCGACGGGTCGATCGCCCGGACCGTCGCCCGGATCTGCGGCAACGACCTGATCGTCGTCGACGACATCGGGCTGCTCCCGGTCAGCGCCGAGGCCGCCGAGGCGCTCTATCGGGTCGCCGATGCCGCCTACGAACGTCGGAGCATCGCCCTGACCAGCAATATCCACCCGTCGGGATTCGACACGATCATGCCCAAAACCACGGCAACCGCGACCGTTGATCGGCTCCTGCACCACGCTCACCTGGTCGCCACCAAGGGCGATTCCCACCGTCTCGCCGAGGCTCTCGCCGGCAAGGGGGTGATCCCGCTGACCACCACCACCGGGTGACACCGATGTCCGCGCACCCGGAGAAACGATGTCCGCCAACCTGGAGATCAAGAAGACCGTTGACACCGGTAAGGCCGTGACGTCGACCAAGCGCGTTCCGCAAGCACGCCTGAGGGTGTCAACGAAGCCGCGCGAGAGGCGACAAGATATATCCGACCTGGATGACTTCGGATCGTTCCCGCCGACCTAGCGGACTGCAGACCACTCACCCGCCGCAAGACACGAGCGGAACGGACACCGGAGACCGTCCGAACAGGTGACAGCCGGGGCATCTGCGGTTCGCGCCAGTACGCGGCCATCCAGCTGACCAGTCACCGGCGACAGCTCGCTCGCGCACGTCGTTCGCGGGCACAGGCTCGGCTCCGGCCGGGAAGGACTCGCCATGGCCGCGCGCAACCCCAACCGCACGCCGGCCGGGCTGCAGGAGCGTCTCCGACGCGGCACAGCCGCCCGGGGAGGCATACGCGAAACTCAGTCGTGGAGAGTCCTGCTGGGTGACCGGCCGTAGACCTGCTGGTAGGCCGAAGCGAACCTGCCTGGGTGCGGGAACCCCCACCGGACCGCAATGGCGGTGACAGTGTCGCCGTGACTGGGGTCGGCGGCCAAGAGGTCGTGGTGGGCGCGGGTGAGCCGGACATGCCGCAGATACTGCAGCGGGGTCAGGTCGTGGTGGCGCGCGAACGCGTACTGCACTGCGCGGGCGCTGACGTGACACGCCACAGCGATGTCACTCAAGCCGATGTCGGTGTGTGCGTGGGCGTGGATGTACTCCTCGGCCCGGCGCAGTGTGCTGGGGGCAATGCCCGTGCTCGAGTTCCGGTCCGGGTACGCCAAGTTGGGAAACACTGAGAGGGCAGTCGCGGCCAGCAGGCGCGCGGCAGCTCCGAGGATCAGCGGGCTGGAAGTTGTCTCGTCATCGTCGAGGAGGTCACGTGCGAACCGGGCGACGCGTTTCCACTGCCTGGCCGCAGCCGGTGATCGCGGGGCCAACGTCTCGTACCTCAACGGGCGTCCAGGTTGTGTTCCGGCACTGTCGGCGAGCGCCGCCGCGGGGATCGTCAGGGTGTGGACGCGCAGGCCGTGGCAAGCGACTTGGTAACTGCCTTGGGGGTAGCTGCCCAGGCAGACGTCGCCGGGCAGGTAGCGTTCGACGTCTTTGCCCAGCTCAGCGTGCGTCGCGCCGGCGATGAGCGTCGTCACCGAGAGATCGTCGGTGCCACTGAGGGACAAGGTCAGGTCCGGCGGCATGGTGAAGTCGATGAAGCTCATTTCCCCGGCGCTGACCTGGGCAAACGCCATTGGTGAAGTGCGGTCCAGCGGCGCGCACTTAGGAGGGCGCGCGGTGTACACGTTTTCGATGAAGTCCAGGGCCTCGTCCGGGTCGGTCGTGAAGAACCTCGTCCGCTGGGCTGAGGTGGACGACGTCGTGGCGGCCATGGCGGGTGCCCCCCTGGTCGGGTGCGGTACCCGCCACCGTACGCGCGTGAACCAGTTCGACGGAACCGCGAGCACGGGCTGCCAGGAGGTCGACTGCGGCGACGCCGAGGTCGACTGCACTGCCGAGCAAGATCAGAACCTTGGCGGCTCCAAGGTCAGGGCGGCCGACAGAGTCGGATGAAGGCGCAGGCTGGGCAAGTCCAGGACGGTAAGCGTCTCGGCGATCGGGCTGACCACGACCAGGCTGAACGCGATCCGGGACTCGACTGATCTGCGGTGCAGTTCTTCGACCAGGTGCAGCCCGGCCGACGAGCAGAAACGCACACCGGCGAAGTCGGCGACGACTGCCGCGGCATCGGCGTCGAAGACATCGTCGAGATGGCCATGCACGAGGCCGACGGTGTTCTGGTCGAGCTCTCCGGTGACGGCCAGCACCCGGGTCTCGTCCAGTTGACGAACAGCGACTGTGATGTTCTGCTGCCGCACCGATCCTGCCACGTCCGCTCCCTTCGACGCACCCATTCCCACTCCGGTTTCATTCCACCCCGGAACGACAACGGTCGCAGCACGGGAAACGAACGTCAGCAGCTCCGCGAGCGAACGCGCCAGCTCGGCGAGTGAACGCCGATCGCCGCATCAGCTCTGGCGGCGACTTCCGCGAGCGTCGAGCCGTCAACCAGGAGGTGAGCGTGAGCTTCCAAGTGGTCGGTGCCCACTCGTCGGCTGCGATCCGCGCTGCCGCCACCGCCTGCCTGGCCTTCATCCCACGGCAAAACACTCGTGGTCGTCCGCACGCAAGCTGCTGACAGTGACAGCCCGTTCGACGGGTAAGGATTCAGCGATGAGTGAATCATTTGGTTCGCGGTCCGGGTAGCGCGATGCTGGACGGCGAGAGCGGGGGCTGTCGCCGGGCGACCGGCGGCTGGAGGGGGCGAGCGCATGATCCAGTTCGGATTGAGTGTCGAGGCACTGGGCGCGGCCCGGCTGGGTTTCTCCCCACTGGGCGAGCTGGCCAGCAGCCTTCAGGCGCTCGGCGATCTCGATTCCGCGCCTCTGCTCCGACCGCTGCTGTGTCACGTTCCCGATCACGTCGCAAAAGACGACCTGCAGCTACTGCACCTGGCGGTCCCGGCTCGCGGACTCCCCGACTTCCTGTACCCGGCCAGCCCGATTCGGGAGGTCTCGCGGGAGGACCAACTGGCCGAGGTCGCTGCGCTGCCGGTGAGCAGCTACGACGCGGACCGGGCGCAGGCATGGGCTCCTGAACCGGTGCCGGAGCCGCTGTGCGGCGAACCGGGGCGAGCTCGGCTGATGAACGGCCTTGCGGCGGTATGACGAGGGCGCGCTCGCGCCGGTGCGCCCGCACATGCGCGCGGCACTCGACGCCGAGATCGCCCACCGCACCGAGCGCGCGTTGCGAGGCGGGGTCTTCGACGTGTTCGCCGACCTGCATCCCGAGGTCCCTCGATGGCGCCGCTTGACCGTCGCCAAGGGCCACCACGCCTGCGCCGGAGCGATCCGGGCTTCGATCACCCTGGCGCACTCCGTGTTCGCCTGGCCACGGCCGGTCGTAGTCGACCGCTCGCCCGATACCGTTCAGCTGCAGTACCCCGTGCGCGAGATCGGCAAAGCCTGCAAGGACGCCGGCACGGCCGAGCACGGCGACGACGCGCTGACGTCGCTGATCGGCGCCACCCGAGCCCGCATCCTTCGCGAACTGGCCGCTCCGCGCTCGACCACTCAGCTCGCCCGTCTGCTCGGCACCAGCCCGGGCGGGATAAGCACGCACCTGTCCACCCTGCGCCGCAACGGATTGGTTACCGCGAACCGCAACGGACGCAGCGTGCTCTACCAGCGCACCGCCCTCGGTAGCTCGGTTGCCACCGCAGGCAGTGCCGCTCGGCAAACCCGGTAACTCCGCCGCGCGGCCGGTGAATCACACGACTTCGCGAAGAACGGGGTGATCCATGCAGATAATACGAATTATCAACGCAATGTGAAAGGTCAACTCGATTAGTGGAGGTGTCATGAAGTTCAGAGCCGACAATGGACAGAACCAGGCCCTGCCTCACGATGGGGTCGCGCGACGCTCGAAGTGGCCGAAGGCGGCCGTGACGGTGAGCGCGGCGCTCGCCGCCTTCGCGTTCGCCGCCCCACCGGCCACCGCGACCAGTGCGGCAGCCGCACCGCCCGCCACGGCGAGGGCCTTGGCGCACTGCCCGAATGGCTTCATGGTCGCGGTCGGTGACTCGAACGTCTACAGCGGCTGGGACCGCTTCCAGATCATCGGTCACGTCAGCAAGGGCGATCTCGTCCGATGCGCCCCGGCTACGACCTCGGTCGCCGGTACAACGCGTGCGGCGTGTTCGGCGGGAACGGCTGGGTCCGGCTGATCGCCAACGACGGCGCCCGCGGCTGGGCACCGCAGGCGTGTTTCGTCGACCAGTGACCCGGTGAACGGACGGGGCTCCGGACGAGTCCGGACGCCCCGTCATCCCGGCCCTTCAGTCGTGCTCGAGCGCCTCGACGTCACGTGCGTGCCTATAGTCGTGCGGCGATCGGTCTAGCCAAGATGCCGGCAAGAGTGAGTCGGAAGACAAGCTCGCCGGAGGCGCAAGCTCGGTTCGTGCGTGACCGCAAGACCTCGTCGCTCGAGACTGCGCCAACGCGGACACCGCGGCGCGGCGTCCCCGCCGACGACACCTGCGCCGGTAAGCAATCGAAGAACCCACTAACGCTCCTACTGCTACACCGAGTCGGCGGTCGCGCTCCGGCCGAGCCCGTCGGGTGTGGTTGGGCCGGAACCGGACACCCGGATGGGCGGCCGAAACCGTGCCTACTGAATGCGCGTCCTTCGTCTGGCTTCCGGCGCACAGTGCGGGATCAAGCTCGAGGGCCCGGCCGGGCGAAGTCAAGAAGCAGTCCGACCTGGAGTAGCCCCACCTCTAGGCCTGCGCCCAGACCGACGACCAGATCCTCGACGGCCTGTACTTCGACACCGCCGAGGAGGGCACGCGCACTGCCCACTGGGTTCGTGCCCTACAGCGATTCGAAGAACTCCGTTGCCTGGGAGTACCTCAGCGTCGGACCTGTGGTCAGCCTCGGCGACCTGATGCTGTGGGACCGCCACGACGAGACCCGGGTTCGTGCTCTGGGGTTACGCCGAGCCGCTGGTCCACATCAACGCCCGGCGTGAACTCACGCCGGTCACGAAAGTAGCGCAAAAACCGACGGTCCGGCGCTGCTCAAAGGCACGGTGTCCTTCAACGGCGCGCCTGTCGACAGCGCGGAGGACAACATCGGCGCTGTCCATGCAGGGGGAGGAATTACCGCAGTCGTTCCGTCGTCGACAAAGACGCCCCCTGTGTCGACGGTCGTTTCTCCCCGTACGCAGTGAATTTCCGACGCACGGATACGTCAGCTTGGTAAAGACACAGCGTACGAGACGTACGGCGCACCGACCATGGCGACGGGGTCAAAAGTGGCTGCCGCGGCAGGTCGAACGGACACGTGGGCGGAGGTGGTGAGAACGTAAGTGTCGGTGGAGGACGAAGACCGCGATCAGGATCGCGACCACGGCAGTGGTCACCAGCCGGACGCGTCACTCGCTACCACGTAGCCGGACGGAACGCCTTCGGCGCGCTGGTTCTCAGCCTGGCCTTGCGGCCACACGTGCCGGGGAACATGTCGGCATTCGAAGCCGGCCGCCAAACAGCCTCTGACCTGAGTGGGTCATTCATCTCTCGAGTCGAGCGAACACTTTGCCGATGTCGGTACCAACGATAACCTCGCCGACCGGCTCCATCTCGGCCCCAAGACCGGCGAACCCACGTCAACGCGATTTTCGGCAAACGATCCGGCTGACGCTGCCTCACGAGCCCGGCCCGGGCAGTGTGGCGGAGGCCGTCCATCAGGAGGTTCAGCAGGCGACCGGCCTGAGCCTCGTGCTTGGGACCAGGGGCCACCGCAAAGATGCCGATCAGGGAGGCGGCGACGTCTTCGGCGGCGACGTCGGAGCGGAGGTCGCCCGATGCGTGGCCGGCGTCAAGAATCGTGGTGATGGCTCCCAGTAGCTCGGCCCGGGTCTGCGCGTGGGCGATCTCGCCAGCCTAGATCATCGCGAACGGTCGTCATCAACCTCTCGCCGACGACAGAAAATACACGCGAGGTCCACGTGGCTGGCGGTTCCTCATCCGGTGCGTACCGGACGACTCGATCGGCGACGTCGGCCAGCATCGGGTATAGCCTTGAGCTAGTCGGTCTTGCGGGTTCGACGGCGATGACCCGATGTTCCAACGGCTGCTGCTTGGCTTCGCCTGCCAGGTCCAAGTTCACCATGAACGGCTTGATGAACCGGAGGACCGGCGTCGTCCGTCCGTGGCCGGTCCAATAGGTGCGGAAATGCCCCGCCGTTGGTGCGGCACCGGCCGCCGCCGTCCGGTCTCGGTCACAGCAACAGCCTGATCGGCCGCAACGCGACGAGCAGCGTGGAACGCCGGGCCGAGCCGCCACCCGACCTTGATCATCCGCACCGGCTTTACGCGCCTTGGTTCCTTTGCCGACTCCGCGGCGTTTGCCCGGCCGGACGACGTTGGTGTCGGGTTCTTCGCTGGCGAGGTACAGCAGAACGTCCAGCGCCGTCCGCACGAGCTCGGTAAGCCACACCTTCATCCGGTCCTAGCGCAGGACCATGCCTGGCTCGGCCCCGAATCGGGCGAGAGTTCGCTCGACCGCGTCTTCGACGGTGAACGTGTCCTGCCCGACGGGGACGGTGACGCGCACGAGGTCGATGTCGATCCGCTTGCCCTTCTCGTCGACCAACGAGGTGACGAATATCAGTCCGAGACTGTCTCGGCCGACGTCGTGACTTGAGCAGAGCTGTCGGGTTCTTCCGAGCTGCCGTAGACGTGGAAACCGAGAACACGACCGTTCGCGCCGTCCGGGGTGGTCGTTTCGATCGGCTGGGGAAAGGTCACGAGCGGATTCGTGTGTGGAAGCATGTCGAAGATCGGCCCGGGCAGGTGCTCGGAACTGCTGTCGGCCAACTCTTCGAGCATCTGCGGGTGCACCGCGCAAACGATCTTGCTTGAGTGCCAGATCCGATGGATCGCGAGCGCCACGATGCTGCTGTACGCGGAGAGCCGCAGCTGGGCGGGCACGTGACCGGGGATGTTCAAGCGCATACTGCCCGCTGCGGCGATGCGAACTTGCTCGCCGCAGTCCAACTGCTGGACGAACTGCTTCTGGACGGCCATCTGCCGGTCGATGTCCTCGGCGACCTCAGCCGCTTTGGTCCGAGAACCAGTTCCGAGATCACTTACACAGCAGGCAAGGTTACCCGGCGTCATCCGCGCCGATTTCCACGCGGTAGAGCAATTCGTACCGATGGGCTCCTTTGACGAGTACCGAGGCTTCGACGGGCCGCTGGCCGTCGCTGTAAATCGTCCGGAGCTGCCGGATGACCGGTGTTCCCTCCGGCAACTCGAGTGTCTCGGCTTCCGCGACGGTCGGCGGCCGCGCCGAGATGCGGTCGACAAAGCTCCGTTGCGGAAAGCCCAAGCCGGCCAGCACGTGCGTCGCGCCGCCGCGGATCTTGCCTTTCCCCGCCAAGTCCGTGCCTGCGGCGATGCTGGCCGGGTAGTACGACGCGGAGAGCTCGACCGGCTGATCGTCGCGGAAGAGGACCCGGGTGCGCACGATCGCCGCCTCGCCGGGCTCGAGTGCCAGCGCCTCGGCAACGTCGGCCGGGGTGATGACGTTCTCGACCGAGATCAGCTGGTAGCGGACTTTGCCCTGGGTGGGGGCTATGTAGGCCGCGGCGTCGATGACCTGCGGCCGCTGGTCGCGAACGTAGACGCCCTTGCCGACGTGGCTGACGAGAAATCCCTCAGCCTTCAACGTCGACAAAGCCCGCTGGATGGTCGCGTTCGCCGCCGCGTACCGGTTGACCAGTTCCGCGGTGGACGGGAGCTGCGCGCCGGGCGCGAGGACCCTGCTCATGATCTGGTCACGCAGGTCAGCCGCGATCTGCTGGTGGCGCGGCCGGTCGTCACGAGCGCGGGGCAAGTCCGGCTCCTCGGGAAGTCGTGATCACGGGGTCAGCTCGTAGCGTAGGCGTCGGCCCTCGGCAACCATCGTCATGACACTGGCTTCGACGGGGACGTCGTCTTGGTCGTACAGGACCCGCGACAGTTGCAGCACGCACGCCGGATCATCCAGCGTCAGCTCGGCACGCTCTTCCGCGGTCGCCAGCCGGGCAACTACGTCCTCACGAACGCGCTGGGGCCGGTGGCCGAGCTCGGCCAGCAGGGCGACGGCGCCACCGCGGATCTTCCGGCGTTCCGCCAGACCGGTACCGCGCGCGATGGCGAGCGGATAGTAAGACTCGACCAGCTCCACCGGCCGATCATTGAACAGCATGATGCGGCGCCGCACGACCACGGTCTCGCCTGCCCCGACACCCAACGCCTCGGCGACCGGACCGCGCGCCGAGACCTGACCCACGTCGACGAGCCGTTGCGTACCTTTCCCACCGTGCTGAGCTGCCTCGGCACTCCACGTGTCGCCGGGCCGGCCACTCACGTACGGCATCGACACGCTCGTCCAGGCGCTTGCCATTCCCCTTGCTCCTTCGCCGAGTGGACCGTCCATCCCGACCGTAGTCCGACTCGGCACTCACCTGGGTGCACCGCGCGGAGAATCTTGCCACCTTTCGCATATCGCAGTAAGGTTGCGTAGCCGCTCGATCACACCACGCGATCGCAGGAGGACCCGTGCACACCGACCCCTTTGCTCCCGCCAGCGCTCGGTTCGCGCTCGCCGGCTCCAGCTTCGCCGACCGCCGCGACGATGTTGCTTCACCGGCGGGCATCCGCCCATTCGGTCTGCGTCGTGCTATTCCCGCCGGGCCGGGCACCGCTCTCCTGACTTGGCACTACGACAAGGAGATCCAAAAGGCCGTCGACACGTCCGGACGGCCGCTGATCGACCTGCCCCGGATGGGGCCGCCGACGGCGAACACCACCTCCAGCGTCGACGGTGAAGACGGCCCCAGCGCCGAAGATTGGATCAATGACTGATGACGGTCCTGATCCTCGCCGCCGAGCACGACTTCAGTGCCGACCGCATGGTCAAGGCCCTCGAACAGCGCAACGTCCCGGTGGCGAGGATGGACACCGCCTAGTTCCCCCAGCAGGCGGCCATCGACACCTACCTGACCGCGGGCTGCTGGACGGGCACACTGACCGCGGGCGGGAGGGTGATCGACCTGCAGAGCGTGCGGTCGATCTGGTATCGCAGCCCCACGGCGTTCACATTCCCAGACGACCTGACGGCCACCGAACGACACTGGGCGATGAGCGAGAGCAAGCTCGGCGTCGGTGGCGTGCTCACCGCACTGCCCGTCCTGTGGATCAACCACCCCGCACGCAACGCCGACGCCGCCTACAAACCGGTTCAACTGGCCACGGCGGCGCGATGCGGCCTCACCGTCGCCGACACGCTCGTCACCAACACCGCCGCCGCGGTCCAGCGCTTCGCATCCGGCGGCCCGACGGTCACCAAAGCACTCGGAGCAGCCGCCATCGTCGAAGACGGCGGCCGCAAAACGACCTTCACCCACCTGCTCGACGCGGCCGACCTCGCCGACCTCCGGGGTATCGAGATCAGCGCCCACCAGTTCCAGCGCTGGGTCCCGAAGTCCTACGAAGCCCGCGTCATCGTCGTCGGCGACGAAGTGTTCACCGCCGCGATCCATGCCGGCAGCGCGGCGAGCTACCTGGACTGGCGCAACGACTACGGCGCCTTGCACTATGAACGCATCGACCCGCCGTGCGAGGTGGTCGCAGCCGTGCTGGAGTTTTGCATCGAGTTCCGCCTCCTTTATGCGGCGTTCGACTTCGTCGTCCGACCGGACGACAAATGGGTGTTCCTCGAATGCAACGCCACCGGCCAGTACGGGTGGATCGAGGACGCCATCGACGCACCCATCACCGACACCATCGCCGATCTGCTCACCAAGGGAGCAGCATGACCGCCCCTGTCTGGCAACCCCTGGCCAGGCAACTAGCCGACCAGCTCGAGTCCGACGACGTCCTGCACTCCCCCGTCTGGCGGACGGCGCTCGAAGAAACCCCGCGGCACCTCTTCGTCCCCGCCTTCTACACCCAGCAACCTGACGGCACATGGAATACCACCACCGAGGAAGACAACGACTGGCTGGAGGCTGTCTACCGGAACGAGCCCCTGGTCACCGCCCTCGCCACCACGACCGACGGCCACCAGGTCACCATCTCCTCCTCCACCAAACCCGGCCTGATGATCCGGATGCTCGAAACCCTCGGCATCCACGACGACCACCGAGTCCTCGAGATCGGAACCGGCACCGGCTACAACGCCACGCTGCTGTCCCACCGTCTGGGCGCCGAGCAGGTGTACTCCGTCGACATCGGTGCCGATCTGGTCGCGGTTGCCCGCAAACACCTCGCCGAGCTCGGCCACACGCCTCTCCTCGCGACCGCCGACGGCGCCGGTGGCCTGCCCGAGCACGGGCCCTACGACCGCATCATCGCCACCTGCTCCCTCCCGGCGATCCCGTGGACATGGGCCGAACAGCTCAGCCTCGGCGGGCTGCTCCTCGTCGACTTCAAACCCGCCATCCACGCCGGCAACCTCGTCCTCCTCAAGCGCCACCCGGATCGCCTTGAAGGCAGGTTCCTTCGAACTGGGCCGGATTCATGGCTATCCGCACCATCGACGCGGCGCCGGACACTCCCAGCCCGATCGGCGATCCAGCGGACGGAACACGATCGGATACCGCCCTCGACCCGCTGCCCTGGAACTCCCTCGTCCCTTGGTTCCTTGCCCAGGCCGACCTCCCTGCCGGAATCACCTTCGGTTACCGCGGCAAGACTCACGCGGGCCCGGAATGGGCCACCTTCGCCGCGCCCGACAGGTCCTGGTGCACCGTCCGCATCCAGCCCAAGCAAGACGGCCGTCGGGAAGTCCGCCAAGGCGGTCCTACCGCCATCTGGCCTCGGGTTGAAGCTGCGGCCGCGACCTGGGTCAAGCTCGGCTACCCCGATTGGAGCCAGATTGGCATCACGGTACGACCAAACGGCTCGAATCGCATTTGGGTCGACCGCCCGGACAGCAACTTCGGCTGGAACCTTCACCGCTGAGGGTGACTGCTGCGCAAGAATTTTACCTTGTCTCATTCCATTCAGGTCCATGGACGCATCAGCCGAAAGAGCCTAAGGGTGAACGACAACTCCAGGGCCGCACTCGAGGCCGCCAGCATCGCCACGATCATCGCTCTGGACGTAGACCGATGGCAGTGTCGCTGCGGGAACGTCCCCGACACTGATGGCTTCGCGCCGGTGAACCGCCGAGGTCTGGCGGTCGAACCGACTCTGGATCAGTGGCCCGAACCGCTCTACCCTTGCAACCGTTGCAGGCTCGTAGTGGACGCCAGCTCCGTCGATCTGATCAACCAGCTCGTCACAGTTGTCGGTCAAGTCCCAGCATGACGATCCTGCGTGAGCTGCGGCGACCTCGCCACCTGCACGCGGATGGAAGACGTTCTACACGGGCACCGGGGTCTGCAACGAAGTCGTGTTCGAACTGACGACGACTCGGCACGGCAATTACTGAGATCAAGTACCGTGCCGACGCCGCTGCGAATGAACGACGTGGTCGCCGAATGGCGCTCGGCGGACCGACCGAACCGACGCTCGCCAGTGCATCGTGGCGCGCGTGTACACGACGTGTCGTCGTTGCGTGGTCACGAACCTTCTCGACCGTCGAGACGGCCCCTGGGCAAGCAGGTTTTGGCGAGCGCGGGCTCCCGGCTCACGAAACGGAGCGATCTACCTCGTGAGCCGTCGTAGGCTTGGCCTGTAGGAATTGCGCCAACGACACAACTCAGACAACAAACAGTCGACCTCGAACTGCACGGCGGCCGCGCCACCGTCGGCGTCGATTCCCGTCGAACCGGGTACATGCAGGTGGTCGACTCAATCGTGGTGTTCGTCCTCAGGATTCGGCACAGTCGGCTGTCCCGGACGCTCCGACGAGCGGAGCGAGACTTGGCCACTCAACCCCCCCCCCCGCCGCTCACTCCGAGACGGCTGTGCTCCTTCTCGGCAAAGAAGGCTTGATCCGAGGTCAAGACGGCGTGAAGGTTGCCCCGGTGGGCTTGCCCGGACAGCAGACGAGGTCCATGCTCCGTTCCATGAACGATGTCGGGTGGACGTTGACGCTGATGGGCAGCTTCGCACTGGTGGCCATCCTCCTGCGGCTCGCCGGCACGTGGCTGAAAACCCACGACGACGATCCCCGTTAAGCCCACTCAGTCCTCCAGCCCCGCGTACTCCAGGTCCAGCAGCCGCTGGATGCGCCGCCGGGTGCCGTCGGTGATTTCGCCCGCCTCGAACAGCCGCGTCAGCTCGGCCGCCTCCACATCGATCAGCTCCCGCCGCAAAGCCCGATAGTCGATCCCGCGCACCCAATCCGCCACCTCCTCGCCGGTGTCGCCGCGGAGGTGGTCGAGCCGGGCCTGCCAGCCCGCCCGCAGCTGGTCGACCACGAACGCCGGAGCCGACTCGGTCTCGGCCAGGTGATCCAGGTGAGACAGACCCGCTTCGGCGAGCTTCCGGCGCGCGCTGCCGTACTCCGTGCGCAAGTCGGCGGGGTCGAGCGCGATCCCCGCCCGGCGGACCAGCGGGGCCAGCGTGAAGCCCTGGACCACCAGCGTCAGCACGATCACCGCCGTCGTCAGCAGCAGGACGAGATCCCGCGCCGGCAGCTCCGAACCGTCCATGGTTGCCACCGGCAGCGACAACGCGGCCGCCAGCGGCACCACACCGCGCGCGCCCGCCCACGACACGACCGCGGGCACCTGCCAGGAGATCCGGCCATCCTCCCGCCGCTGCCGCACGGCCGAGAGCACGAACACCAGCAGCAGCCGCGCCACAACCAGGGTCGCCGCGATGGCCAGCGCCTGCAGCAACCACCACACCCCGCCCCCCGCCACGCGCCGCACCAGGGCCGGCAGCTGCAGCCCGATCAGGCCGAACACGACGCTCTCCAGCAGGAACACCCCCGTCTGATACACGGCACCGACCTGCAACCGGATCCGCGCCGTCGTCAGCCGCTCGGCCTGCGTCCCGAGGATCACGCTCGCCACCACGACCGCCGTGACACCCGACCCGCCGACCGACTCCGCGAGCACGTACGCCGCGTACGGCGTGACCAGCGAGATCACCGTTTCCAGCACCGGGTCCTCGGTGCGGCGGCGGATCACGAACGCGCCGATCGCCGTCAGCACCCCGACCGCGACCCCACCGCCGGCGAGCACCCCGAACTCCGCGAGCGTCCGGCCCCAGGACGCGGCCCCGCCGGCGACGGCCAGGAACAGCGCCACCCGGAACAACAGCAGGCTGGTTGCGTCGTTGAACAGGCTCTCGGCCTGGATCAGCGCCTGTACCCGCGGCGGCAGCGCCAGCCGCCGTGCCAGCGCCGTCACCGCGACCGGGTCCGTGCTCGCCAGCACCGCGCCCAGCACGAACGCCATCCCGACCGGCAACGGCGTCACCGCGACCGCGATGCCGACCACCGCTGCGGCCGACAGCAGCACCAGCCCGACCGACAGCACCGCGACCGGCCGTCCCACGGCCCGCAGATCCCGCCAGGGCAGTTCCTCTCCCGCGGCGAACAGCAGCGGCGGGAGCACGACCAGGCTGATCACCTCCGGCGTCACCTGCACGACCGGGACACCGGGCAGCAGCCCCACGACGACCCCGACGACGACCAGTAGCGACGGCGCGGGGACGCGCAGCCGCCGGGCGAACGTGGCCACGACGGTCGCCACGACCACGAGAAACAGGACGGTTTCGACTCCGCGCATCAGCCGGTCCTCCGATCCGAATCCGGATGCCGACCAGACTTCCCGGCGCGCCGCAATCAGCCTACGCGACGCGCCCGCACGACCGGACCCTCCCCGACGACAACACCCCACCAGCCCGAGCCGAGACGATCGAGCTGAACCTATCGCCGCGGATCACTCGTGGCCGAGAAATCGCCAGCCCGTCGGCGGCTTGTCCGCCCTCCCGCCGATGACCTCGGGACCGGCGCGAGTACCGCCTGGCAGGGGCTGGAACACCCTGCCAAGGCGATGCAGGTGCTCGTATCCCGCGCGTGAACCCAGTTCGACCACCGCGTCATCGAAGCCACGCCGTTCGGCTACCGGCTCCCTCCTGGCCGGCAACTGGGTCGGCGCCGCCGCGCTGGTGCTCAGCGCGAAGGCCTGCGCCCGGCTGTCCGGGAGGGCCACGAAACCGCGCTCGCCTACGCCGAGGTGGGCTTGGCGCTCCGGACGACGAACGACTACCCGGGCAGCGCCGATCCGTTCAGCACGCCGCGGACTTGCCCGCGCTTCGACCAGCCAGTGGCTGGTCCTGGCTCTGCGCTGTCCGCTCCGGGTTGGGCCGGGCCGCCGAGGCGGTCGACGAGCTGACCGAGCGGGCGACGGACGGACCGCGCGACGAGGAGTTGCTCCTGGAACTGCAGCGCAACGAAGCCGCGACAGCTGGACCGGCCGCCGCATTGGCTCGCTACGAGCATTACGGCGCCGGGTGGTGTGTGGAAGAGCTCGGCAGCGATCCGAGACCCCGCGACGGCATTCACAGGGTCGTAGCGGCTCATTCTCATCGAGCAGATCTCCGCCGCATCGTTCCTCTGGTGAAGGCTGCGAACACGGCGTTGGGTCCGGCGCCGGAACGTGACCCGGACGCGCGTGACTCCGTCATGGCGTGGTGTCAAGCATGAGAGCCCCAGACGACGTAGCCTACGGGGCATGTCCACGCCGACGAATCCGGACACTCCGTCCGCTCTCGAGAGGCGAGTGTGCGACGCCGCAGTACGGGCGTGGCACGTCGCGGGTGAAGAGTCGCGACTGATCGCGTGGGCGTCGCTCGCGGAACAACTCGGACGCTCCGTGACCGGAACCGCCCTGGGATCCGTCGTCCTGGTACCCCGTTTGCGCCGTGTCGAGTGCGTGTTCACCGCCGACGAGCACTGGGACGTCGCCCGCCAGGCCCTGCTCGTACTCGCCGATCAGGGGTGGGCGGTAAACGCGCTGGTGCCGCTACACACGCTGGGAGCAGCGCACGAGGTCTTTCGAGGCCTCCCGGTTCGCTTGCAGGGCTGGTGGGAGCGCGATGACCGCGACATGGCCTTCACCGAGCCCGAAGTCGCCTGAGTCATGCCACCTTCGTTGAACACTCAGACGGTCGTCGCGTTCATCTGGGACTTCGACAAGACCTTGACACCCGGGTACATGCAGGGTCCTTTGTTCGACGCCTTCGGAGTCGACGCACAGAAGTTCTGGGGGGAAGTCAACAATCTGGTCGGCCATTACCGGCAGCGCGGCTTACGTGTCTCCGCCGACACGGCCTATCTCGGTCATGTCTTGAGCTACGTTCAGGATGGCCCGTTCGGCGGACTCACCAACGCCAAGCTGCGCGAACTGGGTGCACTGGTCCCGCTGGCCCCCGGCATGCCGGATTTCATGGCGCGCACGCGCAAGTTGGTCTCCGAGGACGAGAAATACCGGCACCACAACATCACAGTCGAGCACTACATCGTGTCGACCGGGCTGCGGCAGATGATCGAAGGAAACCCGATCCACGAACACGTCGACGGCGTCTGGGCGTGCGAACTGCTGGCCGACCCGCCCAAGGCCGGCTATCTCGACGCACCGGACGGCGCGGCGGAAACCGGCGTGCTGTCGCAGGTCGGGTACGTACTCGACAACACGACCAAGACACGCGCGATCTTCGAGATCAACAAGGGGGCGAACGTCGAGCAGATCGACGTCAACTCCCGGATGGCGGACGAGGATCGCCGCATTCCCATCCCCAACATGATCTACATCGCGGACGGTCCGAGCGATGTGCCCTGTTTCTCGGTCGTTGGCAAGCATGGCGGCATGACACTGGGGGTGTACACCACCCAAGGCTCCACGAGCAACTACGACGGCGTACGTCAACTCGAAGACGATGGCCGCGTCAACTCCATCGCGGAGGCCAACTACGAGGCGGGCTCGCCCGCTGATCTTTGGTTGCAGTCCTCGCTGCGCAAGATCGCGAACGGTATCTGCGAACGCCGCGATCAGGCGTTCGCCAGCATCATCGGCCCGGCCGGCCACAACGTTTGACAACCACCGAGCGGTTCGGTTCGGGGTCGCCGGCCGGCCCACGATCACCCACTCGGAGCGGTCACGACGGCGTCGAGCCCACGGGCAGCACACCGATGTCGTCTGTTGGACATCCGACCCGGGCCGCTCGTCACCGTCGGCGCGACCTCTGGCGGTGCAGCGTGAACTGCCACACCCACGGCACGGTCCGCGACGAAGGCGAACTACCATGATCGAACGTGATGACCAGGGCGGACGACGCAAGATGGCAGACGTTTGCTCCCAGGAAGCGCGTGCTCGCCGTCGCCCACAACGTCACCGCCGCGAGCCGCCTCTTCGATGTCGTCAGGCTGATCGCCGAGGACACCCGGCTGGAACTGACCTTCACCGATCCCGGGTCATCCGCCTTCCCCGCCGGAACCGACGAATTCCTCCTGGCGCGCGGCGTGCGCCGCATCCCTTGGGGCGAGGCCGTCGCGCAGGAGTTCGACCTGGCCTTGGCGGCCAGCCACGGGCCGACGCTGGCCCAGCTCACCGCGCCGTTGGTGATCATCCCCCATGGAATGGGCTACAATAAATACTTGGAAACCGGAAACCGGAAACCGGAAACCGGAAACCGGAAACCGGAAACCGGAAACCGGAAACCGGAAACCGGAAACCGGTTTTCGGTTTATCCTCCGACTGGCTCCTCCATGACGGCAAGGTGGTCGCGACCGTCCTGGCGCTGTCGCACCAGGAACAAGTCTACCGGCTTTCGCGGGATTGTCCCGCAGCGATAAGCCGAGCCAGAGTCGTCGGCGATCTCGCGTTCGACCAGCTGGCATCGTCCCGGATCAAGCGGGGTGCATACCGGAGAGCCCTTGGAATCTCGGATGCGGAAACACTCGTCATAGTGTCCTCGACATGGGGACGGGATTCACTGCTCGGTCACCTTCCCGAGCTGCCGGAACTGCTCGGAAACCACCTCCCGGCCGACGAGTTCCGGATCGCGGTGGCCGTGCACCCGAACGTCTGGTGGGGACATTCACCGTGGCAGGTGCGCCAGTGGCTGGCCGGGTGCACCCGGGCCGGGGTGATCGTGTTCGACGACGTCGACGACTGGCGGGCAAGCCTGGTCGCCGCCGACATCGTGGTGGGCGACCACGGCTCGGTGACCTTCTACGCGGCCGCCCTGGGCATCCCCGTGGTTCTGGCGGTGGCGCCGGAGCACACCGTGGCGCCCGACTCGCCGATCGGCCGCTTCCTCCGCCGGGCTCCCCGGCTGGCCGGGTTCGACGACCTGCCCGGGCAGCTGCGGACGGCTGTGGCCGGGCACGACGGGACCCGGCTGGCGGACATCACATCGCTCACGACGTCTCTTCCCGGCCGCTCCGCCGCCCGCCTGCGTGCCGTCTTGTACGAGCTTCTCGACCTCTCAGAACCCGCCACGGCCGCGGACACACCGCTGCTGCCGCTGCCCGCACGCGAACTCGGCCGGTGCGACTCGCACCTGGTCGAGGTGATGTCGAGCGGGCCGGCCTCCGCGCGGGTGACCCGGTTCCCCGCCGAAGGCCTTCACCACCGCGCGGACACCAGCTCCCTGGTGCTCGTCGTGGGTCCCGGCGAGACCTCCCGCCGGTGGCACGAACTGGCGGACGTCGTGGTTGGCTCCCCGGGCGACGGCACACCCCAGTGGGTGAGGACAGCGCTCGAACACGCGCCAGGCGCGGCGCTGGCCACGGCCCCGACCGCGGATGGTCACTGGCTCCTCGGCGACCGGCGTGGCGTGCTGCACCGGCTCAGCGCCGACGGCGATCTGTTCGCGGCGGTGGCGCTCCACGAACTCGCCGCTGATCGCGTGATGACGGGTACCTGGCGGCTCTCCCTCGGCGGCCGCGTCGTAGAGATCGTCGTCGACAGGTCCGAGGCCTAGCCGGAGAGCCGCCCGCGCACCTCGTCGGCCCGAACTAAGAAGCCGAGATCCTCGTAGCAGCTCAATGCTTCACTCCAGCTGTCCCGCGCGCCTGCGGCGTCGCCGGTCGCCGACCGGACGTCGCCGAGCGCGACCAGCCCTTCCGCCTGATCGAACCGGCGCCCCCGCACGGCCATGCGGTCGACGGCATCTTCCAGCACCCGCACGGCCTCGTCGACCCGGCCGGCAGCCAGGAGGTGCTTCCCCTGCCAGATCGCCGACTTGGCCTGATTGACCTGGTCCGCAGCGGAGTCGAAGTACGATTTGGCGTCGGCGACGAGCCGGAGACCGGCCTCGGCCTCCTCGGCCTTCGCCAGGTGGAGCTTCGCCAGCGCGATCCGCCGACCATCGCCGATGCCGACCGCCAGCTCCAGGTTCCGGCGCAGGGTCAACGCCGCGTCGGATGAGCGTTCCTCGACCTGGACCAGTCCCAGGCCTTCCAGCGCGGTCGCCTCCAGTTCCAGATCACCTGCTGCCCGGGCACGGTCGGCGGCCGAAGAGAACGAGGACGCCGACGTGTCGAGCTCCCCCTGCCAGTAGTGCCCAAACGCCTTCTGGGTACGGATGAGGCTTTCGAGATCGGGTCTGCCCACCGCCTCAGCGGCCTGGATGCCCAGCTCGTGCGTGGCAAAGAGGTCACCTAGGTGTTTGCCGGACTCGTGGAACGGCCACAGCAGGACGCACCAGGAGCAGACGCGGTCGAGATCTCCGATCGCGAAGGCGTGGCCGACGAGCTTCGTCAGCGTCGTCCGCTCCTGCGCCAGCCAAGCCGAAGCGGCCGCGGCGTCGGCGAAGGTCCCCCGCGAGCGCAAATCGGGGAACAACGTGGTTCGCCACGGCCGGGCCGGGGCGAGCACCGCATCGGCGTCGTAGGTGCGCTGGTGATGGAAGTCCAGCAATCGTGCGGTTTCGGCAGCCTTCTCGTCCGGCGCCCGAACATCCATGTAGGCCGCGTGCAGCGCCACAAGATCGTTCACCGCGTAGCGATCTTGGCCGGCTTCTTCGATGAAGCGGCGCTCGAACAGCTCGAACAGGTTCTCGGCGATCTCGTACACCGGTTCGTCCAAAGCGTGCGCCAACGCCTCGGCAGTCACTCCGCCGGTACGCGGGGGCAAGCCGAGAGCGCGGTAGCACCGCTGCGCGGGCCCGCCGAGCTGCTGATACGCGGTGGTGAACGCGCTGTCGAGGGACAAGTCCGTCGGCGGTGACAACGCCGCGAGCCGACGACGCTCGTCGCGCAACCGCTCGATGGTGCCGAAGAGCGGGCGGCCACGCGAGCGGCCCGAAATGCTCGCGACCACACACAGCGCGAGGGGCAGGTTCCCGCACAGCTTGATCAGCTCGCGCACCGCGTCGCGCTCGGCGCTGACCCGATCCGGTCCCAGCAGCCGTTCGAGCAGTTCGAAGGCCGCAGCATCGGTCAGAGGCGACAGTTCGAAGAACCTCGCCGGAGTGTCGACCACCAGATCGGACAGCGGCTGCCCGGCGGTCACCAGCACCAGGGACCGGCCGTCCCCCGGCATCAGCGTCCGCACCTGGCTCGAGCGCGCGGCCCCGTCGACCAGCAGCAGCACCCTTCCGCCCGCCGTACGAGCCTGGTAGCGCGCCCGGAGCGCATCGAGCCGGTCGGGCAGGTTCGCCACGTCCTCGCCGAGTTCGGCGAGGAACGTCCGGAGAACTTCGGCTTCGGCGCCCTGCCGGTCGAGCGCGCCGCGCAGGTCGGCGAACAGCGCACCGCCGGGAAACCGGTGTTTCACCCGGAACGCCAGTTCACGCGCGGTCGCGGTCTTTCCGCTGCCCGGCGCCCCCGAAAAGACGATCACCAGATTGCCCTCGGCGGCCGCGATTTCTGCGCCGGCCTCGGCGAGCTCCCGGTCGTGGTTCACGTAATGCGGGTTCCGGCCCTGGATGTGGTCCGGAACGAGCGACGTCGGCAACGGCTCTTCCCCCTCCGGTCGCCGCCACCCTACCGACGGAAGGCACCCTCCGTCATCGCGTGGTCCGCGGCCGTAGTGCAATATCGGGATGAACCGTGCTGTTCTCCGAGCCTTGCTCGCAGTCGCCACTCTGGCGCTCGCCGCCGGCGTTCTCTGGTTCCTCTTCGGCCCGGTCGTCGGCTGGCTCGGCGGCGCCGACCTCGACCGTCTCGACGCGAAAGACCGCATCGCGGCGGTCGGCACCATCCGAGGACAGGTCGCGACCGTGCTGAGCGCCGCCTTCGTCGCCGGCGGGCTCTACTACACGGGGCGCAAGTTCGTCCTCGATCGCGACAAGCAGTACACGGACCGGTTCACCAACGCCGTCGACCAGCTCGGCTCCACGGAGGTCACGGTCCGCGCCGGAGGCTTGCGCGCTCTCGACCGCATCCTCCACGACTCACCCCGGGACCGCGATCGCGTGCTGCGAACCGTCACCGGCTACCTGCGCACCCACCCCGTCTCCGGCGACGTTCCCGACGACGTGGTCGCGGCCCTGGCCACCCTGCGCGGCCGGGACAAGCCTCACCGCGACGCACTGGACCTGCGCGGTGTCGTCCTGCCGAACGCGGACCTCGCGCGGCTCGACCTCAGCGCCGCCGATCTGACCGGAGCCGACCTCGCCGGCGCGTCCTTGCGGCAGGCCGATCTGCGCGGCGCCACGCTTGATCGGGCCGTCCTGCGGACCGCGGACCTGACCGGAGCGAACGTGAGCGCCGCGCACGCCGTCCGGGCGGTCTTCACCCGGGCGGTGATCCGCGAGACAGACCTCAGCGGTTGCGACCTCACCGACGCGGACCTCAGCGAAAGCGACCTCGGCGGCACCCTGCTCGGGAACGCCACACTGGTCAACACCGACCTGTCCGGAGCCGACCTCCGGACCACCTCCGGCCTCACCGGGGACCAGCTGCGCCGAGTACGCCGCAGCCCGGCGACGTCACTGCCGCCGGATCTCGCCTGACCCGAGGTACGGTGGCCGAAGATCACCAGCACGCGGGAGCGATGAAGTGTCAGCCGGCAAGTGGGTCAAGGTCCCGGTCGGGCCGCAGAGCCGGCGCTGGAACACCGCGCCGGTCGAACGGACGGTCCTCGTGGTCGTCCACACGATCACGGCGTTGAACCGCCTCGACGACGTCCTGACCGTGTTCGACTCGGACCGGCGAGTACAGCTCGTGCACACCATTCCCGGTGCCTCGGCGGTCGAGGCGGGCGTCGAGCACGAGCTGAACCGCCGCGGCGTCGCGTTGCTGCCGTGGGAGCAGGCAACCGCCCTCGAATTCGACCTCGCCATTTCGGTACACAATAGTGGCAACCTCCACGAAATCGCTGCTCCCCTGGCCATATTGTCACATGGAATTGGCTACACTAAATACTCAAGCCGGAAGCCGGAAGCCGGAAGCCGGAAGCCGGAAGCCGGAAGCCGGAAGCCGGAAACCGGAAACCGGAAACCGGAAACCGTGATGTGTACGGTCTTTCCGTCCAAACGCTGATCCAAGGCGGGGCCGTGGTCCCCAGCGCGGTCGTGCTGGCCCATCACGAAGAAATCGAGCGCCTCGCCGCGGCCGTACCGGCTGCGGCGCCCGCGGCTGTCGTCGCCGGAGATCCTTGTTTCGACCGGCTCGTGGTCAGCTCAGCCGCACGCAACAGCTACCGGGACCGTCTCGGCGCGTCCCGGCACCAGACCATCGTCTTCGTGTCGTCGACCTGGGGACCGCGCTCCTTGTTCGGCCGGTTCCCCGATCTGGCCGCCCGGGTGCTCGCCGAACTCGACCTCGACCACCACCTCGTTTGCACGGCATTGCACCCCAACGTCTGGTACGCCCACAGCCCGGCACAAATCGAACTCTGGCTCGGCGACTGCCTGCGCGCCGGACTCCGCCTCGTCCCGCCAGCGCGCGGCTGGCAGCAAGCCCTGCTCGCCGCCGACATCGTCATCGGCGACCACGGCGCCGTCACCGGCTACGCCGCCGCCCACGGGAAACCCGTCCTCCTCGCCACCTTCCCCGAGGACGACGTCGTAACCGAGTCGGCGATCGGCGCCCTCGGCCGGACTGGCCGGCGGCTCGACCAAGACCGCCCGCTTCCGATCCAGCTCCACGAAGCCATTACGGCGCCCGTCGACCATCGAGAAGTTCGGCGGCTCGCGACGTCCGCGCCAGGCGCTTCCGCCGCGAACCTCCGCAGGACCTTTTACGATTTGATACACCTGCCGGAGCCGGCGACCGCCGCGATCGTCGCGGACTACCGCACCTCGGACCTCACCCCGATCCAGGTCCCCTGCCGGGCGTGGTGGGCTGTCACCGAAGTGATCGGCGACCGGGCTTTCCGGCTGGACCGCTGGCCCGCCGACGTGACATCACCGCAGAGCGGCCAACCCACGTCTCTGGACGGCTACCTCGTCGTCGCCGCCGACCACCCTCGCCGGGACCTCTGCGACCTCGCCGCTGTCGTTCTCACGAGGGCGGACGGGCCGGCCGCAACGGAGGTGTTCGCGGCTCACTTGGTCTGTCGCCTCGTTGTGCAGCTCGTCGATCTGGGGCGGTGCCTGGTCACCGCACGCCGTGGTGCAACCGCAACCATCGAATCCGCCCATCCGGAGGTCGTCGCTTCCGCGCTGCTCCCCTGGTTCGAAGGAAGCGACGAACTCGACATGGTTCTCACCGTCCAGGTGGGATCGATTCCCGTCGAAGTCACGGTAACCCGTCAAGGTCGGCCTTGACGTCATCCTCCCGGCGGTCTCCCAACTCCGCATACAGGGCCCGCGCCCGCTCCAGCGCCTCAGGATCGGCGTCTCGCCAGCCGACCCGGTGCCATGCCTCGGCTTCCAGCCGACGGAGACCGTCAGCGGCGAATAACCCGGCAGCTTCGCGATGCGGTGCGGAGACCTCCAGCACGTCCCCGAGGACCAGCAAGCATTTCGCCCGGTTCTCGCGCTCTCCCGACGCGCCGCCGAAGTACGTCAAGGCCCGCTCCACCGCGGCGCGAGCAGGCGGCGCGTCACCCGCCCGCTGGTGAGCACGTGCCCGCTGCAGGTCCAGCAACGCCCGCATCCGCGGCGCCTGGCCAGCGGGGATCGCCGCGCCTGACGTGTCGACCACACGCTCGGACTCGTCGTAGCGGGCCAGCGCCTGCGCGAGATCGCCTTGGCGAGCCGACACCTTGCCGAGCCACTCGAGGTTCGACTGCTTCCCCAAGACGTGTCCTGCCGACTCCGCCGCGGCCAGAGACGCGACGAAGTCCGCGCGAGCGGCCTCGAGGTCACCGACCGCGATCCACGCCGCCCCACGCTGGTTGGTCAGCTGCATGATCGCCGCGGGGTCACCGGCCCGCTCGGCAGCGGCAAGCCCGATCCGGTGGCTCTCCAGCCAGGCCGAGCTGTGCCCGTGCATATGCAGGAACTTGAACAGCGCGACGCACAACTGCCAGGCGACGTCGTGGCGTTCGACGCGCTCCGCGGCACTCACGCAGGCCACGAGGTTCTGCCACTCCGCGTCGAACCACTCTATCGCGTCGTCTCTGGACGGCAGCGGTTGTGAGACGGCGGTGAAGACTTCACCGACACGCCACCGTCCCGACAGAGCCGCGTCGCGTGGCGCAGCCTCTCGCAGGTACCACTCCGCGACGTCGGCGACGATCGCGTCCCGGACTTCGCTGTCCTCGTCGTCGAAGGCCCGAAGGCGGGCGTGCTCGCCAACCACGGCGTGGAAAGCGTAGCGGCCGGTCACTTCATCGAAGATGAGCAGGCACGCGTCGACCAGCTCGTCCAGCAGTTCGGCGGCGCTCAGCACATCGGTGCGGCAGGCGACCCCGGCCGCGGCCGGGGTGAAACCCGGTCCAGGAATGAGCGCCACCCGCCGGTATGCCCGGCGAAACGGGTCGGCCAACCCGTCGTAGGCGAGCTTGAGTGACGACGCGACGGGCTGGGCGACGTCCAATTCGAGCAGGGCGGCGCGCGACCGCCGTAACCGGGCGACCAGCGGCTCGGCTGCACGAGCCCGCCCCAGCAGATGCGCCGCGACCAGCCGGATGAGCAGCGGGTGACCGTCGCACAGGCTGCACAGCTCGTCCACCAGGCCGGACTCCAGTTGCCCGGCCGTCGGGCCCAGGCTGGAGAGCATCAGCTCGCGCGCTTCCGCCGCGGGCAGACCGTCCAGCGCGACGGCGAGGAAGCCGTGCGGATAGAGCCGGCGCAACGCACGACGGCTGGTCACGAGCACCACGGCATCGGGCGCGGCGTGCGGGATGAGCGGCTCGACCTGCTCGGCCGCGACGACGTCCTTGACCAGCAGCACGAACCGGCGGCCCGCGGACTTGCGCTGGAAGGTGTGCGCACGCTCGGTGTCCGAACCGGGAAGTTCCGCCTCCGCCAGCCCCAGGCCGCGGAGCGCCTGCCCCAGCAGCTCGCCGGGTGGCACAGCCTGGCCGTCCGCCGCCGTCGCCTGCACCTCGACGTAGGCGCCGCCGTAGCCCAGGTGGTCCTCGCACACCTCGGCGGCCAGGCTGTAGCTCCCGAGCCCGGCCCTGGCGTGCAGGCACACGAGGCCTGGCCGTTCCGGGTCACGCCGGGTGACGAGGAAGTCGTGAATCAGCTGCCGAGGAGCAGCTCGATCGAGAAACGGAACAGCCCGACGCGGCCTGTAGCCTCCTGCCACGACCAGTCCCTCCCCGCTCAGCCGACTGCCGAATCCCACCGTAGCGACCAATGCACCGGCTGTCAGAGGCACGCTGGGGCAGAGAGCACGGCGACCATTGCGAACTCGTTCGTCCGTTCGAGTGGTGCCGCCGTTGATCAGTGCGTGTTTGGTGACGACCGAGGACCCCCAGACGGCTACCCTGCGCAGTCGTGATCGTTGCGCTGGCCATCACCACCGTCGCGCTCTTCGTGACCGACCTGTGGCTGGTGACGTACATCGTCGTCACTCCAATCCAGTCGCGCATATCCAACCGACGTCTGCGGTGGACCACGGGTGACCACGTCGAAGACGTGCGCAACCGGGCCAGCCTCGCCGCTCAACTCTCCCTGATGGGCCCGGTCAACACGGTGGCCGGTGCGTTCGCCGGCCTCGGAGCGTCGATGTACGTCGTGAACAGCGAATTCCAGTTCACGACGTCACTCCTGCCCGTCATCCTGCTCGGCATTGCACTGGTTTCGGTTCAGTTCGGCGGCTTGATCATCGGATTCTGGGCATCCCGTCCGCTGCGCGCCTGGATCACCAACCCCCTCGTCCTCGAGGCCACCCTGCGACGCCGCGTACAAGAAGGACCAGCACCTCGAGAGATGGTCGACGACTTCGAACAGAACCTCGCCGATCTCCGGCGCAAGCCGTCGGTCCGTGGTCTGAAGACTGCTGACGACCTCATGCGCCTGGGCATGCAGGCTCCGGCCGCACTTGAGGAATGGCCGGCTGCCCCGGACCACGATTCGGCGAAATGGACGAAGATCGTCCGGCACGAGCTTGATCGGCACGCAGGCCGGCGTTGGCTCTGGCACGGGCATCGGCGGTCATTCCTTCTCCCGCTCGTGCTCGGGTCGGCGTTGGCGTTCGCCGTCGCTTGGCTGGGCACCGTCCAGTTCGATTCCGGCCCGATCGTGGCCGCGGTACTCGTGATCGCGTTCAGCCTGTGGCACCTGCTCCTGGCTTGGCTGGGTTCGAAAGCAGTTCGAGAAGACCTTGTCCTCACCAATCGCCAGGACGCTCTCGTGCGGGCGAAGTTGTCATTGTGCGCCGAGCTGATCCTGGCACTGCGGAGACAAGGCGAACCGGCAACCGCTACGTCGGTCGACTCGACCACGCTCGTCGTGTCGATCGGCCGCTGGCAGCTCAGGCGCGGGCCTCGGAGACGTAACGGCGGGTGAGCTGGCTGTGTCCGCGAATTTCGACGGCACTTGCTCGCGAAAAGTGACGGCGCCGAGCAAGATCGATGTCCACGAATGCTGACGGCACCCGGGCCCGTCCAAGCGGCCGATCGTGGCCGATGCTCGCTGCTGATCCAGGTCGTTCGTCCTCGCTGCGCTACGGGCGCTCCACCTGGACCAGCAGCTTCGTCACCGGCGGGATGGCCAGGACGAGCGGACCCAGCAACTGAGACCCGTGGTCGGCAGTGACGTCAACATTCGCGAGCACGGAGTCGCTCGGCTTGAAGGCGACGTCGCCAATGCCGGAGAACGGACGTCCAGATTCACGGTCAGAACCAGTGAGCTCGGCGACGATACCGTCGGCGCATCCGGCGACTTCCGGGAGTGCTGCATGCTGAAGCTCGTCCGAGACGAAGGCACACCGAGGACCCCGCTCAGCCTCGGCGACCTCCCTCTCGGCCCGTGGGCCGAGACGACACTGCAGGTGTGGGCGACGAAGACCGGCACGCGCTGGCACGCCGACCCGGAGTGCAGGTCGTTGAAGACAAGGGTGCGCTCCGAGGAGTTCGTCCAGCCGGCCAGCGGTACCCTTGCCGACCGCAAGCTGCCCGAGGGTCTCCACTGTGATCCGCCCGGCATGCTCGGTGACTACCTCGATGCTGCCAGTCGTCTGGTGCGCCTGTCGAACGAAACGGACGCAGCGGAGGACGAGTGGGACCACGGGAACATTCCGGTCCGCTCCCTTCGCCCCGGCCTCCGGTGGGGCAATCTCCGCGTCCTGGAGTTGCTCGCCACGGAACCGCTTGCTTCGGTGGCGGCTGCGGAAACCCGGCGTCACGAGGAACTCGTCGAGAAGGTGTGTCGCTTCGTCGCAGTCAACGACGAGAGGCCGGCGTTGATGGTCCTGGCCGATTGGGTGAGGCGCGGGCGGACCCCGCGTGAGCACAAGCCCTCCTACGACCAGTTCGTCGAGACCACCGCCGGGTTGTTCGACGCCGCCGACATCACGACTTACATGGGGATGAGGTCCTCGATCAACCGCGACAGCCTGCCTCGCGGCCCGCGATGAGCTGGCACCACGCGCGCGCAGCAGGCGCCCTCATATTCCCGAATGGATCGGGGCGATCCAGTTCACGATGTCGCCGGGGTCGTTGTCGCGGAGAGTGCGGATCGCTTCGTGAAGCGCGAGGGCCGGCCCTACGGCCAAGCCGGAGTAAACAAGTTCGGCGATGTCCCGCGCGGTGGCGTCGGAGAGCGGCCAGAGTGCGGCGATGACGTGCTGGAAACCCGCGAGCTGGAACGCCGAGGAGAGGTGAATCGACTCGTCTGCGAGATCGTCACTGGTCCTCGAGGTGTCGCAGGCCGACAGATATGCGAAGGAGGCATGCTTGGAATGCCGGGCCGCGATGTCGCTGATCGACAGGCTGCCGTCGTGAAGGACCAGGTGGCCAGCGGACGGGTCGTCGAGATCGACGGTCGCGTGGCAGGCGAAGTGGGCGTGCGTAGCCGTGTCGAGTGCCGCCAGGACGGAGCCCGGCGTGGCCCTCGCCAGGAGCCGGGCGTCGGGCAGGTGCGTCGCGGCCACGGCGGCCTCCGCTTCACCGGCGGTGAGCCGTGGGTATCCTGGCACCTCGGTCGCGGAGACGACGATCGCGTTCTCGTTGCCGGACAACGCGCGACGCTGCTCGCCGCGCACCAGGCTGCGGAGGGTCAGGGCGTAGGAGGACACGACACGGTCCAGGGCGGTGCGGTCGCCGGGCTCGTCGTGGCGGCCTGACGCGTGCAGGGGAAGCTGGACGAACGGGCCGGTCGGCACCCACCAGAGCCTGGGCAGCGGCGACGAGGTGGGACCGAGGTGGCGCAGGACGCGCTCGGCGACCACGTCCCACAGCCAGCCGAGGACCTCGACCACCTTGTCGACAGTGGAGACTCGGATGTCGTACGAGGCGCTCTGCGCGTGAAATAACCGGATCGCCGCGTTCAGCTCGGTGGTGCGCCGGCGCAGGGTCTCGTCGTCCACTGTCGTCAACGGCACGAGCCGGAGCTCTCCGGCTGTCACGATGAGCGCGTCGAAACCGAACTGGCTGGCATTGAGCACGGCTGCGGCCGCGCCGGCCGGCACTGCGCGCAGGATGTCGTCCGTGCTCGGCGGCTTCAGGAACCGCTGCCGGCCTGGCAGGGCGCGGATCTCGGCGACGACAGCGTTGCACTCCTCGGCCAGCCGGTGCAGCCGGTCGTTGTCCCGGCCGAACTCTGTCGACGGCGCGTCGAGCTGGGTCCGCAAGGCGACGAAACGGCGAGCGAGCTCGGGATGGCTCCGCTCGAGGTCACTGATGTCGTCACGGGTCTCGAACGCCTGGGCCAGGAGCACGCCGCGCCCGTGTTCCAGGAGTTCCAGCGCCAGTTCCGGGTCGCCCGCGCGGATAGCGCACGCGGCCGCGTCCGGGGCGAGCCCGGCGAAGGCGCGGAGCTTGAACTCCTGGTCACTGCGGTGGAGTCCCCGCGCGACCGCGAGCGGCAGCAGTTCGATCGCGCGCGAGTACCCGGTCACGGCGGCCGCCCAGTCATGGCGCCGACCGGCCAGCCGCCCCCACGACCTGCCGGCGTCGCAGCGGAGGTCGGCCGGGGTCGTCTCGGAGATCGTCACCTCGCGATAGGCAGCCAGCGCCGCCGCGTAGTCGTTTTCGTCCTCCCCCGCCGTCACGGCCAGGCAGTGGCCGAGGTTGATCAGCCAGTTGCTCCGGTCGGCGCCGCTGCCGGTGCCGTCGACCAACTCCCGGAGGATCGCGATCGCCCGTGTGCCGTCTCGCCGATCTTCGGTGAGGAGGTATCGGGTGGCCAGGGCTGCCGCGAGGTTGCCGTGCGAATCCTGGTACTGGTAGTGGTCGGGGTTTCCGGCCTCGACCGCGGCCTGTCCCAGCGCGATTGCCTCACCGAGGAGGTCCTGGTTGGGCGGTTCGGTTCGTCGGGCCCGGAGCAGTCGCACGGTGGCGAGCCCGGAGAGAACTTTGGGACGAATGGCATGGCCCTCCGGCAGGGCCGCCAGAGCCGCCAGAAGGTGAGTCTCCGCCTCGTCGAAGTCGGCGTCCTGGTCCGTACGGCGCGCTCGTGCCCGCAGGCTGACACCGAGATCGGCCTGCAGCTCCGGTCGCTCGCCGGCCCGATACGACTCGTCGGCGACCGCCGTGCGCAGGGCGTTGATGGCCTCGTCGAGGTCGGCCAGTCGGCCGAAGCGGCTGTAGCGCAGCCGGAGCGGGCCGGCGAGATTGAGCAGCCGCCGAGTCAGATCCGGGTGGCCCAAGCCCGCGGCGGCGATCGCCCGCCGCTGCAGGTCGATCGCCTCGTCCAGTTCGGCCTGGTCATTGGTGACGCCGAAACGGCGCATCAAGACGACCCCGAGGTCGGAGAGGGTCCTCGGCAGTTCGTCGTCGTCTGCGGGGAGCGCGGCCGCGGCCTGCCGCAGCAGGATAAGTGCGTCGTCGACATCCTCCCTGGCGTGGGTGACCTCGAACCGCGAGCACAGCGTCAGCCCCAGGGCCGCCAGCCGGTGGACGCGCTCCGCCGACGTCACCTCGGTACCTTCCAGCGCTGCACGGTGGGTGTCCACCGCTGCGTCGGAATCCACCTCCAGCCCGTTGCGTTCGCACCGCACGCGGAGGGCCACACCGAGGAGGTCGAGCACCTCCAGGCGCTCCGGCATCGCCGCCGTCGGTGTGGCCACCGCCGTTTTCAGAGTGTCGATGACCGCGTCGAGATCGGTCAGATCAGCGGTCCGGTCGTATCGGCGCAACAGCGTTGTCCCGAGGAACTCGTGCGACTTCAGCCGAGTTTCGTCGTCGAAGGCCGGATCGTCGCCGATGTCTCGCAGTCGGTCGAGCATCTCTCGCAGCAGGTCGGGATCACCCGTCCGCGCCCTCGCGACGTCCAGTGCCGCGATCAGGTCGTCGAAAGCCCTGACTCGCCAGGCATCCACGTCGTGGTCGACGACCCGGCGAAACAGGACCACGGCCTCGCTGGCCGCGACGGCGTCGTCGCGGTCGAGGCCGCGCCGGTAGAGCGCCCGGCCGAGCTCGTAGACCCGGCCAAGGTGGTGCGGTGTCCGCTCGGGCGTGGCCTCGACGACTGTCCGGTAGAGGTCGATGGCCTCGTCCAGGTGCTCGTCGTCGCGGGACACGCGGTAGTTTACTTGCAGTGCGGCAGCCAGGTTGGTCACGCGGTTGACCCGGTTCAGGTCGCGCTCGGGTGTCTCGGCGACCACCTGGCGCATCACGGTGAGGGCTTGTCGCGCGTCGTCGGCATCGTGGCCGAGCTCCCACCGCTGGAGCAACGCCGGCCCGAGCGCGGCGCGGACCCGCTGGGTGTCCGGGGCCGCGGCCAGCATGCCGATCGCCTCGTCTACGTCCGCTCGGCCGGTGCGCTCTGCTCGCAAAGCGAGCAAACCCGCTAGCTGGGACACACCCAGATCGCCCGGATCCCGCTCCGACCACGCGTCACGCGCGGTCGTGATCGCCTCGTCGAGTTCCTCGATCAGGCCGCTTGCCTCGTAGCCGTTGCGCAGGTAGTCGGCGAGCGCGACACCGGCGAGCGCCCGGTCCTTCCAGTGCACCGGCATCACGACACCGAGGAACCGCGTCACCCTCGCCGCCCATCGGATGGTGGCGAGGTCCGTTTCGGGCACGGCGGTGCTTGACAGCGCCGCACGGAGCAGCGGTTCCGCCCAGCTCTCGGACAGCCCGGCCGAGCGTTCGTCGCGGAGGGCGCGGCGTGCACGGTCGAGCTGCGCCGGATGACCGGTGTGGGCGTACCTCTCCATCAGCACGGCGCCCAAGACCTCCACGAGGGACTGGTGGTTCTCGGGCGCTGCCCGCAGCGCGGCCCCGAGCATGATCGCCACACGATCGAAGCCGGAAGTCGAGTGTGGTTGATCCTGGAGGTTCTCAAGGATGCTCGTGGCCACGGAGAGGAGGACCTCGTGCGGCGCCGGATCGACGGACTCGTCGTAGCGCGAGCCGTAGTGCAGGAAACGCATCGTCTCGCGGAGGTCGGCATGGCTGCCGGTGACGCCGAACCGCGCCGCGTGCGCGGCACCCAGCCAGCGAAGACAGTCGTCGCGCCGATCGTCGTCCGATTCGGCGGAGCGCCACGCCTCGGTCAGCACCGCGGTCGCATCGTCGAGATCCGACGGCTCGCCCCCGGCTTCGAACCGATGCACCAGTGCCTGCCCGAACTCGACGAGATCACCGGTCGTGGACGCCCCGGCCGCACGGACGGTCGCGAACGCTTCGACCGCACCGGCGAGGTGTTCGGGCTGCCCGGTGCTGTCGTACAACTCGAGGAGTATCGCAGCACCGTATGACGTCGCGTAATGCTGCTGGCCCTCGGTCCGGCTCGCGGCCGCGGCCTGCCGGAACACCTTGACCGCCATCGTCGCGTCGCTGGCGTCGAGACGGCGTTCGAAGTAGCGCGTCATCAGCGCGGACCCGAGATCGAACCACAGGTCCGGCAACTCGAGATCGTCCTCGATCTCACAGCGAAACGCCGCCAGCCCCGCCTCGATGGCCTCGTCCAGAGCCCGGCGATCTCCGACGTCCCACCGCGGCTTCAGTTCGGCCACCACCGCGGCCGATCGGGCGAACTCCCCGCCCGTGGAGCCCAGGAAGCCGGCGACCGCGGCCGGCAATGCCGTCCGGTCCGACATGAACACCGGCCACAGCAGCGAGATCGCGGCCCGGCGCGAGCCTGTCGCCTCACCCGGGTCCGGCGTGGCACGGTGGCGATACCAGAACATCAGCCCGGCGGTGCGCAGCACCGGAAAGTCCTCATGCCCGGTCATGGTGTCGAGAAGCGAGTACGTTTCGGAGACGGCCTCGTCTTCGAGCAGCGGGCCGAGATCCCCGCCCTGCAGGTACGCCGAGATCCGCGCCTCGACGGCGGCCATCGGATTCTGGATCAGCGAGCACCCCCAACCCTGAACGGCCTTACACTACCGCACCGGAGGTGGGAGTATATGGACAATCGTGACGCTCTCGCGTGGTTATGCGAGGCACTGCCGGTGATCCGGGAACGATCGGCCGGCACGGACGCCGAGGACCTCTTGGCGACGCTGCTCTCCGATTCCCGGGCCGGCAAGGACGTCGCCGAGCGAGCGGACGAACTCCGCCGACGCCTCCGGCTGCCGAAGGCCGGGACGAGCAGAGCCGGCGACGGCGGGGTGGTGAGAATTCCCGGCCTGGATTCCGGTCACCCGATTGCGGAAATTCACCGATGCCCGCACGGAAAGTGTTCCCGTGCCTGGGTGCGGCAGCCCGGGGTCCGTTCCCCCGAATGCGTTTTGCATAGTGGCCGGCTTCAGCGTGAAGAAATCTCATGAACGCGTTCTTCGACGAAGTCGGCCGCAAACTCGCAGACCGATGGCTGACCGTGCTCCTGCTGCCGGGCCTGCTTTTCTGTGGCGCAGCGCTCGCTGCCGTCGCGCTCGGCCACGCACATGCACTCGATGCCGGCCGGTTCGTGTCCGACACCGTAGGCCGGGTCGCCACGATCAGACGGGGCGACAGCGCGAGCCCGTGGGTGCTCATCCCTGTCCTGGCGCTCGCTGCCTGCGCGGCCGCGCTGGGTGCGCGGTTCCTCGGTGGAATGGTGCGCCGGGTCTGGCTCGGCCAGTGGCCCGGCTGGACACGGCGTCTGCTGGCTCCCCTGGTGCGGAAACGAGCCCGCCGCTGGCAGGCCGCCGCCGACGCCTACGCGGACGCCGTCCTTGGCCAGGCCGGCGACAACGCCGTCGAACGCCTCGCCGCACGGCGCAACGCCATCGCCCTCGCGCCGCCGACGCGTCCGAGCTGGACCGGCGACCGGATCGCGGCCGTCGACGCCCGTGTCCGCGCAACGTACGAACTCGACCTCGCCTCGGCGTGGCCGCGGCTCTGGACGCTACTTCCCGACAACCTCCGAGCAGACCTCCGGAGCGCCGGCTCGTCGTTCGACAACGCGGCGACGCTCGCCGGCTGGGCCGTCCTCTATGCCGGTGTAGGCATCGGGTGGTGGCCTGGTTTCGCGATCGGACTCGCATGCTTCTTCGCCGCGGTCCACCGAGCCCGTGGAGCCATCGCAGCATTCGCCGACCTCATCGAGGCCAGTGTCGACCTTCACGGCCCCGATCTCGCTCAAGCATTGAAGCTGACCGAGACGCACCAGGAGCTCACTCCCCGGCTAGGCCGACTGATCACCGCGAAGCTACGCAAAGGCTCATGAACCCCGGGCTCAACCGTTTCGCGCAGTAGTTGCTTGTCCGGCAAAAGTCCTCGATGAGAAGGAATCCACCCGATTTATCTCGACTTCCCGACCCACATCTGAGGGCCAGGTCAGCCCCTTTTCGGCACTAACGACTGCCCAGCTGCACTACCGCAACGCTGTCCGCAATGCCATCTCTCGACAATCCGAGTTGGCCGACGCGCCCGGAGGCTCGGAGGCTTGCCCGTGGAATTCAGGACGGCATGGCCGGTTGTCTCGCCCCGTTTAGCGGCTGTCGGTAGAACTGTCGAGCTCATCGAGCTGTCGTTGGATGCGTTGAGCGCCTGCGTCGCGGCCTTGTTCCCGGCAAAGCTTCCGCGTCTTCCGCCACACCGCGCGAGCTTGCTCGTGGTTGTCCGCAGGCGACGGAGGGGTGACCGAGGTTGTCGAGCGTGCCGGCGCCCCAGCAGGTGGGCTGCGGGTGATCGGCGAGATCGACCGGAGTACCCACGACGTCTGGCGGCGCGGCCTGGATTCGGCGACCGCGAGTAAAGCCCCCACCCGGCTGGAGCTGTCTCAGCTGTCGTTCATCGACGCCCGCGGCGCCGCCATGCTGATCGCCGCAGCCCATCGCCAGCCCGGCAGTGCACCTCTGACGCTCACCCGCCCGCCAACGGTCCTGCGCAGGATGCTGACGCTGCTGGGCCCGGCCGAGTCGGCGAAGTTCGTGATCGGAGAACGGGAAGCACCATGAGCACTACCACCGCATCACTTGGTTCCGAGCCGTTCACCCATCCCGCCCTCTTCTACCGGGATACCGATGCCTACCTCGCAGGCACCATCCCGTTCATCCGCTCCGGACTCGCCACCGACGAGCCCGTCGCCGCCGCGGTCCCCGAACCCAACCTCACCCTGCTGAGCACCGAACTCGGCGCCGACGCCGACCGCGTCCGACTCGTGGACATGGGCCTCGCCGGACGCAACCCCGGCCGGATCATCCCCGGTGTGCTGCGCGCCTTCGCCGACACCCATCCCGGCCACCACGTCCGCATCATCGGCGAATCGATCTGGCCGGACCGGAGCCACCACGAGCACCCCCGCCTGCGCCCAGCACGAAGCCCTGATCAACCCGGCCTTCACCGGCCGGAACGTCACCATCCTCTGCCCCTACGACACCCAGCACCTCCCCTCGGCCGTCCTGGCCGACGCCGAAGCCACCCACCCGCTGCTCATCGAGCACGCCGGCCAGCGAACCAGCACCGCCTATGAACCCGACAAGATTATCGACAACCACGACCAGCCTCTGCCCGAGCCACCCGCCGCCACCGCGCTCACCGTCGACGCCGCCGACCTCCCCCAGGCCCGAGCCTTCGCCCGTACCCGCGCCCATCACGCAGGCTTGCCCGACGACCAGACCGGCGACGTGGACATGGTCGTCACCGAACTCGTCAGCAACAGCATCGAACACGGCGGCGGCACCGCCGGGCTACGGATCTGGACCGCCGACGGATATCTCATCTGCCAGGTCGACGACCACGGCACCCTCACCGACCCACTGGCCGGACGGCGCCCGACCACCCCGGACCAGCACCGCAGTTGCGGCCTGCAACTGGTCAACGACATGTCCGACCTGGTCCGCGTCCACACCGGCACCGCAGGCACGACCACCCGCGCCTACTTCCAGCTGTGACCACCACGTGCCGGGTGCCCACGACAGGCGAGCAGATCGTGCGGCAGCCGGCAAAACCGTCTGTGCGCAGGTCTCCTGCGTCGACCGCGCCCGAGCACCCAGCCCCGACAACGGCGGGGTTCAGCCACCACTTCTCCGACCGCCGCCATATCGCGGCTCACCGGGTTCGCGCAGACCGTGCGGCAGCACAGTCCGATCAGCTGCCCACGACTCGCCGCGAGGTGCCGCTCATGAACAGAAGAGGACGCTGGACGTCGTGTCCAGCAGCGGCCGGAACCGCCTGGCTTGCTCCTGCCGCCCGGCCCAAGCGCGGTATCAGTCCGTGCTACCGGCGAGCCGGACGGCAAGTGTCTTGATGTGCTCGACAAGCTCTGGGGGTTCGTGGACGTGGACGTCGAATCCTTTGCCTGCCACGTAGCTGGCGAGCTCGTCCAGTGAGTTGGATCCGGCTCGCAAGGTGCAACTGTGCTCGTCGATCGGTTCCAGCGCGCCGGTGGTCGGAGTGATCCGCTCCCCCGCGGTCTCGGCGCTGACGTGCAGGGTGAAGCGGGCTTGGTAGCGGTAGGCCGAGGTGGAGATCGCCCGGGAGGTGCAGCCGCTGACATCGGGGTCCGGTGGGGTGCGTGGGGTGAACCGGGGGCCGGTGGGAGTGCACGGGTCCAGCCTGTCCACGCGGTAGGTGCGCCAGTCCTGGCGGTCGACGTCCCAGCCGATGAGGTACCAGCGCCGGCCGGTGTGCACCAGCCGGTGCGGCTCGGTCGTGCGGGCGCTGCTGGTTCCGTCGTGGGTGCGGTAGTCGAAGCGCAGGCGCAGCGAGTCGCGGCAGGCCGCGGCGATGGCGGTCAGGGTGTCCGGGCTGACGGTGGGGCCGGTGTTGGCCATGGGCACCGTCATCGACTGCAGGGCGTTGATCCGGTGGCGCAGCCGGGACGGCAGTACCTGTTCGAGCTTGGCCAGGGCTCGCACGGAGGTCTCCTCGATGCCGGTGATCGAGCCGCCGGCGGCGGTGCGCAGGCCCATCGCGACCGCGACGGCTTCGTCGTCGTCGAGCAGCAGCGGCGGCAGGTCCGCGCCGGCACCCAGCCGGTAGCCCGCCGTGCCCGCGGTCGCCAGCACGGGATAGCCCAGGCCGCGCAGCCGGTCGATATCGCGGCGCACAGTGCGCGGGGTGATCTCCAGCCGTTCGGCCAGTTCGGTTCCGGACCAGTCGCGCCGGGTTTGCAGGAGCGAGAGCAGTCGCAGCAGCCGCGCCGAGGTCTCCCACATGGCCGAAAGTCTGCCACCCGCTTAGGACCACATCTGACCTAACTGGCTCCTAGAGTTCTCGGCATGGAGAACACGAGCGAGATCCGGCCTTTCACCATCGACATCCCCCAGGGCCGATCTGGACGACCTGACCGACCGGCTCGCCAGGACCCGGTGGGCCGCGGACCTGCCCGATGCCGGCTGGAGCCGCGGAGTGCCAGCGAGCTACCTCCAGGGGTTGGCGGAGTACTGGCGCGATGGCTACGACTGGCGCGCCCACGAGCGGGAGCTGAACTCCTACCCGCAGTTCACCACCGAGATCGACGGGCAGAACATCCATTTCCTGCACGTGCGCTCACCCGAGCCGGACGCGCTACCGCTGATCCTGACCCACGACTGGCCCGGCACGATCGTGGAATTCCTGAACATCATCGGCCCCCTGACCGACCCCGTCACACACGGCGGCGACTCGGCAGACGCGTTCCACCTGGTGATTCCGTCGATACCGGGCACCGGTTTCTCCGGCCCGACCGCCGAGGCCGGCTGGGCACCAGCCGGGTGACCAGGGCATTCGCCGAGCTGATGCATCGGCTCGGCTACGACCGCTAGGGCGCGCAGGGCGGCGACACCGGCGCAGTCATCTCACCCGGGCTGGGCCGGCTCAACCCTGGCAGGGTCGTCGGCGTGCACGCGAACGGGCTCTCCGCGTTCACCGAGGTCGACCCGGCGGACGTGGGCGAACTGACCGAGGCCGAGCGGACACGGCTCGGGCACCTCGCTTATATGAAGACCGAGCAGTCCGGCTACGCGATGATCCAGATCACCCGGCCGCAGACCCTGGCGCACGGGCTGCACGACTCCCCCGTCGGGCAGTTGGCGTGGATCGTGGGGAAGTTCAAGGAGTGGACCGATCCGGCCGCCGAACTCCCCGAGGACGCGGTGGATCGGGACCTGTTGCTCACCAACGTGATGCTGTACTGGCTGACCGGAACCGCCGGGTCCTCAGCCAACAGCTATTACGAGACCGCGCACGCCGGAGCCTGGGGCGCGAGTGAGCGGTCCCCGGTCCCGACCGGGGTCGCGGTGTTCCCCATGGACGTGTCGATCCGGCACACCATCGAGCTCGAACACAACCTCGTGCACTGGTCCGAATTCGACCGCGGCGGTCACTTCGCAGCCATGGAAGCCCCCGATCTGCTCGTCGGCGACGTCCGAGAGTTCTTCAGCAAGCTGCGCTGAACCGCCCGTGGCGCCGACCTCGATCAGGTCGGCGCCGCAAGGGTGCTCAGGCCCGGCGAACGACCAAGATCGGCGTGATGACCCGGCCGGCCATCCGGCCACCATCCGCGACGACGAGTTTGCCGATACGCGGCGTTAGGCGGCGTGGCGCCGGGGACGCCGTCCCCGCGCGCACCTGCCCTGGCTACGGTTTGCGGGCGACGATGCCGGCGATGCAGCGTTCGACCTGGTTGAGCGGGGTGAGTTTCGGTCCGTCAGGCCACCAGTAGTCGCACAGCTCGAGCTTCGGCTCCTTGCCCGGCCCGGGTGGCATGATCTCCAGACCATCCACGAACTCCAGCAGCTGCCGTTCGGTGCGGAACTTCCCGGACCCCATCGGGCTGTGGATGAACAGTTCTTCCATCTTGCGGGCCAGGCCGCTCAGCTCATCGGTTTCCGGGTCGAAGAAGTGCGCAATGACGACGAAGGACCCGCTGGGCAGCGCGGCGATGTAATCGCGCATGAGCTCGGCGCCGTTGTCGGCGACGTAGTGGTGCAGTGTCCCGACCTGCAGCAGCGCCAGGGGCCGGGTGAAGTCGAAGTGCTGGCGGACTACCTCGTTGTTCAGGACGTCGGCGGGCTGGAAGATGTCCGCGGACACGAAGTGGGTGTGCGGGTTTTCTTCGAGGATCGCGCGGCCGTGCGCGATGACCACCGGGTCGTTGTCGACATACACCACCTGGGTGTCCGAATCGACCCGTTGCGCGATCTGGTGGGTGTTCTCCGCGGTGGGCAGGCCGGAGCCGCAGTCGAGGAACTGCTTGATCTTCGCCTGCTGGGCCAGGAACCGCACCGCGCGAGTCAGGAAATTGCGATTGGACCAGGCCAGGTCGGCGACCTCGGGGGCCCTCGTTGCGACCTGCCGCAGCACCTCGCGGTCGATCTCGTAGTTGTCCTTGCCGCCGAGTGCGGCGTCGTAGACCCGGGCGATGCTGGCGCGGGTCGGGTCCACGCCGACCGGAACCGAACTCGGTGCCAGGAACTCCGACTGCGTCATCTCCACCCTCGCACACGGTCGTCACACGATTGGTCACTCTAGCGTAGTGACCTGGCTGCGCGCCGTAAACCGAGGGATGCACCTCCGTCCGCGGTCGAGGGCGGCCCGGGAATTTGGGGTGCTACGGTTGCCGGCCGACACCGGCGTAGACGTCATCCGGTGCGATGTCGCGGATGCCCGGCTCCGGGCGCCAGAGTGGTGCGCTCAAGACGCCGGGTTCGACGATCTCGAGGCCGTCGAAGAGCGCGACGACTTCATTGTAGGGGCGGAAATACATCGGGTCCCGGCTGTGCTTCATCGCCGCGGTCACGGCCGCCATTTCCCGCGGCGCGTGATCGGCGGTCAGATGTGAAAGCGCGACCAGGCTTCCCGGCGGCAGGGCCGCGCGGTAGTCGGCGACGATTTCGGGTGGCCGCAGGTGGTCGGGGACGAAGTGGAACACCGCGACCAGCAGCAGCCCGATCGGCCGGGTGAAGTCCAGCATGGTCTGCACGGCCGGTGTGCCCAGTACCGCGTGGGGCCGGCACAGGTCGGCCGCGACAACGGTGGCGTTCGGGTTGCCCTCGAGGATGACGCGGCTGTGGGCGACCGGACCTCGTCGTAGTCCACGTACACCACCCGGCATCCGGGATCGGCGTTCTGGGCCACTTCGTGCACGTTGCCGACAGTGGGGATGCCGGAGCCGAGGTCGAGGAACTGGGTGACGCCCTGGGTGATCATGTACAGGACCGCGCGGCGCAGAAACGCCCGGTTGGACGCGGCGACCTGCCGGCCCGAGGGCAGGACCGCGATGACTTTTTCGCCGACCGCGCGATCGGCGTCGAAGTTGTGGGTGCCGCCGAGCAGCCAGTCATAGACCCGGGCGGCGCTGGGCAACCGGACGTCGACGCCTTCGGGGATCCGCGCCTCCGCCAGCGACACCCGCACCTCACAAACCGATCCACCCGCAGCCCATCGTTGCACCGAGATTAGAACAACCTTGGGTGAGCCGCTGACCTCACGGCGCCGCCTCGATCGACCGATCGGCCGGGTCGATCGTGTGCGGCTACGGGCCGGCTCGGCGTATTCTCTCCTGCTGGGGGCCGCGGAGGTCGATTTTGCGGCCGCGGGGCGTGCCATCGCGGCACGGGCCCGGTCGGCCATGGTGTTGCGCATGATGGACGGCCACGTGCACACAGTGCGCGATCTGGCGGCCGCGGCGAATCTGTCGGCTCCGGCTGCGGCCGCGCACCTCGGACGTCTGGTGACGGCCGGGTTGGTCACGGTCAGCGAGACGGGCCGACGGAGATTGCACGAGCTGAGGTCTCGCGAGGTCGCGGCAGCGATCGAGGCCCTGATGGCCGCGATGTCACCGGCGTCGCCCGGGCGGGTTCCCCAGGAGGCCGGCGCGAAGAGTCGTTCTCAGGTCGCGCGGGTCTGCCGGAGTCATCTGGCCGGAAGTCTCGCTCTCGCGGTCGCGGGTCGGTGGGTCGGGGCGGGTGTCGTGTCGCCGCTGGATGCGGCGAGAGCGGGATCGTGTGCACACACTGAATGATTCGTTGCTCGCGGCGCTCGAGGTGTCCCAGCTGTCGCGGCGCTACGGTTCGGCGTAGGAGGTGCGTGGCTGTGCAGACTGGACCGATGGTTCGGTGCACGTGGCCGGGCCGGCTGGGGGCGACGCTGCTGACGGCGTTGCTCGAGCGACAGTGGGTGCAGCGCCACCCTGGTGATCGCGTGCTGACTGTCACCGACACGGGTGGCCCTCGGTTCGCCGAGCTCGGCATCGCCTGCGACGCCGAGCCACGGCGCCGGGCGGTGACCCGCCACCAGCTCCGGGGCGCCGCGGCATGCCGTGACCGGCTCACGTGATGCCATGCGGAGCAGGACATTGCCAACGTTGCCTCTGACAACGGTCACGGCATGCGGCACAACACGAGCAGACTCCCACGGACGCCGCGGCAGGTTGCCGATCGGCGAAGGGAGCCGGGTGCGCGGCGACGGCCGAGGACTCCGGCCGGGTGGCCCAGTCGAGAAGGTGCACCTCGCCGTAGGAGAGCCGGGCTGGTGCCGATCTCCTCTCTGCCCCGTCCTACGCGGGTCCGATACTGGTCAGGCGCAGGAGGCGGCTATACCCTCCACGCATGGTCCCTGACGATGACACCGCGCCCGTGGCGCCGGCCGGTGTCGACACCACCAAACCCTCCGCCGCCCGCATCTACGACTGGTACCTCGGCGGCGACCACAACTGGGCCGTGGACCGGGAATTCGGCAAAAAAGCAGTGCAACACTGGCCCGGCATGCCCGCCATGGCGCGGCAAAACCGAGCCTTCATGAACCGCGTCGTCGAAGCCGCACTGGACGCCGGCATCCGCCAGTTCCTCGACCTCGGCTCCGGAGTTCCCACCGTCGGCAACGTCCACGAGATCATCCGCAACCGAGCCCCCGACCATGACGCGACCGTCGTCTACGTCGACTACGAACCAGTCGCCGCCGCCCACTCCACGCTGATCCTGGAGAAAGACGAGGCCACCGACTGGGCCGGCATCGTCCAACACGACCTGCGCGACCCGGACGCCATCTTCGACGACGACACCACCCACGCCCTGATCGACTTCGACGAACCCGTCTGCGTCCTGCTGATCGCCGTCATGCACTTCATCGGCCCCCACGACCACCCCGGCACGATCGTCGAGACCTACCGATCACACGCCGCACCCGGCAGCTGGCTGGCCATCTCCCACGCCAGCATCGACGACGCCCCCGAGAACAAGGAGACCGCCGGCGTCCGCGACATGATCGCCACCTACCAGAAAACCAGCAACCCCATGTGGCTACGCGACCGCGCCGAATTCACACCCTGGTTCGGCGACTGGCACCTCCTCGAGCCCGGCATCACCCGCCTACCCCACTGGCGACCCGACCACGAACCCTGGCCGGACGAACTCAGCGCGAGCTCATACGGGTGGGGCGGCGTCGCGGCAAAACCTGCTCCCTGAGCACGGCCTTTGTATCCATAAGCTCCACGCAAGGCGTCAGAGGGCAGTACCAACTGCGGCCGTCCTTGAGCTCAGTAACTGCGCGGGGAAACGCGCTCGAGCGCAGTAAGTGAGCAGCCAGGGGCATTCTGATGGCACGCCGCGGGTAGTCTGCCGTTCGACGGTGCAGGCGCCAAGGCCAGCGCTTCCTGCTCGGCGGTCCGGTCAACCTGGTCCCGGGTCACGTGCGTGCACTAGGTCGTGTCTGACAATGCCTTGTCCAGGTGATCACTGCATGGAGGACGACCGCTGATCGGTAGACGATGGCCAACTTGTCGTAGCGAGT
>NZ_JBSGDR010000042.1:0-44213 GCF_053602455.1 Amycolatopsis sp. NPDC004378
TCAGCGTTCGACTTGCATGTGTTAAGCACGCCGCCAGCGTTCGTCCTGAGCCAGGATCAAACTCTCCAACAATGAACAGTTTAATCGAGGCAATTCAATGCTCTCAAAGGAACCTCATACGAGGTTCAATACATAAGGTCTACTGGCTTAGTTCACTAGCACACTGTTGAGTTCTCAAGCAACACACCCCGAGTCGCACCGCCGTCAAGCGGCCTTACTCGAAGCGAGTTATTCCTAGCAGTTTTTGGTGGGACACCCACTCAATCGCGATCCGCGAGAGCTTGGTTCGTGTCCCGGCGGCCACCCGGTTTCCCTGGCGACTTGAAGAACTTTACATGCCGGGAAAGGGGCCAAAACAGGGGGGTCCCTTAACATGATCGGCGCAGGTCAGAGCCCATGACGAAGCCCGCCTGAGGCCCAGTCTGCACCCAACCGGCCCGGAGCGCCAGCACGAGAACATTGCTCCGACTACATTGCACCGTATTGCACCGCGCCAAAGCTCCGCTTAGCGTCGTGCGCATGAACCTCGCGTACGACGACCTCGGCCCGAAGAGCGGTACACCGGTCCTCCTCGTGCACGGCCACCCCTTCGACCGCTCGATGTGGCGCCCCCAGGCCGAGTGGCTCCTGAAGCAGGGCTACCGCGTCGTCACCCCCGACCTCCGCGGCTTCGGCGGGTCGAAGAGCACCGACACCAAGACCGGCCTCGACGTCTTCGCGAACGACCTCGTGGACCTGGCCGACCGGCTCCACCTGGAGAGCTTCGTGCTCGGCGGCCTCTCCATGGGCGGCCAGATCGTCATGCAGCTGGTGAAGGACCACCCCACGCGGGTCAACGCCCTCCTCCTCGCCGACACCTTCGCGGGCCTGGACACCCCGGAGGCAAGACAGGCCCGCATCGACACCGCCGACAGGATCACCGAGGAGGGCATGGCGGACTACGCCGACGAACTGCTCCCCAAGATGATCTCGAAGCGCACCCGCGCGACCAGGCCGGACGTCGAAACGCACGTCAGGACGATGATGCGCCAAGCGCCGAAGGAAGGAGCCGCGGCCGCGCTCAGGGGACGCGCCGAGCGGCCGGACTACACCGACACCCTCCGGCACATCGACGTCCCCGCCCTCGTGGTCGTCGGCAGCGAGGACGAGTTCACCCCGGTCGAGGACGCCGAGCTGATCCACCGCAAGATCGCCCGTTCCACCCTGGTGGTGATCGAGGGCGCGGGCCACCTGCCTAACCTGGAGCGCGAGACCGAGTTCAACGACGCACTCAGCACGTTCCTGACCAGTAGCGGAGCCACGCCATGACCCAGCAGACCGTGTTCGTGACCGGCGCCAGCGCCGGCTTCGGTGACGCCATCGCGCGCCGGTTCGTCGCCGAGGGCGCTCGCGTGATCGCCGTCGCCCGCAGTGAGGACAAGCTCGAGAAGCTGGCCGGGGAGCTCGGCGAGGCCGTGCTCCCGGTGACCCTCGACGTCAGCGACCCCGAAGCCGTCAAGGAGAAGGTCGGCACCCTTCCGGCGGAGTGGCGCGAGGTCGACGTCCTGGTCAACAACGCCGGCCTGGCGAAGGGCCTCGAGCCCGCCCACAAGGCCGAGCTGGACGACTGGGACCAGATGATCGCCACCAACGTCCGCGGCCTCGCGCACGTGACGCGCGCGCTGCTGCCCGGCATGGTCGAGCGCGGCCGCGGCCACGTCATCAACATCGGCTCGATCGCCGGCACCTACCCCTACCCCGGCGGCAACGTCTACGGCGCGACCAAGGCGTTCGTCCACCAGTTCAGCCTCAACCTGCGCAGCGACCTGCACGGCACCGGCGTCCGCGTCACCAACGTCGAGCCCGGCATGGTCGGCGGCACGGACTTCTCGAAGGTCCGCTTCGACGGCGACGCGGCGAAGGCCGACAAGGTCTACGAGGGCACCACGCCGCTGACCGCCGACGACGTCGCCGAGTCCGTCTTCTGGGCCGCGAACCAGCCGAAGCACGTGAACATCAACGTCATCGAGCTGATGCCGGTGGTCCAGAGCTTCTCGGCCCTGCAGATCTACCGCGAGAGCTGAAACAGGCCGGACAGCGCCTGCTGCGCCGGGTCCCGCTCGGTCGGCAGGCGCTTCGTCCGCGGCCGCCCGCCGGTGGACGGGTAGCGCAGCACCAGCTCGCCGATGCCCGCCAGCTGGTCGAGCAGCTCCCGCACGGACAGGTTCATCCCGGCCCGGTCGGCCTCGCGCCGCATCAGGTGGGTCACCGTCGCGGCGAGCACCGAGACGAGCCCGTGCGCGGCGATCCGCTGGCGCGTCCACTCCCAGCGCGGCGTCGGCCCGGTGACGGCCGGCCCGGTCAGCCAGCGGAACGTCGACTCGAGGTGGGTGCGCGCCCGGTAGGCCGTGACGACGTCGCCGATCGGCCAGTCCCGGTCGGTGACCAGCACCTGCTTGCCGAAGAACTCCTCGTCGAGCCGGGTCAGCGCGGCCGTGTCGATCCGCCGCTCCAGGAGGATCTCCCCGGGCCGGTTCCCGCTCAGCACGGCGGTGAGCACGCGCTCGATGCGCCGGCCGCGCGTCACCCGGCCGATTTCGGCGTGCACCTGGGCGCGGTCGCCGCGGTGGGTGCCCGCCGCGAGGGCCTCGGCCAGGCCGTCGAGCTCGCGGGTCGCGGTGGCCAGCTCGTCGGCGAACGCGCGGGACTGCGCCGCGTGCAGGGTCGCCGAATGGGTCAGGATCACCCGCCGCCGGACGCCGTCGACGACCGCGTGCGTGTCCAGCGCGGTGAGGCCGGCGAAGCGTTCCGGGTCGACGCGCTTGCGGGCGGACGCGGGCTGGGTCAGCAGCTCGGGGTGGTCGGTCAGCGGCAGCGAGCCGACGAACCCGCTGCGTGAGCCCAGGTCGAGCTGCGCGGCCTGGCCGGAGTGGAAGACGAGCGTCGCCGGGCCCAGCTCCGCGGTCACCGAGGCGAACGTCGGCGCGGTGCCGTCGTCGCGCCGGTACACCCGCGACTTGAGGGGGATCGCGCCGTCGCGGGTCACGCGCAGGCCCGCTCCGGCGAGCACGCCCCGGCACGCCGACGGCAGCGTGCAGTCGGCCGGCGCGAACGCGGCGAACTGGGGGACGTCGACCGCCAGGGCCGCGTGGTCGTCGAGCGTCTCCAGGACCGCGGAGGCGATGGAGTCCTCGATGCGCGAACCGCGTTCGGGCGTGAGACGTTCCAGGGCCCGCCAGATTCCGTCCACTGTGGACAGCCGGGGCCGGACGAGGTCGGCGGCCGCGCTCGCGGCCCACCACTCGCCGATGGGCGTCCCGGGCGCGGTCGCGCGGTGCAGCACCGCGACGGCCAGGGTCAGGCCGAGCGAGGGCCTCGACCGCACGACGTCGTCGACCCGGCGGACGAAGTCGAGCCGCGAAAGCGTGGCCCACACCGCGGCGACGTCGCCGTACGCGCGGTACGACGCCGACGCGGGCTCGCCGCCGGGGACAGCACGCGCGATCTCGTCGGCCGTGCCGAGGTAACGCTGGGTCACCACCCGCGGCTTGCCGTCGACCCGGCCGGACTCCGCCAGGTAGTAGTACGTCCGTCCGCCGATGTTCTTGCCGACCACCGATGCCACCCTTTAGGTAATACACCCCGGGGCGCTGATCGACAACCACGGCACCGGCCTGACCTGCGACGACGATCACCCCCATCGATCGGGTGAACCGGGTGCGCAACACACACTGGCTGGTCCCGCGAGGACGGTCCTAGCGTGGGCGGAATGGGACCCGAACCCGACGCCACCGCCCCGACCGCCTCCGCGATGCGCCGCGCGCTCGCCCGGGCGCGTGACGGGAAGACACTGGACGTGGCCGAAGCGGCCGTCCTGCTGCACGCCCGCGGCGACGACCTCACCACGCTTTCCGAGCACGCCTCCCGCATCCGCGACGCCGGCCTGGCCGAGGCCGGGCGCGCCGGGATCATCACCTACAGCCGCAAGGTGTTCATCCCGCTGACCCGGCTGTGCCGCGACCGGTGTGGTTATTGCACGTTCGTCACCGTGCCCGGCCGGCTCGAATCGCCGTTCCTGTCGCCCGACGAGGTCCTCGACATCGCCCGCAAGGGCGCCGAGATGGGCTGCAAGGAAGCCCTCTTCACGCTCGGCGACCGGCCCGAGGACCGCTGGAAGGCGGCCCGCGAATGGCTGGACGCGCACGGCTACGACGACACGCTCTCCTACGTCCGCGCGATGGCGATCCGGGTCCTGGAGGAGACCGGCCTGCTGCCGCACCTCAACCCCGGCGTGCTGACCTGGCAGGACTTCCAGCGGCTCAAGCCGGTCGCGCCGTCGATGGGCATGATGCTGGAGACCACCGCGACCCGCCTGTGGAGCGAGAAGGGCGGGCCGCACTACGGCTCCCCCGACAAGGATCCGGCCGTCCGGCTCCGCGTGCTCGAAGACGCCGGACGCAGCTCGGTCCCGTTCACCACCGGTGTCCTGATCGGCATCGGCGAGACGTTCGAAGAGCGCGCGGACGCGCTGTTCGAGATCCGCAAGGTCGCCAGGACCTACGGCGGCATCCAGGAAGTCATCGTGCAGAACTTCCGGGCCAAGCCGGACACGAAGATGCGCGCGACCCCGGACGCCGACCTCGAGGAGCTGGCCGCGAACATCGCCGTCGCGCGGCTCGTGCTCGGCCCGAAGATGCGCATCCAGGCGCCGCCGAACCTGATCGGCAGCCAGTACGACCTGATGATCCGCGCCGGCATCGACGACTGGGGCGGCGTCTCGCCGCTGACCCCGGACCACGTCAACCCGGAACGCGCGTGGCCGCAGATCGACGAGCTCGCCCGCCGCACCGAGAAGGCCGGCTTCGAGCTGAAGGAACGGCTGACGATCTACCCCGAGTACGTCAAGGCCGGCGAGCCGTGGCTGGACCCGCGGATCACGCGGCACGTCGCCGCGCTCGTCGACTACGACACCGGGATGGCCCGCGAGGACGCGATGCCGGTCGGCATCCCGTGGCAGGAGCCCGACGGCGGCTGGCAGGAGTCCGGCCGGACCGACCTGCACACCGAGATCGACACCACCGGCCGCACCGAGGACCGCCGCAGCGACTTCGACTCCGTGTACGGGGACTGGAAGGAGATCGGCGACCGGATCAAGACCGGGCCGCAGAAGTTCGACACGGACATCCTGGAAGCGTTGCGCAGCGCGGAAAAGGACCCGGCCGGGCTGTCCGACGACGCCGCGCTGGCGCTGCTGCACGCGGACGGCCGCGAGCTGGACGCGTTCACGAAACTCGCCGACGACCTGCGCCGCGAGACGGTCGGTGACGACGTGACGTTCGTCGTCACGCGGAACATCAACTTCACCAACGTCTGCTACACGGGTTGCCGCTTCTGCGCCTTCGCGCAGCGTCGCACCGACGCCGACGCGTACACGCTTTCGCTGGAGCAGGTCGGCGACCGCGTCGACGAGGCGTGGGCCGCGGGCGCGACCGAGATCTGCATGCAGGGCGGCATCCACCCCGACCTGCCGGGGACCGCTTACTTCGATCTCGCGGCCGAGGTCAAGCGCCGGCAGCCGGAGATCCACCTGCACTCCTACAGCCCGATGGAGGTCGTGAACGGCGCGTCGCGGACCAACCTGTCCCTGCGCGACTGGCTGATCGCGGCGAAGGAGTCCGGCGTCGACTCGCTGCCGGGCACGGCGGCGGAGATCCTCGACGACGACGTCCGGTGGGTGCTCACCAAGGGCAAGCTGCCGACGTCGGAGTGGATCAAGGTCGTCACGACGGCGCACGAGGTCGGGCTGCCGACGACGTCCACGATGATGTACGGCCACGTCGACACGCCCTCGCACTGGGTCGCGCACCTGAAGCTCCTCGCGCGGCTGCAGCGCGAAGGCCTGGAGAAGAACGGGCGGCGCGGGTTCACCGAGTTCGTGCTGCTGCCGTTCATCCACCAGAGCTCGCCGATCTACCTCGCCGGGCTCGCCCGTCCGGGTGCGACGCAGCGGGAGAACCGGGCGGTGCACGCGCTCGCCCGCGTGCTGCTGCACGGCATGATCGACAACATCCAGAGCTCGTGGGTGAAGCTCGGCGAAGAAGGCAGCCGCGCGGTGCTGCAGGGCGGCGTCAACGACATCGGCGGCACGCTGATGGAGGAGACGATCAGCCGGATGGCCGGCGCGTCGAACGGGTCGTACAAGACGATCAGCGACATGCGCGCGATGGTCGAGCCGCTGGGCCGCCCGCTGGTCCAGCGCACGACGGGCTACGGCCGGCCGTCGGCCGAGCGCGTCGCCGCGGCGGCGGCTTCGGACGGCGTCGCGACCGCGGTGCGGAAGCCGTTGCTGCCGCTGCTGACTCCGTAGGACGGTGGCGGGCGCCGGGAAACCCCCGGCGCCCGCCACCCGAGTAGGCGCCTGATGACCTTGTGTCACCCCTCACAAACGGGAGGTTGCCCGGCGGGCATCTGCTAACTCTGGTCCTTCACCCGGCCGGAAGGACGTCGATGAGCACCTCCGTGGCCCCGCTGGAAATGGTCGACACCGACCGCTACCCGCTCACCGAACCGGACAGTCCCGCTTGGCGGGAAACCGTCGAACGCACCCGCGCGGATCTCGCGGACGTCGGCTGCAGCGTGCTCGCCGACTTCGTCCGGCCCGGGTTGCACGACCTCCTGCGGACCGAGTGCGCCGCGCTCGAGCCGCACGCTTACACCAAGATAGAGCAGGTCAACGCCTACAACACGGCGATCGGCGAAGCGCTTCCCGACGACCACCCCGGCCGGACGATCATGGAACGCGGCAACGCCTTCGTGGCGCGTGACCACATCCCGGCGTCGTCGATCATCGCGCGGCTCTACACCAGCCCGGTGTTCCAGCGGTTCGTCGCGGACTGCTTCGGCCTGCCTCGGCTGCACGAACTCGCCGACCCGCTCTCGGGGCTGACGCTCAACGTCATCGCGCCCGGTCGCGCGCACCCGTGGCACTTCGACACGAACTCCTACACCGTGAGCATGCTGACGCAGGCCGCGGCCGACGGCGGGACGTTCGAGTACTGCCCGGGCATCCGGACCCCCACGGACGAGAACTTCCCCGCCGTCCGGGCGGCGATCGCCGAGGACGGCACCCATCCGGTCCAGCGCCTGCGCCTCCGTCCGGGGGATCTGCAGCTGTTCCAAGGACGCTTCGCCTTGCACCGGGTCAGTACGGTGAGGGGCGAGGTCGCACGCCATTCCGCGATCTTCGCCTACAGCGAGCGCCCGGGGGTCATCGGCAGCGCGGAGCGGACCAGGCAGCTGTTCGGCCGGGTCCTGCCCGCCCACCTGGCCGAGCGCACCGACCGGGGCGACGAGCTGCTCGACTGATCAGGAGCCTGGCCCGTGCCTTTCGACTCGACCGGCAAGATCTCGTTCGACCACATCTACACCGCCCCCGACCCGCGGCCGTTCTTCGGCACGCTCAGGCGCGTGGACTACCACATCCCCCAGCTGGCGAAGCCATACTTCGCGAAGCTGATCGAGGAGCACCCCGCGGAGCAGCCGACCGTGCTCGACGTCGGTTGCTCCTACGGCGTCAACGCCGCGCTCCGGCGCTGCGACGCCACCATGGACGACCTCTTCGCCCACTACACCGCCCCGGACGTGCTGGCGCTGGACCACGCGGGGCTGGTCGAGGCCGACCGGGCGCGCGTCGCCGGCCCCGGTGGCGCGAAGTTCCACGGGCTCGACGCGTCGGCGCCGGCGCTCGAGTACGCGCTTTCCGCCGGGTTCCTCGACGAGGCGATCCACGCCGACTTCGAGCGCGACGACCCCGACAGCACCCAGCAAAAGCTCCTGGACGACGTCGACCTGGTGATCTCGACCGGCTGCGTCGGGTACGTCACCGAGAAGACGCTCACCCGGATCGCCCGCGGCGCGCGGCCGTGGATGGCGCACTTCGTGCTGCGGATGTTCTCCTACGACCCGGTCGCGGACAGCCTCGCCGCGCTGGGGTACGAGACCGCCGCGGTACCCGGGGTGTTCCGGCAGCGGCGGTTCGCGTCCGAAGAGGAGCAGGCGCAGATCCTCGGCACCCTGGACGCCGTCGGGGTCGACCCCACCGGGCTCGAGGCCGACGGGTGGCTCTACGCGCAGCTGTATGTTTCCCGACCGGAAGGCGCGACGGCGTTGGCCACCGCGCTGGAAAACTTCGACGAAGAAGGATGACCGTGAGCAGTCCGGAATGGTCCACCCGCACGTTCGGCAACGAGGACCGGCTCCCCCGCGTTCCCGTCCCCACGCTGGAGGACAGCCGCCGCCGGTTCCTCGAGTGGTGCGCACCGCTGCTGACCCCGGACGAGCTGGCCGAGACCGAGACGGCGCTCGCGGAGTTCGTGGCCGGCCCCGGACCGGAGTTGCAGGCCGCGCTCGAGGAGTACGACCGGACGCCGGGTGTGCGCAGCTGGCTCGACACCTTCTGGCCGTACCGCTACCTCGGCCGGCGCGACCGGATCGCGCTCAACGCCAACTTCTTCTTCCTGTTCCGCGAGTCCTCGCTCGGCCAGGTGGAGCGCGCGGCGGAGCTGACCGCGGCGGCCGTGGACTACAAGCTGAAGCTCGACGACGAGCTGGTGCCGCCGGTGCTGCTGCGCGGCGCGCCGCAGTCGATGGTGCAGCACAAGTACCTCTTCTCGGCCACGCGCATCCCGGGCGAGCTGCTGGACACCGCGCGTACGCGCTTCCCGTCGCCCGAGCGGCACGTCGTCGTGTTCTCGAAGGGCACGCCGTTCCGGATGGACGTCATCGGCGAGGACGGCCGCCCGTATTCGGCGGAGCAGATCGCCGACGGGCTGCGCGCGATCCTCAAGGACGACCACGTCACCGACGTCCCGGCCGGGCACTTCACCACCAAGGCCCGCGCGGAGTGGGCGGCTAGCCGCAAGGCTCTGCTCGAGGCCGGCAACGCCGAGGCGCTCGAGACCATCGAGACGGCGTTGTTCTGCGTCTGCCTGGACGACTTCACGCCGTCGACCACCCTGGAGGCGGGTGACCGGCTGCTGCACGGCGACAACCGCTGGTACGACAAGGCCGTGTCGCTCGTCGTGTTCGAGGACGGCACCGCGGGGATCAACGTCGAGCACTGCGAGCTCGACGGGACCACGATCCTCGGCTTCACCGACGCGCTGCTGAGCGAAGCCCGCACACCGCGTGAGGCCGCCGACCGGGCACCGGGGTACGAGGTCGTCGAGTTCACGCTGACCGACGCACTCCGCGAGGACGCGCGTGCGGCCGGAGCGGCCTTCCGGGCGTACGCGGACGCGACGGCGACGCAGACCGTGTCGTTCGACTTCGGGGCCGACCGGGCGAAGGAACTCAAGATGTCGCCGGACGCCTTCGCGCAGATGGCGTACCAGCTGGCGCACCGGCGGGCGAAGGGCCTGACCGGCGCGACGTACGAGTCGATCGCCACGCGGCGGTTCCAGAACGGCCGCACCGAGGCGATGCGCGTCGTCACGCCCGAGGTCGTGCGCTTCGCCGACGTCCTGACCGATCCGGACGCTTCGGCCGACGAGAAGCGGGAGGCGTTCCGCACGGCCGCGGCGAAGCACGTCGCGCGGGCGAAGGAGTGCCAGGCCGGCGACGCGCCGGAGCAGCACCTGTGGGAGCTGCAGCTGATCGGGAAGCGGCGCGGGGACACGGAGACGCCGTCGTTCTTCACTTCGCCGGGCTGGCTCAAGACGCGGGACGACTACCTGAGCACCAGCTCGGCGCCGTCGGTCAACATCCAGTACTTCGGCTTCGGCTCGACGAGCCCGCAGTGCATCGGCATCGCGTACGTGCTGCTGCCGGACCGCTGGAACATCTACCTCAGCACGCCGAAGCACGTGTCGGACGAGATGTACCGCTTCGCCGACGAGCTGGCCCGCGCGGTGCGCGAGCTGCAGGACCTACTGGCCGAGTAACCGGCGCAGCCACGTCAGCCGGGCGGCCCGCGCCGCCCGGCTGAGCCGGGCTTCGGGGGCCAGCGAGTCGAAGCCGTGGAAGCCGCCCGGCCAGACGTGGAGCTCGGCCTCGCCGCCCGCCTGCCAGATCCGGCTCGCGTAGGCGACGACCTCGTCGCGGAACGTCTCGGCCGTGCCGACGTCGAGGAACGCCGGCGGCAGCCCGGAAAGGTCGCCGGCGCGGGCCGGGGCCGCGTACGCCGGGACGTCTTCGCGGTGCTCGCCGAGGTAGGCCGTCCAGCCGACGTCGTTCGCCGTGCGGTCCCAGAGGCCGCGGCCGTCGAGGTCCACCGCGGACGGCGTGTCGTTGCGGTCGTCGAGCATCGGGCAGACGAGCAGCTGACCGGCGAGCCGCGGCCCGCCGCGGTCGCGGGCCAGCAGGGTCGTCGCCGCGGCCAGCCCACCACCCGCGCTGACCCCGCCGACGACGACCGGGCCGGCGAACCGCTCGACCGTCCACAGCAGACCCGCGTAGCAGTCTTCGACCGGTGCCGGGTAGGGGTGTTCGGGTGCGAGCCGGTAGCCCGGCGAGACGACCGTCAGGTTCAGCTCGCCCGCCCACGCCAGCAGGTTGGGCACGTCGGAGCCGAGGTGGCTGCCGACGATCGTGCCGCCGCCGTGCACGTAGTAGAGGACGCCCGCGCTCTCGGCCGGGCTCATGACCAGCAGCGGGACGTCGCCCGCGTACTCCTCGGCGACCTTGTGCGCCGGGTACGCCGCGGCCAGCTCCTCGACCGTCCGGTGCTCGGCGGCGTTCAGCTCGCGGCGGCCGGGGATGTCGGCGAGCGACGCCAGCGGCGGCCGGAGCGCCCGCAGCGTCTCGACGACGGGCGCGAGCTCGGGGTCGAACGGCGGCGGCGTCACGCGGCGGGGTCCGAGACGACGAGCACCAGCGAGCCTTCGAACGTCTCCTGCTCGCGCAGCCGGCCGTAGCGGCGGTCCCACGTGCCGTCGTCGAGGTCGTGCTGCAGTTCGGCGGCGAAGCGGTGGTGCACGCGGTCGTCGACGAAGCTCCACGCCGAGCACGACAGCCGCGCGCCCGGGTCGAGCAGGCGTTCCGGGCGGGCGTAGTAGGCCTCGTTGAAGCCGTCCGTGCAGTCGATCGGGATGGGCACGGGGACGATCGACGTGTGCCCGCCGAGGCCGTCGGCGATGTCGTCGACCGACGGGTAGCGCCGCGCCTCGGTCTCGATCACCTCGGGCGCGTAGTCGAGCAGCCAGAACCGCCGCAGCAGCGCCGGATCGCAGGTCAGGATCGCGATCGGGCCGCGGGTGACCCGGCGCATCTCCCTCAGCCCGGTCCACAGGTCGTTCCACTGGTGGACGCTGAACGTGCTCATCGCGCCCTCGAACGCCCGGTCCGGGAACGGCAGCTTCTCGGCCACCGCGTCGACCGCCGGTGGCAGGTCCGCCGGGCGCTGCGCGCGCATCGACGCGGACGGCTCGACCGCCGTCACTTCCCGGTCTTCAGGTTCGTACGCGCCCGCGCCGGCGCCGACGTTGAGCACGGTCCGCGCCTCCCCCAGCGCGTCGGCGATGTACCGGCCGATCCGGGGGTCCGGCTTGCGGTAGTCGGTGTAGACCCCGCCGATCGCGCCGTAGTCGGCGTCCCCCGCGCTGCCGTCCGCACGTCGCTGGCTCATGCCCCGAAACTAGCAGCGCTTCCCGGCGGTCCGGCCGCTGCTCCGGCGGGCGTAAGCCGGCGTCGGGCATCCGGGGTAGCCGTCAGTTCTTGTCGCAAACTTGCGTAAGTTCGTCGAACTATTGCGGATTCTTGTCCAGGATTCGTATGATCCCCGTCACAGAGGTCCCCACCTGCTGCCGGAAAGGCCAGTGCTGCCCATGTCCCCCAGCTCTGTCTTCAGCGCACCCAAAATCCTTTGGGGTGCCCTTGCCGCCGCGGTGATCACCGCCGCCGGCGTCACGATCGCCGCGGTCCCGGCCGAAAGCTCGGCGCTCGCCGCCGGCCGCGGCGCCACCGTCCCGTTCGTCGAACAGGAAGCCGAAACCGCCGCGACGAACGGGTCCGTCATCGGCCCCGACCGCGCCGCGGGCACCCTCGCGGGCGAGGCGTCCGGCCGGAAAGCCGTGACCCTGTCCGGCACCGGCCAGTACGTCGAGTTCACGCTCACCGCCCCGGCGAACTCGATCGACGTCCGGTACAGCGTCCCGGATTCCGTGACCGGGACGCTCTCCCTGTACGTCAACGGCTCGCACAACCGCGACCTCGCGCTGACGTCGAAGTGGGCCTGGTACTACGGCTCGTACCCGTTCACCAACAACCCCGGCGACGGCCACGCGCACCACTTCTACGACGAGACCCGGGCCCTGCTCGGCACCTCCTACCCCGCCGGGACGAAGATCAAGCTGCAGGTCGACGCCGGTGACGTCACCCCGGCGACGATTGACCTCGCCGACTTCGAGCAGGTCGCCCCGGCGGCGACGCGGCCGGCGAACTCGGTGTCGGTCACCGACTACGGCGCCACCGCGGGCGACACGAGCGACGACGCCGCGGCGTTCGACTCGGCCGTGGCCGCCGCGAAGAGCCAGGGCAAGGAAGTCTGGATCCCGGCGGGGACGTTCACCCTCGGCCACCACATCACCGTCGACCAGGTGACCCTCCGCGGCGCCGGGCCCTGGTACTCCGTGCTCACCGGCCCGCGTGCCGGGATCTTCGGCAAGGGCGAACCGGCGAGCTGCGGGACGTCGACCTATCCCGGCAACCCCGCCGTGCCCGGCACGAGCAGCGCGGTGAAGCTGTACGACTTCGCGATCATCGGCCAGGTCGACGCCCGCGTCGACTGCGACCAGTCGAACGCCATCGGCGGCGCGCTCGGCGGCGGCTCGGTGGTGCAGAACCTGTGGCTGCAGCACACGAAGGTCGGGCTGTGGCTCGACGGGCCGTTCGACGGGCTCACCGTGTCCGGCAACCGGATCCTCGACCAGACGGCCGACGGGCTGAACCTCCACCAGGGCATCAGCCACGTCACAGTGACGAACAACTTCCTGCGCAACACCGGCGACGACGGCCTGGCGATGTGGTCGGAGCACGACGCCGACCACGACAACACGTTCTCCTTCAACACCGTGCTGCTGCCGATCCTCGCCAACAACATCGCGATCTACGGCGGGCACGACAACACCGTGTCCGACAACGTCGTCGCCGACAACCAGGACCAGGGCGGCGGCCTGCACATCGCGAACCGGTTCAGCGCGGTGCCGCTGTCGGGGACGACGACGGTCGCGCGCAACACCGCGATCCGCACCGGCGTGCTCGACTCGAACTGGCAGTTCGGCGTCGGCGCGCTGTGGTTCGACGGCCGCGACTCGGCCATCACCGGCCGCGTCGACGTCACCGACCTCGACCTGCAGGACAACAACTACGAGGCGATCCAGTTCATCGACAGCGCCACCACGGACGTCCACTTCAGCGACGTCCGGATCACCGGCGCCGGGACGTTCGCCTGGCAGCTGCAGGCCAAGCCGACCGGCTCGGTGAAGAACGTCGTCGCGACCGGGGTCGGCCGGGCGGGCGTCTACAACTGCCTCGGCCCGGACGCGCTGAGCGGCCTGGCCGACCAGGGCGGCAACTCCGGCTGGACGACGACGTACTGCGGCTCGTGGCCGACCCCGGTCTACGGCTCCGACAACGGCGGCACAACTCCTCCGCCGACCACCACGCCGACGCAGCCGTCGGGGAACCTCGCGCTGCACAAGAGCGTCAGCGCGTCCGGCTCGCAGGGCGGCTTCCCGCCGGGCAACGCCGTCGACGGCGACGCGAACTCCTATTGGGAGAGCACGAACAACGCGTTCCCGCAGTCGCTGACCGTCGACTTCGGCAGCACGGTCAGCGTCTCGCGGCTGGTGCTGAAGCTGCCGCCTTCGTGGGGTGCGCGGACGCAGACCCTGTCCGTCGACGGCGTCAAGGCGTCCGCGACCTACACGTTCGACCCGGCGTCCGGCAACACCGCGACCGTGACGTTCCCCGCGACGTCGGCGCGCACCCTGCGGCTGACCTTCACCGGCAACACCGGCTGGCCCGCCGGGCAGCTGTCCGAACTCGAAGCCTATTCGTCCTGAGAGGTGATGACGATGTCCCGCATTCCCGCCTTACTCGCCGTCGCGCTCGCCGCGTCCGGCCTGGCGATCCTGTCCGGCAGCACGCCCGCCGCGGCTGCCACCTGCCCGGCGACGGCGTCCGGCGGCGCGAGCGTGCCGTTCCGGACCGTCGAAGCCGAGTGTTCCGCCACGAACGGCTCGCCGGTCGGCCCGGACTACACGCAAGGCAGCATCGCCTCGGAAGCGTCCGGGCGGCAGGCCGTGAAGATCACCACCGGCCAGTACGTCGAGTTCACGCTGCCCGCCGCGGCGAACTCGATCAACGTCCACTACAACCTGCCCGACGGCTCCTCCGGCCGGCTTTCGGTGTCCGTCAACGGGTCCACGCTCGCCCTGCCCGTGACCTCTCGCTACACCTATGTGGACACCGGCTTCATCACGGGCTCGAAGACGCACCACTTCTTCGACGACGCGCGCCTGCTGCTCGGGCAGAACCTGGCGGCGGGCGCGAAGGTCCGGGTGCAGGCGAACTCCGGTGACGTCGGCCAGGCGACCATCGACCTCGCCGACTTCGAGCAGGTCGGCGGCGCGGGTTCGCAGCCGGCGAACTCGCTTTCGGTGACCGACTACGGCGCCACGGCGAACGACTCCTCCGACGATTCGCAGGCGTTCCGCAACGCGCTGTCGGCGGCGCGCTCGCAGGGCCGCGAGGTCTGGGTGCCGCCGGGCCGGTTCGAGATCGGGTCGGCACTCCAGATCGACCAGACGACGGTCCGCGGCGCGGGTCAGTGGTACACCGTGTTGCACGGCAACAACATCTTCAACAACGGCAGCGCGTCCGGGAACATCAAGCTGTACGACTTCGCGGTGTTCGGCGATGTGACCGAACGCAACGACGGCAGCCCGGACAACGCGTTCCACGGCGTGCTGGGGAACGGCTCGGTCGTGTCCGGCCTGTGGATCCAGGACACGAAGTGCGGGCTGTGGCTGATGAACGGCGCGTCGTCGAACCTCACCATCGAGAACAACCGCATCCTCGACACCCAGGCCGACGGCGTGAACTTCGACGGTGCCGTCACGAACTCGACGGTGCGCAACAACTACCTGCGCAACAACGGCGACGACGGCCTCGCGCTGTGGTCCAACGGGCAGGCCGACTCGGGCAACTCGCTGCTGAACAACACGATCGTGCAGCCGAACCTGGCCAACGGCATCGCGTTGTACGGCGGGGCGGACAACACGGTCAGCGGCAACCTGGTCCAGGACACCAACGCGCTCGGCGGCGGCTACCTGGTCGCGAACCGGTTCAACTCGGTGCCGCTGTCGGGCACGGTCAAGCTGTCGAACAACACGGCGCTGCGGGCCGGGGCTCTCGACCCGAACTGGCAGTTCGGCGTCGGCGCGTTGTGGTTCGACGCGCGGGACCAGGCGATCACCGGCGTCACGATCCGGGTCACCGGGTTCACCGCGATCCAGAGCCCGTACGAGGCGATCCAGTTCATCGACGGCAACGGCGCCGGCAAGCCGATCCAGGGAATCACGATCGACGGCGTCTCGGTGCAGGGCGCCGGCACGTTCGTCGCGCAGTCGCAGACGCAGGGCTCGGTGTCGATCAGCAACCTGACGGCGTCCGGTGTCGGCGTGACCGGGACGTACAACTGCCCCTACCCGACGTCGATCCCCCGCATGACGTTCGGCGGGTCGGGCAACAGCGGCTGGACCGGCACCTGGAGCGACTGCTCGTCGTGGCCCGCGCCCAACTCGGGCCCGCCGCAGCCGCCGCAGTCCGGGAGCAACGTCGCCCGCGGGAAGGCGATCAGCGCGTCGGCTTCGGTCGGTGGCTTCCCGCCGTCGAACGCCGTGGACGGGGACGCCAACTCGTACTGGGAGAGCGCGAACAACGCGTTCCCGCAGACGCTGACGGTGGACCTCGGCGCGGCGACGTCGATCAACAAGGTCACGCTCAAGCTGCCGCCGTCGTCGGCGTGGGGCGCGCGGACCCAGACGGTGACGATCTCGGGCAGCACGGACGGCGGTTCGTACACGACACTGGTCGGCTCACGCGGCTACGCGTTCGATCCGGCTTCCGGCAACACGGCGTCGGCGTCTTTCACGGCGACGTCACAGCGTTTCGTCCGGTTGACGTTCACCGGCAACACCGGCTGGCCCGCGGGCCAGGTCTCGGAGTTCGAGGTGGCGGCTTCGTAGCTCGGGTTCCGGCAAGCCTGTACCGGTGGGTGACACCGGTACAGGCTTGTCTTACTTTTGCGCCCGGTTGCTGTAAAGTTTCACCTATGACGCGTCGTCTTGCCGAAGTCGCCCGCCAGGTCGGGGTCAGCGAAGCCACGGTCAGCCGGGTCCTCAACGGCCGGTCCGGGGTGTCCGCGAGCACCCGGGCCGCCGTGCTCACCGCGCTGGACGTGATGGGGTACGAGCGGCCCACGCAGCTGCGCGGCGAGCGGGCCCGGCTGGTCGGGCTGGTGCTGCCCGAGCTGCAGAACCCCATCTTCCCCGCGCTGGCCGAGATCATGGGCAACGCCCTCGCCCAGCAGGGGTTCACGCCGGTGCTCTGCACGCGGACCGCGGGCGGGGTGTCGGAGGCGGAGTACGTCGAACTGCTCCTGCAGCAGCAGGTGTCGGGTGTGGTGTTCGCCGGCGGGCTGTACGCGCAGGCGGACGCGGTCCACTCGCACTACCACCACCTGGTCGAGCGGCGGCTGCCGACGGTGCTCATCAACGCGGCCGTCGACCACCTCGGCCTGCCGCAGGTTTCGTGCGACGACGCCGTGGCCGTCGAGCAGGTCGTCGGGCACCTGAGCTCCCTGGGGCACGAGAAGATCGGGCTGGTGCTCGGGCCGTCGGACCACGTGCCGTCCCAGCGCAAGCTCGCGGCGTTCCAGGCGTACGCCGCGAAGCTCGGGTTGCCGGTGCTGGACGAACTGGTCGAGCACGGCATGTTCTCGATCGAAGGCGGCCACGCGGCGGCGGCCCGCCTCTACCCCCGCGGCGCGACGGCGGTGCTCTGCGCGAGCGACCTGCTGGCCCTGGGCGCGGTGCGCGCGGCCCGGCGTCAAGGCTTGTCCGTGCCGGAGGACGTCTCGGTGGTCGGCTACGACGACTCGGCCCTGATGAACTGCACCGACCCGCCCCTGACGACCACCCGCCAGCCCATCGAGGCGATGGGCCGCGCGGTGGTGGAACTGCTGGTGAAACGCATCAACGGCGGCGAAGTGGCGGCGGAGGAACTGCTCTTCGCACCGGAGCTGGTGGTCCGCGGCTCCACCGCCCGCCGCACGGCTTGACCCGACTCCCCAAGGGCGCGACAGCTCCGGCTGTCGCGCCCTTCATCGTCCCACGTGATCAGCGAGCCGACACGCGTGCTTGGAGAGTCGACCTCTCCATCACGCGTGTTGACCTCCTGATCACGCGTGTTGGCCCTTCACGCACGTCGCTTGCGTTTTGCCTTGCCCTGTCGGGCACCAGTCGGCCGCAGCCTGTTCGTAACTTGCAGATTTCCGTCGGGTTATTGCGTCGATCTGGTCTCACACTTTATGGTGACCGCAATCACGTGACAGCCGTCGCGACCCCGAGAAGAGGCTTGAGATGAGCAGTCCCTGGTCCCGATCCGTGCCCCGCCGTGTGTTGTGCCTGCTCGCCGCAGGCGGTCTCACCCTGGGGGTGGCCGCCTGCGGCGACGGTGACAACGCCGCCCAGCCCGGCGGCAAGGTGACGATCACGGTCACCGGCCAGCCGCCGACCAGCCAGCCGTTCGAGCGCAGCGTCTTCGACGCCGACGTCAAGGAGTTCGAGGCGTCCCACCCGAACATCCAGATCCAGCCCCACGAAGGGTTCATGGACCCGAAGACGTTCTCCGCGAAGCTCGCCGGCGGGCAGCTCGAGGACGTCTACTACGTCTACTTCACCGACCCCGCGCAGATCATCGCGCGGCACCAGGCCGCCGACATCACCGAAGCCGTGAAGAGCGTCCCGCACGTCGGCGACATCAAGCCGGAGCTGCTGGACAACTTCCGCGACGCGAACGGCAAGCTCTACGGCCTGCCGACGATGAACTACACCATGGGCCTGCTCTACAGCCGTCCGCTGTTCCAGAAGGCCGGACTCGACCCGGACAAGCCGCCGGCGACCTGGGACGAGGTCCGCGCGGACGCCAAGAAGATCGCCGCGCTCGGCAACGGTGTCGTCGGGTACGCCGACTACAGCAAGAACAACCAGGGCGGCTGGCACCTGACCGGCTGGATGTACTCGATGGGCGGCGACATCGCCCGCAAGGACGGCGACAAGTGGGTCGCCGACTTCGACAACGAAAAGGGCAAGCAGGCCCTGCAGTACCTGCACGACATGCGCTGGACCGACAACTCCATGGGCAGCAAGCAGCTCCTGGAAGCCACGGACGTGCAGCGGATGATGGGTGCCGGCCAGCTCGGCATGTACATGGCCGCCCCGGACAACGTCCCGGTGCTGGTCAAGCAGTTCAACGGCAAGTACGAGGACTACGGCATCGCCGGCATGCCCGGCGGCCAGGGCACGCTGCTCGGCGGCGAGGGCTACATGATCAACCCGAAGGCGTCGCCGGAGAAGATCAAGGCCGGCCTCGAGTGGATCCAGTGGAAGTACCTCAACCCGGACCGCTTCGAGAAGCACATCCAGCAGTACGTCGACGGCAAGCAGCCGGTCGGCCTGCCCGCGGAGCCCACTCCCGACGTCTGGACCGGCTCGGTGCGCGCGCAGCAGCTGGCCCTGAAGGCCAAGTACGCCAACGTCCCCGCGAAGAACTACCAGTCCTATGTGGACACGACCAGCAAGATCAAGGGCAGCATCGAGCCGCCGGGCGCGCAGCAGATCTACGCCGCCCTCGACAGCGTGATGCAGGCCGTGCTGACCGACCAGAACGCCGATATCGACCAGCAGCTGTCGTCGGCGTCGTCGAAGGTCAACAGTGTCCTCGCCCAGGTCAAGTAGCCTGCTCGCCTGGCCCGCGACGTCCTCGTCGCGGGCCAGGCGCCCGGTCGCCTCGCCGGAAGACCGCCGCCGGACCCGGCTCAAGCGCAAGATCCGGGAGAACCTCACCGCGTACGGCCTGCTGTGCGCCGCGCTCGTGGTGTTCGCGCTGTTCTCGTGGTACCCGATCGTGCGCGGGGTGCTGCTGAGCTTCCAGCAGGTCGACTTCGTCAACGCGCCGACGTGGGTCGGGTTCGCCAACTTCGAAAAGCTCTTCGAAGACCCGCTGTTCGGCGTCGCCTGGCGCAACACGCTGCTGTTCACCGGGCTCGCGCTGGTCTTCGGGTTCGCCGTCCCGTTCCTGACGGCGGTGCTGCTCAACGAGATCCGGCACGCGAAGGCGTTCTTCCGGCTCGCCGTCTACCTGCCGGTGATGCTGCCGCCGGTCGTGACGGCGTTGATGTGGAAGTGGTTCTACGACCCGGGTCCCGGTCTGTTCAACTCCGCGCTCGGCGCGGTCGGCCTGCCCGGCGGCCAGTGGCTCGACTCGAGCGGCACGGCGATGCTGTCGCTGGTGTTCGTCTCGACGTGGGCCAACATGGGCAGCACCACGCTCATCTACCTGGCCGCGCTCGGCACGATCCCCGGCGAGCTGTACGAAGCGGCGGAACTGGACGGCGCCGGCCTGTGGAAACGCCTGCGGCACGTGACGTTCCCGCAGACGCGGTTCGTGCTGCTGGTGCTGCTCCTGCTGCAGATCGTCGCGACCATGCAGGTGTTCACCGAGCCGTACGTGATGACCGGCGGCGGGCCGGACGACTCGACGGTCACCGTGCTCCTGCTGCTCTACCGCTACGCCTTCGTCTACAACGACTTCGGCTCGGCGAGCGCGATGAGCCTGCTGCTGTTCGTGGCGCTGGGCGTGTTCTCGGCGTGGTACGTCCGGCTGACGCGGAAGGCGGACCAGTCATGAGGACCCTCGTCTCCCCCAGCGCGCTGCGCAGCCCGCGCGGCAAGGTCGTCTACGGCGTGGTTTTCGCCTGCACGCTGGTGATCTTCATCCTCGCCTTCCTGTTCCCGCTCTACTGGGCGGTCACCGGCGCGATGAAGTCGCCGCAGGAGCTGGCCGCGACACCGGCGACGCTCGTCCCGCGCGAGTGGCACCCGGAAACCTTCGCCGACGCGTGGGACCAGCTGAGCCTGGGCAAGTACTTCCTCAACACGCTCGTCGTCGCGGGCGGCGCGTGGCTGGCTCAGCTGGCCATCGACGTCCCGGCCGCGTTCGCGTTGTCGAAACTGCGGCCGAAGTTCGGCAACGTCGTGCTGGGGCTGATGCTCGCGACGCTGATGCTGCCCGCGACGGCGTTGCTGGTCCCGACGTACGTGACGGTGACGGACCTGCCGCTGGTGCACCTCAACCTGATCAACTCGCCGACCGCCGTCTGGCTGCCCGCCGCGGCGAACGCGTTCAACATCTACCTGCTGAAGCGGTTCTTCGACCAGATCCCGGACGAGCTCATCGAGGCGGCGCGCATCGACGGTGCCGGGCCGGTGCGGACGCTCTGGCGGATCATCCTGCCGATCTCGCGGCCGATCCTGGCCGTGGTGTCGATCCTCGCGGTGGTCACCGCGTGGAAGGACTTCATCTGGCCGCTGCTGGTGTTCCCGGACACCGAAAAGCAGACGCTCTCGGTGATGCTGCAAAGGGTGGCGATCGACATGCCGCTCAACGTGCTCGTCGCCGGGATGGTGCTGGCCAGCCTGCCGATGGTGGCGCTGTTCCTGGCCTTCCAGCGGCAGATCCTCGCCGGGCTGACCGCCGGCAGCATCAAGGGCTGAGCCGGGTTTTCCCAACGATTAGGAGGGGCACTTTCGTGACCGACAACACCGGCTGGTGGCGGAGCGCGGCCATCTACCAGATCTACATCCGCAGCTTCGCGGACGGCAACGGCGACGGCGTCGGCGACCTCGCCGGCGTGCGCGCCCGGCTGGACCACCTGGCCGGCCTGGGGATCGACGCGATCTGGTTCACCCCCTGGTACCCGTCGCCGATGGACGACGGCGGCTACGACGTCGCCGACTTCCGCGACATCGAGCCGCTGTTCGGCACGCTCGCCGAGGCCGAGCAGCTGATCGCCGAGGCGCACGCCCGGGACATCCGCGTGATCATCGACATCGTGCCCAACCACGCCTCCGACGAGCACCGCTGGTTCCAGGCCGCGCTGGCGGCGGGCCCGGGATCGCCGGAGCGGCAACGGTTCTGGTTCCGGCCCGGCCGCGGCCCGGACGGGAGCGAGCCGCCGAACAACTGGAAGTCGCGCTTCGGCGGGTCCGCGTGGACGCGCGTGCCCGACGGCGAGTGGTACCTGCACCTCTACAGCTCGCGCCAGCCGGACTTCAATTGGGACAACCCCGAGATCCGCGCGGAGTTCGAGGACGTGCTGCGGTTCTGGTTCGACCGGGGGGTGGACGGCTTCCGCATCGACGTCGCCGACGGGCTGGTCAAGGACCCGCGGCTGCCCGACGTCGACGAGGGCGACGAGACGCCGTTTTCGGACCAGGAGGGGCTGCACGAGATCTACCGCTCGTGGCGCAAGATCGTCGACAGCTACCCGGGCGAGCGCGTGCTGGTCGGGGAGATGTGGCTGCCGGACATGTCCCGCGCGGCGCGCTACCTGCGCCGCGACGAGCTGCACTCGGCGTTCAACTTCGACTTCCTGGTGTGCCCGTGGGACGCCACGCGCTTCCGAGACGTCATCACGCGCACGCTGCGGGCGCACGACGAGGTCGGCGCGCCGGCGGCGTGGGTGCTGTCGAACCACGACGTCACGCGGCACGTGACGCGTTACGGCCGGCAGGGCGACACGGGGTTCTCGTTCGCGAACCGGCTGCACGAGCTGCCGGTGGACCGCGAGCTGGGCACCCGGCGCGCGCGGGCGGCGGCGTTGCTGACCCTGGCCCTGCCCGGCGGGCTGTACGTCTACCAGGGTGAAGAGCTGGGGCTGTGGGAAGTCCTGGACATCGCGGACGACCTGCGGCAGGACCCGGTGTGGGCGCGGACGAACGGCGCCGACCCGGGCCGCGACGGCTGCCGCGTCCCGCTCCCGTGGTCCGGCGACGAGCCGCCGTTCGGCTTCGGTTCCGGGGGCGCGTGGCTGCCCCAGCCGGCGGAGTGGAAGGCGTACACGGCTTCGGCGGAGGCGGCGGACCCGGACTCGATGCTGTCGCTGTACCGCGCCGGCCTCCGGCTGCGGCGTGACCTCCCGGCGGGCTCGCTGGAGTGGCTTTCGCTGGGCGAAGACGTGCTGGCGTTCCGGCTCGGGCCGGAGTTCACGTTCGCGCTGAACTTCTCGGCGGCACCGGTGCCGTTGCCCGCGGGCGAGGTGCTGCTGGCGAGCGGCCCGGTGACGGACGAACTGCCGACGGACACGGCGGTCTGGCTGCGCGGCTGAAGACGCACCGGAGGCCGTCGCCGAGCGGGCTCGGCGGCAGCCTCCGGTGGATCAAATCCGTTGCGACGGTCCTCGCCGTCCGCGATGGTCGGACGATGGCTCAGTTGGCGGCCCCGGGTTCGCGCTACCACGCGTCGTTCCTCGACGCCCTGCGCGAGTACCACGCCGAGGGCCTGCACAGCGAACTCCGGCCGGACGTCCTCGCCGACCCGGCCCAGTTCCGCCGTTGGGCCGCCGAAGCCGACGCGCCGACGCATCGCGTCTATTGGTGGGTCACCGGAACACGCTTCCTCGGCCGCGCCCGCCTCAACTTCCGGCTCACCGGTGAGCTGCCCGAGTTCGGCGGCCACATCGGATATGACATCCGCCCCACGGCACGCGGCCGGGGGCACGCCACCGCGCTGCTGCGGGCCGTCCTGGGGGCGGCCCGCGACGCGGGCATCGAGCGCGCTCTGCTGACGTGCGGGCCGGACAACCACGCGTCGCGTCGCGTGATCGAACGCAACGGCGGCGTCTTCACGGACGTCAGCTCGGCCGGGCGCCTGCGGTTCTGGTGCCCGACCGCTACTTCGTGAGCTGCAGGATGTCGATGCCCCGGGCGTTGTCGGCCACGTACACGTACTTCCCGTGCCAGTACGGCGCCCAGGCGCTCGCGTCGCCCGGGCGGTAGTAGGCGATCTGGCGGGGGTTCGTCGGGTCGCTGACGTCCAGGAACCGCGTGCCCTGCGAGTAGAACGACTGGACCAGCACCTTGCCCCGCACGTCGAAGTAGTGCGCCGAGCAGTCGTCCGATGCCGGGTCGCTGCCCTCCTGGCCGTTGACGCTCCACGTGCCGATGCTCTGCAGGCGGAACGGCTGCGAAGGCGTCGAACGCCAGCCTTCGCCGTGGTACGAACCCGCCAGGGACGAGATCGTCAGGACGCCGTCGCCCGCGCAGCCGTCGACGAAGTTCTCCTCCGTCGCGTAGATCAGGTCCTGGCCGCGCCACGCGCCGTCGCCGATGCGGTGGCCTGCCGGGTGGAAGCTGTTGTGCATGAAGCGGGACGGGGCCGCCGTCTCGGCGATGCCGCCGCCCGCGTACGGGATCGGCTCGTGCGCGGTGGCGCGGTGGACCTTGCCGGACAGCGGGTCGCGGTGGACCCCGGACGTCCAGTAGCCGCGCACGCCGCCGCGGCCGGACACCCAGGCCACGCCGTCCTCGTCCACCTGGACGTCGTGCACGTAGTCGGTCTTGCCGTCGTTGCGGGCCAGCTCGATCGGCTCCGGGTTCACCTTCGGGTGCCGCGGGTCGCGCACGTCGGTGACCCAGACCGGCCGGCCGCCCCAGTCGGCGGGCTGGTCGTCGGCCTTCGCCGGGCCGCCCGTCCACAGGTAGCGGCAGCCGTCGACGCAGCTGGTCGTGTGGCCGGCCGGGACCTTCGTGTAGCTGAGGATCGCCGGGGCTTCCGGCTTCGAGACGTCGACGACGTAGATGCCGGACTCGCCGGTGTGCGTGGTGCCGCCGAACGCGCGCGGGTCGCGGGAGAGGAACACCAGCTTGCGGTTCTGGTCGACCTCGGTGTCCTCGGTCTCCCACAGGCCCGGCAGGCTGACCTGCCCGACCAGCTTCGGCGCCGCCGAGTCCTTGGTCAGGTCGTACACCTTCAGCCCGAACTCGCCGGACACGACCATCACGTCGCGGCGGCCGTAGTCGAGGAAGTTGACCGAGATGGCGCCGGCCGCGTCGGGCACGTTGCCGACGGGCTTGACGTTCTTGATCGCGCCCGGGTCGCCCAGCGTTCGGGTGGCCGGAACAGCGGGTTTGTCGTCCTCGCCGCAGGCGGCGGCCGGGAGCCCGGTCGCGACCAGCGTGGCGCTGACGGTGACGGCGGCGAAGCACGACCGCAACCAGGTGCGCACGCGAACCTCCCAGAACGCTCAGAGCGTGACCAACCGAACGTACGTCGGAGATCAACCGGACACAACCGTCTTTTGTCGGCTGTTCACTGGTAGGACTGGCGCATGCGCCTGCTCGCCCTGCTCGCCGTCCTGCCCCTCGCCGTCACGGGCTGCTCCGGCTCCGGCCCGGCCCGCCCCGGCGTCCTGTCCGTCGGCATCCGGGAGCCCGCGACGCTCCTGCCCGCCGACGTCGCCGACCAGGCCGGCCGGCTGGTGACGGGCGCGCTGTGGACGCCGCTCGCCGACTACGACGCCGCGTCCGGGAAGCTCACACCCCGGGCGGCCGAGTCCATCGAGAGCACCGACCGGGTGCACTGGACGGTCAAGCTGCGCCCGGCCACCTTCCACGACGGCACCCCGGTGACCGCCCAGTCCTATGTGGACACCTGGCGGGCGGTCGCCGCGGAACACTGGGCGTCGTCATCGGTCTTCACGAAGCTGTTGCGCGCCAAGGAGATCACCGCGCCCGCGCCGGACCGGATCACGGTGACCCTGGACCGGCCGTCCGGTCAGGTGCCCGCGCTGCTCTCGGCGCCGGGTCTCGTGCCGCTGCCCGCGTCGGTGCTCGCGTCCCGCGACTGGAAGGGCTTCGCGACGGCGCCGGTCGGCAACGGCCCGTACCGGCTCGACGGCGCGTGGCGGCCCGGCTCGGGCGGCACGCTGAAGCGCGTCGGCGAAGGCCGGTCCGCCGAGATCGAGCTGCGCGTCGGCGATCCGGCCGCCCAGTACGACGCGGTCAAGGCGGGCACCCTCGACCTCGCCACCGAAGTCCCCGGCGAGAAGCACGAAGCCATGCACGGCGACTTCGCCGACCACCACGCGACCTGGGATCTGCCGCTGGCGGGCTATCTGGCCTTCCCGGTGACGAACCCCCGGTTCGCCGATGCGACGGTCCGCCACGGCTTCGCGCTCGGCGTGGACCGCGCGGCACTGGAAGCCGGGCCGCTGGCGCACCAGGCCGATCCGGCCAAGGCGCTTCTGCCGCCGGTGGACGCCCCCGGCGAGCGGTCCGGCACGTGCCGTCCGTGCAGCTTCGACGCCGCCGCGGGCAAGGCGCTGCTGAGGCAGGCGTCGTTCCCGGGCGGCGCGACCGTCTACTTCGGACCCGACACGGAGGCGTGGACGCGGAAGCTGACAGTGGGCCTGCACAAGGCCTTGGACGTATCCGTTACCGCGCAGGCCGCTCCGGGCGACGGTCCCTCCACTGTGGAGCTCAAGCCGGCGACGGCGAGCCCATACGAGGTGCTGTCCGAGCTGGCCGCCGCGTCGGGGTACGCCGACGACGTGTTCCGCCAGAACCTGGCCCTCGCCGACGCCGCGGCGACCCCCGAGGAGGCGGGCGAGCTGTACCGGCTGGCGGAGAACCAGCTGCTGCGCGACCTCCCGGCGGCGCCGCTGTGGACCGGCCACGGCCACGCGGTCTGGGCCCCGCGGGTCCACGACGTCACGACGACGCCGTTCACCGGCCCGGTCCTGGCGGGCATCGGCGTCTAAACCACCGCGTGCACGGCCAGGGTGTCGATGAACGCGCTGGTCAGTGGGTCCGGGGCCGCCCGCGTGTACGCGACCACGGACCGCCGGACCGGCACCCGGGGGCGCAGGACGCGGCCGTCGAACCGGGCCGGCAGGACGTTCGCCGGGACGAGCGCGGGGCCGAGGCCGGCCGCGGCGAGGATGGGCGCCGCCGCGGTCTGCTCGGTGCGGACCGCCGGGCGCGGCCGGAACCCCGCCGCCGCGCACGTCGCGTCGACCAGCTCGGCGAGGCCGTTGCCCGGGGCGTAGTGCACCCACGCGCAGTCCGCCAGCGTGGCCAGGTCGACGACGCCCTCGGCGCCTTCCGAAGCGCCGTCGGCCGGGAGCACCACGACGAACTCCTCCACGCCCAGCTCCCGCACCGGCCCGGCCCACTCGCCGGGCCGCGGGCCGAGCGCGACGTCGGCTTCGCCCGCGGCCATCGCGTCGCGCAGCTCGTCGGCGTGCCGGAACTCGATCAGCCGGACGTCGACCTCGGGCCGGTCGCGCCGCCACACCCGCAACGCGGGCGGCAGCACGCCGAGGCTCATCGAGTAGACCGTCGCGACCTGCAGCTCCCCCGCCGTCGTGCCGGACGCGAGCCGGGCGGCGCAACGGGCGCGTTCGGCGTCGGCCAGCGCCGCCCGCGCGTGCGGCAGCATCGCCCGGCCCATCGGGGTGAGCCGGACAGTGCGGGGCAGCCGCTCCAGCAGCGGCCCGCCGAGGCTCTGCTCGAGGGCCCGCATCTGGTGGGACAACGCGGGCTGCGTCACGTGCAGCTGTTCGGCGGCTCGGGTGAACGAGCCGGTGTCGACCACCGTGACCAGGTACTCGAGCTGCCGCAGGCTAGTCATGAACACACCTTATCGCCGCCGTGAAAACTAAGCCTTGGACTTATCGCGAGCGCGTGCCCAGCCTGGAGGCATGGAACGCAAGACAGCCCTGGTCGCCGGGGCGAACGGGATCATCGGCCGCACCCTCGTCGAGCGCCTGCGGGCGGACGGCCGCTGGGACGTCGTCGGCCTGTCCCGCCGCGGCGGGCCGGGCACGGTCGCCGTCGACCTCCTCGACGCGGCCGACACGAAGGCGAAAATCGGCGACCTGACCACGACGACCCACCTCTTCTACGCCGCCTACCAGGACAAACCGACGTGGGCCGAGCTCGTCCCGCCGAACCTGGCGATGCTGACGAACCTCGTCGACGCGGCCGAGGCGGCGGCTCCCGGCCTCGAACACGTCAGCCTGATGCAGGGCTACAAGGTCTACGGCGCGCACCTCGGCCCGTTCAAGACGCCGGCCCGCGAGACCGACGCCGGGCACATGCCGCCCGAGTTCAACGTCGACCAGCAGGACTTCCTCGAACGCCGGGCGGGCGCGTGGACGTGGTCGGCGATCCGGCCGTCGGTGGTCGGCGGCACGGCGCTGGGCAACCCGATGAACCTCGCGCTGGTGATCGCGGTCTACGCGTCGATTTCGCAGGAACTCGGCCTGCCGCTGCGGTTCCCCGGCAAGCCCGGCGCGTACGACAGCCTGCTGGAGATGACCGACGCCGGCCTGCTCGCCGACGCGACGGTCTGGGCGGCCGGGCAGCGGGGCGCGTTCAACATCGCGAACGGCGACCTGTTCCGGTGGCGCGAGCTCTGGCCGAAGCTCGCCGCCTACTTCGGCCTCGAAACCGCGCCGCCGCTGCGGATGTCCCTCGCGGACGTCATGGCCGACAAGGGTCCACTGTGGACGAAGATGGCCGCGGAGCACGGGCTCACCGCGTCCTACGCCGACGTTTCGGCGTCCTGGGCCTTCGGCGACTTCGTGTTCGGCTGGGACTACGACGTGTTCGCCGACACGTCGAAGTCGCGGCGCGCGGGCTTCCACTCCTACGTCGAGACCGAGCAGATGTTCTACCGGCTCTTCGACGAGTTCCGGAAGGCGCGCGTGATCCCGTGAGCGTCAGCGCGTGGCTGTGGACCCGTTCGGCTGCGCGGGTCCCGGCCCCGGCGACCACCAGCCCCACACGGTCTTTTCCCCGTGCTCGACGTGCGGTGCCTGCCCCTCGGCGTAGGGCTTGATACGCATCAGCTGGCCCCACGGCTGTCCCGGCTCGCCCTGCAGGTAGCTCGGGACCTCGGGCTGGTCGGCGACTTCTTCGAGCCAGCCGAGCGGACCGCCGTGGACGTTGTTCGCCCAGCCTGCCTCGTCCTGGAGCGTGCCCGACGTGATCCGGTACTGCGGGACCTCGGAGATGCCGTCGTGCGAGGTCACCGGGTTCATCCGCGGGTAGACGAACGCCGCCGGCCAGTCCATGTACACCGGCGCGTCGCCGACCCGCTGCGTCAGCGTGGTGAACGTCGGGACGCGCGGTGCGGTCACCGCGACCCAGCCGTCGGAGGTCACGTCGTCGTCCTTCGCGACCACGCGGACGAGCGTGGCTTCCTTCGGCAGGTCACCGATCTGGACCCGCTGGTCGGCCCAGCTGCCCTTGCTCGACGGGTCGTTGTCGGACCCGGTGTCCGCGCCCGGCGCGTGCACCTGGTCGGAGTTGACGACCTTGACGCCGTCGGGGGTCTGCTTGCCGTACTCGAACCAGACGCTCTCCGCCTTGCCGGCCTTCGCCGCCACCGAGATCGCGAGCTGCGAGTTCGCCCGGTCCGCCGGCAGCTGGTACCAGGACGTGCGCAGCCGGCCGGTCCGCTCCTCCGCGCCGTAGCTGCTCCACATCGGCAGGGAGTTCGCGCTCAGCCCGTTCGGCGGCTCGTCCAGCGGGTCGTCGCTCGACTTCGCCTTGGTGTGGAACCCGGTGCTGGTCGGGCCGTTGTCCTGGTCGGCGGGCGGCAGTCCCGGGGCGGGCTGCCGCTGCACGACCGCCGCCGTCTGCGCCGAGACCGGCTTGAGCACGCTCGCCGCCGGGTCCTTTTCGACCATCACGTGGTCGGACAGGTTGCCGCTGGTGGTGAACAGGTGCTGCACGTTCGCCGCGCCGAGGCTGTAGCTGCCCAGCTGCTTCTCGATCGCCTTGCCCATACTGGCGAACTCGAACGCGACGACCACCCCGCAGATCACGACGAGCGAGATCGAACCGAGCTTCAGCGCGCGCAGCCGGCGTTCCTTCGACGGCGGCGGCAGCAGCACCGGCGGCCGGTGCGCCTTGAGGTTCTCCACGAACGCGATCGCCGCCGCGACGGCCGCCGCGAGCAGCAGCAGCGTCGAGAGGTGGTAGCCGTGCAGGGACGGCGCCTTGTCGAACCACGGCACGCCGATCGACGACACGAACCAGTACGCGTTCGGCCCGGTCGCCGCGAGCGCGGCGACCACCAGCAGCCCGGCCGTGAACGCGGCCCGGTTGCGCCGCGACCGCAGCACCGCCGAGCTCGTCGCGAGCGCGGTGAGTGCGGCCATCGCCGAGCCGACCGCCGCGAACGCGCCGAAGTGGTGCGTCCACTTGGTCGGGGTCAGGGCCAGCAGCAGGAAGAACAGCGCGGTGGTGCCGATCAGCCGCCGGGCCGGGCCGAGCGCGGCGCCCTGGATCCGGCCGCGGCGCAGCAGCACGACCAGGCAGGTGCCCGTGCAGAGCATGAGCAGCAGCACCGGGAAGCGGCGCGTCAACGACCCGTCGGCGTTGTCGGAGAACAGCAGCTGGTAGCGCGAAAGCTCGCTGTACCACGGTTCGTTCGGGCCGACCTTGCCGCGCAGGCGCGTCGCCTCCAGCACCGTGGCGACCGTCTGGTCGGCGAACACGACGACGAGCACGATGAACCCGGCCGCCGCGATCGGCGCGAGGACCGTGGCCCAGCCGGACTTGCGCACCCGGGCGCGCAGCAGCTGGAACAGCGGCCGCGCGGCCACCAGGAACGGCGCCACGGCGATGAGCCCGGTCGGGGTCGCGGCGAGCGCGAACGCCGCGGCGAGCAGGCCGAGGCACAGCGGCAGCAGGCGCCGCGTGACGAGGGTCCGTTCGACGGCGCACAGCGCGAGCAGCGAGCCCAGCGCGGCCCACGGTTCGGGGCGCACGCCGTCGTTGAACGGCAGCCACCAGACGAGGAACACCATCGCCGCGGCCCAGCTCGCCGCCGGGCTCTGCCGGACCTGGGTGCCCAGCCGCGGCATGACCTCGCGGCTGATCAGCAGCCAGCAGACCGCGCCGATGACGAACGACGGCAGCCGGATCCACGGCGGCACCGTCGACACCGTGGTCATCAGCTCGGTGAGGTGGTCGTTCCAGCCGAACGGCGCTTCGGCGACCCCGAACCACCGGTGGTAGTTGGTCAGGTAGCCGGTCTGCGAGGCCACTCTGGCCATGGTCAGGATGTAGCCGTCGTCCGAGGTCACCGGGCCGATGAAGACCCAGGCGCCGAGCACCCCGAACACCGTGAAGTCGCGTTTGGTGAGCTTCCACCAGCCGACCGGCGCCCAGCGGGGCGCCCTTCGCGCGCCTCCGCGGTCGAGCCGGTTCACCGCGAACAGGCAGCCGATGAGCGCCAGCACCCCGGCCACGCCGACCCCGGCCTTGAAGCCGGTGGGCGCGGACTGGTAGCGGGTGTCCGGCGTGATCGACACGTGCAGCCCGGTGATGGGGTCGCTGGCCGAAGTGATGTCCGTGTAAATCCCGACGACCCGCGGGCGTGAGTCGCCCGTCTCGTCGAAGACCGGGGTGCCGGCGACGGTCAGTTTCGTGTCCATCGCCGAGGAGGAGAACCGGACATCACAGCCGGTCGCGGGCAGCGGCTGGTTGGCGACCTGCTGGCCGCGGTTGAACGCGGTCAGCACGCCCTTCTCCACGCGGAGGAACACGCCCGCGCCGTTCCCGGTGCGAGCACCGGGAACGCTCGAGAACAGGTAGGCGCCCCCCGGCTTGCGCGCGTTGAGCGCCTGGATCGTCCGGCACGGCAGGTCGACCTGCATGTCCTGCGCCCAGTAACCGGTGAGCGGAGCGTTCACCGCGCGGGTGTCCGCGCCGACCGGCCAGGTGATCTCGGCGGTGTCCTGCACCACGGGCAGCAACGGGCAGGCGATCGCGCAGGCCGCCGAAAACAACCCGAGCACGACCACCAGCCAGCGCCAAAACCCGGTGCGGGAGCTGGAATCCCTTACGGGGTCAGGGCGTGGCTGTTCTTCGCCGGTCACTTCTTCGGAGACGACTCCGGGTGACCCACCGACCGTCCACACCGGGCGGACGCTATCACGCTGCTCGAGTCACCCCCGGGGCCCCCGCGCGCGCGGTCCGGTTTCCTTTCCGCCATGCGGATTTCCGGCCGCGCCACTACCATCGCGCGCGACCCGAACGGGTGAGCGGACCCGGAAATACCCTGACCTGCCGGGGAAATCGGGTTTCCGGTGAACTCCGTGCGAACTTTCCGTTGCGGTGGAACGAGTTTGTGAACACTGTGTTTCCGGATGCCCCGCGCACCCGGCCGGCTAGCCCCGGCCGATGAACGGCATGGTCGTCGCCGTGATGGTGAGGAACTGCACGTTGGTGTCGAGCGGCAGCGCGGCCATGTAGCGCACGGCGTCCGCGACGTGCCGCACGTCGAACGTCGGTTCGGCGAGGACGCGGCCGTCGGCCTGCGGGATGCCGGCGGCCATCCGCTCGGTCATCTCGGTGGCCGCGTTGCCGATGTCGATCTGCCCGCAGGCGACGTCCCAGGCCCGGCCGTCGAGCGAGATCGATCGCGTCAGGCCGGTGACGGCGTGTTTCGTCGCGGTGTAGGCGACGCTCGCGGGGCGCGGCGCGTGCGCGGAGATCGAGCCGTTGTTGACGATCCGGCCGCCGCGCGGGTCCTGGTCCTTCATCAGCAGGACGGCCTGCCGGGCGCAGAGGAACATCCCGGTGAGGTTGACGTCGACGGTCCGCTTCCAGTCCTCGACGGACAGGTCGGCGACGGTCCCCGCGGCGCCGATGCCGGCGTTGTTGAACAGCAGGTCGAGCCGTCCCCACGCCTCGCGGACGGTGGCGAAGAGGTGCTGCACGGAGTCCTCGTCCGCGACGTCCGCCGGAACGCTGAGCGCGTTCTCGTGGCCGCCGGCCGTCTCGGTGAGGGCGCTTTCGCGCCGGCCGGCGAGGGCGACGCGATAGCCGTCGTCGAGCAGGGCCCGCGCCACGGCCCGCCCGATGCCCGACCCGGCTCCGGTGACCACCGCCGTTTTCGGCATCACGCCTCCTAGACTGCGCCCATGGGACTTCGCGAAAGTTTCCAGGCCGGCCTCGCCCGGCAACTCGGCCACCCTAGCGGCCTGCGCGGGCGGATCGTGGCTCGATGCTCAACGGCCGCAACCGCGAGGCGGTGACGCGGGCCGTGTCGGCCCTCGGCCTGACCGGCGGGGAGACGGCGGTCGACGTCGGCTTCGGCGGCGGTCTCGGCCTCACGCTCCTGCTGCGCGAAGCGGGGGTGGTGCACGGCGTGGACGTCTCGGCGACGATGCTTTCCCGCGCCCGCGCCACGTTCCGCCGGGAGATCGCCGCGGGGCGGCTGCGGCTGCACGAAGGCTCGATGACGGCGTTGCCGCTCGAAGCCGGTTCCGCCGACGCGGTCGTCTCGACCAACACGGTGTACTTCGTCGACGACCTCGGTTCCGCGTTCGCCGAAGTCGCGCGGGTGCTCGCGCCGGGCGGGAAGTTCGTGCTCGGCGTCGGCGATCCGGACCTGATGGCCAAGTCCGCGATGCTGACCGGCAACGGCTTCCGGATCCGTCCCGTCGCCGAGCTGGAAGCCGCGCTGGACGCCGCCGGGCTGGCCCTGCGCGACCACGTCCGGTTCGCGCACCGGGGCCTCGGCTTCCACCTCCTGGTCACCGGCCCGGAATGACGGAACGGCCCGGCGAGCGCGCTGCTCGCCGGGCCGTCCGGTGCGGTGCCCCTTACTTGGCCGCCACGCCCAGCGCGGCGAGCGCCGGGCCGGCCATGATCACGCCGTTGCCGGTCACGGTGTCGAACCCGGGCGCGCCCAGGTCGATCGCGCTCGAGACCAGCGCGCTGCGGATCTCGGCCGGGGTCGCCGTCGGCTTGCCCGAGAGCAGCAGCGCCGCGATGGCCGCCGCGTGCGGGGCCGCCGCCGACGTCCCGAAGAACGGCTGGAACCCGGTCACCGACGTCGCCACGCCGTCGGCCGCCGTGATGTCCGGCTTGGCGCGGGTCGTGCCGCCCGTCGAAGACACGTTGCCCGGGGTGATCGCGGTGCCGTCGGCGTTGTAGAACAGGTGCCGCTTGCCGTCGGAGCTGAAGCGCTCCCACTTGCTGGCCGCCGTGAACAGGCCGGGGTACGGGCCCGCCGGGTTGGCCGGGTCACCGGTCTCCAGCGGCCGGCCGAACGCCGGGCCGGCCGGGGCCGCTGCCACGCTGAACGCGTTCGCCGCCGCCGAGTGGCCGTTCGTGACCCCGTTGGTGCTGAAGGCCTTGAGCGAACCCGAAGCCACGAACCGGCCGCGGATGACGTTCAGCGCGATGAACCGGTCGGCGCCGCTGTACTTGACCACCGCGACCTTGTAGCCGGAGCCGGTCGTCGGCACGTTCGCGATCTCGTACGGGTTCTGCGAGCCGGACTGGCTGTTCTCGCTGGAGGCCACGACGCTGCCCGAGGAGTTCAGGATGAACAGGTCGTAGTCGTTGGCGGACTTGCCCCACGGGTCGGACCAGAACAGCGTCACCGGCTTGCCGAGCGAACCGGCCGAAAGCGCGTCGAAGTTCTGCGTGGTGCTGCTCGGGTCGAAGTCGTGCGGGGTGCCGGTGACGCCGCTGATCTTCGTCGAGGAGGCGCGGAAGTCGCCCTCGTAGTAGCCGCTGGTGCCGTCGGTCGCGTTGCCCGAGTTGCCGGCCGATGAGAAGTACAGGACGCCGGCCGCGGTGACGTCGTTGACCGCCTGGGCGACCTGGGTGTCCTGGAACGGCGACTCGTCGAAGTAGGAGACGTCGTCGACGATGACCTGGCAGTGCCCGGTGGTCCGCAGCGCGCGAATGTTAGCGGCGAAGCTGGCTTCGCTGGTGAACGCCGTCGCGAAGCCGAGGGTCGCGTTCGGCGCCAGGTCGTGGACGATCTCGAGCATCGCGGTGCCCTCGTCGCCGCTGCCCTTCTGGCCGGAGAGGACGTCGACCGCGGGCAGCTCGCCGGCGCTCTGCGACTTGGCCAGGGAGTCGACGCCGTCGGAGAGCACGCAGACCTTGATGCCGGAACCGCTGACGCCGTAGGTGGTGCGCGCGGTGTCGGCCCCGTGGGCCTTGTCGCCTTCGGACACCTGTGTCGCGGCGGCGGCCCGGGCGGCCACGTTCGCGCGGGCGTCGCGCTCGGTCCAGGTCATCGCCTGCGAAGCGGGCTTGACCTCGGCGACGTCGGCGCGGCCGGCGATCGCGTCCACGGCGGACAGCGGCAGGTCGGCCCGGATGGCGCCGTCTGGCGAGGCGTAGCGGACGGTGCCCCCCGCGGCCTTGACCGCGTTCGCGACGGCCTGGTCGCGCGTCGCGGCGATGTCGACCGAGACGGTGCCGGCGGTGCTGACGCCGACGCCCGAACGGTAGTCGGGCAGCTTCGCGGCCAGGGTCCGGTCGGCGCGCAACCGCTTCTCGACGACCAGCTGGCTCGATTGCTTGCGCTCGGCGGGGGTCAGGCTCTTCTTGATGCCCTGCAGCGCGTTGATGCCCGCCTCGGTGCGCGCGGTCGCGGCGTCCACCGTGGACGGCTGAGCCGCCGAAACCCCCGTCGTCAGCAGCAGCGCGCCGACGGTCAGCGGAACCGCGTGCGCGGCGACCCGGCTGAATCTCACCATCGAATTTCTCCCTGAGGCACTCGGCCGTATGACACCCAACCGGGTGTAATGGGGAGAATCTAAGGAGTGACTTCGCGGTGGTCCACCGACCAAAGTCGGGAACGTCCGGTTGCCCACATGCTGGAACGATCACCGAAACGTGAGAACTGTTTTCTTCCGCCCTTGCCTCGTCACAGCGTCCGGATACGCGCGGTGGTCTACTTTGCGGTCAAGACGGTCAGTTCCGGCCACCGGCTTCGCCACCGGGCGGCTTTCCGTTCGTAGACCTCGCGCGGGGCGAGCACCGGGTTCGGCCTGACGACCATCGCGAAGAGGTCGTCGAGCCCGCTCGGGGCGTGGACCTGCCAGGTGCCGTCGGATTCGAGGCGGACGCCGACGCACGAGCAGACCGCCGGGAAAGCGGCGATCGCCTCCTCGGTGGTCGCGAAGGGGCGGCACGGGATGCCGAACTTCTTCTCGTACCAAAGGTGCACGCGGGCTTCGTTGCGCACTTCGACTTCGACAGGGAGGTCTTCGCACGCCCTCGCCACTCTTCGGATCACCCGGTCTTCGGCGTCCCAGCCGAGGTCTTCGGGATCGTGGTAGAAGAGGTCGTAGTCCCTGATACCCTGCGCGGCGTCGCGGCCGGTGAGGACGTTCCAGACGGTCTGCACGACGCAGCCGGCGGTCAGGTACCAGTGCGGGAGGCCGAATTCCCGGGCCCGGCCGAGCACTTCGACGAGAGTCTCGTTTTGCCGCAGCAGGTCTCGAAGACGATCGACGTCCGTCACCAACCCGGGCATTAGAGGTTGATCATGTGCCCCGCGAGGCCGTGCACCGCTTCCTTCACCGCTTCACCCAACGTCGGGTGCGCGTGGACGTTCCGCGAAACCTCGTGCACCGTCAAATCCCACTGCTGGGCCAAAGTCAGCTCCGGCAGCAGCTCGGTCACGTCCGGCCCGATGAGGTGGCCGCCGATCAGTTCGCCGTGGCGCGCGTCGCTGATCAGCTTCACGAACCCGCCCGCGTCGCCGAGACCTTGGGCCTTTCCGTTGGCCGTGAACGGGAACTTCGCCACCCGGACGTCGAAACCCTTGGCACGCGCCTGTTCCTCCGTCCAGCCGAAGCTGGCGATCTGGGGCTGGCAGTACGTCGCGCGCGGGATCATCGGGAAGTCGAGCTCCATCGTCTCCGCGCCCGCGATCGTCTCCGCCGCCACCACGCCCATCGACTCGGACGCGTGCGCCAGCATCAGCTTCGCCGTCACGTCGCCGATCGCGAAGATGTGGTCCACGTTCGTGCGGCCGCGGCCGTCGATCGCGATCGCGCCGCGGTCCGTCAGGGCCACGCCCGTCTTCTCCAGGCCGTAGCCCTCGACGCGCGGCTGGAAACCGATCGCCTGCAGCACCTTGTCGGCCGTGAGGACCTGCTGCCCGTTCTTCTCCGAAGAGACCGTCACCCGGACCGACGGGCCGGAGTCGTCGATCGACTCCACCCGCGTCGACGTCAGCACCTTGATGCCCAGCTTCCGGTAGCGGCGCGCCAGCTCCGCCGACACCTCCGCGTCCTCCAGCGGCACCATGCGGTCGAGGAACTCGACGATCGTGACGTCGACGCCGTAGTTGTGCAGCACGTAGGCGAACTCGACGCCGATCGCGCCCGCGCCGGCGATCACGATGCTGGACGGCAGCTCGCTCGAGAGGATCTGCTCTTCGTAGGTCACCACCCGCGAGCTGCGGGACGTGCCCGGCAGCAGGCGGGTCGTCGCGCCGGTCGCGATGATGCAGTGGCCGAACGTGATCCGCGACCCGTCCACCTCGAGGGTGTGGTCGTCGACGAACGTGCCGTGCCCGTCGAACTCGGTGATCTTGTTCTTCTTCATCAGGAAGTGCACGCCCTTGACGCGCCCGTCGGCGACCTTCCGGCTCCGCTCGTAGGCGGCCGTGTAGTCCACCCGGATCGGGCTGTCGGAAGAGATCCCGAACGCCGCGGCCTCCTGCGTCACCACGTGCGCCAGCTCGGCGTTGCGCAGCAGCGCCTTCGACGGGATGCACCCGACGTTCAGGCAGACGCCGCCCCAGTACTTCTCCTCCACCACCGCGGCGCTCAGCCCCAGCTGCGACGCGCGGATCGCCGCCACGTAGCCGCCGACCCCGGCCCCCAGTACGACGACGTCAAAGTGTTGTGCACTCATGTGCCCGAAAGTACCCCTTCCGGGGTCGCCGAGCGGGGTGACGCGGGCCTCAGGCCGCGGCCGGGCGCGTCTCGCCGCGGATCGTCTCGAGCAGTGCCGTCACCGCCGCCATGATCCGGGCCGTCGCCTCCTCCAGCACCTCGCGCGTCAACGGGCGGTCGCGCAGGTCCGACAGGTCCACCGGCGGCCCGGCCACCAGGTCGACCGTCTTGCGCGGGAACCCGCGCGGGACCCACGCCGTCGACGGCAGCAGGTGGTGGGTGCCCCAGTTGGCCACCGGGATCACCGGCGCGCCGGTCTCCAGGGCCGCGCGCACGATGCCGGTTTTGCCGCGCATCGGCCAGCCGTCCGGGTCCTTCGAGAACGTGCCCTCGGGGAAGACCGCGACGCACTCGCCGTCCCGCACCGACGCGACCAGGTCGCGGTAGGCCTCAGCGGCCGTCGCCGCGCCGCGGTAGACCGGGATGTGCCGTCCCGAGCGCATCACGCGGCCCACGACCGGCAGCTTCCACAGGGAGGCCTTCGCCAGGTACCGCGGCACGCGGCCGGCGGCGAGGCAGAACGCCGTCAACGTCGTCGGGTCGGCGAACGACAGGTGGTTCGACGCCACCAGCACGCCCCCGGTCTTCGGGATGTGGTGGGCGCCGCGCACCCGGAAGCGGGTCGTCTGGACGAGGAACTGCCAGACCACCTCGATCGCGAAGCTGTACCAGGCGCCCCGGCCGGCGCGGGCGAAGCGCCGGCCGTAGGCGATCATCTGGCGTCGGGTGAGGAGCTCACCTTCGGTGTCCAGGGCGGTCCAGCGGTCCATGACCGTCATTCGTAGCCGACGACCGGCCGGATCGGCCCTCGCGCACGCGGAACGCGGCGCAGATCACAATCGCTCGAGAACCACGACAGGAATCTCGCGGTCCGTCTTCTTCGCGTAGTCGTTGTAGTCCGGCCAAACGGCGGCCAGCTTCTCCCACAGCTTCGCGCGCTCTTCGCCCTCGGCCGTGCGCGCGCGGGCCTTGAACTTGTCGGCCTTGACCTGGACGCCGACCTCGGGCGTCTCGACGAGGTTGAAGTACCAGCCGGGGTGGTTCGGCGCGCCGCCCTTCGACGCCACGATCACCGGGTTGCCGTCGACTTCCTGGTAGATCAGGGCGAACTTGCGCTCCTGCCCGGTCTTGCGGCCCTTGGTGGTCAGCACGAGCGTCGGGACGCCTTCCTTCCACTCGTGGCCGACTTCGCCGTCGGTCTCCTCGTAGCGGCGGACGTGCTCGTCACCGAACAGCATGCGGGTTCCTTTCACGGTCGATCGGCAGTGGCGTACCCACTACTTGAACGTTCTCCTTGTTTGCAACACACTCTGCGCCGCCGATCTTCCCCGCGCGTTCACTCGAACGGGTCAGGTCCCCCGGCCAGCGGCTTCTCCGGGCCCACCCCCCTCCCAGTAGATTGCACCGACCGAGCACGCCGAGACACTCGAGACCGATCTTGGAGGAGCCAGCCATGAAGGCCCGGCCGCACGTGACACTCGAAGACGTGGCACGCAGCGCGAACGTCTCGCTCGCGACGGCGTCGCGGGTGCTCAACGGCACCGCGTCCGTCCGCGCCGATCTGCGGGAGCGGGTGTCCGCCGCCGCGGCCGAGCTGGCTTACGCCCCGAACGCGCACGCACAAGCACTCGCCGGCGGCACGCACCGCACGGTCGGCGTGATCTGCCACGACGTCAGCGATCCGTACTTCGCCGCGATCGCCGGCGGGGTGATGCGGGTGGCCACCGACAACGGGCTGCTCGTGATGCTGGCCGGGACGTTCCGCGACCCGGACCGCGAAGTCGCCTACGTCTCGACGCTGCGCGCGCAGCGGGCCGCGGCCATCCTGCTGATCGGCTCGGCCTTCGAAGACCGGGCGTGGGAACGCGCGATGGCCGCCGAACTGGAGCCCTACCGCCGCGGCGGCGGGCAGGTCGCCGCGGTGAGCCGGCACCGCGGGCTCAAGATCGACACCGTGCAGCCGGACAACAAGGGCGGCGCCGCGGCCCTCGCGAAGGCGTTGGCCGGGCTGGGGCACAAGCGGTTCGCCGTGCTCGCCGGGCCGCGCCGGCTCAGCACCGTCATCGACCGGCTGGCCGGGTTCACCGACGCACTCGCCGAACACGGCATCAGCCTGCACGAAGACGACGTCGTCGAGGCCGCCTTCACCCGCGACGGCGGCTACGAGGCGACGAAGCGGCTGCTCGCGGGCCGCAAGCGCAAGCTGCCGACCTGCGTCTTCGCCGTCACCGACGTGATGGCGATCGGCGCGATGACGGCGTTGCGGGAGGAGGGCCTGTCCGTGCCCGGCGACGTCTCGGTCGCCGGGTTCGACGACATCCCGGTGGTCCGCGACCTCGCGCCGGCGCTGACGACCGTCCGGCTTCCCCTGGAAGAGCTGGGCGAGCGCGCGATGGACCTGGCAATCAAGGGATCCGCGGGCACGCGGCCGCGGACGGTCCGGCTGTCGGGCGAAGTCGTCCTGCGCGAGAGCACGGCTCGCCCCAAGCGCTGACCGCGCGCACACCCGGTCGGGCCTTGTCGTGCTTCGGCACAGGCCCTACCGTGGAATCGGGAAAGCGCTTTCTGACTGACGCGGAGGTTCTCCGATGCTCCTGCTCCCGGTCCCCGGCGGCGGGCTCGTGAACTGGTCACCGTCCGGGCCGCCGCTCCCCGCGTCCCCCACCGCACCACCGGCGTCCCGGATCGCCTACGCGGCCGCACACGTCGTGGCGGACGCCCTGGCCGGCGAGCCGGACACCGTCGACTGGGACACCACGCTGGCCTTCCGCGAACACCTCTGGTCGTGCGGCCTCGGCGTCGCGGAGGCGATGGACACCGCGCAACGCGGCATGGGCCTCGACTGGGCCACCACTAAGACGCTCGTCGCCCGCACCGGCGCGATCGCCGCCGGGCGCCGGTGGTGCGCCGGCGTCGGCACCGACCAGCTGCCGGCCGGCCCGGCCACCCCGGCGTCCATTGTGGACGCCTGGCGCGAGCAGCTCGACCTGGTCGGCGGCGCGGGCGCGATCCCCGTCGTGATGGCCAGCCGGGCGCTGGCCGCGGCGGCCCAGGGCCCGGAGGACTACCACGCGGTGTACGGGAAACTGCTCTCCGAGGCGAGCGGCCCGGTTCTGCTGCACTGGCTGGGCGAGCAGTTCGACCCGGCGCTCGCGGGCTACTGGGGTCACGACGACGTCCGCGCGGCGGCCCGGGAGCTGGCCGCGTTGTGCGCCGAGCACGCGAACACCGTCGCCGGGGTGAAGGTCTCGGTGCTGGACGCCGAGGTCGAGACGGAGTTCCGGCGGGCGCTGCCGGCCGGCGTCGCCTGCTACACCGGCGACGACTTCCACTACCCGCGGCTCATCGCGGGCGACGACCACGGCCACAGCGAGGCCCTGCTCGGTGTTTTCGACCCGATCGCCCCCGTCGCCGCGGCCGCGCTGGCGCGCCTGGACGACGGCGACCGCGCGGGGTTCGAAGCGGCGCTCGAGCGCACGGTGCCGCTGGCCCGCGAGATCTTCCGCGCCCCGACCCGCCACTACAAGACCGGCGTCGTCTTCCTCGCCTACTTGAACGGTCATCAAGCGCACTTCCGGATGATCGCCGGGCAGGAGTCGGCGCGCACGATCACGCACCTCGCCACGCTGCTGCGGCTGGCCGACGAGGCCGGTGTCCTCGCCGACCCGGACCTGGCCGTCGCGCGGATGCGGCCGCTGCTCCAGGTCGCGGGGGTGGCGTGATGGACCCCCGGTTCAGCCTCAACCAGATCACCACCAAGGCCTGGTCCCTGCCCGAGGCGGTGGCCGGGTGCGCCGCGGCCGGCGTCGGCTGGATCGGGCTGTGGCGGGACAAGGTCGCCGAGACCGGCGTCGACGAAGCCGCGCGCCTGCTGAAGGAGCACGGCGTGCGGGTTTCGTCGCTCTGCCGCGGCGGGTTCTTCACCGGCGTGACGCCGGAGGGGTCCCCTGTGGACGGTGTGGCGCGGACCCGGGAGGCGATCGACGAGGCCGCCGCGCTCGGCGCCGGGGTCCTCGTGCTGGTCGTGGGCGGGATCGCGAACCACGACCTGGCCGCGTCGCGGCAGCACGTCGCGGACGCCGTGGGCGAGCTGGCGCCCTACGCCGGGGAGCGCGGGGTGCGGCTCGGCCTGGAGCCGCTGCACCCGATGCAGTGCGCCGAGCGGTCCGTTTTGTCCACTGTGGACCAGGCACTGGCCGTCGCCGCCGAGCACCCGGCCGAGCAGGTCGGGGTGATCGTGGACGAGTTCCACGTCTGGTGGGACCCGCGGATCGAGGAGTCGATCGCCGCGGCCGCCGGGCGGATCGCCGGGTTCCACGTGTGCGACGTGCTCGTGCCGCTGCCCGACCCGCTGCTGGGCCGCGCGCTGCCCGGCGACGGCCCGATCGACCACCGCCACCTGCGCGCGGCCGTCGAAGCCGCGGGCTACACCGGCCCGATCGAGGTCGAGGTGTTCAACGCCGGCCTGTGGGCGCGGCCGGGCGCGGAGGTGCTCGCCGAGGCCGTTGCGGCGTTCGAGCGACACGTGGCCTGACCGGTCCGGCCGCCGGTACGCTGGGTCCGTCAGGCGGACGGGGGTCGCTCGATGAAGGCGGAAGACGACGGCGCGGTCCGGAGCGTGCTGCGCGCGTTCGACCTGCTCGCCCTGTTCACCGAACGCCGCCGGACCTGGGCGGTCAAGGACCTCACCGCGGCCAGCGGCCTCGCCAAGACGACCGTTTTGCGCCTCGTCGCCACCTGTGAGCAGCGCGGCCTGCTCTGGACGCGGCCGGACGGGCGGGTCACGGTCGGGCCCGGGATGCTGCGCTGGGCGCAGCTGGCGAACACCGCGTGGCAGCTGCCCGAGCCGGTCCGCCAGGCGTTGCGCGAGCTGGCGCGGGACTGCGGCGAGACGGTCAACCTGTACGTCCGCAGCACCGAGGTGCTCGTCTGCGTCGCCCAGCAGGAGGGCTCGCGGGCCATCCGGCACGTCGGCCGGGTCGGCGACGAGCTGCCGCTGCGGTGCGGGGCCGCCGGGCAGGTGCTCGCCGCCGCGGCCGAGGGGCCCGCGGTCAGCCACGGCGAGCCGGAGGAAGGCGCCTCCAGCGTCGCCGCGCCGGTGTTCGACGCCGACGGGCGGCTGCTCGCGGCCCTGGCGGTCACCGGGCCGACGACGCGGTTCACCGAAGCGGCCGTGGCGCGGTTCGGCGTCGAAGTGACCGAGGCCTCACACCGCATTTCGCGGATCGGTTTCGGTGCGCGGCCGGAGTAGAACGTAGGCTCCCCGCATGCCGAACCTGCTGGTGGTGGAAGACGACGCGGCGATCGGCAGCGTGCTCGAATCGACCCTGCGACTGCACGGTTACCAGGTGTGCTGGCGCCGGGACGGCCGGACGGCCCTGCAGGCCGCCGAGTCCGGTGAGTTCGACCTCGTGCTGCTCGACCTAGGCCTGCCCGACCTGGACGGCGTCGAGGTGTGCCGCCGCCTGCGGGCCGCGCTCCCCTCGACGGTGCTGGTCATCCTCACCGCCCGGCAGGAGGAGATGGACGTCGTCGTCGGCCTCGACGCCGGCGCCGACGACTACCTGACCAAGCCGATCCGGCTGGGCGAGCTGCTGGCCCGTGTGCGGGCGCACCTGCGCCGCGGCGCACCCGCCGGGGCCCGGCCGCCGGTGACCGTCGGCGGGCTGACCGTCGACATCGCCGGCCGCCGCGCCACCCTGGGCGGCCGCGAGGTCGTGCTGCGCGCCAAGGAGTTCGACCTGCTCGCGCGGCTGGCCGAGCAGCCCGGGGTCGCGGTCAGCCGCGAGACGCTGATGTCCGAGGTCTGGGACGCGCACTGGTACGGCTCCACCAAGACCCTGGACGTGCACATCGCGGCGGTGCGCCGCAAGCTCACGGCCGCGGCCGGCCCCGGCGACGAGGTGCCCCGGATCGCCACGCTGCGCGGTCACGGGTACCGGCTGGAGGACCCCGCCCGGACCCTCGCCGAAGGGTAGCCGTGCGCCGCCGGATCATCACCCTGACGGTGCTCGCCGCCCTGGTCGCGACCGTGCTGTTCGCGTTGCCGCTGGGCGTGGCCGTGATGAAGTACTTCCACGACGACGCCGAGACCGACCTGGAGCGCGCGGCCGACACCGCCGCGCTGGCCGTCTCGGACGAGCTGACCGCGGGGCGGTCGCCGGTCGTGCCGGCGCCCGGGGACGCCGACGCCGACGCCGACGTGGGGGTCTACGCGCCGGACGGGCGGCTGCTCGCCGGGCGCGGGCCCGCGACGGGCGGGACGATCGTGCTGCAGGCGGCGGGTGCCCGGGTCGACGTCGTCGTCGGGCGGGACGGCGACGAGCTGACCCTGGCCGTGCCGGTGGTCAGCGGGTCGCGGGTGACCGGCGTGGTCCGCGCCGCGCGGCCGGAGTCCGCGCTGCGCCTGCGCGTCGGGCTGACCTGGCTCGGCATGGCCGGGCTGGCGGTGGCGGCGATCGGGGCGAGCTGGCTGATGGCCCGGCGGTACACCGCGCGGCTCGTCAGCCCCCTGGAGGAGCTGGCCGCCGCGGCCGGACGGCTCGGCGACGGCGACCTCACCGCCCGCGGGCCCCGGGCCGGGATCGCCGAGATCGACCGCGTCGGCGAAGCGCTGGACGCCACCGCCGTGCGGATCGGCGAGACCCTCGAACGCGAGCGCGCGTTCTCCGCGGAGGCGTCGCACCAGCTGCGGAACCCGCTGACCGGCCTGCGCCTGCAGCTCGAAGCCGCCTTGGAGACACCGGCCGCGGACCCGTACGCGGCGATCCGCGCCGGGATCGCGTCCGCCGACCGGCTGGAACGCACGATCGAGGACCTCCTCGCGCTGGGCCGCGAACGCCGGGCGCCGCGGGCCGAGCTGGACCTCGACGCCCTCCTGGAGGAAGTCCGGCAGTCGGGCGAAGCCCTGCTCTCGCCGCACGGGCGGGCGCTGCGCGTCACCCGGGACGACCCGCCGCCGGCGCGGGTGGCGGCCGCGGCCGTCCGGCAGGTCCTCGGCGTCCTGCTGGACAACGCGGCGACGCACGGCCGCGGCACGGTGACGGTCCTCGCGCGCGACGCCGGGGACGCCCTGGCCATCGACGTCGCCGACGAAGGCCCCGACCTGGGCGAAACCGACCCGTTCGCGACGGCCGCGGCCGGGCACGGGATCGGCCTTCGCCTGGCCCGCAGCCTCGCGGAAGCGGAAGGCGGCCGCCTCCGGCTCAGCCGCCCGGCTCCGCCGACGTTCACCCTGCTCCTCCCGGCCGCGGACCCCCCACCCCAGCCGTGACCGAAGAGGCATCACACGTGCTTGAGGAGGCATCACGTGTGTGGAGTTGCCCCGGTGAGGCGGACACGGGGTTTTCAGGCAGCTGAGGCTTGAGCGTAG
>NZ_JBSGDR010000043.1:0-42840 GCF_053602455.1 Amycolatopsis sp. NPDC004378
CTGGACGTGCGGCAGCCACTTCGCCCACTCCCACTCCTCCTTCGCGCGGCCCGCGGTGGCGACCGCGATCAGCACGTCGTCGGGACTGTGGAAGGAAACGATCTGCGCGAGCATCGCGCGGACCAGACCCCGCGTCAGTTCGAGGTCCCCTTGCAGGCACACCGCGGCGAAGCCCCGCAACGCGATCTGGGTGGGCAGGTCCGGCACGATCGAATGCGCCCGGACGAACCGGCGCAACGCCAGGGTCGAGATCGGCTCCAGCTCGTCCACCGGGCCCGTCTGCGGCGGCACGAGCCGCGTGGCCAGTCGGTGCGAACTCCGCCCCACGCGCAGGTGCAGGAAATCCGAGTCGTTCGTCCGCCGCTCCCACATCCGGCGGCTCGCCGCGAGCGACCACAGCGACTGCGGATCCGGGTGCACCCATTCCAGGGCGGCGCGCTGGTCGACCATCGCCTCACGGGCGCGGTCACGCATCTGCCCCAAGTAGCGCAGGTAGTCCTTGCGGTCCTCGTCCATCTCGGCGCGCTTGGCACCGCCGCCCTTGCCGCCACCACCGGCCATCATCCCGAGCGTCCCGACGACCGTCGTGGCGCCCAGGGCGATCGTCAGCGGGTTGCGCTGGCTGGCGGTGAACAAGAAGACCAGCAACCCCAGTGACGCCACGATCATCACGACCGGAAGCGCCTTCAGCACGATGTTGCCGGGAATGACGCGGGGCACCTCGGGCGGCGGCTCGAGGTGGACTTCCCCGCCCGGCGGGCGCGGCGCCGCCAGCCGCGGCGAGCGCTTGAACTGCAGCGTGCTCATCCGCGTCAGACGGTGCCGGCGCTGAGACCGGCCTTCTTCGCCACAGCACCGAGCCGAAGGGCCGAAACGAGGAAGAAGACGCCACCGAGCACGGCGTAACCGCCGATGGTGACGAGCGAAGCGCCGTCGCGCCCGGCCTGGAGGATGAACGAGGTCCCGGCGACGACCGAGAGGGCGCCGCTGACGATCATCGGCCACTGGCCGCCGAACCGGCGGCGGCTGAGGCCGACCGCGAACTGCACCAGGCCCGAGACGATGGCCCAGCTCCCCCACACGCGGAGGACGCCGGGGATGCCGGAGGTCGCCGCGACGGCCACCCCGGCCGCGGCCAGCAAGCTGACCGCGACGTTGACGTACAGCGCCAGCACCGAGTCGGTCGCCTTCGCCGCCCGCGCGTCGACGGCTGCCGCGGCGACGTCGAACAGCGGGTAGAGCACCAGCAGCGTGACGGCCGCCGGGCCGAGGCCCGACGCCGTGGCGATCAGCAGCGCGGCCCAAACGAGGGCGAAGGCGAAGCGGGTGAAGTACAGCCGCCGCAGCGACGGTGCGAGGGCACTGGGGGCGGTACTCACGGAGGTCTCCTTCGGTGAGCGGGCCCGCCGACGCGGAGCCCGGGTCGCTCCTTGTATGGAGCGATCAGTACACAACCCACCGTAGCGACGAGCCCGCCACTCGTCAAGACCGAACGTTCTACCCCGGAAGCGGGGGTCACTTCCTCGCGGAGGCGAGCCGGTGCTCCAGGATCCCGTCGACACCCTGGCGGAACGTGTCCGAGACTTCGGCCGGATCCGACAGGCAGCCCGCCGCCATCGCGCCGTCGCGCAGCATCACGAAGTGCCGCCCCGCCGGCTCCGCCGGAGCCTCGCCCACCTGCGCGAGCAGGTCGGTGACCGTGCGGAGGAACCACTCGCGATGCGCGAGGACGGCCCGGTGCACGGGGTGGGCGGGGTCCGGGTACTCCGCCACCGCGTTGAGGAAGGCGCAGCCCCGGAAGTGGGCCGACCCGATGCCGTCGGCGATCGTCTTGGCGATCGCCCGCAAGCCGTCGGCCGCCGGCAGGTCCCCGGCGACGACCTTGTCGATCCCTTCGCGCTCCATCTCGTGGACACCCTCCAGGTACGCGACGACCAGGTCGTCCTTGCTGGGGAAGTGCCGGTACAGCGTGGCGCGGGTGACCTTGGCCTCCGCGACGATCCGGTCGATCCCCACGGAGTGCAGGCCCTCGGCGTAGAAGATGCGCGTGGCCGTCGCGAGCAACCTCGACCGCGCTTCCGACACCTGACCTCGAGCGTTGAGCACCATCCTGCGAGTTTAGCAGATAGAACGATCGGTATCACTACGCCAAGTCACCCTCACACTCGACAGAACGCGCGTTAGAGTGAACGCTACATTCAAAGAGGAGAACGTTCGGTACTCCTCTAACTCGATGAAGGACACCCATGTCCCACACCCGCGACCACGCCCGTTCCCTCGCCGACGCCCACCGCGCGCTGCGCACCGCCGTCCCGGACCGCCAAGTGCACTCATCCGGCCCGCGATACGCTGACGGCGTCGCCTTGTGGAACGGCGCCGTGAACCACCGGCCCGCCCTCGTGCTGACCTGCACCACCACCGCCGACGTCGTGCTCGGCGTGCGGACCGCCCGCGAGTTCGGCCTGCCGCTCTCCGTCCGCTCCCGCGGCCACGACTGGGCCGGCCGCGCCCTGGCCGACGGGGGTCTCACCCTGGACATACGGCCGCTGCACGGGGTCCGGGTCGATCCCGCCACCCGGTCCGCCGAGGTCGGGGGCGGCGCGTCCGCCAACCACCTGCTGGCCGCGGCCGGCGAGCACGGTCTCGTGGGCGCGACCGGCACCATCGGCACGGTCGGGGTCGCCGGGCTCACCCTCGGCGGCGGCTACGGACCGCTGGCCGGGCGGATCGGCCTCGCCGCGGACAACCTGCTCGCCGCCGAGGTCGTCACGGCCGACGGAACGATCGTGCGCACGGACGCCCGGCACGACCCGGACCTGCTGTGGGCCCTGCGCGGCGGCGGGGGCAACTTCGGCGTCGTCACGGCGATGACCGTCCGGCTGCACGCCGTGCCGGCGGTGGTGACCGGCCTGGTGCTCTACCCCTGGCACCAGGCCGGGCAGGTGCTGGCGCGGGTCCGCGAGGCGCAGCTCGAAGCGCCCGACGACCTGACGATCCAGACCGGCGTGATCGCCGCACCGGACGGTTCGCCCGCGCTGCTCGTGCTGCCGACCTGGGCCGGCGACGTCGGCACCGGCGAAGACCCGTCGGGACCGGTGGCCGCGCTGACCCGCCTCGGCGACCCCCTGCTCGCCCAGCTGGAGACCGTGCCCCACGCGACCGCGATCGCCGGGCGGGACGCGATGTTCCCCGACGGCAGGCACGTCACCATCCGGACCCGCTCGGTGCCCGGGCTCGACGAGGGCGTCGCCGCCGTCGTCGAGCGGTTCGGCGGCCGGCTGCCGACGCCGCAGTCCGGGATCAGCCTGCACCACTTCCACGGCGCCGCGGCGCGGGTCGCCGCCGCCGACACCGCGTTCGGTCTCCGCCGGCCGCACCTGATGGCCGAGATCCTCGGTATCGGGGAAGACGTCGGCGGCTGGGCGGACGCGGCGTCGGACGCACTGGCCGGGCACGCGTTCCCCGGCGGGTACGCCAACCTGCTCGGCCCGGACGCGACCGACCAGATCCCCCACGCTTACGGCGACAACCTGCCGCGGCTGCGGCGCGTCAAGGCCGCCGTCGACCCCGATGGCGTGTTCGCCGCGACGCCGTTGCCGATGAGCTGACCGCACCGGGCCGGTACCTGGTCAGGAGGCACTCCAGCCTCCGTCCAGGACCAGCTCGGTCCCGCTGACCGAAGCGGCTTCGGGTGAGCACAGGTACGCCACCGCGCCGGCGACCTCGCCCGGCTCGATCAGCCGCTTGACCGCCGTCCTCGCCAGCAGCACCTCCGACAGCACCTCGCCGGTGCTCAGCCCGTGCACCGCCGCCTGGTCGGCCAGCTGGTTCTCGACGAGCGGGGTCCGCACGTACCCGGGGCACACGCAGTTGCTGGTGACGCCGCGGGCCGCGCCTTCCAGCGCGAGCACTTTGGACAGTCCCAGCAGGCCGTGCTTCGCACTGACGTAAGCGGACTTGTACGCACTGGCCCGCAGGCCGTGGATGCTCGAGACGTGCACGATCCGGCCCCAGCCGCGCGCGTACATGCCCGGCAGCACGGCGCGGCTGAGCACGAACGGCGCCACCAGCATCAGCCGGGTCATGGCCGCGAACCGCTCGGGCTCGAAGCGCTCGACCGGCGCGACGTGCTGGACCCCGGCGTTGTTCACCAGGATGTCGGCGTCGAACGCCCGCTCGGCGAGAGCGCCGGTCTCGCTCAGGTCGACCGCCAGCGCTTCGCCGCCGACCACCTCGGCCGCCCGCGCCGCCCCCTCGGCGTCGATGTCGCACACCACGACGTGGGCGCCCAGCCCGGCGAGCCGGGTGGCCACGGCCAGGCCGATCCCGCTCGCCGCGCCGGTGACGAGGGCGCGGCGGCCCGAAAGGCTCACGACTTCGGGGCGGCGAACGGGTTGGCCTCCGCGTGGTGGTGCCCCCACTCGTCCGACCGCCCGAAGTCGTGCGGGACCCAGTCGTCGCCGACGTCGATGCCGCCGCAGCCGATCTCCAGGTGGAACCCGCTGGGGTTGCGGACCTAGAAGGAGATCGCCTTGTCGTTCCTGTGCCGGCCCAGGCTGATCGAGATCGGCACGTCGTTGGCCTGGGCGCGGTCGTAGGCCCGCCCGACGTCGTCGATCGAGCCGTGTTCGAGCTCCAGGTGGTGGATCGACGCGGTTTCGGCGTTCGCGAGCGCGATGCTGTGGTGGGTCCGGTTGCAGCGGAAGAAGAACAGGCCCGGCGCGCGGTAGTCGGTCAGCTTGAATTCGAGCACCGACTCGTAGAGTTCGCGCAGTTCCTCGAGTTTCGGGCTGGCAAGCACGAAATGCCCCAGGCCGGTGACGCCGGGCCCGCCCGCCGGCCGCTCTGCGCCGAGGCGCACCTTGGCTTCGCCGACCGCCAGCTCCACGCGGTAGCCGACCGGGTCGGTGAACCAGCGCAGGTGCGTGGCACCGCGCAGGTCCGCCTCCTCGGCCGAGCCGTCCGCGACGGCGAACCCGGCGCCGGTGAGCCGCCCGGTCAGCCGGTCGAGCTCGCGGGGTGAGTCGACGATCCAGCCCAGCTCGCGCGGACGGTCCTCAGTGGACGGATGAAGGGCGAGACGGTACTTGAACTCGTCGAGCTCGGCGAGGACGACCTCGTCGGTGCCGGACTTGGCGTGGGTGACGCCGACGCCCAGCGTGCGCACGAGCAGGTCGGTCCACGCGTCGACGTCGGTGACGTCGAGACCGACGTAACCCAGCTTCCTGATCCCCACGGTCATCCCTCCGCCGCGGCGGCCGCGCCGCCCCGCAGGAACTCGCGGACGAGGTGGTTGAACTCGGGCGAGCGCTCGTACTGGACCCAGTGCCGGCAGTGCGGCAGCACCCGCAGCTCCGCGTTCGGGATGCCGTCGAGGATCTTGGCCGCCCACGTCAGCGGCACGGTCTGGTCCTCCCGGCCCCACACGAGCAGCGTGGGGGCGGCGATCCGGCCGAGGTCGGGGGTCAGGTCGCCGAAGTTCGGCGGGATCGGCAGCTCGGGATGAGCCCGCAGGCTGGACTCGTACCGTTCGTCGATGAGCGCGTCGGTGGCGAGCGACTCGTCGTAGACCATCAGCCGCACGAACTCGGCCATGGCCTCGCGCGACGGCTTTTCCGCGGCCATGTAACCGAAGAGCCGCTCGAGCCCGGCGGGCCACGGCGGCGCCTCCGGTGGCAGCACCCCGCCCGGCGCCATGAGCACGAGCCGGTCCACGCGATCCGGGTACCGCATCGCGATCCGCATGGCCACGGCGCCGCCGTAGGAGTTGCCGACCAGGTGGGCCCGCTCGATCCCGAGCGCCGTCATCGCGCGGGACACGCGCTCGGCGGCATGGAAGATCAGCGGCTCGTCGGTCCCGGGCCGCGGGGACGCACCCCAGCCCGGCAGGTCGACCACGATGTTGCGGTGGTCGGCGAAGGCGGGCAGGTTACCGCCGAAGTTGCTCATGCCGGTGGCGCCCGGCCCCGAGCCGTGCAGCCACACGACCGGGCTGCCCGAACCGGCCTCGGTGTAGGCCAGGCGCGCGTCACCGACATCCAGAGTGCTCGTCACTGTGCCGCCCCATTCGTTGTATGTAGCGCTCACTATACAACGGGCCGCGGTGTTATCAAGGCCGTTCGGACGTGGTCAGCGCTTGCGCTTCGGCCCCCGCTGGTCCGCCAGGCCGCGGATCAGGGCGACGAACGGGGCGACCTGCGAGCGGTAGCTCATGCCGTCGAAGCTGTTGGCCACCGAAAGCCCGTCCGTCAAGGCCCGTCCGAGGACGGCCAGCTCCTGGACGAGGGCTTCGTTGTTCTTGCCACCGCGAGGGGCGAAGATCGGGGTGAGCGCGGCGACCCAGGAAGCGTGCGCGTAGTCGCGGATGCGGCGCACGGTCGCCCGCACCGCCTCGGCGTCCTTCTGCGGGCCGACGCTGATGGCGACGAGCAGCTGCAGGTAGTCCGGGCGGCGGTCGAGGGAGTCACAGGCCGCGGAGAACCACGCTTCGAGGCGGTCGAGCGGCGCCAGTTCGTCGTAGGACGACGGGTTCGGGAACAGCGCGTGCAGCTCGTCGAACGTCCGCTCCAGCAGCGCCGCGAGGACGCCGAGCTTGTTGCCGAAGTGGTAGTAGATCGAGCTCGGCGGCAGCCCGGACTGGGCGCTCAGGTCCGAAATCGCCATGCCGTCGTAGCCCTTTTCCCCGACGAGGGCGCGAGCCGCGTCGAGGATGACCTCCTGGCTGCTCAAGCCGGCGGCCGTCGGTGCGGAGCTGGAATCCCTCGCCATCCGGCCATGATAGGTCCGCACCGGGCCCGCTCCGCACCGGGCGCGCCGGGCCGGGGAGTCTTCCGCCGGCCCGGCCACCCCGGCTCAGGCGACGGTCGCGTCGACCGTCACCGGAATGTTGCCCCGGGTCGCGTTCGAGTACGGGCAAATCGCGTGCGCGCCTTCGACGAGCTGGTCGGCGGTCGCCTGGTCCACACCGGACAGTTCCGCGTGCAGCGCCGCACTGAGCGTGAAGCCACCCTCGTCGGTCGAGTGCACCTGCACCTCCGCGACGACGGCGGAGTCGGCGACCTTGACCTTCCGCTGCGCCGCCACAGCCTTCAACGCCGAATGGAGGCACGACGCCCAGCCCGCCGCGAACAGCTGCTCCGGGTTGGTCGCACCGCCAGGGCCACCCATCTCCTTGGGGATCGCCAGGGAAATGTCGAGCAGGCCGTCGTCGGTCCGCGCCTGCCCTCCCGCGCGGCCGTCGCCGGTCGAGGTGGCGATGCCGAGGTACAGAGGCTTGGTCATGGCGGGAATCCCTTCACGATCGCGGACCAGTCCGCGATACCGAACGTTCTATCGCTCTCCACTATGCGAGCCTTCGGCCGGCGCGTCAAGACCGAACGTTCTATCTTTACTGTGTTAGAGTGATCGCTACATACAGCAGAAAGGTGCTTCCGTGACACGGCAACGCTGGTCCTTCGAGGACATCCCCGCCCAGCACGGCCGGACCGCCCTCGTCACCGGCGCCAGCACCGGACTGGGCTTCGCGATCGCGGACGCCCTCGCCCGCCGCGGCGCCGACGTCGTCCTGGCCTGCCGCGACCCCGGCCGGGCGGCCGCGGCGGCCGACCGGATCCGGGCCGTCTCCCCCGGCGCCGTCGTCCGCACCCTGCTGGTGGACTTCGCCTCGCTCGCGTCGGTCCGCGCCGCCGCGCGCCGGCTGCACGACGAGTACGACCACCTCGACCTGCTCGTGAACAACGTCGGCGGTTTCCGCGTGCGGTACGCGGTCACCGAAGACGGCTTCGAATCGACCATGGCCGTGAACCACCTCGGCCCCTTCGCGTTCACCGGCCTGGTGCTGGACCTGCTCACCGGCACCACCGGGGCGCGGGTGGTGACGGTGGGCAGCAACGGCCACCGCCAGGGCACCATCGACCCGGCCGACCTCGACCCCGAGCCCGGTCCCGCCTACCGGTTCATGGCGGCCTACAACCGGGCCAAGCTGGCGAACCTGTTGTTCGCCCACGAGCTCGACCGCCGCCTGCGGGCCGCCGGGAGCCCGGCGATCGCGGTGGCCGGGCACCCGGGCCTCGCCCGGACCGAGGGCGGGCGCGAACTGAACGCGCTGGTCCGGGCCGCGCTCAACCCCAAGGTCAACCCGCTCGCGCTCGCCCTGTCCCAGAGCGCGGCGAAGGGCGCACTCGGGCCGCTGCGCGCCGCCACCGACCCGCACGCCCGCGGTGGCGACTACTTCGGCCCGCGCGGGCGCACCGGCTACCCCGAGCTGGTCACCGCTAGCTCGCTGTCCCACGACGACCGCCTGCGGCGGCGGTTGTGGGCGGCGTCCGAACACCTCACCGACGTCACCTACCTCCCCCTCCAGGAAAGCGAGGCAAGCAGTTGACCAGCAAGGTGGCCCGCGGCATCGCCGCCACGGCACTCACGGTGGCCGGCGCGATGACGCTGACCGTTCCCGCGGCCGCGGCCGCCGAAGTTCCCGCCGCGCTCACGGCGAACGGCTCGTTCGGCAGGCTCGGCCCGCTGACCGACCTCGTCGTCGAACGCCTGCGCGTCGGCGACGACGTGGCGGCGGCCAAGTTCGGCACCGACTCACCGATCGACGACCCCGCCCGCGAGGAGCAGGTGCTGAACCAGGTGCGCGCCCAGGCCGCGGCCATCGGCCTGGACCCGGACGCGGCGGCGGCGTTCTTCCGCGACCAGATCACCGCCAGCAAGGTGGTGCAGCGCGGGCTGTTCGCCCGCTGGACGGCGCACCCGGACGAGGCCCCCACCACCCGGCCGGACCTGGGCCGGATCCGCACGCGCCTCGACCGGCTCACCACGGACCTGCTCACGCGCCTGGCGTCCACTGTGGACATCCGCGCCGAGCGGATCCCGTGCGGTGCGCAGCTCGTCCTGGCGACCGGCTCGGCGGTGGTCCTGGATCGGCTGGACGCGCTGCACCGCCAGGCGCTCGGCACCGCCGTGCACTCCGTCTGCGCGGCGTGACCGACCTGCCCTGACAACGAAGCCGCTCGCGAAGTCCAGCGGCCACCCGCCGACCGCCTGGGCATGCGCAAGCCGTGGATCTTCTCAGGCGCCGAGATCCGGCAACTCGCATTCGACCGGCCGGGCACGTGATCCCGCGCACGGTCACCGCGACCCGGCCGCTTTGATCAGGAGTTCGTACAGGACAGCCTGTTCGGCCTCGGTCAGCGTGCCGACGGTCTCGGCCAGGACGAATTCCAGGACGGACGATCCGGCCTCGAAGGCACGCTCGCCTTCGCCGGTCAGGTGATGACGGGTGGCCCGGCCGGGGCCGTCCACCCGCTTCAGCAGGCCCCGCTCGATCATGCGCTTGGCGAGGGCCCCCATCGACTGGTCGGTCTGGAAGGTCAGATCCGCCAGGGTGTGCAGCGTGGCGTCCGGCTGCTGGTGCAGGTGCCGGAGAACGTCCCACTGCACCAAGGAAAGCCCGTGTTCGGCCAGCCTGCGGTTGGCTTCGCGGTGGTGCCTCCACTGCAGCCGCTTGACAGCGAGCCCGATCTCCTGAAGCGACGGTGACACCGACGCAGCGTAACCCACCATCCGCGACCCTCCCACTTGCCAAACTAAGTATGTTTATATAAGGTTGTTTACATAGCCTACCCCACCAAGGAGAGATCGCATGAGCAACTCCGTCCCCGCCGGAAGCCTCCGGCCCATCCGCACCCTCAGCGCGCCGGCCGCCGGCGGTGTGGTCACCGTCGAAGACCGCGACCACACCCGGACCTTCCTCCTGCTGCACGGCGGAGGTGGCCCGGCGACGGTGACCGGCTTCGCCGACCTGCTCGCCCATCGCACGCACTCCCGGGTACTGACGCCGACCCACCCCGGGTTCGCCGGCACCCCGCGGGTGCCGGGTGTGGATTCGACCCGCGCCCTCGCGGCCGCCTACGTCGGCCTGCTCGACGAGCTCGGCCTCAGCGACGTCACGGTGATCGGCAACTCGTTCGGCGGCTGGCTGGCCGCCGAGATCGCGCTCCTGGGCAGCCCCCGGGTCGGCGGCGCGGTGATCGTCGACGGCGTCGGGATCGAGGTCGAGGGGCACCCGGTGACCAGCGTCGCCGGTCTCGCGCCCGCCGACCTGAGCAAACTGTCCTTCCACGACCCGAGCAAGGCGCCCGCACCGCCCGCGGCCGGCGGCACCGGACCGGGCCCGGACATCCAGGCGCTGCTCTCCTACACCGGACCGGCCATGTCCGACCCGACCCTGCTGGACCGGCTCCACGCGATCGACCTGCCCGTCCACGTCATCTGGGGCGAGAGCGACGGGATCGTCGGCACCGAGTACGGCAAGGCCTACGCCGCGGCCATCCCGATGGCGAAGTTCACCGTGCTGCCCCGGTCCGGCCACCTGCCACAGGTCGAGACGCCCGAAGAACTCCTCGGCGCCATCACCGAGCTCTGACCCTTCCCGGAAAGGACCACCACGACATGAGCACCTCCCTCGCGGTCACCCGGATCGCCCACGCGTGCCAGCTGATCGAACTCGGCGACCTGCGGATCCTCACCGACCCGTGGTTCACCGAAAAAGCCACGTACCACCAAGGCGAACGGGTCGCGATGCCCGTGTCCGCACTGGGCCGGCTCGACGCGGTCGTGATCAGCCACGAGCACTACGACCACTGCGACCTCGACGCCCTCCTCGCCGGCGGCCTCGACCCGGCCACCCCGCTCGTCGGGCCGGGCACCGTGACCGCCATCGCGAAGGCCAAGGGCTTCACCACCCTGCACACCGTCGAGGCGTGGGAGTCCGCCCGGGTCGGCGACCTCACGGTCACCGCCACCCCCGGCCAGCACGGCGTCCACGAGGTGACGTTCGTGCTCCAGGCGGGCGGCCGGACCCTGTTCTTCGGCGGCGACTCGCTGCGGGTGCCCGAACTCGACCGGATCCCCGATCGCCTCGGGCCGGTCGACCTGACGATCCTGCCCACCAACGGCCTCTGCATCCGACCGGCGGACCTGGCCCAGGTGGTGATGAACGCCGAGCAAGCGGCCGAGCTGACCGCCGTGCTGCGCCCGACGCTCGCGATCCCCCACCACTACGCCTTCCACAGCGGCTACCTCGGCGACCGCCTGATCACCAAGGGCGACCAGGACCCGCGGCACTACGCCGACGCCGTCGCCCGCCTCGCGCCGGACGTCGAGGTGCGCATCGCGCTGCCCGGGGTCCGGGTGGTCGTCCCGTAGCCGGCCCGGACAGGGTGCGGGTCCACCTTTCGAGGAGCGCCATCGGATAGAACGTTCGGTCTTGACGCAGGTGTCGTGAAGTGCGATGCTCGAGGCGGCTGCCACCACCTCCGTCTGTGCGCCGCACGAGAAAACCCGTTGGCGCCCCGTACGGAAAAGGATGCGCCAGTGGCCGAGGACGGGCACATCCGCGCGCTCCGGATCCTCGAGACGCTCGCCGCCCTGCACCAGCCGGCCGCGTTGAAGACCATCGCCGAGCGCGCGGGCCTGCCCTCGACCAAGGCCTACCGGGTCCTGCGGGACCTGCAGGAACACGGGTACGTCGACCACATCGGACGCCGCGGCTACCGGGTGGGCGCCCGCGCGGTCGCCCTGGCCTCGCTCGTGGGGCCACGCCCGGCCCTCCTGCACCGGGCCCGCCCGGCACTCGTCCGGCTCGCCGCCGAGACCAGCGAGACGGCGAGCCTGCAACTCCGCAGCGGAGCCCACCGCGTCATGGTGCTCAGCGCCGGCCCGCCCGGCACCGCCGCCCACCCGATCGCGCACATCGGCGAACGCTCGCCGCTGACCTCGGGGTGCGCGGGAACGGCGATCCTCGCGTTCCTCCCCGCCCACCAGGTCGACGACGTCCTCCTCGCCCAGCCGGGCCGGGCGGCGCGAACCGAGGTGCCGGAGCAGCTCGCCGAGATCCGCCGCCGGCGCTACGCCATCTCGCGGTCGGTCAACCACCCGGAGCTCAACGGCATCGCGGCACCGGTGCTCGACCCCGATTCGGGCCACGCCTTGGGATCGGTCGCCATCGCCGGCCACGCTTCGCGGTTGCCCGACCCGGTGCTGCACCGCCTCGCGGCACCGCTGCTCGCCGCCTGCGCCGAACTCGGCGCCCGCCTCGCGACGATCCTCGGATCGAGCGCCTCGATCCGGCTCGAATCGCTCGATGTGCCGGTTCAGGACGTGCTCGACAGCGAATGACGGCCCGGATATTCCCGCCCTCGGCCATGACGTAGGTCATTTTTCCGTTGGTTGCACATCCTGCATCTTGCGTTGGCTCGGGTCGTGGCCGCGGCCGACGATGGATCTCGAGCTGAACGATCACTGAGCAGAAAGACAGCCAGACAATGAAAAAGATCCTTCCCGCGGTCACCCTGGGGCTGGCCGGCATCGTGGCGACGGCGATCCTGGGCTCGCCGGCGAGTGCCGACGCCAAGACCGGCGCCACGGCGTCGCCGGTCCAGGTCGAACACACGAAGCCCAAGGTCCACAACGTCGTCCTGGTGCACGGCGCGTTCGCCGACGGCTCGGGCTGGCGGGCTGTGCAAGACCGCCTGGTGGCTAAGGGTTACAACGTCAGCATCGTCCAGGAACCCGAAACCAGCCTGGCCGACGACGTCGCGGCGACGCGCCGCGTCATCGCCATGCAGGACGGGCCCGTAGTGCTCGTCGGCCACAGCTACGGCGGTGAGGTCATCACCCAGGCCGGCGACGATCCCAAGGTGACGGCGCTGGTCTACGCCGCGGCGTCCGTACCCGACGCCGGCGAGACCCTCGGCGAACTCCTCCAGAAGATCCCCTCACCGACCAATGACATCAAGCCCGCCGGTGATGGGTTCCTGATGCTCGATCCGCAGAAGTTCCACGCCGATTTCGCCGCCGATCTCCCCGCCCGGCAGGCCGATTTCATGGCCCGGTCGCAGGTCTTCGTCTCCGCGAGCATCCTCGAGGAGAAGGTGACGACGGCCGCCTGGAAGACCAAGCCGAGCTACGGCATCGTCGCCGGGTCCGACATGGTCTCCAACCCCGACCTCGAGCGCTGGATGTACCAGCGCGCGAACGCGAAGATCACCGAGGTCCCCGGGTCCAGCCACGTCGTCTACATCTCGCATCCGGACAAGGTGACCTCCGTCATCGAAGAGGCGGCCGGTCGCTAGCACCGCTGCTCGCCGGCCCGCGAGAGGTGTGCGCCACCGCATTCAGCGGCTGCGCACACCTTTCGGCGTTGGTCCGGCGAACGGCGCCGTGGACAGTCCACAAAGGTCAGTCTCACGACGCAGCGCCCTGCCCGACAAATGTCGTGGAACTCCGGCGCCCGCGCGCACGACTGCTGGAGCGAGACCCCCGACAGAAAGGCGTCCCCCATGGAACGCAGGGACTTCCTCCGGCTCTCCGCCGCCTCGACGAGCACCGCCGCCCTCGCCTCGCTCGCCACCACCGGCACCGCTTCGGCCGCCCAGCCGGCACGCGGGACGCTCCGCGTGCAGATCCTGCTCTTCGACGGCGTCGAGGAGCAGGACGTCATCGGCCCCCTCGCCGTGCTGGGCCACGCCGGGCACCAGCAGGGTGAGGTCCAGGTGACGCTGGTCAACCGGGGTGCGCCGGGCGTCGTAACCGGCACGTTCGGCACGAAGTTCGGGGTGTCCACGGCGTGGAACCCGAACGCCGCCGACGACGTTCTCATCGTCCCCGGCGGTGGGTACGCCGCGAAGGACGGTCCCGGCGTCAACGCCTTGATCAAAGACAGCGCTTTCCTTCACGACCTCGGCCGCGCCCGCCACGCCGTCGTCGCCGGGGTGTGCACCGGCGTCATGGTGCTTTCGGCCGCGGGCCTGACCAAGGGCCGTCCGTGCACGACGCACCACCTCGCGAAGGCCGACCTCGCCGCCCAGCAGGCGCGGGTGATCGACGCCCGCGTCGTCGACGACGGCGACCTCGTCACCGCGGGCGGGGTCACGTCGGGCCTGGACCTCGCGCTCTGGCTGGTGACCCGGGAACTCGGCGCCGACGCCGCCGTCGGCGCGGAATCCGTGCTGGAGTACGAGCAACGCGGAGCGGTGTGGCGCCGTCCGTGACCCACCCGCTACCTGGCCACCCTCGCGGCGCGCTTCACCTTCACCGGGCGATCGTGTGCTTCCTCGATCGGTGAGGGCGTATCGAGGGACGGGACACGTTCGGCTCGCAGCGACAGCAAGGAGGATGCGAACAAGAGCGCGGCGATGAGGATCGACACCGTGGTGATGGCCCGGGCCGAGCCGTACGCCCCGGCGGTCGCGTAGAAGATGCCGCCGAAGATCGCGACAGACAGGGCCGCGCTGATCTGCAGGGTCGCGTTGACCAGACCGCTGGCCAGCCCGGCGAACGCGCGCGGGATGTGCGTGACCGTGATGCGGATCAGCGACGGCAGGGCGAGCCCTTGGCCGAAGCCGATGAGCGCCAGCGGCGCGGCCGCCCACGGTGTCTGGCCGAAGGCGGCGACGAGCCCGGCGAAGGTGAGGAACCCGATGGTCTCCAGGAGCAGGCCGAGCGCGGCGATCCGGCGTGGCATGACCCGCATGAGGTGCGGCACGGTCAGCGGCCCGATCAGGAAACCGATCCCCAGCGGCAGGATGTCCAGGCTTGCCTGCAGTGGAGTGCGGCCGACGGCCTGCTCGTGTTCCGAGAAGACGAGGAAGAACGCGGCGATCGAGTAGAACAGGGCGACCGCCACGAGAGCGCTCCGCACTCCGGGCGCGGTGACCGCCCGGGGTGGTACCAGGGGCAGGCCGCGACCACGTCGCCGACCGGCGCCGAGGGCGGATTCGTAGCGCCAGAAGCGATGCAGCAGGCCGGCGGCGACGACGAGCACGACGAAGGACCACCAGGGCCAGTCCAGGGCGCGCCCCTCGACCAGGGGGATGACGATCCCGGCGAGGCCAGTGAAGAGCAGGATCGCACCGATCCAGTCGAGCCTTTCCTCGCCCCGGGTGGGCGGGTCACGCAGGACCAGGCTGCCCACCAGAGCCAGGGCCGCGACGGGCAGGTTGAGGAGGAAGATCACCCGCCAGCCCAGCCCCCAGACGTCGGCGGTGACGAGGAGGCCGCCCAGGGATTGGCCGATCACCGCGGCGAGGCCCAGAGTCGCACCGTGGAAGCCCAGGGCGACCGTCTGGTCGCGGCCGTCGAGGCTCGCGCGGATGAGGGCCAAGGACTGCGGCGCCATCAGCGCGGCCGTCAGGCCTTGCAGGATGCGTCCGACGAGGAGCAGCCAGGGTTCGCCGGCCGCACCGCACAGCAGCGAGGCAAGGGCGAATCCGACGAGGCCGGTGAGGAAGGTCCGCCGCCGCCCGTACAGATCGCCGAGCCGGCCACCGAGGGTGAGCGCCACCGCGTAGGTGGCGGCGTAGCTCGCCACGATCTGCTGGCCCAGGAGGTCGCCGCCGCCGAGGTCGTCTTGGATCGACGGGATGGCGAGGTTGACGATGAAGAAATCCAAGGGTGGCAGCAGCGTGCCGGCCAGCAGTGTGACCACGCCTACCCACGTCCTGGTCGCCGTTTTCGATGTCGAAGTCATTACTTGGTCTCGCTTTCGGTTACGACCGCCTCATCGGTGGAGCAAGCGTCCGTAGTAGTCGTGGTCGAACCGGAATTCTTCTCCGGTTGCCCGGCAGATCACGAAGACGATGTTCAGAACCGCTCTGCCTTCGAAAATCCGGGCATGTCGAGTTCGCCGGCGATCGCACAGGGGCAGTCGGTCCCATGCCGCTCCAACACCTGGCGTGTGCCCGCGGTAGGCGGAAGTCCGCAGACCGAGCGTCGGTTACGTGGCCGCGGTGAGTTCCGCCAGCTCCGCTTCGGTGAGCCGGACCCGGGACGCGGCCAGATTCTCTTCCAGGTGGGCGACCTTCGAGGTGCCGGGAATGGGCAGGACGACGTCGGATCGGTGCAGCAGCCACGAAAGCGCCACAGTGGACGGAGTGCAGCCGTGCGCCGCGGCGATGTGGTCGACCGACCCGCCGGGGCGGGCCAGCTCCCCCGCGGCCACGGGCGCCCAGGGGATGAACCCGATGCCATGCCGGGTGCAGTGGTCCAAGACGTCGGCGGAGCTTCGGTCAGCGACATTGTACCGGTTCTGGACCGTGGCGATGTCGGCGATCAGCCGCGCCTGCTCGATCTGACCGACCGTGACCTGTGACAGTCCGATTGCGACGACCTTGCCCTCGTCTTGGAGGTTCTTCAACTCGCCGACCTGGTCCGCCAGCGGAACCGCGGGGTCGACGCGATGGAGCTGGAACAGGTCGATCCGATCGACGCCGAGCCGGCGCATGCTCAGCTGCGCCTGTTGGCGGAGGTACTCCGGACGACCGACCGGGGGCCAGGCTCGGGGGCCGAGGCGCACCAGTTCGCCGCCCCGCCTGACGGTGTCCGGGCCGTTACGGGTCAGACCCGCCTTGGTCGCGATGAGGACGTCATCCGGGTAAGGGTGGATCGCCTCCCGGATGATCTCTTCGCTGATGTGGGGACCGTACGAGTCGGCGGTGTCGATGAGCTGCACGCCGAGTTCGACGGCCCGCCGCACGACCCGCACGCACTCGGCGCGGTCCTCAGGCTCGCCCCACACCCCGAGCCCGGTCAGCCGCATGGCGCCGAAACCCAACCGGGCGACCTTCTTCCCGGCGATCTCGAAGGTGCCCACGCTGTCCGCGAGCGAGGTGGTCATGATCGGGTGTCACCTTTCTCCAGAGCCTCGGCGTCGTCGGAGCCGGTGGCCGCTTGCTCGGCCAGACGTCGTAGGAGGACCAAACCGTCGTGACTGGCGCTGCCGGGTTCGGCGCTGTACACGGACAGGTGCTGCCCAGGGGTGCTGGCGACGGCGAACGTCTCGAAGTGCAGCCTCAGCTCCCCCACTTGCGGGTGCACGAAGTGCTTCAGCTCGCTGGTCCGCGGCCGCACCTCGTAGCGGGCCCACAGGTTCGCGAACGCCGGGCTGCGCAAGCTCACTTCACCGACGACCCGCTCGATGCGCTCGTCCGCGGGAAACTGCGAAGACGACGCCCGCAGGTTGCTCACCGCGAGCCGCGCCGCGGCATCCCAGTCACCGTAGAAGGACCTCGCGTACGGGTCCAGGAAGATCATCCGCAGCAGGTTGTCGTACCGGGCGAACCCGCGGTAGAGCTCACGGGCCATCGCGTTCGCGGCGAGGATGTCCTGTGCCGCACCGACCAGGAAGGCGGGTACGTCCGGCATGCCGTCCATCAGCCGGACCAGCTCCGGAGCGACGGTCAGCGAGGTGGCCGCACGCGCCCCGAACAGCGGCAGGGCGAGCCGGAACAGGTGCGCCGCGGCGTCGTCGTCCAGCTGCAGCGCACTGGCGATCGATCGCAGCACCTGATCGGACGGGTGCCGTTCCCGGCCCTGCTCCAGCCGCACGTAGTAGTCCGTGCTCACTCCCGCGAGCAGCGCCACCTCGTCGCGCCGGAGCCCCGGCACCCGCCGCGGACCGTCGTCGGGCAGACCGACCTCCTGCACCCGGACCAGCGCCCGTCGCGCTCGCAGGTAGTCACCAAGCTCGTTGTCACTGTCCACACCGACGACAGTAATGCGGACCGGCACCCGGCGCGTGGGTGCAGCGCACCCACGTTGGCCGAGCCGGCGCTCCGGCGTCGCGGCGCTCAATCCTGCTGCTCCGTCGGCCGGACCAAGACCTCGTTCACGGCGACGTGGCGTGGCCTGGTGACGATGAAGGTGATGGTGTCCGCCACGTCCGCGGGACGCAGTCGCTCCATAGTGGAGTATCGCGCGGACATCCGCTCCTGGACGTCGGGGTGGTTCTGGAGGGGCAGCTCGGTTTCCACCGAACCGGGCTCGACGAGCGAAACGCGCAGATGGCGTCGGGTGACTTCGCCGCGGAGAGCTTCACCGAACGCGGTCACGGCGTGCTTGCTCGCGTTGTAGACACCGCCGCCACCGCGCACCACCCGGCCCGCGGTGCTGCTGACCAGGACGAGATCGGCCACCCGGCGGGGACCGTCGGCCGCGGCCTCGAGCAGGTGCGGGGCGGCCGCGTGCGCGGTGTACATGAGCCCGAGCGTGTTGAGCTCGATCATCCGGCGCCAGTCGGTCGTGTCCGCGCCGGTGATCGGCCCGAGGATCATGACGCCCGCGTTGGCCACCACGGTGTCGAGGCGGCCGTACACCTCGATGGCGCGGGCGACGGCGGCCTGAGCTTGTTCCTCGTCCGTGATGTCGGCACTCACGGCGAGAGCGTGGCCACCGGTGCTCGTGATCTTTTCGACGAGCGCGTCGAGGCGGTCCGCTCGGCGGGCGACCACGGTCACCCGTGCGCCGAGCGCGGCCAGTGCCAGCGCGGTGCCTTCGCCAATGCCGCTGCTGGCTCCGGTCACCAGGGCTGCTGTGCCGGCGAGGGGACCACCGGCCTGAGGTTGACTGATCATGAGCTCGACGGTACGAGCGCTTCGGCCGGCGTGGGAGGGAGTGATACCCCCACCCCGGGGTCCACTATGGACGGTGCGGGACACCCTCGTCACCGAAGGCCGCCACCGCGCACTCGGCCGCGCCGTTCGCCGTGTCCGGCGCGACGACGATGCTGCCCGCGATAGTGACCGGCGGCTCGAGCGGGATCGCGCGGACGCGGGTCGAGCGGATCTCGGCGACCTGGTCGGCCGGCAGCACCGTCCAGCTCCGGGGCTCCGAGCCGACTTCGACGATCGTCTCCTGCAGGGTGCCCGTCGGGCGGCCGGCCGCCAGCTGCCACCCCGTGTCGCTCAGCACGCGGGCCACGGCGTCGTGCAGCGGCGGGTCGTGTTCGCGGGCGGGCAGGCGCAGCGTGCCGTCGGCCAGTTCGGTCCGGCCGACGGCTCGGCGGTCCGCCGCCGGGTGCCGCCGGGACACCACCGCGTACAGGCGTTCGGTCCAGGCCGGCAGCACCTCGAGCCCGGGCACCGAACGCACACCCCGGGTCAGCGCCAGGTCGAGGTCACCCTGCCGCAGAGCGTTGAGCCTGGCCTCGACCGGCAGATCGGCCAGCACGACCTCGAACTCCGGCGCCCGCTCGCGGAAGGCGTCGATCCCACGTTCCAGCCGGGCGGTCATGCCGGCGGCCGTGCCGATGCGCACGGTCGGCACGACCTGCTGCGCCGCGATCCGCACCTGACCGGCCGCGGCGAGGGTGCCGCGCGCCGCGGCGAGCACGCGCTGCCCGGCCGCGGTGAGCCGGACCCGCCGGGGTGACCGGTCGAGCAGCCGGACCCCGAGCTCCCGCTCCAGCCGGGCGATCTGCTGGCTGACGGCCGGTTGCGCGACGTGCAGCCGCTCGGCCGCCCGGCCGAAGTGCAGCTCGTCCGCGACGGCGACGAAATAGCGCAGTGCCCGCAGCTCCACGGCCCCACCCCGGTTGACCTCGACGATAAGGAAAGCTTATCGCAGCACGTGCCGATTGGCGCTGGTTCGCGCGACCACCCGGTGCTGAGGTCGTGATCATGACCATCGAACTGGGACCGCTCGGCGCTTACCTGACCGCGGCCGAGGCCACCGCGGCGGACGCCGTCACACTGGAAGAAGCCGGCTACGACGCGATCTGGCTGGCCGCGTCACCGACCGCGGACCTCCGCTCGGCGGAGCGGCTGCTCGACGCCACGCACCGGATCGTGATCGGCACCAGCGTGCTCAACGTGTGGCAGTCCGACGCGGGCACCGTCGCGGAGTCCTACCACCGGATCGCGGGGAAGCACGCCGGCCGGCTCCTCATCGGCATCGGGGCCGGTCACCGGGAAGTCGACGCCGGCTACGCGTCCCCGCTGGCCAAGGTCGCGAGCTACCTCGACGCGCTGACCGCGGCCGGTGTCCCCGCCGACCGCGTGCTGCTGGCCGCGCTCGGCCCCAAGATGCTCCGGCTGGCGGCCGACCGCGCGGCGGGCACCCTCACCCTGCAGGTGACGCCCGACCACACCCGCCTCGCCCGGCAGGTCCTCGGTCCGGGCAAGCTGGTGATGCCCGGGCACGGCGTGGTGCTGGACGCCGACGTCGAACGTGCCCGCGCGGCCGGCCGAGCCGCCGTCCGCCCCATGCTGGGCATCGCCAACTACGCCGGCAACCTCCGGCGGATCGGCTACACCGACCAGGACCTGACGGCTCCCTTCAGCGACCGCCTGATCGACGCGCTAGTCCTGCACGGCGACGCACCGGCCATCGCGACCGGCATCGGCGCGGAGCTGGCGGCGGGGGCGGACCACGTCGGCGTGCACGCGGTGAGCGAAAACCCCATCAGCGTTCTGCGCGCGATCGCCGACGCGGCCCGCGTGGTGAAGGCGTAGCGGACGGATCAGCCGACGTCGGGGTGACGGGGCCGCTCTCGCTCACCGGGTCGGGTGCTGTCGCCTGCCGGCCGCGCAAAGCGCCGCTCCGGCCAGGAGGAGCACGCTCGACAGGCCTAGGAGCCTGCCCACGTCCGTGCCGGTGTCGGGCAGCCGGTGCGGGCCGCCGGTCGGTGCCGGTGCGGGAACGACCGGGACCTCGGCGACCGCCTGACCGGCGGGGACCGGCGCTCCGTCGGACCCGGTTCCGGCGGCGGTGGCGACGTTGCGCACCCGCCCGGCGGCCACGTCGGCGGCGGTGACCGTGTGCGCGGGCACCGTGCACGCCATCGCCTGACCCGGCGCCAGCGCGGTCGCCGGGCAGGTGGCCCCGCCCGCGGACGGGTCGTCGACCCGGATCGCCCGGACCGTGACCGCGCCGGTGTTGGTGACCGTGACCGTCCACTCGATCCGGTCCCCGGCGCTGATCACGCCGTCGCCGTTCACGTCGACCGGCCGTGCCGCCTTGGTGATCGCGAGGGCCGCGGCGGCGGTGACCCGCACGGTCGCGCTCGCGGGCGCCGACTCCGCCGGTGGCCCGCCCGCCGGCGGGGTTCCCGATGCCACGGCGGTGTTGTCGATCCGCCCGGCGTCCACATCGGACTGGGTGACGCGGTAGGTCGACGTGCACGTCACGTGCTGCCCCGGCACCAGGGATCCGGCCGGGCACACCGGAGCCGGCGGCCCGCCGCTGCCGGTGAAGCGGGTTTCGCGGACCGACAGCGCGGTGAGCGTCACGGTGCCGGTGTTGGTGATCACGAACGCATACGTGACCTCCTGCCCGGCGGCGGAAACCGTCCCCGGTGAGGCCGTCTTCGCCAAGGTGAGCGCGGCGTCCGGCGGTGTCGGCACGACTACGGTCGACGGATCCGAGACCGGTGGTTCGCCCTGGGGCGGGTTCCCCGTGGCGACGGCCGTGTTGACGACCTTCCCGGCGTCCACATCGGACTGGGTGAGCACGTAAGCGGCCGTGCAGACCGCTTGTTCCCCCGGCGCCAGCGTGGCCACCGTCGCGCTACCGCCCGGGCAGGACAGCGGGGACGGCCGGCCAGTGCCCGAGAACGCCGTTTCGCGCACCGTGACCGCGGTCAGCGTGCGGTTTCCGGTGTTGGTGACCACGAAGGAGTAGGTGACCGTCTGGCCGGCGCGGAAGTGGCCGCCGTCGGCCGGGTCTGCCGACTTGACCAGGGACAGCCCCGGCTTTCCGGGCACGGTCACCTTCGCCTGTGACGGGCCGGAGGTGACCGGTTCGCCGCCGGGACCGGCTCCGGTTGCCTCGGCCGTGTTGGTCACCGCGCCGGCGTCGGCGTCCGCCTGGGACAGGGTGTAGGTGGCGGTGCAGGTCTGCGCCTGTCCTGGCGCCAGCGTGCGCGACGGGCACTCGACGACCGGCGCCGGGCCGGTGCCGCTGAACGCCGTCTCGCGCACGGACACCGAGGTGAGGGTGCGGTTTCCGGTGTTGGTCACGGCGAAGCGGTAGGCCACGGTCTCCCCCGCGCCGGCCACGGTGGCCGGTTCGACGGACTTGACGAGGGTGAGCTCGGCCCCGCCACCGGCCGTCACGACCGCCGTCGCCGGCGGCGTCGTCACCTTCGGCAAGCCCGGGGGCGGCGTGCCCGCCGCGGTGGCGCTGTTGGTGAGCCGGCCGGCGTCGAGGTCGGCCTGGGTCACCGCGTACTCCGCCGTGCAGGTGACGACTTGCTCCGGCGCCAGCACCGCGCCGCCGGGCGGGCAGGTGATCGCGGACAGCGGTCCGCTGCCGCTGAAGGCGCCCTCGGTGACCGTCACTCCGGTCAGGGTCACGGTTCCGGTGTTCTTCACCGTGAACGAGTAGCGAACCAGCTCCCCGACGGCCGTTACCGTGGCCGGGTCGGCGGACTTCGCCAAGGTCAGGCCGGCCGAGCGGGTGGCGGTCACCTTCGCCGACGACGGCGCCGACGTGATCGGTTCCGTCGCGCGAGGCGGCGTCCCGCGCGCGACGGCGGTGTTCTCCACCGCGCCCGCGTCGATGTCGGCCTGCGTGACCGCGTAGGTCGCGCGGCACGTCTGCGCGGCGCCGGGGGCGAGCACCGCGGCCGGGCAGGTGACGACGGGTGCCGGGCCGGAGCCGGTGAACCGGGTCTCGGCGACGCCGACGCCGCGCAACGTCACGTCGCCGGTGTTGGTGACCACGAACGTGTAGCCGACGGCCTGGCCGGCACGGTCGACAGTCGTCGGGTCGGCGGTCTTGACCAGGGTGATCGCCGGGTGCGCGGGCGTCGGGATCGAGACGCTCGAGGGGTTCGACGTGGTCGGGTCGGCGGAGCCGGGCTGGTTGCCGTGCGCGGTGGCGGTGTTGTCCAGCCGGCCGGCATCGACGTCGGCCTGGGTCAGCACGTAGGTGGCGGTGCAGGTCGTGCTCGCGCCGGGCGTGAGCGTGGCGACCGGGCAGACGGCGGCGGACAGGACACCACTGCCGGAGAACGCGGTCTCCTCGACCCCGATCCCGTTCAACGGCACGTTGCCGGTGTTGGTCACCAGGAAGGAGTAGGTGATCGGCCGGCCGGCGGTGTAGGCGTCCGGGTTGTCGGGCGAGGCCGACTTCGTCAGTGTGAGGGCCGGGGCCGGCTTCTCGGTCGGGGTGCGGGTCGACGACGGGTCGGACGTCACGCGGGTGGTGTTGCCCGGCGGCAGCCCGGAGGCGGTCGCGGTGTTGACCGCCGCCCCGGCGTTCTCGTCGGCCGGGGTGATCACGTAAGGCGCCTGCGCGGTGCAGGTCTGCGACTCCCCCGGTGCGAGGCTCGGGCGGGGGCAGGTGACCGGCCCGGCCTTGGCGTCGGTCACGGCGATGTCGTGCAGTTCGAGCGCGCCGGTGTTGGTGACGGTGAACGTGTACCCGATGGTGTCGCCCGCGTCGGTGATCCTGTTGCCGTTGACGTCGACCGGTGCGGCGGCGTGCTTCTCCAGCTTCAGCGTCGCGGGTTTCCCGGTGTTCGTGACCGTGCAGGACACGAAGTCGCCGACGTCGACGTGCACCTGTGCCGAGGCACCGGCGTCGCCGGAGGGCAGTTCCCCGTCCGTCTTTCCGTTGCGGGTGCAGGACCACGCTCTGTCGTAATTGGACTGCAGCCCCGCGGTCGCCGTCTCGCGCAGCGCGTAGTCGCCGCCGCGGGCGCCGGCCAGCACCGTGACTTCACCGGTGCTCGCCGAAGCGCCGCCGCCGGTGTCGGCCGAGGCGAGCACGCTTCCCCCCGGCGCCGCGACCGAGACCGCGAAGGAGTCGCCGGGGAAGCCGCGAACGACCTTTTTGGTCAGCTGGAGGCTGGAGACCAGCACGCCGAAGCCGACCGCCTGGCGCCCGCCGCCGACCATGCGCTGGCTGAACGACGTGGGGTCTTCGGCGGAGATGATCGCGGTGCCGGTCTTGTTGGCGCCCGTGCGGCCGGCGCACCGCACCGTCCGCGTGCCGATGCCGGTGTACCCACCGCCGCAGGCGTTTCCGATCCCCGGATCGGACCCGGTCGCGGTCAGCGATTCGAGCGGCGAGGACGAGGTCCACTCGATCGACTCGCCGGCGTCGGTCGACTCGGCGTCGGCGCCGACGAGCCCGTAGCCGTGCACCACCGCTCCGGCGCTGTCCGTGGCGACGATGTCGGTGAGCGCGGCGACCGTCGTCGTGCCGAAGGCGGTCTGGTACAGCGCCGGCTGTCCCGGCACTCCCGTGTAGTGCCCGGAGTTGCCCAGGTAGGCCGCGGAATAGGTCGGCAGCCGGTTCGCGGCCACCGGACCACCGGACACCTTGAGGGTGACCGCGAGCCGGTAACCGCCGGGCAGCGTGAAAGTCAGCCGCTGGCCCGCCGCGGAAGTGGCCTCCGCGGCGTCGTACCCGGACAGGTCGAACCAGCACAACGTCCGCGCGTAGGTGCCGGTGCCCGCCGCGGCGAACCCGCAGTCGCGGGTCGCGGCGATGGCTCGCGCAGCTGGTCCGAAGCCGGCCACGAAGAGCGCGAGCATCGCCGCGATCACCACGAGCGCGGGCACCTTCCGCCGCGACACGCCACTCATCGACCGATACCTCCGCCTCGGCTGCTGCTCCACGCCATCGTGCGTGGACGACCGCAAAACGGCTGGCGGAAAGATGATCATTCAATCGATCGTGGCGCCCGGATGTGCGGAACTACTGCTGAACGGCGGTCACGGACCGGAATCAGTCCTTCTTGAGGACGTTCTTGACCTTGCCGACCGCGTCACCGACCGCGTCCTTGACGTTCTCGGCCGCGGCCTTCAGTCCTGCCTTGGCCTGGTCGGCCTGGCCCTCGGCGCGCAGCTGGTCGTCCCCGGTGACCTTGCCCGCCGTCTCCTTGGCCTTGCCGCCGAAGTCTTCGGCCTTGTTCTCGATCTTGTCGCCCAACGACATCTTCCTGCACCTCCGGTGTCGGTCACCGTCCTTCGTGGACGGTTCTGTTCATCAGGACACCCCGGTGCCCCGTTCGTCATTGCCACGTCCGCGTGACCCTGTTCACACGAACGGGGCCGTGACGATTCCGGCCCACCCCGGGTCCTCCCGGCACAACCGTCCACTCGACGCAGGAGGAACACCATGGCCGAGACGACCACGAAGACCCCCGCCACCGCCGCGGAGACGACCGGCGCCCTCGTCACCAGCCAGGGCGCGACCACGATCGCGGACACCGTGGTGCAGAAGATCGCCGGCCTGGCCACCCGCGAGGTGCCCGGCGTCCACTCCCTCGGCGGCGGCGCCGCCCGCGCCTTTTCCGCGATCCGGGAACGCATCCCGGGTGCGACCGCCTCGGCGGGCCAGGGCGTGTCGGTCGAGGTGGGCGAAAAGCAGGCCGCGGTCGACCTGCAGCTCGTCGTGGAGTACGGCGTGTCCATCGCCGACCTCTCCCGGTCGGTGCGGCGCAACGTGATCACCGCGGTCGAGCGGATGACCGGCCTGGAAGTGGTCGAGGTCAACATCGCCGTGGGCGACCTCAACCTGCCCGGCGACGACGGCGACGACCAGGGCTCCGACACCGGCCGGGTGCAGTGACACCCGACGCGGTCGCGATCGCCGCTGCCGTGGCGGGCCTGCCGGAAGTGGCGGGCCCGCACGGCGGCCGGATCGGGGAAATCGCGACGCTGCTGCCCGGCCGGCGCGTCGCCGGGGTCCGCGTCGGCGACGACGAAGTGACCGTCGGAGTCGTGCTCCGCTACCCGGTGACCGCGTCCGCGGCGGCGGCCGCGGTCCGCGCCGCGGTCGGCCCCCTCGACCGGCCCGTCCGCGTGTTCATCGGCGACGTGGCCACACCCACCACTTCTTGACGGAGGTACCCATGAATGCCACCAGGACAGGTTTGCTGACCGGTCTCGTGCTCGGCCTCGCCCTCGCTTTCGGCGGGTTCGGCGCGTTCCTCGCCGTCCTCGTCCTCGGCGCGATCGGCTTCCTGATCGGCCGTCACCTCGACGGCAAGATCGACCTCGCGCAGTTGTTCGGCCGGGACCGGGGCTGACCCGTGACCGCCACCGTGCCCGCCGAAGAGCGGGGTGAACTGGTCATCTCCGGCCACGCGGTCGAACGGATCGCCGCGCACGCCGCCCGCGAAATCGGTGACGTCGGCGGCGCCGCCGGGCGCGTGCTGGGGGTCGCGCTCGGCGGCGAAGACGCCGACCGCCCGGTGAAGGTCGACGCCGACGTCGACGGCGACCGGGTGCGGCTGGCCACCCGGCTGTCCATCACCTACCCGGCCTCGGTCGCGCGCACCACCGAACGCGCCCGGGCCCACCTGCGCACGCGGGTGGGCGAACTGACCGGACTCGACGTCGACCGAGTCGACATCACCGTCACCGCGCTGCACCCGCCGGCCACGTCCTCGAGGAGGGTCTCGTGAAACGCCGCCCCCGCCGCAGCACCCCGGCCGTCCTGACCGCGCTCGTCGTGACCGCCGCCGGTGCGCTCGCCGCCGTCGTCGCCATCCAGCTGATCCTCGGCGAGCGCCCGTGGCTGGACTACGGCGCCACCGCCCGGCGGCTGCACGACGTCCGCTGGGCCGACCTCCCCGTCGTCATCACCGGCGGGGTCGTCGCCCTGCTCGGCCTGGTCCTGGTGCTCGCGGCCGTGCTGCCGGGCAGGCTCACAGTGCTTCCGCTGCGCGGTGAACTGGACTCAGGTGCCTCGCGCCGCAGCTTCGGTTCCACCCTCCGGGCGGCCGCGGCGCGGGTCGACGGCGTGGAGAAAGTGCGGCTGAAACTGCGGCGCCGCAGCGTCCGGGTCCGGGTGCAGACCCGCCGCACCCATCCCGACGGGATCGCCGACGCGGTCCGCGTCGCGGTCGCGGCCCGGCTGGACCGGATCGACCCGGTCCGCCGTCCCGAGGTCAAGGTCCGTCTTCGCGCAGTGAGGAGCACGTCGTGAACCGTCCCGCCGGTCTCAACCGGACCCTGCTCGCGGTCTTCGGACTGCTGCTGCTCGCCGCCGGCGCGCTCCCGGCCGCGATCCGCTTCCACTGGCTCCCGGCACTCGGCCCGGACCGGCCGCTCGTGCCGGGCACCGAGCTGCCCCCGACCTGGGTGCGGTACGTGATCGCGGCCGCCGGAATCGTCGTCGCGCTGGCCGGGCTGCGCTGGCTGGCCGCCCAGCTGGTCCGCAAGCCGGGCAACCGCACCTGGCGCTGGGAAGCCGATGCGGGCAGCACCGAACTGGCCACCAGCGCAGCCGTCGGCCCGTTCACCGAGGAGCTGCGCGGCTACCCCGGCGTGCGCACCGCGTCCGCGTCGCTCACGGGGAACCGCGAGCGCCCCGAGCTGCTCGCGGTCGTCTCGGTCGAGCAGGACGGCGACCCCGCCGGGATCCGGGACCGCATCCGCGACGAGGGTGTGCCGCGCCTGTGCCAGGCACTCGACCTCGACTCGCTGCCCACCCGCGTCGAGCTGCGCTTCACCACCGCAGAACGGTCCCGCGTCGCCTGACGGTCCTGCGCGCGGGGTAGCAGACCCGATGCGATGGTTTCCAGTACCCCGGCGCACTCCTGACCGCTTACCCTGGTGCAGACCTCGCCGCCTCCGGGCGCGTAGTCGATGGGGTTTTCGGCGGTGGGCACGATCGCGTCAGCCGTAGTGGCGCGCAGACCTGGGCGGGCTGACCTGGGTAGCTTTGTTCAGGCCTCAATAGACTCGAAATCACAGGGCGCGACCGTGTTCTGGCACGGCGAGACACCCTTGCCGACAGAATATCTTCCGCTGCAGTCCCTTACCCGTTAGAGCAACTAAGAATCGAGGCGAAGCGAATCTCGAGCGCGTACCCGTACGTGATATTCGCCGACTCCTTCGGAAAAGGTTGATATAATCAGCACTATTCCCTTGAACATCGAAGGGGAATCCGGGGGATTTTCGCCCTCTATCCCGAACAGCTGACGGCCCACCTCACTCAGGTGGCGTAGACAACACCGCGGATTGTAGAATTCGCGGCCGGGGACCGGCTGCACAGGTCGATCCCCGACCCGGCCCGCGCCGGCACCGACGCCGTGTTCGGCGCCGCGTTCGACGACCTCTCCGACCGGACCACCCGGCTGGCACCTGCCGCCTACCTCCCCGGAGTACTGACCGATGACCGACCTCCCCGGCAAGCCGACGGTGCTGTTCCTCTGCGTGCACAACGCCGGGCGCAGCCAGATGGCCATGGGCTTCTTCCGGCACCTCGCCGGCGACCGGGCACTCGCCTTCTCCGGCGGCTCCGAACCCGGCCACGAAGTCAACCCGTCGGCAGTCGCCGCGATGCGCGAACGCGGGATCGACATCGCCGCCGAATCCCCGCAGCGGTGGACCGACGAGATCGTCCGCGCCGCCGACGTCGTGATCACCATGGGCTGCGGCGATGCCTGCCCGATCTTCCCCGGAAAGCGTTACCTGGACTGGGAACTCGACGACCCGGCGGGCAAGAGCGTCGAGGACGTCCGCCCGGTGCGCGACGAAATCGAGCGACGCGTCCGGGGCCTGCTCGACGAGCTCGGCGCACTGGAGCGTTGATGAAGCAGCCGTTGTCGCCAGCTGGTCGCGGAGTTCGTCGGCAGCGTCAGCGCCACCCGCCGCGGAACTGATCCTGGTGATCCTCTCCCGCTCCGGCCGCGGTCGGCGCCTGCTGGTTCACCTGCTCGACCAGATTCGCCAACCCCGCCATCACGATCGGCCGCATGTTCAGCGACACCTTCGCCGGTATCGCCCCGGCCTCGGTGCCCCTCTTCCTCGCCGGGCGGCGCGGTGGCTTTCGCGGGCGTCGGCGCCGCGCTCCGGTCAGCGGGCGAGCCTCGCCCGGGCCTCGTCGGTGAGCGGGGTGAAGAAGTTGACCAGGTTGCCGTCGGGGTCGCGGACCAGCAGGGAGCGGTTGCCCCACGGCATCGTCGTCGGCTTCTGCACCACCTCCAAGCCGGGTGCCAGGCTCGTCAGCCGGTCGTGCTCGCGGTCGACGTCCTCGACGAGGAACTCGAGGATCGCCGACCGGTTCGACTCGGGGACGGCCGCCCCGGCGCTGAACAGCGCCATCGTCTCGGCACTGCCGATGGCCAGCGTGCACGACGGGCTCACGAACTCGGCGAACTGCTCGGCGGGCCGGCGGGCGGCGGACCCGGTCACCAGCTCGTAGAACTCGACGAGCCGGTCGACGTCGTGGGTGATCACGCGGACGGAAACAAGCTGCACGGTGGTTCCTTTCTCCACTGAAGGGGGCTACACCGGACACGCTAGAGGCGATAGTGGACAGGATCCGCCCGGTATTGTCAGAATTTCGGACGTGACCCGGCCGATCGCTCGTGTGCTGGCGTTGCTGGAGATCCTCCAGCGCGGCGGTACCCGGACCCTGGCCGAGCTGGCCGAGCGGCTCGACGTCGACGAGCGCACCGTCCGCCGCTACGTCGGCCACCTCGTCGACCTGGACATCCCGGTCCGCTCGGTGCGCGGCCGGCACGGCGGGTACCGGCTGTCCCCGGGCTACCGGATGCCGCCGTTGATGCTCACCGACGAGGAGGCCCTCGCCGTCCTGCTCGGCCTGGTCGCGGGCCGGCGCGCCGGGTTGATCAGCACCTCGGTCGCGGCTGCCGAGAGCGCCGCCGCGAAAGTCCGCCGGGTACTCCCCGAAGCGCTCGGCCGGCGGCTCGACGCGCTCCTGGAGATCGCCGACTTCACCGCGCCCGCCCGGCCGGCCCTCAGCGCGGAGGCCGAAGTCCTGCTCACCGTCGCGGAGGCGGCGCGGGACCGCCGCCCGATCGACCTCGGTTACGTCGCCGGCCACGGCGGGGCCAGCGACCGCGTCGTCCACCCGTACGGGATCGTCGCGCACTCCGGGCGGTGGTACCTGACCGGTTTCGACTCCGCCAGCGAGCAGGTGCGCACGTTCCGGGCCGACCGGATCACGACCGTCGTGATGCGAGCCGGGACGTTCGACGTACCGGCCGGGTTCGACCCCGCCGAGCGGGTGCTGACGGCGATCGCCGAGGCGCCGTACCGGCACGAGGTGGCCGTGCGGATCCGGTCGACGCCCGAACAGATCCGTTCCGTGCTCCCGCCGTCCGTCGCCACGCTGGCGGAAATCGATCCCGGCTGGGTGCGGGCCCGGATCCGCGCCCAGCGGCTCGACTGGATACCGCCCCTGCTCGCGGCACTCGACCGGCCGTTCGTCGTCGAGCAACCCGACGCTCTCCGCGAACTGGTGCAGGCGCTGGCCGGGCGGCTCGCCGGCTACGCCCGAGCGCGACCGGACGTCTGATCACGCGATTTGCGGCTCGACCTGCCGCGAGCGGTCGCGCTCGGCCCAGCGCACCACCGCCGGGACAGCCAGGCCGGTGGCGGCGAAGATGCCGCCGATCACGAACCAGCCCGGGGTTCCCCACGTGATGCACAACGCGATCAGCACCGCCGGTCCCAGCGTGACGCCGAGTCCCAGGCCCATCCCGAACAGGCCCTGGTACTGGCCGACCGCGTGCGGGGGCGCCAGGGTGAACGACAGCTCGAAACCGCCCGCCGCCTGCCAGAGTTCGCCGACCGTGTGCACCACCACCGCGGCCAAGAGGAAGACGAGCGCCAGCCACGTCGGGGCGCCCGCCATCGCCGCGATCGCCACGCAAGCCGCGAAGAACGCGAAGCCGGCGCGCCGGAACGCCACCGCGCCCGCGCGGGTCGTGTCGATCCGGCGGCTCGCCCGGACCTGGAAGAACACCACGATCACCGTGTTGACCACCATCACGCCGGACACCGTCCAGTTCGGCGCGGTCGTCCGGGCGACCAGCCAGAGCGGGACGGCCGCCGTGAGCACCCGGTACTGGATCGCCATCACGCCGTCCAGCAGCGTCAGCACCAGGTACGGCCGGTCCCGCAGCGCGACCCACCTCGGGCCGACGCCCGCCGGTTTGGGCGGGACCGCCGGGAGGAACAGCACGATCGCCGTGCTCGCCGCGTAGGACAGCGCGCTGCCGCCGATGAGCAGCAGGTACGCGTTGCGCGTGTCGGCCGCGACACCCCAGCCGGCCAGCAATGCGCCCACCGCGATGCCGAGGTTGGTCACCGAGCGCAGGTAGCCGCGGAACTCGGCGGGCCGGTCGCCGCCGTACTCCTGCACCAGCGGGCTGCGAGCGGCGGGCCCGGCCGTCTGCGCGGCGGCGCCGAGGCTCGCGAAGGCCACGAACGTCCAGAAGTCCTGCGCCAGGCACAGTCCGGTCATGGAGATCGCGCCGAGCACGAGCGTGAGCGCGTAGACGGTCCGCGCGCCGTGGCGGTCGGCGAGGTGGCCGAACGGGATCCCGGCCGCGAGCGACAACGCGCCCGCGATGGTCAGCCCGGCGCCGACCTGGCCGGCCGGCAGCTGGACGACGCGGGTGAAGTACAGGACGCCGGCGGTCAGGTAGACGCCGTAGCCGGTCATCGTGACCAGGGTCGCCACGGCCAGGAGCCGGGGTGGTCCGCCGCGGGGCAGGAGCGCGGGCATGGCAGGCCTTTCTCAGTGGTGGGACAGGGTGGCGGCGCGGTCCTCGACGCCGGCTTCGGGACGCGGCGGCGTGGCGGTCCACCGGCACAGGCCGACGCCGAGGTTCATGCCGCCGCCGAACCCGGCCAGCAGCACGACGTCGCCGACGTTCAGCGCGCCGGCGCGGTGGGCGGCGTCGAGCGTGACCGGCACCGACGCCGCGCCGGTGTTGGCGAAGCGGTCGACGGTCAGGTGCAGGGCCGCGTTCGGCAGGTCGAGCGCCTCCCCCAGTTCGCGCAGCATGACGCCGTTCGCCTGGTGCGGCACGAAATGGTCGACGGCGGTGGCGGGCAGGCCGCTTTCGCGCAGCGCTCCGGCGATCGCGTCGGGGACGTGCCCGGTGACGAACTCGCGCACGCCCCGGCCGTCCATGCGGAAGAAGTGCTCACCGGCCAGCACCGAGCGCACCGACGCCGGGAGGCGGCTGCCGCCCGCGCGCACCCCGATGAGGCGGTGGGCGTCGCCGTGTCCGCGCAGCCGCGTGCCGATGACGCCCCCTCCCGCCGGAACGGGGCCGAGCACGACCGCCCCCGCTCCGTCACCGAACAGGATCGCGGTCCTGCGGTCACGCACGTCCAGGATGCGGGAGTAGATGTCGGCGCCGATCACCAGCGCGTGCCCGCCGTCGCGCACCAGGCCCTGAGCCATCGCCAGCGCGTAGACGAACCCGCTGCACACCGCGTTGACGTCGACCGCCGAAGCCGAGCGGGCGCCGATCAGGTGCTGGACGAGGCTGGCCGTCGCGGGTTGCGGGTGGTCCGGGGTGGAGGTGGCGACGACGATGTGGTCGACGTCGTCCGGGCTCAGGCCCGCGGCGAGCAGGGCCCGGTCGGCCGCGATCGCCGCGAGGTTGGACGTCGCCTGGCCGGGTGCGGCGTGGCGGCGTTCGCGGATGCCGGTCTTGCGTTCGATCCACGCCGCGTCGACGCCGGCCGCCGGGGCGATCTCGGCGTTCGGGACGACGCGGTCGGGCAGGTAGGAGCCGGTGCTGAGAATGCCGATGTGGGTCATGTCGTCCTCGGTCAGCGCAGGGCCCACAGGCCCGGCAGGCGGTCGGGTTCGGACTCGGGCACGAACTTCACCGAGCCCACGAGGTCGGCGGCCAGCGCGCTCGCGGCCTCGGGCGTGTCGGCGCCGACGACGATCAGGCCGACGCGGTCGCCGGAGCGATGCAGGGGCTTGATTTCGTCCCCGGGTCCGACACCGAGCTCGGCGTGCAGGACGGCCGGGTGCGCGAGCACCTCGTCCCAGCCTTCGACCGCGGCCAAGCGCCCGGGCGGCGGCGTCAGGTACCGGACGGCGGCGCCGCGGCTCGGCGTCAGCGGGACGCCGCTGCCCGGACGGCCGAGCATGTCGTCGAAGACCAGGCCGTACAGCTCGAGGCCGGGGATGGCGTGGGCGAGCATGCGGTGGATCCAGTCGCCGCCGAAGCGGCCGTGCACTTCGCCGAGCACCACACCGCTCGCGGTGAGCCACAGCTCGACGTGGAAGCCGCCGACGCGCAGCCCGAGCGTCTTCAGGGCGCTCGACACCTGTTCTTCGATCTCCCGGCGCCGGGCGTCCGGCAGCGGCGCGGGCAGCACGTGCCCGGTCTCGACGAAGAACGGCGGCGGCACCTTTTCCTTGGCCGTCACGGCGAGGATCTTCGGCTCACCACCGAGGAAGACTCCTTCGACGCTGAACTCCGGGCCCTCGACGAACTGTTCGACGAGGAACGGCTTCGCATCCGGCAGCAGGGCGATCGCCGCCGGCAGCTGCCCGGGCTCGGTCACCAGGCTCACGCCGGTGCTGCCCATGGCGTCGCGTGGCTTCACGATCCACGGCCCGGCGTACTCGCCGAGGAACGCCTCGGCCGCGGCTTCGTCAGCGCACAACCGTACGACCGGCTGCGGGAACCCGGCGGCGGCCAGGGCTTCCCGGCAGGCGTCCTTGGTCCGGACGCGATGGACGGCCTCGGGCGGGTTGCCCGGGGCGCCGACCGCTTCGGCGGTTTCGGCGACGGCGACCTGGGCCAGCTCCTGGAGCGCGTAGACGGCGTCGAAGTGCTCGTCCTGCGCCTTCGCCCACGCCGCGGACTCCCCGGGCTTGAGAACGTCCACAGTGGACTTTTCCGACGCCTTCCCGATGACGTCTTCGGTGGCGGCGAGGACTTCGGCCGTATTGGTGACGTGCACGCGCAGGCCGCGCGCCGCCGCCTGGGCCAGCGCCTCGGCCGCCATGTCGAGGCTGAAGCTCAGCGGCCGGGCGCCGCCGACGAACAGCAGGGTTTCGGGCATGGGTGTCTCCTTCACGGTTTCAGGGTGACCAGGACCTGGTCGGCGGTGACGCTTGCATTGAGCGCACAGGAAAGCCGGTCGACGGTCCCGGCGAACGGCGCGACGATGCGGTTCTCCATCTTCATCGCCTCGACGACCACCAGCAGCTCCCCCGGTTCGACCCGGGCCCCGGGTTCGCACGCGACGCCGACGACGACCCCCGGCATCGGCGTGCGCACCGCGCCGTCGGAGGCGTCGCCGCCGCCTTCGTCGAAGGTGCGGCGCGCCAGGGCGACCCGGTGGCCGCCGAGCACGATCTCGTACCCGTCCGCGGTGGGCAACCCCGTCCAGCGGGTGGTCCCGATCCGGCCGTGGACCAGCCCGTCCGGCCCGCGCTCGGCGAGGACGGCGTACCGGCGGCCGTCGGTCTCGACGTGCAGCCCGGCCCGGTCGCGGGCCAGCAGCCGGGCTTCGCGGTCGCGTCCGTCGTAGCGCAGGACGATGCGCCCGAGCGGCGCCTCCGGGTCGAGCGCCGCCCGGTCGAACGCACCGAGCGTGCCGGTCCACGGCGAAGCTCCTTGGAGAGGCACGGCCATGGCCGCCGCGCACGCGAGCGCCTGGGCGTCCCGGCAGTGGGGCGCCGGCCGGGCGGTGAAGGCGTCGACGAGGTGGGTGTCCGCCCGGCCCTCGACCACCCGCGGTTCGGCGAGCAGCTCGGCGAGGAAGCCGAGGTTCGTGGTCAGCCCGACGAGCGTGGTCTCCTCGATCGCCGCGCGGAGGCCGGCGAGCGCCGTGGCGCGGTCCGGACCGGCGGCGACCAGCTTCGCGACCATCGGGTCGTAGAACCCCGGCACCGCGCCGGACTCGTCGAACGCGGCCTCGACGCGGACGCCCGCCGGCCAGCGGACGACTTCGGCGTGGCCCGGCGCGGGCCGGAACCCGTGCTCGGGGTCTTCGGCGTAGACGCGGCACTCGATCGCGTGCCCGGTGGCGCGGATCTGCCACTGCGGCAGCGGGAGCGGCTCGCCGTCGGCGACGAGCAGTTGCCATTCGACCAGGTCGAGGCCCGTGATCTCTTCCGTGACCGGGTGCTCGACCTGCAGCCGGGTGTTGACCTCGAGGAAGAAGAACCGCCCGTCGCCGTCGAGGATGAACTCGAACGTGCCCGCGCCGACGTAGCCGAGCGCGGTGGCGCCGCGGACCGCCGCCTCCAGCAGCGCCCGGCGGGTCGTCGCCGGGAGGTGCGGCGCAGGGGCCTCCTCGACGATCTTCTGGTGCCGCCGCTGCAGCGAGCACTCGCGCTCGAAGAGGTGGACGACGTTCCCGTGGCGGTCGCCGAAGACCTGGACCTCGATGTGCCGAGGCGCGGCCACGTACCGCTCGGCCAGCAGCCGCCCGTCGCCGAACCCGGCGCGGCCCAGCCGCACGGCCTCCTCGACCGCTTCGGGCAGCGCGGTCTCGGTGTGCACCACCCGCATGCCCTTGCCGCCGCCGCCGGCAACCGGCTTCAGGATCACCGGGAAGCCGATCCGGCGGGCGTCGGCGAGCAGGATGTCCGCCGACTCGGTGGCGTGCTCGGAGCCCGGCAGGACCGGGACGCCGGCCGCGGCCATCAGCTCCCGGGCACGGGCCTTGTCCCCCATGGCTTCGATCGTCACGGCGTCCGGTCCGATGTAGACCAGCCCGGCTTCGGTGACGCGGGCCGCGAATTCCGGGTTCTCCGACAGGAAGCCATACCCCGGGTGGACGGCGTCGCAGTCGGTGCGCAGGGCCGCGTCGACGACGGCGTCGATGTCGAGGTAGCTCTCGCGCGCCGCCGACGGTCCGATGTAGACGGACTCGACCGCGTCGTCCAGGTGGGCCGCGCCGGCGTCGGCGTCCGAATACACGGCCACGGGGTCGACGCCCAGCCGGCGGCAGGTGCGCGCGATCCGGCGGGCGATCTCCCCGCGGTTGGCGATCAGCACACGTTTCGGCATCGTCCCCTCACATCCTGAAGACCCCGAAGCGGGTCTCCCGCTTCGGCGCGTCGGCGCCCATGGCCAGGCACAACGTCAGCCAGTCCCGCGTCTCGACCGGGTCCACGACGGCGTCGACCCACAGCCGGGCCGCGTAGTACAGCGGCTGCGCCTGCCGCTCGTAGGAGCTGAGGATCGGTTCGCGGATCGCTGCCTCCTCCTCGGGCGTCAGCTCGCGGCCCTCCTTGGCGAGCTGGTCGGCGCGGATCTGCGTCATCACCTTCGCCGTCTGCTCGGCACCGACCACAGTGGACCGAGCACTCGGCCACATGGCCATCAGCTGCGAGCCCATCGACCGCCCGCACATCGCGAAGTTGCCCGCGCCGTAACTGCCGCCGACGACCAGGCTGAACTTCGGCACCTTCGCGCACGAGACGGCGTTGACGAGCTTGGCGCCGTGCTTGGTGATACCGCCGGCCTCGTACTCGGCGCCGACCATGAACCCGTTGATGTTGTGCAGGAACAGCAGCGGGATGTCGCGCTGCGCGCAGACCTCGATGAAGTTCGCGGCCTTCTGCGTGCTTTCGGAGAACAGCACGCCGTCGTTGATCAGCACGCCGACCGGGTAGCCGCCGACGTGCCCGGTCCCGCAGACGATCGTCGGGCCGAAGCGGGCGCGGTATTCGGTGAACTCGCTGTCGTCGAGCAGCCGCGCCAGGATCTCCCGCGCCGGGATGTGCTCCTTCAGCCCGGCGCTGACGACGCCGGCCAGCTCGGCCGGGTCGTACTTCGGCGGACGCGGCGGGCGGGACGGCGCGGCCAGCGGCGGCCGCGGGCTGCGCGCGGCGAGGTCGCGCAGGATGTCGAGGGCGTGGTCGTCGTTCTCGGCGAGGTGGTCGGCGACGCCGGTGACGCGGGTGTGCAGGTCCGCGCCGCCGAGCGTCTCAGCGTCGACGATCTCGCCGGTCGCCGCCCGCACGAGCTGCGGGCCGCCGAGGAAGACCGTGCCGGTGCCGCGGACCATCACCGTCTCGTCGCACATCGCCGGGATGTAGGCGCCACCCGCGGTGCACGACCCCATCACCGCCGCCAGCTGCGGCAGTCCTTCGGCGGACAGTTCGGCGATGTTGCGGAAGATCCGGCCCAGGTGGTCTTCATCCGGGAACAGATCTTCTTGCAGTGGCAGGAAAACACCGCCGGAGTCGACGAGGTAGATGCAGCCGAGGCCGTTCTCCCGCGCGATCTTCTGGCCGCGCAGGTGCTTGCGGACGCCGAGCGGGAAGTACGTGCCGCCCTTCACCGTGGCGTCGTTGGCGAAGACCATGAACGGGCGTCCGGCGACGATCCCGACGCCCACGACGAGCGCGGCCGAGGGCACCGGCTCGTCGTAGACGTCGTGTGCGGCGAGCTGGCCGACCTCCAGCAGCGGCGTACCGGGGTCGAGCAGCCGCGCGATGCGCTGCCGCGCGGTCAGTTTGCCGCGTTCGGCGTGCTTGCGGTGCGCTTTCTCGGTGCCGCCGGCGATCGCCTTGGCCCGGGCCGCGGCGATGACGTCCCGGTTGGCCGCGAAGTCTTCGGTGTTGCGGCGGAACGCGTCCGACCGGATGTCGACGTGCGAGAGCAGCGCGGTCATGCCGCTGCGCTCAGCGAGGTCAGCAGTCCCGCGAACTGCTCGATCTCGGCGGTGGTCATGCTGGCGCGCAGCATGACCCGCAGGCCCGCCTTGCCGCGGCCGATGATCGGGAAGAAGATCGGCGAGACGTAGAAGCCGTTGCGGAACAGGTCCTGCGCGAGCCGGACGGTCGCGTCCTCCGACCCCACCCGGACGAACCGGATCGGCAGGCCGTCGCCGCGCTCGCCGGTCTCCACCAGGCGGTCGAAGAGCGCGATGTTGTCCTGCAGCCGCTGTTGCAACGCGGTCAGCTCGTCGGTGCGGTGCAGCTCCGCGGACGCGAGCAGCCCGCCCAGGCCCGCGGTGTTGATGCGCTGCGACCACATCAGCGGGCCGCCGTTGCGCTGGGCGGTGTCCAGCCGCCACTGGGAGCCCCGCTTGCCGAGGAAGATCGCGCCGCCGGACGCGCCGAAGCCCTTGTTCAGCGAGGTGATGATGATCGTGCGGTCGTTGATCTGGCCCAGTTCCCCGAGAACGACACCGCGGCCGCGGTGGCCGACCGTCGAGATGCCGTGGGCTTCGTCGAAGACCAGGAACAGGCCGTACTTCTCCTGCAGGGCGAGGAGTTCCTTCACCGGGGCCTGGCCGCCGGTGCTGTAGACGCCGTCGGCGACGTAGGCGACGCGCTTGTGCTGCTTGCACAACGCTTCCAGGGCCTCGACGTCGTTGTGCGGCACCACGGCGACCTCGGTCTCGTCGGCGACGCTCGGCTTCATCGCGTTGAGGCAGAAGTGCGCGTTCTTGTCGAACACCATCAGCGGCGGCTCGCCCTCGGTGAAGATCCCGGAGGCGACCAGCGGCAGCGCGGCCCACGCGGCGGCGGCGCACGAGTTGAGCGTCACGGCCTCGACGTCGAACAGCTCGGACAGGGCGGCCTCGGCGTCCTTCAGGGCACCGAAGCGGACGCGCATCCGGGACGTCGACGTGTTGAGCGCGCCTTCGGCGAGCACGGCGTCGGCCGCGGCCCGCACCAGCTTCGGGTGCGTGTCGAGGCCCAGGTACGAATAGGACGACATGTTGACGAACTCGTGGCCGTCGGCGAGGGCCCGGTGGCGGCCGTCGCCGAGGCCGGCGACGACGACGTCGAACAGGCCGGCCTTGTCGGTGACGTCCCAGAAGTCGTCGCTGATCCGGGCCGACTTCTTGATGTTCAGGAACGAGTGCACAGTTTTCTCCTCGAGCTCAGTAGGTGTGGAAGCCGCGGCCGGTCTTGCGGCCGAGGTGGCCGGCTTCGACCAGCCGGGAAAGCGACGGCGGGGCGGCGTAGAGGGGCTGCTTGAACTCGTCGTGCAGCGCCGCCGCGATGGCGGCGACGACGTCGAGGCCGATCAGGTCGGCCAGCCGCAGCGGCCCCATCGGGTGCGCGCAGCCCAGTTCCATCGCGAGGTCGACCTGCTCGGCCGGGCAGTAGCCGGTGTCGACCATGCGGATCGCGGCGAGCACGTACGGGATCAGCAGGGCGTTGACGACGAAGCCGCTCTGGTCGGCGACGGTGACCGGCTGCCGGTCCAGAGTGCGCTCCGCGAAGGCCGTCACCTGGCCGGTCACCTGGGGGTCCGTCGCCAGCGCCGGGACGATCTCGACGAGCCGCATCGCGGTGACCGGGTTGAAGAAGTGCAGGCCCAGCACGCGCTCCGGGCGCGTGGTCGCCGCGGCGAGCCGGGTGATCGCGATCGCCGAGGTGGTGCTGGCCAGCACGGTGTCGTCGCCGGCGATCTTGTCCAGGGTGGCGAAAAGGCCGAGTTTGAGCTGCTCGTCTTCGGGGATCGCCTCGATGACGAGCTGGCGGTCGCCAAGTTCGGCGAGGTCCGTGCCGATGCTGATCCGGGCCAGCGCGGCGTCACGCTCGGCCGGCGTCAGCTTTCCCTTGTCGACGCGCCGGCCGAGCGAGGCCGCGATCCGAGCCGGGGCCGAGGTCAGCGACGACTCCCGCGAGACGGCCAGCCGGACGTCGAGCCCGCGGGTCGCGCAGAGCTCGGCGATCCCCGCGCCCATCGTGCCCGAGCCGACCACGCCGACCCGGGTGATTCCGTTCGCACCCACTTGTATTCCCCGCATTCTTTCGCGTGAATGACCGGTTCTTTTCCCGAACCGAATGTCCGATCGCGCACCCTTCAGGGCACTTCGCCCATCGAGGGAAACGTGGTCGAGCGGATACCGGGCGCGGCTCACCCCGCGTCGCGTTCCGCTGTGGTACCCCCGAGCCCCGGTTACTTCACCCCAGTCCGCGGCCTTCGCCAGTCTGCACATCGCGAGCGCGGCGGCGCTAGAGGGGCAACTCCCCCACCTTTCTCCGCGGACGCTCGGCCGGAAGTCCCGCCTTCGCCGTGACCAGCTGAAACCGGGCACTACCTCGTGGTAGATACCGAAGGTCCGGACCACTTGTGCGGCAAGCGTCACGTCGCGACGACCCGGGACGCAAACGCCCCGGGTCCTGTAAACCACCGAACGGACCAGCGACGGGCCCGCCGGCCCCGCGGCCCGTCCGGGCGAATCCGGGGGAACCTTCCCCAGACCGGCCGGTATCGCGGTACCACCATTCCAGTATTCGGTCCGCCTTGGCGCGGACCGGGCCTTCGTGTATCCAAGGGAGAGCCTGTCCGGAGGGGCCGGAGAGCTGGGGGCTCAATTCGATGCGTGAATACGATTATTCCTTTTTCGCGGCCGCTCGCCGCGCATGCTGATCCGGTCGCCGGAGCTGGTCGGCCGGGACGCGCAGCTGCGCGAACTGGCCACGGCGTTCGACACCGCGCTGGCCGGGCGGGGCAGAGCGGTCTTCCTCGCCGGGGAGAGCGGGATCGGCAAGTCACGCCTCGCGCGCGAGGCCGCGGCGCGGGCGGCCGGGCGCGGCGCCCGGGTCCTGCGCGGGCAGGGCAGCTCGGTCGGCCCGGTGGTGCCGTTCCGCCCGCTGGCCGAGGCGCTGTTTTCGCTGACGCGGGAGGCGGAACCGGTCGACGTGGGCGAACTCGGCCCGTACCGGCCGGCCCTCGGTGTGCTCGTGCCCGACTGGCGCGACACCCCGGCGGACGACCCCGCGCCGCCGCTGCTGGTCGTCGCCGAGGCGGTGCTGCGGCTGCTGGCCGTGGTCGGCCGCGCCGGCGGCTGCGTGCTGGTTCTCGACGACCTGCACGACGCCGACGCGGAGACCCTGTTCGTGCTGGAGTACCTGGTCGGGAACCTGGAGTCGACGCGGGTGCTGCTGATCGGCACGATCGGCGACGAGCCGTCCGCGGCCCGCGAGATCGCCCGTTCGGCCGCCCGGCGCGGGGTCTGCGCCCTCCGCACGCTGCCCCGGCTCGGCCCTGGCGAGGTGCACGACGTCGTGGCGGGCTGCCTCGGGACGGACCGGACCCGGGTGCCCGCCACAACCGCGGACCACCTGGGGCAGCTCAGCGCCGGGATCCCGTTCCTGGTCGAGGAGCTGCTGCACGAGCTCGTCCACGACCGGTTGCTGACCGAGCGCGCCGACGGATGGCACCTGGCGGAGACGTCCGCCGGTGCGGTGCCCGCGGCCCTGGTCGGCAGCGTCGCCGCCCGGATGGCCCGGCTCGGCCCCGAGGGGGCCGAACTGCTGGCCGCCGCGGCGGTGTCCGGGCTCCGGTTCGCCGCGCCGGTGGTGCAGCGGGCGGCCGGAGCCGACGACCGGACGGTGGCGGTCTTCCTCGACGCGGCAGTCGAAGCGCAGCTCCTCGAGCCGGATCCGGCCGCGGTCGGGTGGTACGCCTTCCGGCACCCGTTGACGGTCGAGGCCGTGCTCGCCCAGCTCGGGCCGACGCGGCACGCGGACCTCGCCCGGCTGGCCGCCGACGCCGCCGAGCTGCTGCTCCCGGGCCTGCCCGGTGACTGGTGCGCGCAGGTGGCGCGCCTGCGGCAGCTCGCGGGCGACCGCGCCGTGGCCGGGCGGCTGTTCGCCGACGCCGGGCACCGCGCGCTCGAGACGGCGGACGCCGGGTCCGCGGTCACCTTGCTGGAGCGCGCGGACGCGCTGCTGACCGACAGTCCCGACCTGCCGCTGCGGGGCGCCGTGCTCGAGTCGCTGGTCCAGGCCCTCGGCGAAACGGGGCGGACCGATCGCGCGTTCGCCTTGACGGGCCGCTTCTCCGAAGTCGGCTTGTCCGAGCGGGCCGCCGTCCTGCACGCGCGGGTGGCCTGGGCCGCGCACCTCGCCGGCCGGACCGAAGACGGGCTGGTCCAGGTGGCCGCGGCCCGCGCCCGCCACGGATCCTCCGGCGGCGACCGGCAGCGCGCGGCGGTCGATGCCGTCCACGCGCACCTGCTGCTCGGCCTCCCGGGCCACGAGGACGACGCGGGCCGGCTCGCCACCGGCGCGCTGGAGCAGGCCGGGCGGCACGACGACCCGGTCGCCGCCTGCCAGGCGGCCCTCGCGTTGGGCATCCTCGCCCGGGACCGGGACCCGGCGGCGGCGACCGGGCACTTCGAACGGGCCTGGCACCTGACCGAGACGCACCGGATCCCGTTGTGGCGCACGCACGTCCTGCTCGGAATGGGCGAGCAGGCGGCCCTCGCCGACGGCGACACCGGCGGGCTCGCGTTGGCCAGGCAGCAAGCGGAACGCGTCGGGGCGGTGGCCGCGTCCCATGCGGCCGAAGCCGGGCTCATCCTGCACGGGCTGATCCTCGGTGGTGACCTGCACGCCGCCGGGCCGCGACTCGCGCGGCTCGCGGAGAGCGCCGCGCACCACGGGCTCGACGCGGTCGTCCGGCACACCCACGCCCTCCGCGCGATCTCCGCCGCGCACCGGGCCGACCGCGGTGGCATGGCGGAGGCGATCGCCGACGCGCGCGCCGCCGGGGGCGGCCACCACCCGGACCTCGCCCGGTGCCTCGGCCTGGGCCAGGCGTTCTGCGCGGTGATGGAGGAAGACCGCGACCAGGCCCGCCGCGACCTGAAACGCGCCGGCGGCGCGCCGCTGGCCGGGCACCACGGGCTCCGGATCCTGCTCGACGTCTTGGCGGGCGAGGAAGATCCGGCTGCGCCGCCCGCGGGCCGGGTGCGCTGGAACCGGCAGTTCACCGCACTGGCGCGGGCGGTGGCGTGCGGCCGCCGGGGTGACGTCGCCGGGGCGGAAGCCGCGGTGCGGGAGGCGCGGGAAGCCGCGCGTCCCTATCGGATGGCCGCGCACCTCGGTGCCCGGCTCGTCGCCGAAGCCGCCCTGGCCGACGGCTGGGGCGACCCGGTCCCGTGGCTGCGCGCGGCGGAGGAGTACTTCCACGACGCCGCGGTCCCGGCCGTCGCCGGGGCGTGCCGGGCGCTGCTGCGGCGGGCCGGCGAGTCCGTCCGCCAGCGACGGCCCGGCCTCCAGCTGCTCCCCCGGGAGCTGCGCGACGCGGGCGTGACGGTGCGCGAGTACGACGTGTTCCGTCTGCTCGCGCACCGCCTCGGCAACACCGACATCGCCCGGCGCCTGCTGATCTCGCCGAAGACGGTCGAGAAGCACGTCTCCAGCCTGATGGCGAAGACGAAGCTCCCCGACCGCGTGACCCTCTTCGACTATGCGGCGGCGATCAGCCGCTAGCTGTTGCGGGTCATGACGTTGGTGACGCGGGCGAGGGCCTGAGACGAGGGACGGGTCTTTCGGCGGCAGGATGAGAAGTGCGACCAACTCGTCCCG
>NZ_JBSGDR010000044.1:0-31432 GCF_053602455.1 Amycolatopsis sp. NPDC004378
TAACAACCACCACCCGCCAACCACCATCATATTTTGGGTTACTGGATTTAAGACGTGTCCTATACCCAACTTCTCCACCCCGCCCAGCGCGTCGGCGAGCTCGCCGACGCGCATCGGCCGGGCCAGCGTCCGCAGCACGCTGAACTCGGCCTTCGAGATGCCGCAGTCGCGTTGCAGGCCGCGGTCGAGCTCGTGGGCGAGCAACCGCTGCGCGCGCATCCAGGTGTCCCAGAACTCCCAGTCCTCAGGGCTCATGGCCGTCAGTCTACGCTAGAGTTGACGCATCAACTCCTAGGGAGGACACGATGAAGACACTGGTGCGCGGCGGCCGGGTGGTCACCATGGACCCGGCCGTCGGCGACCTGCCCCGCGGTGACGTGCTCATCGAGGACGGCCGGATCGCCGCGGTCGCCCCCGCACTCGACGTGGCCGACGCCGACGTCGTCGACGCCGCGGGCAAGATCGTCCTGCCGGGGTTCGTGGACACCCACCGGCACACCTGGCAGACGGCGTTCCGCCGCCTCGGCGCGAACTGGACGTTCGACCAGTACCGCACCGCGATGCACGGCACGCTCAGGCCGCACTACCGGCCCGAAGACGTGTACCTGGGCAACCTCGTCGGCCGGCTCGAGGCTCTTTCCTCGGGCGTCACGACGATGCTCGACTGGTTCCACTGCGCCGACCGCCCGGAGAACGCCGACGCCGCGATCGCCGGGCTGCGCGACGCGCCCGGCCACTCGATCTTCTGCTACGGCGCCGCGGGCCCGGACATCGCCCCGGAGCTCCGGCGGGTGCGGTCCCTGCTCCCCGGCGACGACCTGGCCCTGGGCCTGCGCGGGCCCGTGATGTCCACAATGGACGACACGGCCGCCGATGTCGCGCTGGCGCGGGAACTCGGGCTCCGGACGAGCACCCACATCCACGGGACCGGCGGCTGGCCGCACGGCGACCGGCCGATCGACGGGATGCGGGCGCGCGGCCTGCTCGACGACCGGCTGACCGTGGTGCACGGCAACGGCCTCTCCGACGACCAGCTCGCGATGCTGGCCGACGCGGGCTGCTCGCTGTCGATCAGCCCGGACGTGGAGCTGAAGATGGGCTTCGAGCCGCTGGTGACCGGCCGGGCGCTGGCCGCCGGGCTCCGGCCCTCGCTGTCGATCGACGACTGCCCGTCCGCCGGCGGTGACCTGTTCGGCGCCATGCGCACGGCCTTGGCCGCCGAGCGCGGCAGCGTCACGACCCGGGACGTGCTCGGGTTCGCCACCGTCGAGGGCGCCCGGGCGGTCGGGCGCAACACCGGCTCCCTCACCGTCGGCAAGGACGCCGACCTCATCCTGCTCGATGCCGAGGACCCCAGCGTCTTTCCCGTCAGCGATGCTGTCGGCACGATCGTGGCGGCCGGCCACCCCGGCCTGGTGGACAGCGTCTTCGTCGCCGGGAAGGCGGTCAAGCGCGACGGGAAGCTGCTCGACGTCGACCTGCCCGCTGTGCGCGACCGGCTGCGGGAGTCCCGCGACCGCGTCGCCGCGGCCGCGGGCATCGCCGTCGACGGGTCGTGGACGCCCTAGGAAGCCGAGGTCACGCGGTAGACGTCGTAGACGCCCTCCACGCCGCGGACCACCTTGAGGACGTGGCCGAGGTGCTTCGGGTCGCCCATCTCGAACGAGAAGCGGCTGACCGCGACCCGGTCGCGGGACGTGGTCACCGACGCCGAGAGGATGTTCACCTTCTCGTCGGCCAGCACCTTCGTCACGTCCGAGAGCAGGCGGTGCCGGTCGAGCGCCTCGACCTGGATGGCCACCAGGAACACCGAAGACGCCGAAGGCGCCCATTCGACCTCGACCAGCCGCTCGGGCTGGGACTGCAGGTCACCGGCGTTGGTGCAGTCGGTGCGGTGCACCGAGACGCCGCCGCCACGGGTCACGAAGCCGAGGATCTCGTCGCCCGGCACCGGCGTGCAGCAGCGGGCGAGCTTGGCCCAGACGTCGCTGGCGCCCTTGACCACCACGCCGACGTCGTTGGACCCGCGGCGCCGCGTGACGGTCGAGGGCGTCGCGCGCTCGGCAAGCTCCTCTTCCGCCGCGTCGACGCCGCCGATGAGCGCGACCAGCCGCTGCACGACGTGCTTCGCGCTGGTGTGGCCCTCACCGACCGCCGCGTAGAGCGACGAGATGTCGGCGTGGCGCAGCTCGGTGGCGACCGCGCCCATCGACTCCGCGGAGACGAGCCGCTGGATCGGCAGGCCGACCTTGCGGATCTCCTTGGTGATGGCTTCCTTGCCGCCTTCGATCGCCTCGTCGCGGCGTTCCTTGGCGAACCACTGCCGGATCTTCGCGCGCGCCTTCGGCGAGCCCGCGAACTGCAGCCAGTCGCGCGACGGCCCGGCGTTCTCCGCCTTCGACGTGAAGATCTCGACGACTTCGCCGTTCTCCAGCTTGCGCTCGAGCGCGACCAGGCGGCCGTTGACGCGGGCGCCGATGCAGCGGTGGCCGACCTCTGTGTGCACGGCGTAGGCGAAGTCGACCGGCGTGGACTCCACGGGCAGCGTGATGACGTCGCCCTTGGGCGTGAACACGAAGATCTCGCGCGAGGCCAGCTCGTAGCGCAGGGACTCGAGGAAGTCGCCCGGGTCCGCCGCCTCGCGCTGCCAGTCGAGGAGCTGGCGCATCCACGCCATCTCGTCGACGTCCATCGCGTTGCCGTTGTGCGTGCCCTTGGTTTCCTTGTACCGCCAGTGCGCGGCGATGCCGTACTCGGCGGTGCGGTGCATCTCGTAGGTGCGGATCTGCACCTCGAGGGGTTTGCCGTCCGGGCCGATCACCGTCGTGTGCAGGGACTGGTAGACGCCGAACCGCGGCTGCGCGATGTAGTCCTTGAACCGGCCGGGGACCGGCTGCCACAGCGCGTGGACGACACCCATCGCCGCGTAGCAGTCGCGGACGTCTTCGACCAGGATCCGCACGCCGACAAGGTCGTGGATGTCGTCCAGGTCGCGGCCGCGGACGATCATCTTCTGGTGGATCGAGTAGTAGTGCTTGGGTCGGCCCTCGACCTTCGCGGTGATCCGCGACGACACGAGGTTGCTGGTCAGGTCGGTGATGACCGAGCGCAGGTAGATGTCGCGCGAGGGCGCGCGGTCGGCGACCAGACGCACGATCTCGTCGTACTTCTTCGGCTGCAGGATCGCGAACGCGAGGTCCTCCAGCTCCCACTTGACCGTGGCCATGCCGAGCCGGTGGGCCAGCGGCGCGAGGACTTCGAGCGTCTCGCGGGCCTTGCGGGCCTGCTTCTCCGGCGGCAGGAACCGCATGGTGCGCATGTTGTGCAGCCGGTCGGCGAGCTTGATGACCAGGACGCGCGGGTCCTTGGCCATCGCGATGACCATCTTGCGGATGGTTTCGGCCTCGGCGGACGTGCCGAGCTTGACCTTGTCCAGCTTCGTGACGCCGTCGACCAGCTCGGCGACCTTCTCGCCGAAGTCGGCCTTCAGGCTCTCGACGGCGTACCCGGTGTCCTCGACCGTGTCGTGCAGCAGCGCCGCGACCAGCGTGGTCGTGTCCATCCCCAGCTCGGCGAGGATGGTGGCGACGGCCAGCGGGTGCGTGATGTAGGGGTCGCCGGACTTGCGCCGCTGGTTGCGGTGCAGTTCCTCGGCGACGTCGTAGGCGCGCTGCAGCAACCCGAGGTCGGCGTTGGGGTGCAGCTCGCGGTGGATGACGGCCAGGGGTTCGAGGACCTGCTTGACCGGGGCGGCGCGCTGCGCGGTGATCCGCCGGGCCAGACGCGCCCGGACCCGCCGGGTCGCGGACGGGTTCGGCGCCGCACCGTTCGGCCTCGGCGCCTGGGCCGCCGCCTGCCCGTTCTGCTGGGCGCCCTCTTTCGCGGGCACCGCGGCGTCGAGCTCCTGGCTCACCCGCACCTCCTGCTGCTCGTGCGGCCTTCGAACCACCAGGGTAGCCGCTGCGCCTCGCGGCCCCGCCGGGTGCGCCCGTTCAGGGGGATGCCAAGCCTCCGACCAGCCGCTTTGCTCCACCTGCGGCATGTCGTGAGTGGTCAGGACGGTTCCAACGCCCTGACCACTCACGAGAGCCGGGTCAGCAGGACTGGAGGGCGTGGACCTTGCGGTTCGCCAGCACCTCGCGGCCGCGCAGGGCGGCCAGTTCCAGGACCACCGACACGCTGTCGACGACGGCTCCCGCGTCTTCCAGGAGCTTGCCCGTGGCCGCGACCGTGCCGCCCGTGGCGAGGACGTCGTCGAGGATGGCGATGCGCTGGCCCGGCCGGACCACGCCCGCCGGGAGCTCGACGGTCGCCGTGCCGTACTCCAGCGCGTAGTCCACCCGGCCCGCCACCTGCGGGAGCTTGCCGGGCTTGCGGACCAGCACCACGCCGAGGCCGCGGGCGTACCCGACGGCCGCGGCGAGGAGGAACCCGCGGGCCTCCACGCCGGCGAGCGCCTCGACGTCTTCGCCGAGGGTGCCCGCCAGCGCGTCGGTCACCGCTTTGAACGCGCCCGCGTCCGCGAACAGCGGGCTCAGGTCGCGGAACAGCACGCCGGGCTCGGGAAAGTCCGGCACCTCGGCGATCAGGCCGAGGGCGTCGTCCAGCTGCACGTCAGCGCTTCCGCTTGGTCGACGGCTTGCCCTGCGGACGCTGCTTCTGGATCCGGGCCGGGACGCTGGCCGCGGCCGCGTACGCCCGTTCCTTGCGCAGTTCCTTGGCCAGGGCGTCGTCGTCCGAGGCGTCGAAGTCCTCACCGCCGGCCGCCTTGCGCTCCTGGTTGAGGCGACGCTGGCGGACGCGCTCGGCCTGCTGCTTGTACTTCGGGTCGCGCATCTTGAAGTCGACCAGCAGCGGCGTCGCCAGCGCGACCGACGAGAGCACGCCGACCAGGGTGCCGGTCAGCTGCACCAGCGCCAGGTCCTGCAGCGTGCCGGAGCCGAGCAGGAGGTACCCGACGATCAGCAGGCCGAGGATCGGCAGCAGCGCGATGAACGCGGTGTTGAACGACCGCATCAGGGTCTGGTTCAGCGCCAGGTTCGCCGCTTCGGCGTACGTGCGGCGGGTCAGGCCGAGCAGGCCGCGCGTGTTCTCGCGGACCTTGTCGAACACCACCACCGTGTCGTACAGCGAGAAGCCGAGGATCGTCAGCAGGCCGATCACGGTCGCCGGGGTGACCTCGAAGCCGACCAGCGAGTACACCCCGGCCGTGACCAGGATGTCGTGCAGCAGCGAGATCAGCGCCGCCACGGCCATCCGCGGGTCGAAGTAGATCGCCAGGAAGATGACCACCGCGACGAGGAACACCGCCAGCGCGATCAGCGCCTTCTGCGAGATCTCGCCACCCCACGACGCGCTCACCGCGCTGTCGGAGATCGCCTGCACGCTCGGCTGGCCGTTGCTGCCCTTGGGGCCCAGGTCGGTGAACAGGCCCTGCTTGACCTTCGCGACCTCGGCCGCGTCCAGCGTGTCGGTCCGGATCTGGATGGTCGACGCGTTGCCGGTGCCGACCTTCTGCGTCTCGGCCGCCGGGCGGCCGAGCGCCTTCTGGAACGACGCCTTCGCCTGGTCCTCGGTGATCACGCCGTGGATGCCGTTGGCCGGCATCTGGATCTGCGTGCCGCCCTCGAACTCGATGCCGATGTTGAAGCCGCGGAAGACCATCGACGCGAGGCACACGAGCACCAGCGCGGCGAAGAAGATGTACCAGCGCTTGCGCTTGCCCACGACGTCGAACGCGCCGGTGCCGACGTAGAGCCGGTGGAAGATGCTTTCCTTCTTGCCGGGCTTCGCCGCGACCTTGCTGTCGCCGTCGGCGTCCGTGCCCAGTTCTTCGACCCCCACGTCAGGCCTCCTTCACGTTCGCGCGGCCGACCGAGGTCGACTTCTTACGCTGCGAACCCACTTGCTGCACGGCGCCGAGGCCCAGGTTCCTCGGGTTGGACAGGAACTTCGACTTCGACGTGGACACCATGGCCACCAGCGGGTGCGTCACCAGGTACACGACGACGAGGTCGAGCACCGTGGACATGCCGAGGGTGAACGCGAAGCCCTGGACGTCGCCGACCGCGATGACGTACAGGATCGCGGCGGCCAGGAAGCTGACCCCGTCCGACGCCAGGATCGTCCGCCGGGCGCGGACCCAGCCCCGGGGCACCGCGGACCGGAAGGTCCGCCCTTCCCGGATCTCGTCCTTCAGTCGTTCGAAGTAGATGACGAACGAGTCCGCCGTGATGCCGATGGCGATGATCAGGCCGGCGATGCCCGCCAGGTCGAGCGTGTAGCCGATCCAGCGGCCGAGCAGGACGAGCACCGCGAACACCAGCGCGCCGGACAGGGCCAGCGACAGGATGGTGAGCACGCCGAGCAGTCGGTAGTAGAACAGGCAGTAGATGAACACCACCAGCAGGCCGATGCCGCCGGCGATGAGGCCGGCCTGCAGCGAGGCGAGGCCGAGCGTGGCCGACACCGTGGTCGCGTCCGAAGACGCGAACGACAGCGGCAGCGAGCCGTACTTGAGGATGTCCGAGAGGTCCTTCGCCTCGGACTGCGTGAACTTGCCGGTGATCTGGGTGTTGCCGTCCAGGATCGCGACCTGGATGTTCGGCGCGGACACGACCTGCGTGTCGAGGACGAAGGCGGCCTGCTGGCCGGTGTTCTTCGAGGTGAAGTCCGCCCAGATCTTGGTGCCCTCGCTCTTGAAGCTGAGGTTCACCACCCACTGGCCGCGCTGCTGGTCGTAGCCCGAGGTCGAGTCGGCGATCTCGGTGCCCGGCAGGAACTCCGGCTCCAGCAGGTACTTGTACGTGTCGTGGTCACCGCAGGCGACCAGCGGCAGCTTCGGGTCGTCGTTGCCTTCCAGCGGGTCCTTGGCGTTCGGCGCGCAGGTGAGCGCGGCCATCGCCTTGGCGACGAGCTCCTGGTTCGGCTGGCCGTCGGCGCCGATGAGGGCCTTGTTCTGGCGGAGCGCCTTCGCGGCCTGGATCTCCTTCGCCGTGTCCGCGTCGACGGAACCGTCCGCGGGCGCGGGGGCCTGGCTCGACGCCGGCGGCGGCGTGCTGGAGCTCGGCGGGGCCGGCGAGGTGCTCTGCTGCTGCGCGGGCGCGGCGCCCGGAGCGCCGCCGCCCCCGCTCTTGGTGGCCGTCGGGGCGCCGGACGTCGCCGAGGGCGCGCCGGAGGACGGCGTGGCCGGCTTGCTCGGGGCACCGGACGTCGGCGTGTTCGTGGCGGGGGGCGCCGACGGCTGCGGCGGCACGACCGGCTGCGTCGCGTTGGCGACGACCTTCCGGAAGCCCAGCTTCGCGGTCTTGCCGAGGTTCTTCGCCTGGTCGCCCTGCTCGCCGGGGACGGTGATGACGACGTTGTTGCCGTCGAGGAGGACCTCGGTGCCGCCGACGCCGATCCCGTTCACGCGCCGCTCGATGATCTGGCGCGCCTGGTTCAGGGAGTCACGGGTCGGCTGACCGCCGTCGGGGGTGCGGGCGGTGAGCGTGACCCGGGTGCCGCCCTGCAGGTCGATGCCCAGCTTCGGGGTCGGCTTGTGGTTGCCGGTGAGGAACACCAGCGCGTACAGCGCGATCACGATCAGGGCGAAGAAGGCGAGATAGCGTCCCGGGCGGAGATGCCCGGCCGATGATGCCACGGTGCTTCGGTCTCCTCGGACTGGGTTGCCCCAACGATGCGGTGCCCGCCCCGGAGGGTTACCGGGGCCAGGTCTGTGTGCGATTCACTCCCGGGCACGGGTATGACGGCGGACACGCACGCAGCACCGAGACACTACTCGGTGCTGCGTGAGCCCGGCGTTGCAGGCCACACCGACTTTCGTCGGGGCTTTCGCGCGCGCCCGGGAGGATCCGCGGGCTACTTCTTGCCGTGCTCCAGCGGCGGCGCCACCTGAGCGGTGGTCTGCGGCTCGTCGTCCTTGATGCCGGCGCCCGACTCGATGATCGACTCCTCGGCGGGGGCCTCCACCTCGTCGGCGGCGTCCTCGTCGGTCTCGACGACCGGCTCGACCTTCTCGCGGACCGCGAGCCGCAGCCAGGTGGTGACGACGCCCGGCGCGATCTCGATGTCGATCGTGGTGTCGCCGGAGGCGTCGGCCACGGTGCCGTAGAGGCCCGAGGTGGTCATGACGCGGTCACCGGCCGCCAGGCTGTTCTGCAGGTCCTGCTGCGCCGCCTGCTGCTTCTTCTGCTTGCGCGTACTCATCACCAGCGGGACGGCGAGGACGAGCACGAGGAGCAGGGGCAGCAATAGACTTTGCATGATTCTCCGTTCGACGGACACGGCACCATGCCGAAATGCCCGGTTCTTGGGTATGTGCTCCTGTCAAGTGTGCCAGGTACCAGCGCGGACGCCAGCACCCACCCGCCGGTACGAGCCGCTCAGTCCTCGTCGAACAGCGACGGCCCGCCCTGGTCCGGGCGCCCCGGGAGGTCCGCGGGCGGCACCAAGCCGAGGTGTTCCCACGCGGCCGCGGTAGCGACGCGCCCGCGCGGGGTGCGGGCGAGCATACCGGCGCGGACGAGGTAGGGCTCACACACCTCTTCCACGGTGGTCGCCTCCTCCCCCACGGCGACCGCCAGCGTCGAGATGCCGACCGGTCCGCCACCGAACGACCTGGTCAGCGCGGTGAGCACGGCCCGGTCGAGCCGGTCCAGCCCCAGCTCGTCGACGTCGTAGACGGCCAGCGCGGCGCGCGCGACCTCGAGGGTCACCTTGCCGTCGGCGCGGACCTCGGCGTAGTCGCGGACGCGGCGCAGCAGCCGGTTCGCGATCCGGGGTGTCCCCCGCGACCGGCCGGCGATCTCCTGGCAGCCGTCGCGGTCGATCGGGATGTCGAGGATCGTGGCCGCGCGGCGGACGACCAGTTCGAGCTCGGCGTCGGTGTAGAACTCCATCTGGCCGGTGAAGCCGAACCGGTCGCGCAGCGGGCCGGTCAGCGAGCCGGACCGCGTGGTGGCCCCGACCAGCGTGAACGGCGCGATCTCCAGCGGGATGCTGGTGGCGCCCGGGCCCTTGCCGACCACGACGTCGACCCGGAAGTCCTCCATCGCGAGGTACAGCATCTCCTCGGCGGGGCGCGCGATGCGGTGGATCTCGTCGATGAACAGGACGTCGCCGGGGGCCAGGTTGGACAGCATCGCGGCGAGGTCGCCCGCCCGTTCCAGCGCGGGACCGGAGGTGATCCGGATGGCCGCGCCCAGCTCGGCCGCCACGATCATCGCCATCGACGTCTTGCCCAGCCCGGGCGGGCCGGACAGCAGCACGTGGTCGGGCGGCACGCCGCGGCGGCGCGCGCTCTCCAGCACCAGCTCGAGCTGCTCCCGCACGCGCGGCTGGCCGACGAACTCGTCGAGCTTGCGGGGCCGCAGCGTGCCCTCGACGTCGCGGTCGCCGCTCTGCGCCCACGCCGAGAGGGCTTCGTCCTCGTCCTCGCTCACGGCGTCATACTCCATGCCGCGCCCTACCGCTTCCGGCCGAGGGTGGCCAGCGCGGCACGCAGCACACTGGACGTCGTGTGGCCGTCACCGTCGGCGAGGACCTTGTCCACGGCCTGCTCGGCCTGCTTGGCCGGGAACCCGAGCCCGGCCAGCGCCTCGACGACTTCGGAGCGCAGCGCGCCCGGCGCGGTGACGGCAGGGACGTCGCCCGTGCCGCCGAGCGCGGTGACCTTGTCCCGCAGTTCGAGGGTGAGCCGCTCGGCGCCCTTGCGGCCGATGCCGGGCACCGAGGTGAGCACGGTGATGTTGCCTTCGACCAGTGCGGCCCGCAGCTTGTCGGGGTCCAGCACGGCGAGGGTGGCCAGCGCGAGCCGCGGCCCGATGCCGGACACCGTCTGCAGCAACCCGAACAGCTCGCGCGCGTCGACGTCGGCGAACCCGAAGAGGGTCAGCGAGTCTTCGCGGACGACGAGCGCGGTGTGCAGCCGGGTTTCCTCGCCGCGGCGCAGGGTGGCCAGCGTCGCCGGGGTGGCCTGCACGGCGAAGCCGACCCCGCCGACCTCGACCACGACGTGGTCCAGGCCGACCGAAAGGACTTCTCCGCGTACCGACGAGATCATCGCGCTGCTCCTGGTTTCTTCGCCTGTTTCGCCGCGGCGGCGAGGCGGGCTTTGTGGGTGCGGGCCATCTCGGCCGCGCGGGCTTCGGCCTCGGCGAGCCGGGCCCGCATCGGCTCGCGCCAGAGGTGGCAGATGGCCAGGGCGAGGGCGTCCGCGGCGTCGGCGGGGTGCGGCGCGACCTCGAGGTTGAGCAGGCGCATCACCATGGCGGTGACCTGCGCCTTGTCCGCCCGGCCCGACCCGCTGACCGCGGCCTTCACCTCGCTGGGCGTGTGGAAGACGACCGGCAGGCCCCGCCGCGCGGCGGCCAGTGCGACGACGCCACCGGCCTGCGCGGTGCCCATCGCGGTCCGGACGTTGTGCTGGGCGAAGACGCGTTCGACCGCGACGGCCTGCGGCTGGTACCTGTCCATCCAGCGCTCGACCTCGTCGGAGATGCCGAGCAGCCGGTGCGCCAGGTCGGCGTCGGCGGGCGTGCGCACCACGTCGACGGCGACGCAGCGGACGGCGCGGCCCTTGCCGCCGTCGACCACCCCCAGGCCGCACCTGGTCAGACCGGGGTCGACCCCGAGCACCCGCACCCGTTCTCCCTCTCGCCGCGAACATCAGTTCGAGCTACGAGGCTACTGGGCGCGTCTGCGGCAGGATGGGTGACATGCCGGAGCCCGCCGATTTCGTCACCCACCTGGGGCTCGAGCCCCTGCCCGTCGAGGGCGGGCGGTGGGCGCAGAGCTGGCGCTCCCCCGCCGGGTCCGCGATCTACTACCTGCTCGTCGCGCCGGAGTTCTCCGCGCCGCACCGGCTGGACCGCGTCGAGGTCTGGGTCCACCACGCGGGCGCGCCCGCGGCGATGCTCCTGCTGCACCCGGACGGTTCGGTCGAGCGGCCCGTGCTCGGCACCGACGTCGCCGCCGGCCAGCGGCCGCAGGTCGTCGTGCCGGCCGGGACCTGGCAGGCGACGGTCACGCGCGGTGCGTGGAGCCTGCTGGGGACCGTCGTGGTGCCGCCCTACACGGACGACTGCATCGAGTTCGCCCCGGCTTCGGAGCTGGCTGCGCGTTACCCGGAGGCGGCGGCCGACCTGCGGGCGTTCTAGGGGCCGTCGACGCCCGGCGTCCAGCTCTCCGGGTCACCGCTGCCGGTCAGCACGGGCTGCCACTGCGCGAAGCCCTCGGGCGCGTCCGGGTGCCACGGGAACTTGCCCTCCGGCGTCGCGACGATCAGCTGCAGCGCCGGGAAGTCACCGTCCGGGTAGATGAGGAACGCCGAGCCGAAGTACTCGGGGTAGTGCCCCTTGTTGACGCGCTCGAGGACGACCGGGACCCCGTCGAAGAAGTCGTCGTAGCGCTTTCCGACCTCGAAGATCTCACCGTTGGCCGCGCGGTCGACGTACGCGTCGAGCAGCACCTGGCCCATCTGGTCGGGCAGCCCGACGACGACCGCCTCGGGCACGTTGTGCAGCGCCCACGCGCACGCGGTGAAGCAGTAGCCGGCGCCCTCGTCGTCGGGTGCGACGGTGATGACCGCGTTGCCGCGTTCCTTCGCCTGCCCCTCGATCCATTCGACCAGACGCTGTTCGTCGGGCGTCAGTTCGGCGGCGAGATCGGCGGAGGCGGCGGGGGTCGTCGAGGTCACGGCGCACATTCTGCCTGACGATCCGGGGAGAACACAGGGCCCGGGCCGGAAAGTTTCCGACCCGGGCCGCGATTCCGTGCGGGGCAAGGAAAAACTCAGCCGACCTCGGCGAGCACCTCGTCCGAAACGTGGAGTGCCACACTGTGCGTAGACGTTCCCCGCCGCCCGACAGCGCGAAGGCCGCCCAAGGACACAGAGTCCCCTGGCGGCCTCCAACGCACAAAGCCCGACCTCAGCCGACCTCGGCGAGCACCTCGTCCGAAACGTCGAAGTTGGCGTAGACGTTCTGCACGTCGTCGCAGTCCTCGAGGGCGTCGATCAGCTTGAAGACCTTCTTCGCGCCGTCCGCGTCGAGGGGGACGCTCACCGACGGGAGGAACGTCAGCTCGGCCGACTCGTACTCGAAGCCCGCCTCCTGCAGTGCCTTGCGCACCGGGACCAGGTCGCCGCCCTCGGAGACGATCTCGAAGCTCTCGTCGAGGTCGTTGACCTCTTCCGCGCCCGCGTCGAGGACCGCCATGAGGACGTCGTCCTCCGTCGCGTCGCCCTTCGGCATGATCACGACGCCCTTGCGGGTGAACATGTACGCGACCGAGCCCGGGTCGGCGAGGGAGCCGCCGTTGCGGGTGAGCGCGGTGCGGACCTCCATCGCGGCGCGGTTCTTGTTGTCGGTCAGGCACTCGATCAGCACCGCCACGCCGTTGGGGCCGTAGCCCTCGTACGTGATGTTCTGCCAGTCGGCGCCGCCCGCCTCTTCACCGGCGCCGCGCTTGCGGGCGCGCTCGATGTTGTCCTGCGGGACCGAGTTCTTCTTGGCCTTCTGGATGGCGTCGTAGAGCGTCGGGTTGCCGTCCGGGTCGCCACCACCGGTGCCCGTGCGGGCGGCCACCTCGATGTTCTTGATCAACCGCGCGAAGAGCTTGCCGCGCTTCGCGTCGAGGTTGGCCTTCTTGTGCTTCGTGGTGGCCCACTTGGAGTGGCCGCTCATCTCTCCTCCATCTGTTCCGTACCCCGGCCGGGCACCGCGTCTCAGGCTGCCTTCCGCACGAGGTCGACGAACAGCCGGTGCACCCGCACGTCGGGCGTCAGTTCCGGGTGGAACGCGGTCGCCAGCACCGCCCCCTGCCGGACCGCGACGATCCTAGCGGTGTCGTCGTCCACGCCGGGCACGCCGCTGACCGAGGCCAGCACCTCGACCCCGGCACCGGCCTTCTCGACCCACGGGGCCCGGATGAACACCGCGCGCACCGGCCCGCCGTCCACCTCGGCGAAGTCGAGGTCCGCCTCGAAGGAGTCGACCTGCCTGCCGAAGGCGTTGCGCCGCACGACGACGTCGAGCCCGCCGAGCTGCTGCTGGTCCGGCCGCCCGTCGAGGGTCTGCCGGGCCAGCAGGATCATCCCGGCGCACGAGCCGAAGGCGGGCATGCCCTCGGCGATCCGCGCGCGCAGCGGCTCCAGCAGCTCGAAGCTCTCCAGCAGCCGCGACATGGTGGTCGACTCGCCGCCGGGCAGCACCAGACCGTCCACTTCGGACAGCTCCGCGGCGCGGCGGACCGGCACCGCCCGCGCGCCCGCTTCGGCCAGCATCGCGACGTGCTCGCGCACGGCACCCTGCATGGCGAGCACACCGACGACCGGCTCCGACGACACCCGACCTCCCGAAAGACCTTCCCACCAGCCTAGACGCCCGCACTCCCGGCCTTAACGGCAGGTCAGCCGCGCGGCTCAGGGGATCCCGGCCAGCCTCAGCAGCGCCGCCGTGGCCGCGGCCGCCACGACCACCAGCACGAACGGCGCCTTCCGCCACGCCAGCACCCCCGCGACCAGCACCCCCGCCGGCCGCGCGAAGCCCGCGAACCCGTGCCCCTCCGTCAACGCGCTGACCGCCACCAGCGCGGCCAGCAGCACCACCGCGGCCAGGGCCATCAAACGCTCCGCGCGGGGCGACAGTTTCACCCGGCTGCGCAGCACCGGCCCGGCGAACCGGAACGCGAACGTCCCCAGGGCCAGCACCGCCGTGCCGACCAGCAGGTCCACGCCGTCCATCAGCTCGCCTCCTGCATTTCGGGCTCCTTCGCCGCGACGCCGGCCACCACGCCCGCCAGCGCGAGCAGCACGGGCAGCCCGGCCGGCAGGAACGGCGTCGTCGCCAGGGCGACCACCACGCCGGCCAGCACCGGCAGCCGCGCCGCGCGGTCGCGCAGCGAGGGCAGCACCAGCGCCAGCAGCACCGCCGGGAAGGCGGCGTCCAGGCCGAACACGTCGGTGTCGCTGATGGCCGTCCCGGCGAACGCGCCCGCGACGACGCCGAGGTTCCAGCAGACGAACAGGCCGATCCCGCAGGCCCAGTACGCCGCGCGCCGGTGGTGGGCCTCGCGCTGGGCCAGCGCGAACGCGACCGACTCGTCGATCATCAGGTGGCTGCCGGCCAGCCGCGCGGGCCACCGCTTGCCCAGGACGTCGCCGATGGTGAAGCCGAAGGGCAGGTGCCGCGCGTTGGCCAGCAGGCCGGCCAGGACGGCCGCGAACGGGTTGCCGCCCGCGGCGACGATCCCGATGAACATGAACTGCGACGCGCCGGCGAAGACCAGCACCGACATCAGCATCGGCAGCCACAGCGGGAAGCCCGAGCTCACCGCGATGGCACCGTAGGACACCCCCACGAGACAATCGGCGAGGCAGACCAGGCCGATGTCGCGGGCGAGACCCCGATCGAGTGTTCGCCATATCGAACGCATGTGTTCTATGGTGAACACAAGGCCCCGCGTTCGTCAAGGCGAACAGAACGACTGATGGAGCGAACGGCATGGCGCAGGAACCGACGGGCGCACCGCTGGAGATCATCGCGGCTTCGCTGCGCCGCGAACGCACGCGCGCGGGCTTGTCCCTGACCGAGGTCGCGCGCCGCGCCGGCCTGGCCAAGTCGACGCTGTCCCAGCTCGAGTCGGGCACCGGCAACCCGAGCGTCGAGACCCTGTGGGCGCTCGGCGTCGCCCTCGACGTGCCGTTCTCGCGGCTGGTCGAGCCGGAACGGCCGAAGGTCCGCGTCGTCCGCGCGGGCAAGGGCCCGACGGTGTTCGCCGAACACGCCGACTACGCCTGCACGCTGCTGTCGGCGTGCCCGACCGGCGCCCGCCGCGACATCTACGTGGTGCGCGGCGAGCCGGGCACGCCGCGGCGCTCCGACCCGCACATGACCGGAGTGGTCGAGCACATCGTGCTGTGTGCGGGCCGGGCGCGCGTGGGCGTCATGGACGACCCGGAAGAGCTCTTCCCCGGCGACTACATCTGCTACCCCGGGGACGTCGCGCACATCTTCGAAGCCCTCGAACCGGGTACCTACGGCGTCGAGATCTCCGAGTACGTCTAGGAAGTCACCAGCCGCGCTCGGCGAGGCGGTGCGGCTCCGGGAGCTCCTCGACGTTGATGCCGACCATGGCCTCGCCCAGGCCGCGCGAGACCTTGGCCAGCACGTCCGGGTCGTCGTAGAACGTCGTGGCCTTGACGATCGCCTCGGCGCGCTGGGCCGGGTTGCCGGACTTGAAGATGCCGGAGCCGACGAACACGCCTTCGGCGCCGAGCTGCATCATCATCGCCGCGTCGGCCGGGGTGGCGATGCCGCCCGCGGTGAACAGCACCACCGGCAGCTTGCCGTTCTGCGCCACCTCCTTCACGAGCTCGTACGGCGCCTGCAGCTCCTTGGCGGCGACGAACAGCTCGTCCTCCGGCAGCGAGGACAGCTTCCGGATTTCGGCGCGGATCTGCCGCATGTGCGTGGTGGCGTTGGAGACGTCGCCGGTGCCGGCCTCGCCCTTGGAGCGGATCATCGCCGCGCCCTCGGTGATCCGGCGCAGGGCCTCGCCGAGGTTGGTCGCGCCGCAGACGAAGGGCACCGTGAACGCCCACTTGTCGATGTGGTTGGCGTAGTCGGCCGGGGTGAGCACCTCGGACTCGTCGATGTAGTCGACGCCGAGGGACTGCAGGACCTGCGCCTCGACGAAGTGGCCGATGCGGGCCTTCGCCATCACCGGGATCGAGACGGTCTCGATGATGCCGTCGATCAGGTCGGGGTCGCTCATCCGCGCGACGCCGCCCTGGGCGCGGATGTCCGCGGGCACGCGCTCCAGCGCCATGACCGCGACCGCGCCGGCGTCTTCGGCGATCTTGGCCTGCTCGGCGGTGACCACGTCCATGATCACGCCGCCCTTGAGCATCTCGGCCATGCCGCGCTTCACCTTGGCGGTGCCGGTGACGGACTGGACGGTGCCACTGGGAGTGGTCTGCTGCTCGGACACGACGAGGCCTTTCGACACGAAATCGGGGGGTACGTCTCCGAGCGTAGGTCGACGGTGGACCCTTCACGCAGGCCAGTACGCGGCTATCTCAGGAGTCCACTTCCGGCACGCCCGCGACCAGCACTTCCGCGGCCCTGGTGCGCGCGTAGAGCACGTGACGTCCGGCACGGTGCCCGCTGACCAGGCCCGCAGCCTTCAGCGCGCCGAGGTGCTGGGACACCGCGCCCGCGCTCAGCCGGGTCCGGCGCGCCAGCTCGGCGGTCGACGCCGGCGCGGTCAGCTCGGTCAGCAGCATCGCCCGGCCGCGGCCCACCACGGCGGCCAGTGCGCCGGGCGCGGTGGCCGTGCCGGTCTCCCACAGCGTCGCGATCCCGCGCGGCGGGTAGCGCAGCACCGGCTGCCAGCGCGGGTCGGTCTTGGAGAACACCCGCGGCCAGACGAACGCCGAGGGCACCAGGACCAGGCCGCGCCCGTCGAGCGGCACGGCCGCGTGCAGGTGCCGGTGCGCCACCGTGAGCGTGCCGCCCTGCCAGCGGACCAGCGGCGTGAGGTCGTTGAACAGCTCGGCGGCCCCGCCCTCGGCCAGCAGCCGCGACCGGTGCAGCACGTCGGCCTCGAGCAGCGCGCGGATCCGCGGCCAGTCGGGCGCCAGCACGAGGTCCCAGTACCGCTCCATCAGCGCCGCGAGCCGGTCGAGCCCGGCTTCGGGGTCGCGGTGGAAGCGGTTCAGCGCCGGTGTGCGCGGCCCGGCCATCGCGTCCAGCTCGCGCCGCACGACGCGGGCGGGCACGTCCCGCAGGTCGGCGAGCTCTTCGGCCAGGACGGGCAGGGGGGTCTTCGGCGTGCCGGCGAGGAAGCCGGGCAGGTGCCGGAGCGGGACGAGCTCGCGCAGCAGGCCGATGTCCAGCCCGGCCTCGTCGAGCGCCGCGGTGGCGCGCTTGACCCACGGCAGGTGCAGGGCGTGTTCCCCGGGCTGGTTGAGGACGCGGACGCTCGCCACGATCTCCCACGCCGGGGAGAACGCGAAGCGGGTGTGCGCCAGGTCCTCTGTGGAGAATGCCAGATCGAGCACGCGCTGCCTCTCTGCCGGAAATTCCGCGCAGTCTAAGTCTTTCCGATGTGGACAGTCGAGGGGGGTACGGAAAGTCCTTGCGGGAAGGCGAAAATTCCTCGATCGTCATACTTCCGGGCGACATCGCGCAGCCGCGGCAGATTCTCTCCGTAATAAGCTTCGGCCCAATCCGGCATTTCGGGATCGAGGTAGTTGACGTACCCGGTCGTGCCGAATTCCGGCCCGAGCGCGTCCCGCACGGCCGCCAACGAACGCCGTGCTCCGGCTTCGCCGCCGTCCGCCGGGCCCGCGTCGCGTAAGAACTGGAAGCTCGCCAGCGCCCGCCGGTGCGGGAACGCCGTGTCGCGGGCGCCGACGCGCGCGATGGCCCCGCCGCCGGAGTCGACGAGCGTGGTGACCGCCGGGTCGCGGGTCAGCACCGCCACCACCGCGGCCGGGTCGGCGACCGGCCGCGTCAGCATCCGCGAAGTCCCGGCGTAGGCCTCCCGGGCGGGCGGCCGGGAGGCCCGGACGTCGAAGGACCGCATCGCGCTCAGGTGGTCCCGCACCCGCCGGCGCCGCTCGGCCGGTGCGGTGCCGACCCGCCGGACGAGGTCGTCGAGCAGGGCGTCCAGCCTGGTCTCGGGACCGAGGAAGGTGCCGTTGACCCAGGCGTGGCCGGCCGCGAGGTCGATCGCCGACCACAGCTCGTCGGGCATCCCGGGCAGCCACTCCTGCCAAGCGCCGAGCAGCGCCGCCTGCGCGGCCACCGGGAACGCCAGGAAATAGGTGGCGACGTCGGCGGCCCGCACCGTCCGGAAGGTGAACCCGGTGACGATCCCGAAGTTCCCGCCACCGCCGCCGCGCAGCGCCCAGAACAGGTCGGCCCCGGCCGCCTCGGACACCGTGCGCACCTCGCCGTCGGCGGTGACGATCCGCGCCGATTCGAGCAGGTCGCACGTCAGCCCGTACTTGCGGTCGAGCACGCCGATCCCGCCGCCGAGGGTGAGCCCGGCGATCCCGACGGCGCCGCAGACACCCGCCGGGAGCACCCGGCCCGCCGCGGCCAGCGTCGTCGAGACCGGCCCCAGCCGGGCACCCGCCCCGACCACGGCACGGCCGTCCGCGCGCAGGACAGCGCCCGAAAACCGGCTCAGGTCCACCACGATCCCGCCGTCCACTGTGGAGTAACCGGGGTAGCCGTGCCCGCCGCCGCGGGCGGCGACCGGCAGCCCGTGGCGGGCGGCGAAACCGACGGCTTCCCGGACGTCTTCGACGCACGCGGCGCCGACCACGGCCGCCGGCTCCCGGTCGTCGTACATCGTGAAGAAGCCCCGCTTGGCTTCGGGGTAGCCGGCGTCGCCCGGCCGGACCACCGGCCCGCTGAGCCGGCGGCGCAGCCGCGCCCAGTCCGCGGGCGGCGGCCACGGCGCCGGAACCGTTCCCGGCCCCCGGGAGAACGCCCGCCCGTCCATGCCGCTCCCCCCGCCCGGGCATTCGGCTGGTCCCGGGAGCCCTGCCTTGCCGTGACCAGGGTAGCGGGTGTGTGATCGAGGACACATCCCGTACACCAGCCGTTCGCCGAGGAGTCGTCATGGCAGACAAACAAGCCAAGAACGCCGACACCGGGGCCGCCGTCGCTGTGGACGACCCCGCGAAGGTCCGCAACGTCGTGCTCGTCGGCCCGTCCGGCTCCGGGAAGACGACCCTCACCGAGGCCCTGCTCGCCGCGTCCGGCACGGTGCCGCGCGCGGGCTCGGTCGTCGAGGGCACGACGGTGTGCGACCACGACCCCGCGGCGGTCCGCCAGCAGCGTTCGGTCGGCCTCTCGGTGGCACCGGTGCTGCACCAGGGCCACAAGATCAACCTGATCGACACCCCCGGGTACGCGGACTTCGTCGGGGAGCTGCGCGCCGGGCTCCGCGCGGCCGACGCGGCGTTGTTCGTCGTCTGCGCCGCCGAGGGCGTGGACGCGGCGACGGTCGCGGTGTGGGAGGAGTGCGCCGCGGTGGGCATGCCGCGCGCGGTCGTCGTCTCCCGGCTCGACCACCACCGGGCCGACGCCATGGCCGAGATCGCCGCCTGCCAGGCCGCGTTCGGCGCCGGCGTGCTGCCGCTGTACCTGCCCGCGGGCGACGGCCTGGTCGGGCTCATCACCCAGCGGTACTTCGACTACTCCGCCGGGCACCCGCCGAAGGTCGGCGCGCCGGACCCGGCCGACCTCGAGCGGATGGCCGAGGCCCGCAACGAGCTGATCGAAGGCATCATCGCCGAGAGCGAGGACGAGTCCCTGATGGACCGGTACCTCGCCGGCGAGGAGATCAACGAGGACACCCTCATCTCCGACCTCGAGACCGCCGTCGCGCGCGGGTCGTTCCACCCGGTCATCCCGGTGTGCGCGACCAGCGGGATCGGCCTGGCCGAGGTGCTCGACGGGATCGTCCGCGCGTTCCCGTCGCCGCTCGAGCACAAGCCGCCCGACGTCACGACGCCGGACGGCGGGACGCACACCGCCATCACCGCCGACCCCGCGGGACCCCTCGCCGCGGAGGTCGTCCGGACGGCCGTCGACTCCTACGTCGGCCGGGTGTCCCTCGTCCGGGTGTTCTCCGGGACGCTGCGCCCGGAGCGGCCGGTGCACGTGTCCGGGCACGGCCTCGCCGAACGCGGGCACGAGGACCACGACGCCGACGAGCGCGTCGCGCACCTCTACTCCCCGCTCGGCGCGAACCTGCGGGAGGTGCCGTACTGCGTCGCGGGTGACCTCTGCGCGCTCACGAAGGTCGGCTCGGCGGAAACCGGCGACACGGTCTCGTCGCCGGACGAGCCGTTGCTGATGGAACCGTGGGCGATGCCGGAGCCGCTGCTGCCGGTGGCGGTGGTCGCGAAGACCCGCAGCGACGAAGACACGTTGGCGCGCAACCTGTCCCGGCTGGTCGCCGGCGACCCGACGCTGCGGCTCGACCGCAACGCCGAGACCAGCCAGCTGGTGCTGTGGTGCATGGGTGAGGCCCACGCCGACGTCGTGCTCTCGCGGCTGCGCGCGGGTGGGGCGGACGTCGAGACCGAGCCGGTGAAGATCAGCCTGCGCTCGACGTTCGCCAAGCCGGCCAAGGGCCACGGCCGGCACGTCAAGCAGTCCGGCGGGCACGGCCAGTTCGCCGTGTGCGACATCGAGGTCGAGCCGCTGCCGCGCGGCGGCGGGTTCGAGTTCGTGGACAAGGTGGTCGGCGGTGCGGTGCCGCACCAGTTCATCCCGAGCGTCGAGAAGGGCGTGCGGGCCCAGCTGGCGCGCGGGCTGGCCGACGGGCACCCGGTGGTCGACGTCAAGGTGACGCTGGTCGACGGCAAGGCGCACAGCGTGGACTCGTCGGACGCGGCGTTCCAGACGGCCGGGGCGCTGGCGCTGCGGGAAGCCGCGGCCAGCGGGCACATCACGATGCTGGAACCCCTGGAAGAGGTGGCGATCCGGCTGCCCGACGAGCACCTCGGCACGGTGCTCGGCGACCTTTCCTCACGCCGCGGCCGGGTGCTGGGCACCGAAGCCGGCGACGGCGGCCGGACGGTGATCCGGGCGGAGGTCCCGGCGACGGAGCTGGTCCGCTACCTGATCGACCTGCGCTCGATGACGTCGGGCACGGCGACGTTCACCCGCCGCCACGCGCGGTTCGAGCCGATGCCGGAAGGGATGGCGGTGCACTGACGCCGGGCTCGTGAGGGGAGACAGCGTGCCGGCCCTGTTCCCCCTCACGACCGGCGTCAGAAGTCGAAGCCGCCCGGACGGCCGTTGCGGTCGGCCAGCAGGCCCGCCAGCGTCGCCACCGCGATCTCCGGCGGCGTGCGCGAGCCGATGTTGAGCCCGACCGGCCGGTGCACCCGGGCGATGTCCGCTTCCGCCACGCCGAGTCCCCGCAGCGCGGCCTCGTGCGGCCCGGGGTGACGCGGGTTGCCGAGCACCCCGATCCACCGCGGCTCCTCCGCCAGCGCGGCCTTGAGCACCTCGCCGAGCTCGGGCCGGTGGTGGTCGGTGACGACGACGTCCGCCGAGCCGTCCAGGGCCGGCATCGCGGTGTCCGCCTCGACGCCGTCGGGCCCGTCGGTGGCCCGCGCGGGATCGGGCTCGTACAGCGCGACCTGGTAGCCCAGCTCCCGCGCGAACGTCAGCAGGTGCCGCGAAACCGGCGACGCGAACACCGCCACCAGCGTCCGCGCGTCCGGGTCGGCCGCCGCCGTGCCGTGGGCGACGTCGCAGGTCTCACTCATGCACCCAGTCTGTCAGGCCTGTTCGCCGACCGTCACGCGAAACGGCCACAGATCGGTCTTGCCCTTGACCAGCACCAGGTACCCGTCGGTCACGCGCACCACGAGCCGCTCCTGCGGCGACGACGGCCGCGGCGGCCGGTGCTGCTTGGCCGGCAGGTGCGCGCCGACCTGCTCTTCGACGATCACCCCACCACGCGCTCACGCCGGTACGACGTCACCGCCGGGCGAACGGTTTCAGACTTCTTCGAGCACGCTCAACCGGAAGTGGAACGCCGACGTCTGTCCCTCGACGATCACGAGGTACCCGCCCACGCCCCGCAGGACCTTCCGCGACTTCGGCGACCACGGGTGGAAGGGCTCGTACTCGCGGGCCAGCCGCAGCGCCTCGGCCTCGGCCGTCGCCCGGTCGTCGTGGGAGGACGTCTCCGACAGCGACCAGCTCCGGCTGTTCCCCGTGCCGCGCTGCTCCTCGAGCACCACCCACCACATCTCAGACCTCCGGCTCGGCGAACTCGAAGTACTCCGGCAGCGGCGCCGTGCCCGCCAGCCTGAAGTAGCGCACCTTGCGCCGCCGGCGCAGGCGCAGGGTGTCGCGGACGGCGTCGTTGTGGACGCGGCGGGCGATCACCACCCGGTGCTCGGCGTCAGTCAGCTCCTCGGCCAGCTCGGTCGGCAGGCCCGCCCGGTCGGCGCGGCTCAGCTGCAGCGTCAGCTCGTTCTCCGCGGACTCGCGGTCCGCCCGCGGTGCCGCTTCGGCCTGCTCGGCCGACGTCCGCAACGCCGTGTCGCCGAGCACCGCCGCGACCGCCCGGGCCACGACCGCCCGGCGCGCCAGGGCCGCGTCGAGGGCCGCCCAGCCGGCGTCCATCCGGACGTGCAGCCGGTCCAGCCGGTTCGCCGTCGCCACCAGGAACAGCCCGCCCAGCACCACGATCAGCGCCACCAGGGGCAGCAGCCAGCCGAGCACGCTCACCGGGCGAGCTCCCGCTCCGGCGCCGCGACGCGCCGGGGGTCGGCGGCGATCGCCGTCTCGTAGACCCGCAGCACCTGGGTGGCCACCACCGTCCAGTCGAACATCGTGACGCGCTCCCCCGCCGCGGCGGCCAGCGACGCCCGGCGCGCCGGGTCGCCGAGCAGCTCGCGCAGGCCGTCCGCCAGTGCCGCCGGGTCACCGGTTTCGACGAGCAGCCCGGCGCGGCCGTCGTCGAGGACCCGCCGGAAGGAGTCGAGGTCGCTGGCCAGCACCGGGGTACCCGCCGCCATCGCTTCGGTGAGGATCATCCCGAAGCTCTCGCCGCCGGTGTTGGGCGCGCAGTAGACGTCGACACTGCGCAGCGCCTGGGCTTTGACGCCGTCGTCGGCCTGGCCCAGCAGCTCCAAGTGCGGCGCCAGCCCGGGACCGGCGTCGCGGCGCAGCTGGTCTTCGTCGCCCCGGCCGACCACGACGAGCCGCAGGTCCTCGAACTCCGGCAGGATCCGCCGCAGCGCCTCCAGCAGGACACCCATGCCCTTGCGCGGCTCGCCGAACCGGCCGACGAACCCGACCGTCCCGCCCGCCCGCGGGTAGCCCGGCAGCGGCGTCGCGGACGAGAAGAACTCGACGTCGACGCCGTTCGGGATCTCCACGGCGTCGCCGCCCGCGTGCTCCACCTGGACCCGGCGGGCCAGCGCGGACACGGCGATCCGCGCGGTGATCTTCTCCAGCAGCGGCCGCAGCACCGGCTGGAACGCCGACAGCGTGCGCGAGCGCGTGGTCGCGGTGTGGAACGTCGCCACGATCGGGCCGTCCGCGATGAGCAGCGCCAGCAGCGAAAGGCTCGGCGCGGCGGGCTCGTGCAGGTGCAGGACGTCGAAGTCGCCGTCGCGGATCCAGCGGCGCACCCGCGCGTAGGACACCGGACCGAACTGCAGCCGCGCGACCGAGCCGTTGTACGGGATGCCGAGCGCCTTGCCCGCCGGGTGGACGAACTCGGGCAGGTCCGCGTCGTCGTCGGCGGGCGCCAGTACGGACACCTTGTGCCCGCGCGCCAGCAACGCCTTCGTCAGGTCGATGACGTGCCCCTGGACCCCGCCGGGCACGTCGAACGAGTAGGGGCAGACGATCCCGACCCGCAGCGGACGCGTGGCCACGGCTCAGCTCGCTTCTTCCAGGCCGACCCGTTCGCCCGCGTCGAGGTCGGCGGGCCAGAACTTCTGCAGCATGTGCCAGTCGGCGGGGTGCGCGGCGATGTCGCCGGCGAAGACGTCGGCCAGGGCCTGGGTCGCGGCCGCGACCTCGGCGCGCGCGGTGACGCGGATGCGCGGGTGCAGCCGGATCTGCCAGCCGTCCTCGGTGAACCAGCAGCCGGCCGGGATCAGGGCCGCGCCGGTCGTGGCGGCCAGCCGGGCCGGGCCGCCGGGAAAGCGCGCCTGCTCGCCGAAGAACTTCACCGGGATGCCGCTGTTGGTCAGGTCGCGGTCGCCGACCAGGCAGACGGCCTTGTTCTCGCGCAGCCGCTTCAGCAGCACGCGCATCGCCGAGCTGTCGCCGGTCAGCGGCACGATCTCGAAGCCGAGCGACTCGCGGTACTCGACGAACCGGCGGTAGAGCGACTCGGGCTTGAGCCGCTCGGCGACGGTCGTGAAGCCGCCGAGGTAGTCGGCCAGCCACACGCCGGCGATGTCCCAGTTGCCGCTGTGCGGCAGCGCCATCACCGCGCCGTTGCCGTCGGCGAGCGCCGCGTCGAGGTTCTCGACGCCGGTGATCGACGCCGCGACCCTGCCGCTGACCTCCTTGTGGTCCATCGAGGGCAGCCGGAACGTCTCGTGCCAGTAGCGGGCGTACGAGCGCATCGCGCGCCGCGTCAGCTCGTCCATCTCGACCTCGTCCGCCTGCGGCACGACGCGGGCGAGGTTGGCGCGCAGCTGCCGCACGCCCCCGCCGTCACGCTTGACGGCGAGGTCCGCGCCGAGCGAGAAGACCGTGCTGCCGAACCCGGCGGGCAGCCAGCCGGCCAGCTTCCACCCGGCCGTGTAGCCGAAGACGCTGAGCCGATCCGACAGCCTGCTCATGCCGGCTGCTCCCCCGCGGCGGCCTCGCGAGCCGCCTTCGCCACCGCCGCGAAGCGCTGCAGCAGCGTGATGACCGACAGGACGGCCAGGAGCCAGAGCGTGACGTCGACGGTGTACGGGATGCCGAAGCCGTGCAGGCCGGTGCCGACCAGGGCGATGATCAGCCGCTCGGCGCGTTCGACGAGCCCACCGTCCACCGGCAGGCCGGAGGCGTCGGCGCGGGCCTTGACGTAGGAGATGACCTGGGCGAGCACCAGGCACAGCAGGGCCGCGGCGGCGGCCGGGTGGTTGTCGTCGACGACGAAGCACCACCAGGCGATGGCGGCGAACAGCGCGCCGTCGACCAGTCTGTCGCAGGTCGCGTCGAGCACCGCGCCGAACGGGGTGCCGTAGCCGCGGGCGCGGGCCATCGCGCCGTCGAGGAGATCGAGCATGGCGAAGCCCCACACCGTGAAGGTGCCCCAGAGCAGGTAGCCGTTCGGGAAGAAGGCCAGGGCGCAGACGACGGCGCCGGCGGTGCCGAGCACGGTCATCACGTTCGGGGTCAGCCCGACGCGGACCAGCGCCTGGCCGATCGGATCGGTGACGCGGGAAACGGAGGCACGCGCGAAGATATTGAGCATCGGATCGTCTGAGGCACCTGGCTACGAGGGTCGGGTGGGCGAATGCAGCCTATCCACCCGCCTCGGCGAACCCGACGCGCCGCCCCGGCTCAGCCCGATTTGGTGAGCTCGCCCTCGTGTTCCCGCGCCTCTTCGGCGGCCTGCGCGGCGGCGCACTTCGGCGAAAGGCGCTCGCGGATCGCGGCGCTGATCTCGCCCAGCGCGGCGACCTGCTCGGGCGTCAGCGGGTCGAAAAGGCTCTCCCGGACGGCCTCGACGTGGCCCGGCGCGGCCGCCTCGAGCGCGGCGAAGCCTTCCTTCGTGAGGACGGCCCAGGCACCGCGCTTGTCGGTCGGGCAGGCTTCGCGGCGCACCCAGCCGTTGGCCTCCAGCCGTGCGACGGCGTGCGAGAGCCGGCTTCGCGACGCCTGCCGCGCGTCGGCGAGCTCGCTCATCCGCAGCCGGCGGCCGGGAGCCTCCGAAAGGGACACGAGGACTTCGTAGTACGTGTGCGGCATGCCCGAGTCGTGCTGCAGCTGGCCCTCGAGGTGCGCGCTGAGCATGCGGGTGGCCGCGTTGAACTCACGCCAGACGCGCTGCTCGTCGTCGCTGAGCCATCGGGTTTCGGACATAGCCCCATCATACCCGCGGTTGAACACTCAATTACGGTTTGACGGTTACGGCGTTCGAGGGGTTCACCAGGCGTCGGCGAGCAGGTCCCGCGTCTCGCCGAGCAGTTGGGGAAGAACCTTCGTCTGGCCGATGACCGGCATGAAGTTCGCGTCGCCGCCCCAGCGCGGCACCAGGTGCTGGTGCAGGTGCGCCGCGATGCCCGCGCCCGCGATCACGCCCTGGTTCAGGCCGATGTTGAACCCGTGCGCGCCGGACACCGCCCGGATCACCTTCATCGCGTGCTGGGTGAACTCCGCGACCTCGCGCGTCTCCTCGACCGTCAGCTCGGTGTAGTCCGCGACGTGCCGGTAGGGCACGACCATCAGGTGCCCCGGGTTGTACGGGTACAGGTTCAGCACCGCGTACACGCCTTCGCCGCGCGCGACGATCAGGCCCGTCTTGTCGTCCAGCGACGGGATGCGGCAGAACGGGCAGCCGGCGTCCTCGTCGTCGTCCGGCTTGTCCTGGCCCTTGATGTAGGCCATCCGGTGCGGGGTCCAGAGGCGCCGGAACGCGTCCTGGACCCCGATCCCCTGCTGCTCGACGAGCTCGGGACCGTCGCTCACCGAACGACCGTCTCCAGCGCCTCGGCCGACGGCGACGCGTTCTCGCGGCGCTCGATCCAGCCGGCGATGGCCTCGACGGCGTCGGCCACCGGCACGCCGTTGATCTGGCCGCCGTCGCGGAAGCGGAACGACACCGCGCCCGCCTCGACGTCCTTCGCGCCGGCCAGCAGCATGAAGGGCACCTTCTGCGTGGTGTGCGTGCGGATCTTCTTCTGCATGCGGTCGTCGCTGGCGTCGACCTCCGCGCGGATCCCCTTGGCGCGCAACGCCTTCTCGACGTCCTGCAGGTACTCGACCTGGTCGGCGGTGATCGGGATGCCGACCACCTGCACCGGCGAGAGCCACGCCGGGAACGCGCCCGCGTAGTGCTCGGTCAGCACGCCGAAGAACCGCTCGATGGAGCCGAACAGCGCGCGGTGGATCATCACCGGGCGCTGGCGCGAGCCGTCGGGCGCGGTGTACTCGAGCTCGAACCGCTTGTTCTGGTTGAAGTCCAGCTGGATGGTCGACATCTGCCAGGTGCGGCCGATCGCGTCCTTGGCCTGCACCGAGATCTTCGGGCCGTAGAACGCCGCGCCGCCCGGGTCCGGGACCAGCTCGAGGCCGGAGTCGACGGCGGCCTGCCGCAGCGTCTCGGTGGCCTCCTCCCACTCCCAGTCCTCGCCGATGAACTTGTCGGAGTCGCCGCGGGTGGACAGCTCGAGGTAGAAGTCGGAGAGGCCGTAGTCGGCGAGCAGGTCGAGGACGAACTTCAGCAGCGAGCGCAGTTCGCCCGGCATCTGCTCCTTGGTGCAGTAGATGTGCGAGTCGTCCATCGTCAGCCCGCGGACGCGGGTGAGACCGTGCACGACACCCGACTTCTCGTAGCGGTAGACGGTGCCGAACTCGAACAGCCGCAGCGGCAGCTCGCGGTAGGACCGCCCGCGCGAGCGGAAGATCAGGTTGTGCATCGGGCAGTTCATGGCCTTGAGGTAGTAGTTCTCCTCGTCGAACTGCACCGGCGGGAACATCGTGTCCGCGTAGTACGGCAGGTGGCCGGAGGTGTGGAACAGCTCGCCCTTGCTGATGTGCGGGGTGTTCACGAACTCGTAGCCGGCCTCCTCGTGGCGGCGGCGCGAGTAGTTCTCCAGCTCGCGGCGGATGATGCCGCCCTTGGGGTGGAACACCGGCAGGCCGGAACCGATCTCTTCGGGGAAGGAGAACAGGTCCAGCTCGGCGCCGAGCTTGCGGTGGTCGCGGCGCTCGGCCTCGGCGATGCGCTCGAGGTACGCGTCCTGCGCCTCCGCCGACTCCCACGCCGTGCCGTAGATCCGCTGCAGCTGCGGGTTCTTCTCGCTGCCGCGCCAGTACGCCGCGGCGACGCGGGTCAGCTTGAACGCCGGGATGAACTTCGTGGTCGGCACGTGCGGACCGCGGCAGAGGTCACTCCAGACACGTTCCTTGGTGCGCGGGTCGAGGTTGTCGTAGATGGTGAGCTCGCCCTCGCCCACCTCCATGACCTCCGAGGTGTCCACTTCGGACTTGAGGTCGACCAGCTCGAGCTTGAACGGCTCGTCCGCCAGTTCCTTCTTGGCCTCGTCGACGGAGTCGAAAACGCGGCGGGAGAACTGCTGGGCGCCCTTGACGATCTGCTTCATGCGCTTTTCGAGCGCCTGCAGGTCCTCCGGGGTGAACGGGGTGTCGACGGCGAAGTCGTAGTAGAAGCCGTCCTTCACCGGCGGGCCGATGCCGAGCTTGGCGCCCGGGAACTGCTGCTGCACGGCCTGGGCGAGCACGTGCGCCGCCGAATGGCGGATGACGCTGCGCCCGTCTTCGGTGTTCGCGGCGACCGGTTCGACCTCGGCGTCGGTTTCCGGCGCCCAGGCGAGGTCGCGCAGCTTCCCGTCGGCGTCGCGCACGACGACGATCGTGTCCGCGCCCTTGGTCGGCAGCCCGGCTTCACGGACGGCCGCGCCCGCCGTAGTGCCCGCCGGTACCACCACGCGGGAGGCGGCCACGGGGGAAACGGGGGGCGACTGGGACACGATCGGCTCCTCAAACTGGAGTGACAAAGATGACGTGCTCGATGCTAGTCGGCGGCCCGCGCGCGCCTCACCGCGCGTCCGGGAACGCCGAACGGGCCGCCCCCGGTTCCGGAGACGGCCCGCCCGATCACGTCAGAGGGTCTCGACGACCTGGTCGAAGTCCAGCCGCGGCAGGCGGTCGAACCACGGGTTCTCGCCCGGCTTGCCGACGTTGACGACGACCAGCGAGCGCCACTTCTTGTCCGCGAAGAACTCGTCGTCGACACCGGCGGCGTCGAAGCCGGTCATCGGCCCGGCGGCCAGGCCCGCGGCGCGGACGCCGATGATGAAGTAGCCGACCTGCAGCAGCGAGTTCAGCTTGGAGAACTCGACGCGGCCCTGCTCGTCGGAGAAGTTGTCCTTCACCTGCGGGGCGTGCGGGAAGACCTGCGGGATGTTCTCGTGGAAGTCGACGTCCGCGGCGAGCACGACGGTCAGCGGGGCGGCTTCGGTCTTGTCCCGGTTGCCCGGGGCCATGTGCGGCAGCAGGCGGGCCTTCGCCTCGGCGGTGCGGAGCACCAGCGCGCGCAACGGCTGGGTGTTCATCGACGTCGGGGCCCACTTGACGAGGTCGTAGATCGCGCGGACCTGCTCCTCGGTCACCGGCTCGGAGCTGAAACTGTTGGCCGTCCGCGCCTCGCGGAAGAGGAGGTTCTGGACGTCCGCGGGGACCTGGAGGCCTTCGGTCTGCTCGGCAAAGGTGGTCATGGGGCTGGGCTTCCTTCCGTTGGGTCGGTTACCCCGCACAACCAGGTTGAGCGTTGAACTATTTCGCGTTCAATCAGTTGCGTGGATCACACGCGCGCACGAGCCGCGACGAACCGTCACCCGACCGGGCACCGCCCCGGAACGGACACGGCCGCCGACCCCCCGCGGTGGGGATCGGCGGCCGTGGTGCGCGGCGCGGCCGGACGGGTCAGTAGGCGCCCTGCCCGCCCATGACCGCGCGGAAGGTCTTCCAGAGGATCACCAGGTCCAGGGCCAGCGACCAGTCCTCGACGTAGCGCAGGTCGAGCCGGATGCTCTCGGCCCACGTCAGGTCGCTGCGCCCGCTGACCTGCCACAGGCCGGTCAGCCCCGGCTTCACCAGGAGCCGGCGGCGGGCGTCCGGCGCGTACTGGGCCGTCTCCTCCGGCAGCGGCGGCCGCGGGCCGACGAGCGACATCTTCCCGGAGACGACGTTGAACAGCTGGGGCACCTCGTCGAGCGAATACCGGCGCAGGAAACCACCCACGCGGGTGATCCGCGGATCGCGCTTCATCTTGAACAACGGGCCCGCACCCTCGTTGTCCGCTTCGAGCGTCTTCCGGATTTCGTCGGCGTTGGTGACCATCGTGCGGAACTTGAGCATCGTGAACGTCGCGCCGTCGCGGCCGACGCGGCGCTGGCGGTAGATCACCGGGCCGCGGTCGTTCAGCTTGATCGCCAGCGCGATCACCAGCAGCAGCGGGGAGATCAGGGTCAGCAGCAGCGCCGAGCCCGCCCGGTCCACGATCTCCTTCACCACGCGGCGGCCGCCGGTGAACATCGGTGCCGTGACGCGCAGCAGGGGCATCCCCAGCACGCCGGTGACGTTGAGCCGCGGCCCGGCGACCTCCATCAGCACGGGGGCCACGACCATCTCCGCGCCGGTGCCCTCCATGTCCCAGGCCAGCCGCTGCAGCCGCTTCGGCGTCCAGTACTGGTCGGCCGTGATCGCGACGACGCGGTAGCCGCCGCGGCGCACGTACCGGGAAAGCTCCTCCAGCCTCCCGACCACCGGGACACCGTCGATCTCGCCGCTGTCGCGGTCGGCGCCGTGCCCGGTGAATGTGCAGGCCGCCTCGACGCGCCACCCGACGTGCACCTCGGACTTGGTGCGCGCGATCAGGTCGGCGACGGTATCCGGGCTGCCCGCCGCCAGCACCGGCAGCAGGCAGAGTCCCTTGGCGCGCTTGCGGTGCAGCACCTGGCGCAGCAGGTAGCGCTGCGGGAACGCGACGAGCGCGATCGCCGGGACGACGATGAACACCCAGACCTGGACCTCGAGCGCACCGAACAGCAGCCCGCCCAGCGCGACCAGGACGGCGGCGGTGATGAAGCCGCGGCCGAGGGTGCGGTACTCCTCCGCGCCCTCCCCCAGCACGCGCGGGCTCCACGCCCGGCTGACAGGCAGGGAGACGAAGATGGCGAGCATCGTGCCGAAGGCGTGCATGTCGTGCGGGGCAACGCGATCGATGACGAACGCGCTGATCGCGATCACCAGCAGCGTGATGAAGACGTCGCTGCCGATCACCCAGGCTCTGTATCGGGCCTCCCAGGCCGCCGGCAGGGCTCTCGGGGACGGCGTGTCGGCCGCTTCGGCCGGCTGCTCGTCCCGCTGGGCGGGTCGGGGAATGGCCTGGAGGTCGATGTGCGGCGGTGGCTGGCTCACCGTGTAAGACGGCCGCACCGACTCTTCCATCTGACCTCCCGGATCAGGGATCGGGTTTGGATCTGCGGGCACGCAGCGTCACCGAAAGTGATTTCGGAGCGTCATCACGACTCGGGTCTCACGCGGAGCCAGCAGAGGCTTCACACGGCAAGGTATCGGCGACCCTCTCAGCATCGTTACAAGGATTTCCAGCCACATGCAGCGCGTGTTTCCCGCCAGAAAATGGCCGCAACATAACAAGATGATGACGATGCGTAATAGGGCGTATCCCCGGAAAAACTACGGAATGTAGCCAATGGAGCAATACCCGCACCCGGGTGGACCCACGCTCTTCCGAACGGCCGAACGGGCCCGGCGAATCTACTGTGGACACTGCGGCGGACCACCGGTCCACAGTGGACCACAACCGCACTGCGGCCGGGTTTTCGCGGACACTTGTCGATCAAGCAGTGACGTACGACGCCAATTCGTCACACGAGCGGGTTTCCGTCACAAGTCCCCCGGCCAGGACACCCCGAGCACCACGGCAAACCTCCCACGGCAAAGATTCGACAGAAGCCCGCCGCAACGACAGCCTCCAGAGGAAGCTTCCAGTAGCCGTACGGCGCGGGCTGGAACCAGCCTCACCAGGAGATACGGAAGATCCGAACGGACCGTTCACTCCGCTTAAGTGGTGACGAACCCCACAGGCCGACCACACGCGGGGGGTCCGGGGGGCTCGCCCCCCGGCGGGGGCGTGGGGGCGCGGCCCCCACAGG
>NZ_JBSGDR010000045.1:0-22368 GCF_053602455.1 Amycolatopsis sp. NPDC004378
TCAACGCCCACTGGGAATCCGAGAGCAACTGAAACCGCGACACACCTCGGAGCATCCCAGTCGTCAGCCGAAACCTTTTGTCAGACACGCCCTAGTGCTCGTCACAAGTGATGAATTCATCGCCCGGGTCCTGCGCCAAGCCGACCGGGAACTGGTCATCGCCAGTACCCACGCCGCCGCACTCAGCCGGCTCGGCCATCAGCAGGGCTCGCTCGCAGCGGAACGGCTGGACGTAAGACATCTGCGCAACCGTGCCCTGATCGGCCAAGTCCTCACCGTGCTGCGTGATCGCTACCAGTTGCCGTCCAACGTCGAAGCGTTCACCCTGCTGAAGCGAGCCTCCCAAGCCCACAACGTCCCGGTAAGAGCATTGGCTGCCGCCATCCAGAGCATGCGGGCACCCACGGGGCCGGCGTGGTTCCCAGGACGAGCCCGCCATCCCGCGCCGGTCATGACCTTGCGCCCGGCAGCCCAGACACCCGCAGCCCTGCTGTCCGCCGCGCTCGATGCCGCCTGCGCGGTCACCATGGCGCCACGCGGTCACGTACACAGCGTCGAACCGCTCGCCGGCGGTCTCGCTCTCGAACACCACCACCGCCTCGACACCGACCTCGTCGTCGGTCTCACCCACCTGGAGTCCGGCACTGCGAGCACCCACGCCCAGCATACCCAGCAGCCGGTCATCGTTACCGACGTCGAAACCAGTCCCCTGTTCACCGGCGAGCTTTGCGAGGCAATCCTGCGCAACGGCACCCGCGCGGCGCAGAGCGAGCCGATACTGCAGCCGGACGGCCATTGCGTCGGTGCCGTAACCACCTATTATGACCGCCCCGACGACCTGCCGCCCACCGCCGCACTCACCGAACTCGACCGAGTTTGCAAAGAAACCGGTCGATGGTTCGATTGGCATCGCCGCACTATCCTGCTCGACGCACTCGAACATCTGCACAGCGACGCAACGGCGGCTGGCGTCACCCGGCCAGTCCGCTGAGGATCGCGGGCACCTCGGGCCACCGCTGGCTCAGAACCTGTGGAACCTGACCCCCGATCTCAGGAGCCGTACCTCGCGATCGCGGGCTGTTCCTACACCCAGCGGGGACGATCCCGGCGATCTGCCTGGGCAGGAGCGTCACCTTCGGCAATCGGCACCAGGTATCGTCTTGGACGAGGGCTGGCCCTCCCGGGCGGGGCGAACTGTAGAGGGTCCCCCAAGGTGTCCGGCGCGAGAAAAGTGGTCGTAACCTGTGGTTGATCGTTGTGTCGCGCAGGACGAGCCGGTTCGGCCCCGTCCGCCGACCGCGCCCAGGTGGATGAGTGTCGTCGGCAACAAGGCCTTCCGCCGGTGCGACCGTTCTGGCGCGCGCACGGCTGCAGCCGCGGTAGCGCAAAACGCACCCGAAAGTCACTCTAGGTAGCTATTCTGTCACTCGGACTCGTGTGTAAGGAGTCCGCGAGAGGGCACTCTTGCGAGGTTCGGATCAACTGGTCGCGTCAAGGGGTGGAGCCGGATGAGTGCACTCGATGTAGTGACAGCACGCCCGCAGTGGATGAAGGCGCGGATTCGGGTCGGCGACCGCGTCGTCACCATTTCCGTCACGCTGCAGCGTCCAAGTCGCCCCGACCGATCGTGCCTTCGCCACCGCACTGGACACCGCCGGGATCACCTGGACGGTGGTGGAATGAGCGCCATCCAGGCGGGCCCGCTCACGATGGACGATGACTTCAGCCGCGCCGTCGATCTGGTCTTCCGGATCAGCCGACGCGCTGGGCGGTCGGTCCGGCAGACCGAGCGCCTATGCACCCAGGTGCTCGCCTCCGGAAACCGGGAACCCCACTACGTGGCTAACCTGGTCCGAGCGGAGTTGGACAACCGAGACGGATCCGGGCTTGCTCGGGCAGGCAATCGCCGACGCGCTGCTCGCCGACGCTGCCGGCCGCCTCCCGCCGCGGCAACAGCTCGCCCTGCGCGCCGCGCTCGCCGGCCGTTCCCCGGCCGAGATCGCGACGACTACCGGATGGAGCCTGCCCCAAGTCCATCGGCTGCTCACCGCCGCGTTGCGCTCGGTGCATCGAGCAAGCGATAAATCATCGATGAGCTCCCTTTTCACGACAGGCTGAAACATCCGGTTTTCGCCAGGCCCACCCATCTGGTCGCGAATCGCAAACACCTAATCCGTAAATCGTCGACCTATGCCAAGGTGCCACGGCCTTGGCCGACAACGGCTCGGCCCCGCCTCGCCAAGCTGCGCACAACAGGACGTCCGACAACCGAGCCTCGGCGAACACGCTGCCAAGCTCGGTCATACGTCGGCGGCAGTCCCTGTGCCGCGCCAACGCGGATACCCGGCCGTCCCGTCGAGTGCCGAGACTGCAAATAGGCCACCTGATCGACACAGCGGCCCCCTAGGCTGAGGTGGTCAGCGGTGTGCCCGCCTTCTTCACCCTCCGCTGGCGGGGAGTCGTTCGTGGGCTTAGCGTGGTTGATGCGTGACGTCCGGTCGGGTCCGGTGGCCGGGTGACTTGCCCGCTCCCCTGCTCGGGCGGATCATCGTGAGTGCTGCGGACGCACCCCTAGGTGACCGGGCGTCACGCCTGCCGGGTCGTTTGTCGCCGGTCGCGAGCGTAGGGTGGAGTGTTGCGTGACGCCCAAGCATCGCTGAATGAGTCCAGGGCCTGTGCGAAAGCCCTCGCTGCTCTTTTTTTGGGGGGTCGGGGTTGTGGGACGGGTTCGGGCGTCACACCTCCGATCTGGGCAATCGGTGCCCGTTCCGCGGTACGACGACCCTGAACCGGAGTAGTCGACAGCATGGATTTTGCGTCTCGTTCTGAGCCGTGGCCTGCGGGTTTCGGCGATCGGCATGTCGAACTGCGCGTCCCGCGCGCGTTGAGGCAGTCACCTTCGCACGTGGGCTGAGCCGGCAGTTGATGTCCGACGCGAACTTCGATGTCCAGGCTGTTCTTGATGGTGAGGCTGCGATTGACGAGGCACTGCGCAGCTGGTGTACCTGGCGGACGTGGGTGCGCAGCTCTCGTGCCAGTTCCTCCCGGGCCTTCGAGCTCTCTATGTCGATTTGAGGGTGCCGACACAGAGGTGGGAGCTGCCCAGTGAGCACACGCTGGGATGGCAGCTGCCGCGCGGTCGGCGGCCCGGCCGTGGCCACCCGCGACCACTTCCCCGCGCACCGGTGGGTGGACACCGGGAGAGACTCGGCTGCACGTACTCGCGACCCCGTAGGAGGACATGCGCCGCCGGATCCACGGCGCCTACCAGAAGACCCTGGCCGGCCAATGGGGCTGCACCGCGGTGCCCGCGGACTGGCTGCACCTGACCGTGTGCAGCGCCGCGCCCGGCGTCGTCGCCGCTGCCGAGCGGACGTATACGGCCGGGCAGCTGGCCGCGCGGCTGCGCGAGGGCGCCGACGACCAGGTGCTACAGCGCCGAAATGGTGCTGGGCCTGGACACCGCCAACGCTGACGGTGTCCAGCTCGACATCGGCAGCCCCGGCCCGACCGGCCCGGAGCTATTCGAGGCCTGCGACGAGCCCTGGGACAGCTGGTCAACCAGGTCCGCGCGCTCGCACACGCCGACCGGATCGGACGGCACTGGCGACCGCACTTCGCGCTCGCCTACACCCAGGCCGACCGCGGCATCCTCGACGCCACCGGCATCGACCACGTCCGCCGCCGCTGGGCCTAGCAGCTGGACGCCCTGCACGTCGCCTCGGACACGTAGCACCCCGCCGACGGCTGCTACCAGTGGGACATCCTCGACACCATCGATCTCCCGGAAGCTCCGTAGCGCCTACGGACACGGAGGCGCCGCGCCCGGCTACATCGTCGGCACGCGGCGGTCATCCCAGGCGAACACCCCGGTGCCCTTCGCCCAGCTGAGCCCGTGAATCCCGACCCGGGCCAGTATTCCCCGCGCGCCCGCGGCATCTTGGCGGGGCCGGTGAAACCGGGTGACCCACCAGCTTCCCCGCGTCTTGTCCCGGCAGTACTGCCCCGCGGCGACGCCGCACTTCGGGCAGGGCACACCGGCGCACGCGTTCCAGGCCCGGCGGAGCGCGGCTTCGACGACCGCGGGATCGCGTGTCGCCTTCGACGTCGGATCGAGAGTGAAGTAATCGGTCACAAGCAGGTCCTCTGGTTGCTCAGTCGGTGGTGGGCTGCGCGGGGCCGACGTACTCGACCCGGTAGCGGAAGCCCAGGCCCGCGGCGCCGCTCATAGGGCTGGTGTCGGGAACACGTTGACGGTGATGGTGCCCGCGTCATCGGTGTCGACGTAAGAATGCCAGGTCAGGTCGCCCTGGATCACCCCGTCTTCGGCGCCGAAGGCCAGCCTGCCACCTCGAACGGGTCGGTGATGTCCGGGTTCTCCGCGCTCATCCGGCCAACCCTACGGCCGCCGCAAGGGCCGCACGCGGATCCACGAGCTCGTGTCGCCGGTCCCTATCGTGATGTCACGGGCCTCCCCGGGTTTCCGGTGCTCCAACGGTTCGCCGGTGCGGCATCGCGGTCAGCCCGGGCAGAGCCGCCCGGCGACGTCTGCGCGCCACGTCGTGGCGTGTGTGGCGGCGGGGCTCTCGACGGACCAGTCGGCAGCGGACACGTGCGCCGAACCTCGGACATGCACCGCCGGAGGCGGGGTCAGGGCGCGAGGGTGGTGGGAGAGTCTGTCAGTTCACCGGTGGCGCGGTGGCAGCAATAACAATTGAGGTGGTGTGCGCGACCGCGGGGGTGCCCAGCATGCGCGATCGCAGAGGTGAACCGACATGGTGCGTGACGGCAGGCCGATCGCAGGTCTGATCGACGGCGCGGCCCGTCAGGGCGGAGTCAGCTCGTCGAGGGAGTCGCCGTCGAGCAGCACGAAGAACGGCTCTGTGTGGGTGACTCCGCGGGTGCGTGGCATGGCCGGGCCCGGCGGCACGGCGATGCCGCCGGGCGGGCGCATGCCGGCTGTGCCGAGAACGTCGTAGGCGGCGATGCGGAAACCATTTTCGGCCACAACTATGCCGAAGGCGACACGCCCGGCGTCGGGGTGGTCCGCGGCCATCGGCACGTAGCCGGTGTCGCGCCTTCGGTCTGGACATCGAGCTGGGTGCCATGCTCCATGATCATGAGGTGGCCGCCGAACACGGATTGGTAGAATTCCAGCGCCGACCGCGCGTTGCCGGTGAAGTTGAGATGCATGAGTGTGCTGACTGCCATGGGTGCTCCTGCTGTCTGTCCGAGTCGCTGACCCGACTGTGTCTGCAATAGCGGTCAGTCCCTGACCGCTATTGGTCCCTTTCTTTGCGTGACACATGTCGCTTTCCGGAAGCCTGATCTGGCAGGGTGACAGCCCAGCGTTCCGGCAGCCGGGTTCAAGGGTGTCGGATCAGAGTGGCTTGGGTGGAAGTCACCGGGAACCAGACGTCCCGCTGCAGGATCCAGGTGCCGTCCGGGGTGAGGTGAATGGTGCCGAGGTTGATGACGGCCGCGGTGCCGGGGAATCCGCCGGCGACGACGCGGTCGCCCTCGCGCAGCTCACCGGTCACCGTCATCTGCTTGCCGGGGCCGGCGGCGAGGCTGACCGGACGGTCGGTGGTCGCGATCCAGGTACTCAGCCCTGATGTCTGCAGCGTCGTCAGATCTGTGCTGGCGGAGGCAGTGGTGCCGCCGGTGGTGACGACGCCGATCAGCCCCTCGTGGAGCGTGAGAAGGTCGCCCGGTTGCGCGTCCGCGGCGCCGGTGACGGTGAAGGTGCCGTCGAGACGCGGGGTTGCGGTGACGGTACGAGTGGCCGGGTCGTCGGCTGCCGCGGCCAAGGAGGCGATGGCCTGTTCCCCGCGGTCGCCGAACGCGAGCTCGGTGTTCCAGGCTGCTGCCTGCGGCGGTAGGTCCATGGTGAGCAACCCGTCGAGGGGGTCGATGGTGCCGGCGGCCTTCTGCTCCACAGCGCTGGTGCTGAAGCGGCCGCCGGACATGCCCGGCGCGACGAGGGCGACCGCCAGGCTTGCCGTGATCCGGTCTTCGGGCGCCGGTCTGGAGTCGACGAAGCCGTAGGCAGCCGGTGCGGGTGCGCTCGTGGAGACGTTCACCTGGGCTCGAACTATCAGCGTGGTGTCCGGTGCGCCGGTGGTCGACGGCGTGGTCATGAAGCCCAGCGATGTCTTTCCGGTGGCGTCGTTGCGGCGCAGGACGACCAGCGTCGCGTTTTGCCCGGCCTGCCTGCCGAGCGGCCCGGCGTAGAGTACGGCGGCTGCCGATCCGGGGGCCCCGGCCGGGCTGGCGTTCGCCCAAGCCAGCTTCGCCCGGCCGATCAGTACGGTGTCCCCGGTGAGGGGGCCACGCGCCGGCCATTGGGTCACTGCCTCGGGGGCCGGAGCTTCATCGCTACCCGAGGCCGTCGCGAGCGCGACGGCGCCGCCGAGAAAGACGACTGCGGCTATCGCGGCTGCCGCCCAGGTCCACCGCCGTCGTGCCCGCGTCCGCAGCACCCGATACGCGTCCAAGCCAGCCTTGCCGGCCGTGGGCTTGGTGCGCAGCGCGATCAAGTCCGGTAGGTGCTGGCTCATGGTCGTCCTTCCGGGGGCGAAGGCCCTGAGGCCGCCCGTGGTGTCCGAGGCTACGGTCCCGACGCCGGGGGCAGGGTGTTCATGGCGATCACCTCGGAAAGCGGGCTGCGGTCGGGTCGCCGCGATGACGTCCACGGGGCGGATGTCCGGATCGGCGGCCAGCAGGTCTTCGGCGACCTGCACCAGCGCGACGGGACTTGCCCGTCGGGGTGGGTTTGGCGGGCATCTTTCGGTCTCGAAGGCGTCGAAAATGCTGAGGGTGGTGTCGTCGATCTCGAACGTGAACTACCTTCGGTTATGCGTCAGGTGGCTTCCATGTCTACACCGGCCACTCGCCCGCTCGGCGACGGCGTCGGGGTGGGCGGTTCGGCCGACGGCGGGTCGAGCACGAACCGCGTGAGGGCGGTGCGGGGATCCAGGCTCCGGAGCTGGTTGAGCTCGCCCAGCGGCTTGCGCAGCTGCTCGAACTCGGGACCGATCTCGCTGCTGATCTGCTCGTGAGCGTTCGCGAGGGCGTCCTTGGCCTTCTGTGTAGTCTTGCGCACCGTGGCGACGGCACCGGGAAGTCGTTCCGGGCCGAGGATGAACAGAGCGGCGACCAGCAGGACGAGCAGGTGTTCCGGGCTGAGGCCGAGCATCGTGCCCCTCCGATCGGGGGTGGTGCGGGTGCCAGGCCAGTCCCTCGGATGGTCCGGCACCCGCTCCGGGTCAGTGGGCGGCGCTGGTGTTGACGTCGCCGTTGACGCCCTTGGGGAAGAATCCGCCGGAGGTGGCGGCCTTGTTGGTCAGGTAGACGATGTTGAGAACCTGGCCCGGTGAGCGGCTGAAGGCGATGCCGTTGGCGTCGGTCGGGACGATGTTGGCTTGGCCGTGGCTGTCGATGACACCCTGGTCGTCGTCGCTCGGGCCGTCGAGGCTGTCGCGGGCGTCGGAGAGCTTGACCGTGGCCTTGCCGTCGCCGCGCTGGTAGAGGGCGCTGCGGATGTTGCCGGCGTGGTAGGCCTCGACGGCGAGGATGCCGGCGGCGGCTTCGAGGTAGGTCTTGTTGCTGATCAGCGGAGCAGCACCCTTGTAGGCGGTGACGCCGACGTCTTCGAAGAGGAACGCCGCGAGCAGGAAGTTCTCCTCGCAGGCGAACGCGTCGAAGCTGTGGCCGGGTTTGACCAGGCCGGCGGCCTGGGCGGCGGCGGTGAAGCTGGACTGCAGGTCGATCGCCGGGCGGCTGACCGCGGCAGAGCCCAGTGCGCTGCGCAGGAACTGGACGTGGGCCTTCTCGTCGGAGGCGATCTCCTGCGCGTATTGGCGGGCGGCACGGGTCTCGAACCGGACAGCGCGGCCGCCGGTGACGCCGCCACGGGTGCCCGTCCCGGTGGTCATCGAATCCGCGAGGCCCTTGCCGGTGACCGCGTGCAGGTAGAACTCGGCCTCCAGGTATTCGAGGTTGAGCGCGAAGTTGAGCACCGCTCCGTCGCTGATCCCACCGGAGGCGGCTTCGTTGGCCGTCGGTCGAGGCGTCGAGGCGGAGGCGGTTCCGGCGGCGAGGCCGCCGAGGGTTCCGGCGCCGACGACGCCGAGGCCAGTCATGCCAGCCGCTTTCAGGAATCGGCGGCGGTCCTGGTCGTTCTCGGCACTGCGGTTGATCATCGACGCGGCGTAGCGCTTGCCAAACACGGGTGATCTCCTAACCCGCCCGCGCGCGTACGAGCGGGCGTAGCCCGCCACCGGCTCCCGACGGCGGGATGGATCCTTCGTGGACACTGATCGTTCGAGGCCGCTCGGGGGTGCGGATGGGTCGCTGACGCGATCGGCTGAAATCACCCGAACAGCAAAATTCGCGAGGCTTACCCGCTACCCAGGGGTAGTAAACACGTTGGCTTCAAAGAAAAAACCTTGCTCTGTACCCAATCCGGTGATGATCGTCGCCTCGAATGACGACTGATGGTGAAGTCCAGACTCGAAAGGGGGTGAGATGGATGGATACTTCCCTGACGGATGACACACCGGCCGGGCACCCACTCGTGCTGCGGGTGCTCGTGGTAGCCGGCGCGTTGTTCGGGTTCACCCTGCTGGCCCTGGCGGTGTCGGGCGCGGCGAACGCTTCCGACGGGGCGCCGTCCCCGGCCCGGCCCGGTGTGCTCGACCAGTTCGGGAACACCGCGCATGACGTGCTCAAGCCGGTCGGTCCGGCGTTCAAGCACGTCACGGGTCCGGTGCACGCGGTGACGTCGCAGGTGGCTCCGATGGTGAAGCCGGTGACGAACGGGCTCGAGCCCGTCGTCACCCCGCTGACCCGTCCGGTGCTGCACGCGGCGGAGCCGGTGCTGTCGGCCTTGCGACCGGTCACCGCGCCCGTGGTGCATGCGGTGTCTCCGGTGACTTCGCCGGTCCTGCACGCCACGGCACCGCTGACCGCACCGGTGGTGCGGGCGGTCGGGGCCGCGGACGTGGTCCCGGCGGTGACCGGGCTTCCGAAGGCCGGACGGCCGACGCTTCCCATGCCTCGCGCGGACAGCGGTTCTGCGCCGGTGGACGCCGGGCCTGCCGAACCCGGCGTTCCGGTCGCGGACAAGCGGGCTGACGCGCAGCGTCGGCAGGACGTACGGGCCACGGTCTGGTCGGTTGCCGGGCATTCCGGGTCGGCGGAGATCGGTATTGCTGGTCCGATGTCGGGATCCGGTGGCGGCGGCCTGCCTGCGGACGTCGCCGGCGTGAGCGGTGCGGTATCGGCCGGTTCTGGCGCCCAGCACGGCGGCGAGTTCGCCGTGACGGGTGCCGTGAACCGCATGCCCGGGACGGATCGTACGTGGCGGGCACCGCCCGCCGGTGCGTGGTCGTTGCACTGGCTGGAGTACTACGGCAACGATCATCCGAGCTGATTTTCCCTTTCCACCCTCAAACTCCACAACGGACAGAGAGCAAGGAAAGGGAATTTCATGCACAAGTACGTGCGACGCGGCCTGACCGCCGCGTTCATCTCCGGCGGGTTCCTCCTGCTGGGTAACGCGGTGGCCAGTGCGGATACCGGGAATGCGGGCCCGCTGGGCGGGCTCGGCGACACACTGCACTCCGTCGTCTCCGGCACTGCGTCCGGCGGCAACGGCGGCGACTCCGGGGCCGGCGGGAACGCGACCAGCGGCAACTCCGCGGTCAGCGGGAACTCCGGCAACTCGGGCGATTCCGGCTCGACCGGGCACAACAGCGCCTACGGCGTGTGCGTGCTCGCGAAGTGCAGCACCTCGGTGTCCTCGGGCGATTCTGGGAACACCGGCGCGACCGGATCGACCGGGAGCGCCTCGAACACCAGCACCACCACCGGCGGCAACTCGGGCAACGCCGGCCACGGCGGCTCCGGGACCACAGCCGCGTCCGGTGAGAACACCACCGGATCATCGCGCGGTGGGCTCGTCCGTTCGCTCGGATCCGTGACCGGCACCGCCAAAGGCGGCCACGGTGGCCACTCCGGCGACGCTGGGAACGCCACCAGTTCCAACTCGGCCGCGTCGGGGAACTCGGGCAACTCCGGGAATTCCGGCTCGACCGGAGGTAACAGCGCCTACGGCCTGTGCGTGCTGGCGCGCTGCGACACCACGGTGACCTCGGGCGACTCCGGGAGCACCGGCGCCACCGGATCGACCGGCGACGCCTGGAACTCCAGCACCACCACCGGCGGGAACTCCGGCAACGCGGGCAATGGTGGCGACGCCACCACGGCTGCGTCGGGCCGCAACACCGCCACGAACAACGGTGGGCACGGTTGGAAGCACCAGGGCGGTAACTCCGGTGTCATGGGCTGGGTGACCGGCTCCGCGAAGGGCGGCAACGGTGGCAACTCCGGCGATGCCGGGGACGCCACCAGCCACAACAACGCGGTGACCGGTAACTCCGGCAACTCTGGCGACTCGGGCACCACCGGTGGCAACAGCGCGATCGTGTGGACCATCGGCGGCGAGCGCAACAGCCGTGGCCACGACGAGTGCGGCTGGGACCGCAGCGGCGGCTGGACGCACGAGGACGGCACGACGTCGGCCACCACGGTGACGTCGGGCAACTCGGGTGACACGGGCGCCACCGGCTGGACCGGTGACGCGGGCAACCGGAGCGCCACCACGGCTGGCACCTCCGGCTGGGCGGGCAACGGCGGCGACGCCACCGTCGTCGGCACCGGCGAGAACTCCGCCACCGGTGAGCACAGTTGGAAGCGTCACGAGCAGGGCGACCGCAGCGGTGTCCTGGGTGTCGTGACCGGCACCGCCAAGGGCGGTAAGGGTGGTAGCTCAGGCGACGCCGGAAACGCCACCAGCAACAACAACGCCGCGAGCGGCACGTCCGGCAACTCGGGCACCTCGGGCTCGACCGGCGGCAACACCGCCGTCACCTCGACCCGCGGGCACGAGCAGCAGGGCCGCCACCACAGCGGCTGGAGCCACGAGAACAGCACGACGTCGCGCACCGCAGTGACGTCGGGCAACTCGGGGAACACCGGTGCCACCGGCTCGACCGGTAACGCCGGGAACGACAGCACCACCACCGGCGGGAACTCCGGCTGGGCGGGCAACGGCGGACACGCCGTCGTCAGCGCCATGGGCTGGAACACCGTCGCGCACGCCCCGCACACCGTCTGACGGACCGCGGGAGGAACACGAGCGGGGGTACCGGAAATTCGGTGCCCCCGCTCGTCGTGGACGACGGAACCGGTCGCAGCGGATCGCACTGTCACGCAGGAGTCCGTTGATCTGCAAGCCTCGGGCGCAGAGTGCGGTCAAGGCCCACGGCTGACGTGATCACGACTCTGACGGCCTGAACCGGGACGTCACCAACCCGAACGCCGAGCGTGCGACCGGCCCGACACCTAGGAACTCAGAGACCTGAAATCAGTTCGACCGAGGCGAGTTGTGTCGCGGTCGTCGTAGCGGAGCCGGGACCACGATCGCGATCACGGATGCGCACAACCACAGGGAAATCGCCGGAAGAGGAATTCCTACCAGCAGGACAGCCAAGTGAAGTCCGGCGGCCACAAGGGCTCGCCACAGCCGGGACGTCATGCGTCGCAAGTACCTCTGAGGACCCGGTACAAACGCTCGGTTGCCGACTTGTGACCCGCTATCGGTTCGAGCCGATGGCCGCATCCCCGTCGGCCGCACGATGCCGCAAGGCTGGTGGTCGCGGCTACGACTGGGAGTTCATGCTCGGCTTGAGGGTCTAGCGGCGACTGCGCGGGCTGTTCTGAGCCGCGGTGGGGATGGGATCCAGCGGCCGGAGTTCGGTGCCGAACCAGTGGAAACGGACCAAGGCGGATCCTGCCGTTGGGCAACAAGCCGGGTCGTCCGGGTTGTACAGCTGGTAAGTCAGCGCGATGGTGTCGCCCGTCGACCAGGCTTCGCTGACCTCCGCGCTCGGCAGTCGCGCGTCGGTCCCGATGTAGGCGCCATCGTGAAAGAAGAACACTCTCTGGTCGTAGCCGTCGGCCGAACCGGTCGCCGTGGCTGTGATGGCGTTCAAGGTGTTTCCGCCGGACCATCGGACGGCAGCGCTGGGCGTGTAGCCGTGCGCTTGCACCACCGCTTCGGCCGCCTGCGCCACGGGATCAGGCGCCCCGGGATCTGGCCCCGAGCCCGGGGCGCCGACGCTGGTCGCCGGGAAAACGGGAAGAAGGTGAATACCCGCCGACTGGGTTGTCGTCGGGGTGGCCTCCTCAGGTGACACGGGAGCGGCCGTCGAGGCACCTGCCGCTGAGGTCGAGGTGCTATCCGCTTGCCACACGACGATGCCGACCGCGGCGCCGGAGATCACTACGACCGAGACCGCGAGCATCACAGCGGCGGGCCGAGCGGGCGCAGTCGGGCGGGAACCGGGCACGGCCGCGGCGATGAGTGCGGCGATGGATCCACCGAGCGCCACCCACGGGCCCCAGGAAATCCCCGCGAGCGGCTGCAGCGGAGACACCATCCGGGCAGCGACAACCATGAGGAGCACGACCGCGGCGCCGGTGACGATGCCGAAGGTGACCCCGACCGCTCGCGCAGCGGTGGGGGATCTCACGAGGGCGCCGCAGACCAGGCCAGTGGCGCCGAAGACGCTGATGGCGATCGAGACTACCGGCGCCGCTGCGCGAACCAGGCTGAAGTCTCCGAGCAGAACGACACTCACCCAGGGCAGCAGTGGCGCTACCGTGACCAGGAGGCCGCCGACGATCAGGCCGGCCCGGGCCCATGGCGGATTCGCGAACGTCCTGTTCATCGGTGTGCCGGAACGCGCCGTCGTGTCGACGGGATGGACCGGATTGCCGCACCACCTGCACAGGACGGCGCGGTCTTGGATTCTTTCCGCACAGTACGGACATGGGCGCACCGCTTGCCTCATTTCACGGACCTGGACGGCTCTCGGGCGCGGGTGGGTCCGAGGCATTCGCCTTATGCCGATGAGGTCGATCGCGGGGTTACGAGCGTTACGGCGGACACGTGGCCTAGATGTGGATACGACGGGAGCGCGGCGGAGAACTCGCAGGACCTATACGGGCCGGCTCGTCGCCCTTCCGGCACGAGCTGGCCGAAGGCCTTACGAACCGGGAGATAGCCGAGGGTCTACGTCCTGTCGCTGTGAACGGTCGAGCAGCACGTCGCCAACGTCCTGCGGAAGTTGGAGGGTCAAATCGCGCTGAAATCTGCCCGGCGAGCCGCCGCGGCTGGGGCCGGCAGATGCCGGCTTCTCGGGCTTGCGTGAGCAGCGCCGAGCGTCAGCACGGCAGAGGGTGCCGCGCAGTCGTGAAGCTTGACTCCGGTCGCTGCTTCTCGTCGTAGTCCGCCCTACGTTGCGGCACCCAGCTGGCGCAAAATGCCCAGCTCGTCCGTACTGCCCCAGCGCTCCACGATCTGCCCGTTTTCGAATCGTCCGATCTGGACTCCGCGGACCTTGATTTTCCTGCCGGTGGCGGCAACACCCTGAAACTCACCGCGATGAGTGCCGGTCAACGTGTAGGCCAGGCACACGAGATCTTCGTCGGCCACCAGCGTCGCGGGCTCGAGATGTGCGTCCGGAAAGGCACTGAAGAGCGTGCGAAAGAAGTCGCGGAACCCATCGCGGCCCTTCGCCTGGCCAGGCGCCGGGTCGTGGTCGATCGCGTCTTCGGCGAACATCATCAGGACGCCGGCGTCCGTTTCGCCGGCATTGATGAGTTCGGACGCCTTTTCCTGCGTCGCGATGTTCTGTTCCCGTGCCATCTGTGCCTCCTCGTGAGTGATCGCTGGGAGGGTGCCCGGAACCGGCGCTAGGAAACGTGCTCCGCTACGGGTCGATCAGTTCCAGTACGCCGTCGGCCGTGCCCGTGACCAAGAGCCTACCCGTAACCGGGTCGACGCCGACGGTGTTCGGCTGGCGGACGGTCGGAAACCGGGCGGTTTCCCGAGGGGCGCCGGTCGAAAGATCGATACCGACCACCTCGTTGCGTGCGGTCAGGGTCACCCACATGCGGTCACGGACGTTGTCGTAGGCGATGCCGTACGGCGTTCCCGGAAGCGCGATCTTGCTGATTTGCTGGAGCTGGGGCGAGAGCCGGTACAGCAGGACGGCATCGCCACGGGTGTCCGCGACCGCGAGCCGACCCCGCTTGTCGGCGAGCACGTGGGTCGGGCCGGCACCGGCGGGTACTCGTGCGACACGCTGGAGGCTGTCGGCGTTGTACACGGTGAGGTCGTTCTGCCGCACGTCGACGAGGCCGACGAGATTCCCGACCGCGGCAAGCCCGGCGGGCTGGGTGACGTCGGTGAAGGTGTGGGTCACCCGCCCGTCGCGGACGACGACCACGCTTTTGCCGAGCTCGTTCGCGACGAAGTACGAACCATTGGCGGCGCGGGTGGCGTCGTGCGGGACGATACCCGTCTCCACCTTCGCCATCACGTGGCCGCTGGGCAGCGCGACGGTGAGCAAGGAGTTGGAGGTCTCGTCGGGCACCAGGACCGGACCGCCGGGTGCGGCAAGCTGCAGGTGCCGCAGCCAGCCTGGCAGCGGAACCCGCGTGGCGACCTGTCCGCTTCGCGTGTCGACGAGTGCGAGCGCGTTCGGCTCGCGGACACCGACAGCGGCGAGGTGGGTGGTCCCGTCCGCGACAACACCCTCCGGAGATTTGCCCAGCGGCACGACCCGGCCCGCCGGTGGCCGGCCCGGCATCGGAGCAGCGGCGGGCTCGGCGGCGGGTGGGAGCTCGGCGGGCTTTTCGGCGACGGGGCTCGAACAACCCGCCAAGAGGATGCCGGTCAGGCACCAATGGGCCAGCCGCACCGGGCACACCTCCTCGTGGCGGAAGTGATCAGCGTAGGCGCAGACCTGCCCTTGGCCGTGGTGGCAGCGAGTCCGTAAGAGGCCTGTAATGGCCGGAAGTGCACTAACACCGTGACTGTGCGTGGCGACCGCGTTCAGAGCGACCGGAGGAGCCGCGCCACCTGTACCAGGTTCAGCCGGTTTCGCGGGCCGACCGGTGCCTCACCGACACGGCTCTACCTCGACGCCGAGCACCCTAGCCTGCTCATCGCGCGGGGCTATTACACCCGCGAGGTGATCACGGCCTGGGACTTCGGCTGTGGCCGGCTGAGCAAACGTTGGACGTTCGACAGCAGCAGCGCGTCCGCCGGGGCAAGGCAACCACGCACAGACCGTCGGCGACATCGACGGCCGCGTCCAGATCATCTACGGCGGGGCGCTGGTCACGAGAACCATCGCCGTCCTGTTTCGGGTGGCTGGGGCGACCCCGAGTATGTCCGCTGCTTCCTCGAGCAGGAGGTGATCTCCGTGAAGTAGGCGGACCATTTGCTGCTGATCCTGGGGAAGCATGGCCAGCTCGTCGAGAAGCACAGCGTCGGCAAGCGATGAGCGCAAAACGTTCGTCGTCGACACATGCTGTCAGCGCCGTGCGCAGCACGGCAACGAGGTCGTGCCTGGCCGTGCGGTTCAGTGGTCCGACCGGCAGCAGGTCGTCTGCTCCGAGCTGCCGACAGATCCGCCGAGCACAGCGTCGCGATGTACTGACGGCGCCCAGCACCCGGCAGACTGGGGTGGCGGCTTGCCCGGAGGCCGGCGTGAGAACGTGTCCGGCGGTGCGCTGGGGGTCCACTGTCCGCTAAGGCTGCCACTTTCGACCCCTTTCTGCGGCGTTGGGCGTTTCGGCGTCGCGAAGGAACGCACACGTCGGCGATCGCACACCCGCGATCCGAGTCGTCCGTTTCGTGCGAAACACTCACCGGAGATCGAGGACGTCCGTGAGCCCGGCCAAGTCCAGCACCCTGCGCAAGCCGGGCGCGGGGGCGATGTGTACGGGGATGCCCAGCTCCAGTCCGCATTGGTGGAGGCGCACGAGGACCTCGACGCCAGTCGAATCGCAGAATCCGATCTCGGCCAGATCCGCGACGATCGCCGGTGGCCGGACGTCGAGCGCCGCGGTGAACTTGGTCCGGAGGAGATGGCGTGTGGAGCCATCGAGATCGCCGCGGACCTGGATGGTCAGTACGCCTGTTTCGGACGTGTGCGATCGGATTTCGAGTAGGTCTGTCGGCTGCGGCACGTGGTCTCCAGGTATCCGGCCTTCGCGCCTCAGCCGGAGCGCACGGTGACGCGGACGAACATGACGGCTCACACGATACGAGTGAGGTGCGGACGTCTCAACAGCAGTTGGCGTCGAGGAGGTTCGAGCTCATGGTCACGGTGGTTCCATCGTGGCGCTGTGGTGGCTTACCCGCGTCGATCAGCAGGTGCCGCCGGCCACGAAGCGTGTTCGCCGGATTGGGTGGCTTCCACGTTCCGCAATCGATGACGGTGATGCCGAGCCGACCTCGGTTCAGCTCGGCGTGCGCCGCCAACGGGCCGGTGGGCTCGTCGCTGTAGGCGTGTTCGACGACGTAGGTCATGGCCTCGTACGCGCCCAACACCATGCCGTCCGGTAGGTCGTGGGCTCCCACCCAGCGTGTCAATGATGTGGCCCTATGACCTCCTAGTTCTCGCGCTGAACGTTGTCGGCGAGTTGTCCAGTGATGCCTGAAGTTGCTGACGGTTCACGACGGGCAGGTAGGAGAGCGCGTCGGTGTGACTGAACGCCGACCAATCGTGCGTTTGGGAGACTGTGGTGTGGTGGTCGCCGACGGGCGTCAGATGCCAGGTGTAGGTGTGTCCGGCCGGTGGTTGATCGGGTTCGGCGGGGCCCAGCCGATGACTTTGTCGGGTTCGAACGCGATCACGTGGTTGGCGACCTGGTGGTCAACCCTGATCGCGTTGTGCATGTCATCAGGAATACCTGCCCCGGGTGGGTGATGGGGGCGGGGCTCTGCTGCGCTGCGGATCATGCCGCTGGTGTCGAGAGCGTGGTGGTTGGCTGGATTGGTCAGATAGGCGAAGACGCGCGAGGCGGGTGCCCTCATCAGTCGGGTCACGGTGATGACTCGGGAGTCACTGCCCATGCTGTGACCGTGCCAGGCAATGCTGCGCTGGGCGATCCCTGCTCGGTCGCGGATTGCTGAAGGCAGCTGGCCTGTGAGCCGCGGCGGCGTTTGCTCGTGCGCGGCCGGAATGACTGGGGTTCAGCCTTCGGCATGTGCTTGTCGGCGGCCGCCTCGGCGAGTTCGCTGAGCCGCCCGGCAGCCGTGACCTGGGGACCTTGAAACTGGCCTTGGCCGCGGTGCTCCCCGTTCGATCGGGCATGGACGTCCGGCGTCAGCTTTCACGGCTACTTCCGCGTCGCATCGGCCCGCGCTGCAGGGCTCGCGAGGACCGGCCGAAGCATCCAGGACAGACGTGTCGCGCCCAGTCCGACGTGGATACCGCTGATCCCGTCGCCATCCCACCCGAGGAGGTCGAGAAGTTCAGCTTGCAGGTGCCGTTCGACCGCGCAGCACTCCCGGACGACTCACGCCGTCGTACGTCCTGCCGGTGTCGAACCGTTCTCGGGCTGCTGGAGCGGAAATGCCATCGCACCCGCGGCGTAAAGACGACGGCCGAGAAGAGCAGGCTGTCGCCGGGGTGCGAGCCAGCCTGCGTCATTCGTCGGCGACGGTCAGTACCGCGTCCATTCCCGTGGCCCGCAGTGCTCGCCACACAATCCACGAAGGCACCACGCGCACCCTTATATCCCGTTGAACACATGCCTCGTGCAGGCCCGACAGCGCCGACAGCAACGCTGCAGAGCAGAAGGAAACCTCTGTCAAGTCGACGAGCAAGTCCTCGCTGCCGGCGTGCACCGCCTCAGTGAACACCTCGATCACCTGCGCCCGGTTCGAGGCGTCGAAGTCTCCTGCCAACGTCACGCGTCCCGAACTGACCGCCATAGCGATCCCTGTGGTCAATGCGGCAAATTCGGAACCCGCAACACCTTCCGCACGATCCTCCGGCACGAGGGCCCCTTCCGCGGTCGTTGCCTCATCCCCGCATGGACACGTTACGTATGCGCCTGACTACGAAGTCGGCAAGGAGGTTCGCGATCCGGCGACCACGACCGTCTGACGGGCACATACCCGCGCGGCGGTCGGCTCAATCGCCAGTAGAGCGCGTCAGCCTGCGCCGCAAACGGCGGTGACGTCTGGGTCGATCCATGCCGATGACCGCGAAAAGCGCCCGCTCGCCGCGACGCGCAGTCGCGCTGAGTTCGTCACGTAGATCCGTCGGCCCGTGACGCGGCGAAGGCACTCAGTTCAGCTCGTCAGCGGTTCCACCGGCGACATCAGGACGAGGTCGATTGCAGTAACGCCGCCGCTGAAGTCGCCTGTCCGCATGTGATGCGCATGCGCCCAGCTGGTCAGGTTTCGCAGCGCGCGTCGAAGGTGAGCAGCCGGAACCGTCGTCGGTCCGGGTATCGGGGACCGACGCTATCCAGGTCGGCTGCCACGCCGCCGGGTCGGGCATGCGGCCCGGGCCGCTTCGGCTGCCGCGGCAGTGCGCCACGCGGGCTGGTGCTCCTGCCCGCGGCCGGGCACCTGACCTGGTGTGAGGATCCGGGTGGTCACCACGCTGCTGGTCGGGGTGAGCACGATCCCGCCGGCGATGTCGCCGCACGGGCCTGTCCAGCGTGTCCGCGATCAAGGCGATCGCCCGAGCCAGCTCGCGGGTGTGCTCGCGCAGCTGCCGCTGCTGGTCGGTGTCGACGGTGCGCTCGGCCGCCCACCGGCAGTCGGCCTCGTCGTTCATGCCCGCAGCACCCCACTCCCGGGGGCAGCAACGCCGGAACGCATCGGCCCGCGAGAAACCCTCGGCCGGTGCGAGGGTGAGAGGTCTGCGTGCGACGGGATGCCTGCGTGCCGCTGGACAATCGCGTGGAGTTCGGCCAGGGCTGATCGGTGCAGCTCTGTGGCCGATCCGCGTGCGGTTACAGCCCTGCCGCTCGGCGGGATGCGATGACGACGGGATTATCCGGGATGTCCGCCCAAACAATCTTGAAGTAGTTGCCTTCGGGATCGCACAGGTATGCCGAGCGGCCGGTGAAAAACTCCGCGTCGACGGGGGCCTTGGTGACCCGGGCGCCCGCCGCACGCATATGATCGGTCAGCCGGTCGACCTCCTCGGCGCTTTGACGGAAGTCCGGGTAGCGGCTCGGCTGGGCGGGTCGGCAGCATCGAGAACTAAGCCGGCGAACTCAGGCGGCTTGCCATCGCAGCATCGTCAGCTTACAAGCCCGTCGCCGGCAACTCAGGGAAACCTACCCGAGCAAAGCCGTGCCGCCAAGAGGGCTGCCAGGAGAGACGCAAAACGGACCGGCGAACGAGCCCGCTTCCGCAATCCGTGCAAGACGGGAAACCACCACCATTGCGATTTCTGCAGGACCAAAAAGGATGCGCGGGCAGCGCGCGCCAGAGGGAAATCGGAACACACCACTACTATTGGTAAGCAGATACTCATAAGCGAGCGCAGGTGAGGTTGATGTCCGAGGAAGTTCCCGGCTACCGCGAGCTCGGAGCCGGGGAGTACGCCCTGATCGGCCCCGACGGTTCCGAGTGGTTCGAGGTGACAGGATGGGTCGAGCCGAGGGAAGTCCAGGAACTCGTCGGCCAGGGGGCACTCCTGGTGCTGCAGCTCTGCGAAACCTGGTCGTGGGGGGCAGAGCTGGACGACGAAGTGCTGACCCACGTGGTAACAGCCGTGCGCTCACACAAACTCGCTCAAGGAAAGTACTCCGGCAACGTCATCTACGCGCCATCCCTGTGGCGTGACCGGGAAGAGCGAAAGCTGGTGCTGTTAGCGGAAGAGAATGCCAAGAAGAAGAAAATCATTCGCGAACTTCGAGGCGACTACAACCTGGATGCTCTTACTCCTGAGGACTGGTTCGAGGCGCTGAAACGTCGTAGCAAAGGCCCCTGATCAGACCTGGGTGAGACGTGCCTTGCTGCCGCTTCAGTGGCCTGCAGCGTTCGGCCTGTCGCCCTCACCAGCCGTCGCCAGAGCGTTCACTCCGTGCGGAGCTCCGAATTGCCACGCCAACCCGAAGCTGATCCCTCAGCACGACGTCCCGCACATGTGCGGGACGTGAAGGTGCAGGCAACAGGGGTTAAGGCCTGATCAAGGTCGGAAAGACCCAGCAGCCCGACTCCCCTGCCAAGCCGGGCACGCGCGGCCGTGGGCAACGGCGGTCTTGCCGGCACCAGACGGCCCCCGCAGCACCACCAGCCGCGTGTCCGGCGAGCCGGTCGGGTGCGCCGGCAGCGTCTCCCTGGTGATCGCGACGGACGCCGGGGGGTGTCGCAACCCCCGAGTGGCCTACTGGGACAGGTCTCGGCCTGCCATTTTTCGCTGCCTGTAGCCACAAGGCCAGTATGACTCGAACAAATGTACGAGTCAGTTGTGGCCTGCCGTCCCAGCGAGCCCAAGAGTTGCGCGGGGTGAAGTGTGTCCAGGTTCAATGAACCGGCACCGTCGTCGAGTGCATGTCGACGTAGCCGACGCCGTGCCTGGCGGCCGTCGCGTGCAGCGTGCCGGAGATGTCGTTGACGATCGTCGCGCCCGGCTCGAGGGCCGCCGCGGCGACCTCGGGCGTGGCGAGTGTCCACCGAGACCCGGCAGCGGGTGGCCAGGGTCGCGATGAGCTTCACCCGCTCTGCTGGTGGAGTGCATGTATTCGGTTGTGCGGTAGTCGCTCGGCCACGTTCGCCCGCCTGCGACCAGGGTTGGCCGGTGCGCGCTCAACTGCCAGGCGACGCAATCCTCGGCGAACGAGCCTACGATGATCTGTTGGCTGACAGTGTCTTCATGGTGACGTAGCTGGTCACCGCGGCCACACCCGGCAGGCCCGCCAGGCGATTGGCATGGAAGTCCTCGTAGGCGGGCAGGTCGGCGACCTCGACCTGCAGCAGGTAGTCGTAGTTGCCCGTGACGTGATGGGTGTGCACCACCTCGGTCAGCCCGACGACGGCGCGCTCGAACACGGCGACGTCCGCGCGGGCGTGGCGCACCAGCCGGACGCCAGCGAACACCCGCAAGGCCCCGGCCGACCGCATCGGGGTCGACCAGGGCGTGGTAGCCGCGGATCGCGCCCGACTCCTCCAATCGGCGCACGCGCCGAGGCACGGCGACGGCTTGCCGGCCTGGTTGTGTCCGCCTGATACGACCGCAGATGTTCGTCAGCGTTGACCGCACCTGCGAACTGGCGGGTGTCCGTGTTCGTGGGAACCGACCGCACCCGGCCTTCCTCCGTCCCGGCCGTGTCGCTGTCGGCGAGGAGCATGTCAGCGTGGATCGCCCGGAGGCGAAGCCGAGGACGAACGACGTTTGACCTGCGACGAGTGACAGCCATCTGGTTCGGCGCCGGCGACTGGGACCACTTCGTCGAGGGCGACGGCCACCTCGCCAGCCACATCCACCGCCGTCTCGTCACCACCCGCGAACGCGGCGAGCGAGTCCAGCTCGTCAGCGAGGAGACCACCGTCGCCCCCGGCATCTCCCTGATCATGGCTCCCGGCCACACCAGGGCACCTGTGCATCGTCGTATCCTCGGCCGAACAACGCGCGCTGCCGCTCGGCGACGCGGTCATCTGCCCCGTCCACCTCGACGAACCCACCTGGCGCTCCATGGGCGACGTCAACCCCGACCTCGCCGGCCGGGTCCGTGACCGGTTGTTCCGCGAGCTGGAAGACGAGGCGACCATCGGCGTCGGCGCCCCACTTCCCCGAACTGGAGTTCGGCCGCGTCCTCACCGGACAGGGGCGCCGCTGGTACACCTGACCGCGCCGAACCCCTCACCTAGACGTCACCGCCGCTCCGATCTCGGACTTGAACCAAGCCCTGCGTATGCGGCGACCGCCCTGCTCCGTGCCGAACCCAGACCGAGGTCGACGCACCTGCTGGTCGAAGTCAGCGATCGCGATCGGGACGCCATGGTGGTGCGGCCTGTTGCTCGGGGTCCGGGATACAGGCTCCGGCTGGTGGAGCAGCTGCCCCTCGACCGGGGAGTGCGCGCCGACAGCGACAGGAAGTGGTCTGGACGCTGGTGCCGATCACGGTCCTTCCCCTGGGCCCGTGAGTGCGCGAGGGGCCGGTCGCCGCCACGGCCCTGGAGTGATCCGGCGGTGGCGACGACCGGCGGACGCCGCCGCTTCGGCGTCCCCGGCGGCGGATCTCCTGCTACCCGCCGCCAGACTGCGATCGCTGTCCCAGCAAGGACAGCGACGAACGGCCACCCCGGACTCCAGGAGGTCTGCGAAGTCCGCGGTGGCCGTCCGAGGATGGCCACCCGTCGGCGGCCGAGCCGGTGGTCAGTTCTTGTTGGTGCCGGGGGTGAGAACCTTGTCGATCACGAAGACGGTGGCGTTCTTCGTGGGGATGTTGCCGCACAGGATCTTCGCGCCG
>NZ_JBSGDR010000046.1:0-21193 GCF_053602455.1 Amycolatopsis sp. NPDC004378
CGACGTCATCTACGCCATGCTCCGCAACGGCACCCACTACCGACACCCCCAACCAGCCCCCGCCGCGGCTTGACAACCAGATAGGGACACCCCCCCCGCGACGACCTCACCGGCGGCTTCGAAGCCGGCCAGGTACGGCGGCCGCGGGCCGTTGAGGAACGTGCCACGAGCCTTCGAGATGTCTGCGAAGTTGACACCGGCGGCGGTGACGCGGCTCAAGACCTCACCTCGGCCGGGACTCGGCACCAGGGCATCGGAGATGAGGCGCATATCCTGTGGGCCCTTCAAGGAAGTCTGCTGCAGCGCGCGCATGGCGACCGGAACGCTCATCGGCGATCCGCCCTTCTTTCTCGGCCTACATGATCGAGGCGCGGTCCGCCACGCGGCCCACGCCTCCCACCATGTAGATCCCGGCCACCACGAAAAGGAATCGCCGCCCCCACCCGTGCCGCCACCCCCCGCAACTTTCGTGACGCGATGACGTCCTGTTCCTCTGATTCTCTGTCACTCAACCGGCCAACTCCGGACGGCGTACATTCAGGTCTCGGATGTCACTGCTCTTTTGCCAGTCACCGGAACCCACTCGAGCGGCAATACCAGGCAGGCTCCGGCGTCGCCGCCGACTTCATCAACTGTGCATCTCGCCGGAGAGCCGACGCCAACGCACCTCACCATCGATGCAGTTCGCTCGCCATAGTGGAGCCCCCCGGATCACGTTCCCAGGTCGACAACAGCGGACCGGCCAACGCGCGCCCGCGTACCACACAGCCGAATGCCGGCCTCGCGTCATGCCTTCCCGCTGCGCGCAGCCAGGAGGGGCACACCGCATGAGGCAGTTTCCGCTCGACCCATGCTCGCGCAGCGCTCTGACTGACATGCTCGGATTCGACGACGCACTCCACGCTTTCGCCGTCGTCGGTGACGAGCTTGATCGACGCTCGCCAGCGGAGCCGGCGAACGCAACGCGCACACGGCTCGAACACTACGTCCACGACTGCCATGGTCGTCGAAGTACGAACACATCACCTCGTTTCTTGACGAACCTCACGCAGGTCCATCGCCTATCACCGCATGTTCGAGGCCTTGCTCGATCGGCAGGTACGCAGAGACATCGTCAAGAACTTCCAAGGTCTCGGCGCCGAAGGGAGCGGAGATGTGAAACCGCAGAAGATCGCGGTTGTCCTGGACATCGGACTGCCTCGGCGGCACAGCCGGTCTCGGGTTTCAGCCGCCGTACCTCGTGCTCTATCTCCGCGAACATCAACCGGCTCGACACCTCCCCCGGCGCTGTTCCCAGTGCATCGGCCACTCCCCCCGTGCCCGCTTCGCCGGCGGCGCGCCGAACGCGCCGGGCCCACTCGCACAACCCCTCTCGCGATCGCCAAAACGTACATAGCGTAACCGCATGCATACGTATCAGCCGTCACCCTCGTTGTCCGCCGATCGGGTGAACGTCGGCTGCCGGCACCCTGAGAACGAGGGCCTCAAACAGAGGCCCGGTTGACCACTTCGAGGGATGGAAGGCCTTCCACTCGAGATGATGCCAGTCTCGAGATTGAGATGGCCGTCGTGGACGAAATATCGGCGCGGCAGATCGTGCTCGCATGGTTGGCGCCTCGGCACGAACAGGCACGTTGGCACTATCCGGCCGCCGTCGGACTACTTCGCCTCCTCAGAGGCCGGCAAGGCACTCACGGCGGCACGCGCATCCGACAGGGTCACCGGCCATCGCTCCAGTACGGCCTGCCATGCCGACCGCAACGAGACACCGGCCGCAAGAACGAGGATCGGACCCTGGCCCCATCTCGTAGCCACGACCGTCCCGAGCCGGTCGGCTTGGCCAGGCAGCGGCGCACCACCCGGGAGGAAGTCGATCGTGCAGGTGCCCGGCTGCCGCAGCACGTCGTCCTCGAGACCGGCGCCGGCGGCGGTGTAGCTCCGCAGCCCATTGCGCACATCGACATCGACCGGCAGAGCAGCAGCCTTGTGCGCGATGTTGTACTCGGAGATCGTGCGGTACCGGAAAAAGGTCATGAGCAGAACCTAGTACACGGTCACAACGGTCACAGCACCTGACGAACAATCATTCTCACTCTGGGTAAATGACCCGCGACGGAAGTAGAAGCCGTCGTGCCGGCCGACTTCGGTGCTCAGCGTCCATCCTCCGCCTGCAGGCCGTCGCCCGGGCAGGTGGCTTCGGGCCGCCGATGAAGATCCAAACCTCAGAACAACAGGCGACCATGTGTGTTCTCAACAGGCACTACCGCGGACGCAAAGCGAACCGGCTCGGACAACCGAGGTCGGGGCTTCGCCCTGGGCGGTTTGCACGATCACCCGACCGGGTAATTACCTAGCCCGCGGTCCAGCTTGGCCGCACACGTGATGCAGGGCGGGTGGCTCCGCCATGACCGAAAGCTCAACGAAAAGTTCAGCCGTCAGGCCAAGGGAGTGGTGGTCGTGACCGGATCGTCCCAGCCGGCACGCCTCAACGTCGCGCGGACCGAGCGCGACTCCCACGGCGTGATCCTCCTTCTCTACGGCGAGCTCGACGCGAGCACGGCTCAGCAACTGGTGCAAGGTGCCGCGCAGTTGTTCGCCGCCGAACACCCACCCGAAGTGCTGATCCTGGACCTGACCGGGCTATCGTTCCTGTCCGTCGCCGGAGTCAGGGCGGTCCACGCCGTTCACGAGAGCGCCGGACTGTGCCGCGTGCGAGTGGTCACCGGTGACCGTCCCGTGGTGCGAGAGTTTCTGCACGCCACCCGCTTCGACGCGATCCTGGATTGCTACAGGACCCAGGCCAGAGCGATTGCCGCGAGCAGCCGTGCCGAGTTCGTAAGCCGCGCGAAAGCGATCTGGGACGCTTGTTGATCGATGCGCCACCGACGCCACGCCGACCAGAACCTCGTCACAACCCCGCGCACACAGCCGCGCTACCTACCAACGATTCTTCAGCTGCAACCCGAACTCGTCATCCTCCGGACGTGTCGACGCGGCCACCGTTCCGCACACCGGAGTCGGCGCCAGGGTTGACCGGGCCCTGCGCCCATCATTGCGACCCGTACTTAGGTCGTACCGCACAGTGACCGTGCCGACCACGAGTGCGGCGCCCGACAACGGGACGACTCCGAGCAGCCGGGACACGATCAGCGCCGGACCGTCGCGGCGGATGAGTAGTGCAGAACGTACGGCGCGAACTCCACCCAGACTGCCGCGAGGAACACCAGCGAGCTGGGCAAACTCGGAGTCAGCCAGCTCTCGGTTCCGGGACCCACCCAGAAGTGGCTCCCGACGACGTGACCCCGCCACGCCACCTCCCTGATTGAGACACCCAGCAATTATTGTATTCTACAACCGTTTTTGCAGTGGTTTGCCGGTGACCACGCATCGCTCCACTCACCACACAGCCACCCCCACGTTCGCGAAGCCCGGCACCGGCGTGCCGATGCCTGCGGCTACCCGGCGCGAAACGGCGCGACAGCGATGGCTCCGGAATGCCGACGGCGAACGTTGTTCGGCTACTTGCTCGGATACCCGACGACGCATTGTCACGGTCGTCCAGCATGTCGAGGACGTCCCGGCTCAACCTCGACCACAAGAACACGGCAGGGGCGGGCGACGCCCTAGTTGTTCTGTCCGGGGAGGTTGCGATCGTGGCGACACGTGACCGGATGATCTTGGCATAAGGGAGGGCCTCCGGGTTCGGTGTGGATTGCGACGTCTACACCGATCAACGGAGGCCCTCGTGACCCACGCTAACGCACCCCTGACCCCGACCGGCAGACTCCGCCTGGCCCGTTGTGTCGTCGAGGACGGCTGGCCGCTGCGCAGGGCCGCGGAACGGTTCCAGGTGTCGGTCTCCACCGCCGCCCGCTGGGCCGACCGCTACCGCGACCACGGCGAAGCCGGCATGGCCGACCGGTCCAGCCGCCCTCGCACCAGCCCCAACCAGACTCCCACCGAGACCGAGCGGCGGGTCATCAAAGTCCGGGTGATCCGCCGGTGGGGACCCGCGCGGATCGCCTACCTGCTGGGCTTGAACCCCTCCACAGTGCACCGGATCCTGCGCCGCTACCGGCTGCCCCGGCTGACCCACCTCGATCGGGTCACCGGCCAGCCGGTCCGCCGCTACGAGCACGCCGCGCCCGGTGACCTGGTGCACGTGGACATCAAGAAACTGGGCAACATCCCCGACGGGGGCGGCCACAAAGTCCTCGGCCGCGCTGCCGGGCGCCGCAACAGCGGCAGCCGTGGCCACGGCTACGCCTACCTGGACAACGCCGTGGACGATCACTCCCGCCTGGCCTACACCGAGATCCTGGCCGATGAGACCCGGGAAACCGCGGTTGCGTTCTGGATCCGGGCGCAGGCGTTCTTCGCCGGTTACGGCATCACCGTCCGAGGGGTGCTGACCGACAACGGCTCCTGTTACCGCTCCCGTCTCTGGCGCGACACGCTGCACGATGCGGCGATCGCCCCGAAACGCACCCGGCCCTACCGGCCGCAAACGAACGGGAAAGTCGAACGCTTCAACCGCACCTTGCTGGAGGAATGGGCCTATGCCCAGCCCTACCGCACCGACACCGAACGCCGGGCAGCGCTACCGCGATGGATGCATATCTACAATCACCACCGCGGACACACCGCGCTCGCAGGCCGCCCACCGGTCAGCCGCGTCCCCAACCTCACAGGGCAGTACACCTAGTGCCGCGAACACCCCCGCGCAGCAAGAGCCGCGCCTGCGCCGGACTCTTCCCAGTGCGCACGACCACCTCGAGGAGCAGCGCAACACTCGACCGTCCCGTCGAGAGCGCAGCGAGGAGGAGTCGAACGCACTACCGAGCACGAGGTTCCGATCAGCAAAGGGAAGGAAGTTCACAAGGTCACCCGTGGCGCACTCCAGTGCGCGATTTGCGTACACCTACCCTCGATGACTCGCTCGGACACCCGCCGTAGCAGGGAGTCGGCAAGCCCATCCGTCTTGGCGAGCAAGGACCGCCTTGCGGCTACTTTGGACTGAGGGCCTCCGAACTCCTGCCAATAACAAGAAGAGATCGTACGGTCGCGACCAGTGCCACCTCGTCCTCGCGGGCCGGGCTCTGTCCTTACGCTCAACGACGTCCGGCGACCCGGCATGAATCTGCCAGGTCTCCGCGCTCCACAGCTAGGTCCGACCCCGGCTCACGGAGCGATACGCGCCTGCCCTCCCGCGACGGAAGGCGACGGTCACGCTGATCACCGAGAAGAATGCAACGACGATCCCGACGACGACGTCGTTGGCCCGAGCCCAATCGCGGTGGCCTTCCGACGGATAGCCGAGAGCGAACGGAGCAATGATGAGCCAAAGGCCGGCTATGACGTCGACCATGCCCAGCCGCGACGCCACGCGAGGGACGAGCACACAAAAAAGTGCCGCGGTAGCGACTACGACGCCGGTCACGACGTCGTTCCAATAGCCACCTATCCCGGCGAACGTACGGCTGTAGTCCAGCGCGAAAGGCGCGATGATCAGCCACACGCCTGCAAGCAGCACCACCGCGGCCGGCAACCTCTCTTCGCGTAAGAGCCGATCCTTCGGCGACATCTTCGGCACGACCTTGGCTCCTTCCTGCACCCTCGCGGCATACCCGCCTGCGGGTTCGGCAAACCGGCCGGCCATCCGGACCACGCCGACGGGGCGAGAACACGGGTGCAGGCGACTCAAGAGCGGTCAGCGCGGCCGATACGACCGACGATGACCCGCCCTGCGGGGCCGGCATGAGCGTGACAATTTGAGCCAGGGCGCCCGGAGCAGGTAGCTGATTGATTCTGCCTCGCCAGATCCGACTCGCGGCGGCTCACCGGTTCGTCGAGATCAGGTGGTGCACCAGCGGGCCCGTCGAGGCCCGCGCACCGGCGCCCAGCCCGATCCGGTTCAGCCAGACGAACACCGGCGTCGCACTGGGGGCCGGGCGACGTGCGTGTCCAAGAGAGGAGTGCCCTTCAGTCACGACGATCGGCGGGGCCACCGAGAGCGCGACGACGAGCTGGCCATCCGCGTGCCAACGGCCGTGTTTCGCGAACGACAAAAGCGAGATGGGTACCCGTTCCGCGGAAAGCTAAACTCCCTTTTCCGGAGATTTCTCCGCTAACAAATCGGGGAATTATCCGTGCCCCAGAGCAATACCTGACGCACAGCGTGACGAATTACGGATGTGAGCGATGCGATCGATGTGATCCTGCCGTGCCTGAACGAAGCGGAGGCGTTGCCGGCGGTGCTGGGTGCGCTGCCGGAGGGCTACCGGGCGCTGGTCGTGGACAACGGCTCCACCGATGCGACCGTGCAGGTGGCGCGGCGCCTCGGTGCGTCGGTGGTGATGGAGCCGTGCCGCGGCTACGGCGCAGCGGTCCAGGCCGGCGTGCGACACGCGAGCAGTGACGTGATCGCGGTGCTCGACGCGGACGGGTCCGTTCCGGCCGCGATCTTGCCCGTCCTGGCCCGTGAGGTCCTGGCCGGGCGGGCCGACTTGGCCGTCGGCAGGCGGCGACCGGTTGCCGGGTCCCAGCCTCGGCACACGCGAGCGGCAAATGCGCTGCTGACCTGGTGGATTCGGCGACGCGGCCTCCCGGTGCACGACATCGCGCCGGTGCGGGTCACCAACCGGCGCGCGCTGCTCGAACTCGGGGTCACCGACCGCGCGTTCGGCTATCCGTTGGAACTACTGGTGCGCGCCGCCGCCGCGGGCTGGAGCGTCGCCGAGGTGGACGTGGCCTACGGCCAGCGGCTCGGCGGTAGGTCGAAAGTCTCCGGATCGTGGCGCGGCACGCTCCGCGCCACCTGCGGGATGTCCGGGGTGGTGGTCCGGACATGGACACACCGGTGATCGTGCTGGTGCTGGCGAAGGCTCCGCAAACGGGACTGGTGAAGACCAGGTTGTGCCCGCCGGCGACACCGCTGCAGGCAGCACGAGTCGCCGCCGCGTCATTGATGGACACGCTGGCTGCAGTGGCGGCCACGCCGGGGACGCAGCCTGTGCTTGCCCTGGCCGGAGATCTCGCGGACGCGGAGGCCGGGCCGCGGCTACGGCAGATCGTGGACGGCGTGCCGGTGGTGCGGCAGCGCGGGACCGGCCTCGGTGAACGGATCGCCGCCGCTCATCGCGACGCGGCTGTTCTGTTCCCCGGCCAGGCGGTGCTCCAGATCGGGATGGACACTCCCCAGGTCACACCGTCGCTGTTGGACGGTTGCAGGCGCAGTCTGGCGGCACCGGGCGTGGACGCGGCGCTCGGGTTCGCCGAGGACGGCGGCTGGTGGCTGCTGGGCCTACGCGATCCGCTGCGCGCCGCATCGATCGCCCACGTTCCGACTTCGCGCGCTGACACCGGAAAGCGCACGCTGCTGGCCTTGCGCACCAGCGGGTTGACCGTGTGCCCGCTCCCCCGGCTTTCCGATGTGGACACCTATGACGACGCGCGTACAGTGGCGGCCACACTCCCGGGATCGCGCTTCGCGGCAGCCGTGCGGGACATCCGGTGAGCGGGGCCGGCACGGCACTCGGCTCGGCATTCGACCCGGCCCTGACCGGCTCATCTTCGTGGCTGCACCTCGACGACGGACGTCGGCTCCGGTACGACACCCGACGGTGGCATCGACGCGCCGATCACGCCGACGGGTGGCTGCTAGACCACTGTGTCGGCCCGACCCTCGATCTTGGTTGCGGCCCCGGACGCCTGGTCGCCGACCTGCAGGAACGAGGTGTTCCGGCGCTCGGCATCGACTCGTCCGCCAAGGCCCTGCGCTACTGCCGCGAGCGCCGCGCACCGGCGTTGCAGGCCGACGTGTTCGACGCGCTTCCGGCCGAGGGCACCTGGCAGCGCGTCCTGCTCGCCGACGGCAACATCGGGATCGGCGGCGATCCTGTCCGGCTCCTGATCCGGGCGGCTTCGCTTCTGCGTCCGGGTGGGGCAGTCGTGCTGGAAACGAGCCCGTCCTGGCCGGGGTTGTGGCGCGGCCGGGCACGCTGGCCCGACCCACGTGATCCGGCCGACGGCTGGTTCCCCTGGGCGTTGGTCGGCAGCGACGCACTGCCGGCCCTCGCCACCGCGGCTGGACTGCACATCCAAGAGCAGGCTCGGCGCAGACATCGGCAGTTCGCCCGGCTGGAGCCCGTCAGCTCAAATCCCTCCGGCACGACGACGGAGAGCGCACCATGACGAATGCGGACAACAACGGCCGGGCGCCCGATACCCGCGCGGAGCGGTACGGGTTCCCCGCTCGGCTTTGGCGCGCTTTGGACCGGCACCGCCCACCCGGTCTGGGCCGTACCCGAACGTGGCGCAGCCCGCTGCGTGGCCCCTGGCTCACCGCGGTCTTCGGCGCGGTGCTGCTGACAACGTTGCCCATCGTGATCGTCACCGGGTTGCTGTCCTACCTCGCTTACGGCCCTCAGTTCGGCCAGGCGTTACCCGCCGACGTCGGCTGGTTGCGGCTACCCGGCTTCGACTGGCCGACTGATCCCCCATGGCTCTACCAACTGACCCAAGGCCTCCACGTCGGCCTCGGGTTGGTATTGACCCCGGTGGTGCTGGCCAAGCTCTGGTCGGTGGTGCCGAAACTGTTCACGTGGCCACCAGCCCGGTCGATCGCCCAGGTCGTCGAGCGGGTCTCGCTTCTGCTGCTCGTCGGTGGGATCCTGTTCGAAACGGCCACGGGGCTGCTCAACATCCAGTACGACTACCTCTTCGGGTTCAGCTTCTACACCGCGCACTACTACGGTGGCTGGATCTTCCTCGCCGCGTTCGCGGCACACGTCGCAATCAAACTGCCGGTGACGATCCGGGCTCTGCGCCCGCGCTCGCTGCGCGCCGAACTCCGCACATCGCGCCAGAACACCCGGCCGGAACGTGCCGACAGCGATCTCGTCGCCGCCAGTCCGGCCGCCGCGTCCATGAGCCGTCGCGGGGCGCTCGCCTTGGTCGGCGGCGGCGCCGCGCTGATCGCTCTGCTCACCGTCGGTCAGAGCATTGGAGGAGTCACGCGCTACACAGCGCTCCTCCTCCCGCGCGGACGCCGACCCGGCGACGGCCCGGCCGGGTTCCCGGTCAACCGCTCCGCGGCCGCCGCGGCGATCAGCCCAGCCGGAACCGGCAGCGCCTGGCAGCTCGCCTTGGCCGGCGGGCCAAGGCCGGTGTTCCTCGAACGGGCGATGTTGTCCGCGCTCCCCCAGCACACCGTCGACCTTCCGATCGCCTGCGTCGAGGGATGGTCCACTGTCCAGACGTGGACCGGAGTGCGGCTTGCGGATCTCGCCGCGCTTGCCGGCGTTCCGTCGCCCCGCGGCGCCCACGTCAGGTCGTTGGAGCGGACGGGCGCCTTCAACCAGGCGACTCTCCAGGCGAACCAGACTCTGCATCCGGACTCGCTGCTCGCATTACGGGTCAACGGCACGGATCTGTCCCTGGACCACGGCTACCCGGCGCGGATCATCGTTCCGGCACTTCCTGGAGTGCACAACACGAAATGGGTCCAAGCCATCGAATTCCGGGGCCGTTGACATGCGGGCCGCCCTCTCCGGTGTCACACGCTTCTACGGCGCTCACCCACTGCACCTGCTGGCGTTGCTGGCCTGTTTCGCGCTGGCCGGGTACGCCACCCTCAAGTCCGCTGCCAGTCCGCAATGGCCAGTGATGCTCGGCTGGTTCCTCGCCGCCGTCATAGGCCACGACCTGTTGCTGATTCCGGTTTACGCACTCGCCGACCGTTCTTTGACCACTGTCGCGCACGCGCTTCGCCGACGCCGGAACACCAGTCCCGCGGTGCCGGCGGTGAACCACATCCGCATCCCCGTGCTGGCCGCGACACTCCTGTTCGTGATGTTCTTTCCCGGCATCATCCGTCAAGGCGAAGACACCTACGTGGCCGCAACCGGCCAGGACCAGCAGCCCTTCCTCGCTCGCTGGCTGCTACTCACCGCGGTGTTCTTCATTCTCAGCGCCGTCTTGTACGCGCTGCGCTTGGGTCACCACCATCGCGTCGACACGCGGAGAAACCACTGACCGTGTTCCGCGCGACGAGCGGGCTCCGACGGGGCACTCAGCAACCGCTCGCCCTGGGCAGGACCGCCCACACGGTCTTGCCTCCCGACCAGGCTCGACTACTGCCCCAGACCTTGGCGATCTGGGCCACCAGACGCAGGCCGAGGCCGGGTTCGAGAGCGGTGAGCCGCTCACGCAGAACTGCTGCGCGCGGATTGTCGTCGGAAACAGCAATCGTGAGGTGACCGTTGCACAGTTCGAGACGGAGCTGCGGATCCGCGTCGGTGTGCAGCATCGCGTTGTCGACCAGTTCGGTGGCGACCATCTGGGCGTCTTGGACCAGGTCACCGAGCGACCAATCCGCGCAGGTCCGGTCCACGAACGCTCGGGCTACCGAGGAGATGTGCGGCGACCGCGCCAGCAGCTTGGTGGCACGCCGCCGAGGAGGCCTGGCCAGTCCGGCTTCCGCGCCGGCCTGGTCGGGGTGCACGGAGACGAACCGGTCGACTGATCGCGCTGCCAAGCGCGCCCTGGTGTCGGGCCGCCCGGCCACGATGGCGAACGGGATCCCCGGCCAATCCGACACCCGCATGGCCACCAGGGCGAACACACTGAGCAAGGTGTCGTCGGAAATCTGCAGCCGCTCGATGTCGGCGATGAGCCCGTCGGGGGCATCCGCCGCGGTCTTGAGGAGGCCATCGCGCAGGAGCGGGTAGGTCTTCAGATCCAGAACACCGGTGACCGTCGCCGTCGTCACGTGGACGCCGTGCTCAAACGTCAGAACCAGACCGTCGCCGGGTGCCACGACACTCCTCCCTTCAAGCAAGCTGTGGAAGTCCAGTTGCCGACGATACGCCGACGCCGCGGACACAAGTGGCCACTGCCGGGTAAGACTCTCGTAAGGGGGTACCCATGCAACAGGCTTTGGAAGGAACGATCAGCGGGTGGGCGCATGAGGGCGGTAACCGATTTCCTGACCGGCTCCAAGCTGCTCGTCCGCACCACAGTGGCGGACGGCATCATCCTCGTAACGGTGGCGGGGACGGTCGGGAGCCGCGCACCGGACGCCTTCGGCAACGAACTCACGGAAGCCTGTCAGCTGTGCACCGGCGTGGTCGTCCTCGACGTCAGAAGGTGCGAGATCAACGGCCGCTGCCTGACCGAAGTGGTCCGTGGGGCGCTGCAGCGGGCAGTCGGCTGCCGATGCCGGGTGCAGGTGATCACGGCCGATCGGGATATAGCGGAGGCCTGCTTCGCCACCGGCATCTCGTGCACACGGCGCCCTGCCAGCCGCTCGCAGGAACGGACGCTCGGCAGGCCGGATCAGTCCGCCGTTCCGATCAAGCCGGGCAGCACGTGAGAAGGGGATCCGAGCCCACCGAGTCGGCACGCCGTCACTGTTCGTTCCGTCGGTCGCCGAGGTCGACCAGGGCTTGCGCCTCGCGCTCTGTGGTCACCGTCGGCGCCGAACCCTCCAACGGCCTACGCGCGGACTCCCGCGCGAAGTAGATCGAAACCGCACCGATCACGCCGGCGATCATGAGGTAGTAGGCGGGCCAGTTCAGGTCACCCGTGCCGGCCACCAGCGCACTCATCACGGTCGCGGTGGTTCCTCCGAAGATCGACACCGAGATGTTGAAGGCGATCGAGAGCCCACCCGCCCGGACGCGGGTCGGGAACAACGCGGGCAGCGCCGAGGGCAGCACGGCGGAGAACAGCACCAGGGTCAAGCCCATCAGGAGGAGCCCGAAGAACGTCGCGACCCCGCCACCGGCCCTGACCAGCAGGATCGCAGGCAAAGACAGTGTGACCAGACCCACGCAGCCGACCAGCACGACCGGCCGCCTGCCGACCTTGTCCGACAGCCGCCCGATGAACGTGATCACCACCATCAGCAGGACGAGGACGACGATCTGCAGGATCTCCGACGCCGTCTCGCTGATCCCGCCACCCTCGTGCGGCAGCGTCTCGGTCAGGTACGTCGGCATGTAGCTGGTCAGCATGTAGTTCGCTACGTTCCACGTGAGCACCAAGCCCCCGCACACCAGCATCGCGGGCCAGTACCGCGCGAAAACTGTCGCGACCTCGCCGCGGACCGAGGCCGCACGCCGATTTCCTTCATGTTGCTCCAATTGGGTGAACGCCGGCGATTCCTCGAGGCGCTGGCGAAGGTAGAGGCCCACCAGGCCGAGGGGCAGAGCCAGCAAGAAGGGGATTCGCCATCCCCAGGACAGCAGAGCCGAGCCGGGCAGCGCCGCGGCCAGCACGGTGGCGATCGTTGCGCCGAACGCATACCCGGTCAGGGTGCCGAACTCCAGCCAGCTGCCGAAGAACCCGCGGCGCCGGTCTGGCGCATACTCGGCGATGAAGGTCATGGCGTTGCCGTACTCGCCGCCGGTCGAGATGCCCTGCAGGAGCCGGGCAAGCAGCACGAGCATCGGCGCGGCGATACCGATCGCGCCGTAGCTCGGGATGACCCCGAGCCCGAACGTGCCCAGCGCCATGAGGATGACCGTCAACGACAGCACGCGCTTGCGTCCGATGCGGTCGCCGAGGGGCCCGAAGATCAACCCACCGAACGGACGGATGAGAAACGACACGGCGAACACACCGAAGGTGGCGATCTGCCCGGCCGCGCTCGGCAGATCCGTGAAGAAGACGCGCTGGATGGTGGTCGCGAGATAGCCGTAGACGCCGAAGTCGTACCACTCGGTGATGTTTCCGATCGCCGCCGCCCCGACGGCACGTTTGATCACGGCCGGCTCAGTGATCCGGATGTCCTCCAGTGCCAGCCGGCCGCTCGATCGCGCTGATTCCGCCATGACGCCACCTCCTATCGCCGGACAACGCCTACCCGCTCCCGCGCATATCCACACATGAGGCCTGGGCCGCGAGAACGAAGTCCGATTAGTCGGTTTGGCGGACGCGAGTACGGTGGGCAGATAGTGCCGTCCCAACCGCATTTCCGTGAGCAGTGATCTATCAGCGTCGAGAGGCGTCGATGCGCTCACTGATCGTTGAGTTCATCGGACGGTAAGCCAGCAAGGTCGCGCTAGCCGGGACGTGTGTTGAGGATGTGCCGAAGTAGCCGGACGGCGGGACCGTCACCTTTCCGCCCGGCTATGGACAGAGCACGGTGGATTTGTCGAGTCTCAAGGTGAACGGCTTCCGTCACCCCGCGCGGCAAGCCCGGCCGCGGCGATTCTGTGCCGGCGCGGGTGGCGGCCCCCGAGGGGGTGAGGCGGGCGACCGCCACCCGCTTGCCCGGACGACGACTCTCTCTGGGGGAAAGATGAGTCACCGCCCGGAGTTTGTGAGTGGGGGAGCCAGCGAGCCTCATCGGCTGTCTCTCCACTCACGACGGTGCGGCCTGCCTCAAGAGGCACACGCGCACCTGCCACTGGGCATTCCCGGAATCCCGTACAGAACTCGCGCGCTAGTGGTGAGCGGGTTTGGTGACGATGGGCACGTTCCGGTGATCGTCGCCCTTCCCGCCGGTTGGGTGAGACGGAGTGCCGTGGTTACCGGCATCCGGTGGGTTGACCTCATTGTGGCTCGAGCCGTAGTCGGCGTCGGCACGGATGTTCGCGCAGTATGCGCCGACCTTGTCCGTGCCGCCGGCCGTGGTGATCAGAAAGGTGAACGCCGGGCTCTCCAAGGCCTTCCCGTGTTCCGTTCCGGCGCCGGCAACGTAGGCGTCACACAGCCCGACCTGCGAGGGAGATGGAGTCCCGCGAGGCACGGCGCTGGAGCTCTTCGCATCACCATGGGAAGGCGCGGCCATCTCCGTCGTCGACACGCTCAGCTTGGTCGAAGGAGCTGTCGTCGCCGGTCCCGTCACGGAGTGATCGTCTGGCGAGCCGGGCAAGTTGCCGGTCGCCGCGACTGCGGCGACTCCCCCTGCGGTCACCACGGTCGCGGCTGCGGCCGCCACCGCGAGTCTGGCCGTGACCAGTCTCGCCAGCGCTGTCTTGATCATCCGACGTCTCCGGGGTCGAGGGGCAGGAGCAAGACGAGCGGCCCGGAACGCCGCGACAGCAGCGTGCTCCCCACGCAGTTCAGCTTCAGTTGCCGCCCTGGCCGCGGTGGCAAGCAAAGCGTTCAGTGCGTGGTCGCGCCCGGCCCGTGAGCCGTCGAGGATCTCCTCGGCGGTTCGCCGGTCGAGTCGTCGTGAACGGTTTGTGCTCATCTCACCTCCTTCAGCGTCGACGCCTTCATTTCTGTCACACCTGCTTCTGACCTGCGACTTCGGTGTCCTTCGGGCGGTGGCAGGTGCTCGGCCAGGGTGCGCAGGCCTCGGTATGCAGCGGTCCGTACGGCGCCAGGTCGCTTGCCCAGCACCTTGGCCGCGGTGGGCGCGTCGAGCCCCATGACAGCCCGCAGCATGACTGCTTCAGCCTGATCACGAGGAAGTTTCGCGATCAACGCCAGCGCGGCGTCCGTGCCGATCGCGTCGAAAGCCGAACCGGCGGTGTCCTCTCGTCCGGGTACGTCGGCGAGCTCTTCGACACGCTCCGCAGCCACCGGGCGTCGACGCAGGTTCCGCAGGTGATCGATAGCTCGGTGCCGAGCGATCGTTGCGGTCCAGCCGCGAAAACCGTCCAAGTCGCCGCGGAACTTCCCGAGGTCCCGCACCACCTGCAGCCAGGCCTCCGAGGCGACATCTTCGGCGTCGTCACCGACCAGGACCCGCAAGTACCGCAGCAGACCCGGTTGGACGGCCCGGTACACCACGCGAAACGCATCGTCGTCGCCGTCTCGAGCGGCGTTCAGCGCAGCCGACGGGCTCATAGCCACAGGTTCCGGCCGCTTTGTCCCGGGCGGACGCCCCAGGACACCCCGTCCGTCGCCACCGTGCCGGAATGACACCAGCTTCTTCACCCACCCTCTGTTTGCCGACGCCCGACGCCCAGCCCCGCGACATCATGGTGCACGCGGTGCCGCCGCGAAACCCCGCGGGCGGCAGTGGTGGTTCCCGCAATCCCGTTCGTCAGCTGTCAATCTCTCCGATCGACGACGTCCGTGCCCGCGATCCCGGATTTCAGCCGGTATGACCCGGCTCCGCACTTTGCCTCCAGTAAACCTTTGCCTTGCCATCTGCTCACTTCGTTCATTTGGGAGGAACAGGGATCTGCGTCGCGAGAACACAGTCGACCGCACCGCGGGGAAAACCCTGCAGCCGCCTTCGAGCGTTAGGCTCCTCGTCCTGGGCGGGCGCGGGCGCCCGCTCCCGGATGACTCGACGCGGATGCTCGCCGACAACGTCGAAACCACCTCGTCGCCATTACCTGCACCAGCACGACAAGTCCGCGAACGGCCTGGGTCGGGGCGCCCGGCACCCTCGAAGCGTTTAGGTTCAGCATCGTGGGGTAAGTCCGCTTGAGAACCACTCGGGCGGCCGGGCGCGGATCAGCCACCCCCCACTGGGTGCGCGCGAATTTCGGTCGCCTTGCGCGAGGGTGACCCGGTTGAGGCGACGGTTGGCAGGGAGCTGCCGTGGCCGATACGTCGGCCGGCCGGGTCACCCTCATTCCCGAAACCGACCGCGATCCATCGTCACGACGTCCGTCGACCGCACAGATCGCGCGCCATGCTGATTCCGCCGGTCTCGGGTCGCCAGACAGCCAGCAGACGGCAGCAAGGTCACGACCATGCAGGACGCACCGGGCTCGGCGGTTCGGACAGGTGCAGAACCCGCGCACGGGGGTATGCGCCTCACGTGCTCGGTGCGGCCGTGACGAGGTCGAGCACAGCTGGGCGCTGGTGAGGGTCACGCGTCCCGGCTCCAGTCTCTTATCCACATCGTGCTCAGTTCCTTCCCCAGTGCGGCGCGACCAGTGTGCAGACGAGTAGTCGCCACTGAGCTGGGTAGGCCAATGTCACGGTGTGGGCTATCAGCGCAGCCTCGAGCCGTCACGCCGCTCACTAATAGCTCTCTGACGGAAGGCACGTCCATGGCGAGCGAACACCCGGTCATCGACCAGCCGATCGGTGACCTGGAGGTGATGCACGAGTTCTTCGGGCCCATGCCCACGGGCATCAGCGTGTCCCGGGGCGGCCGCATTTTCGTCAACTTCCCGAAGTAGGGTGACGATGTGCAGTTCACCGTCGCGGAGATCCGTGACGGTGAACTCGTCGCGTACCCGAATCAGGCGTTGAACGACTGCGACGGCCGAAGCGATCCGAACGCACTGGTGTCCGTCCAGAGCATCGTCGTCGACCCCGCCGACCGGCTCTGGATCCTCGACACCGGCAGCCCCGGGTTCCAGCCGACCGGCCACGGCGGCCCGAAACTTGTTTGCATTGACCTAGACCGCGACGAAGTCGTCCAGGCGATCCTCTTTCCCGAAGATGTCGCCCTGCCGACGACCTACCTCAACGACGTCCGCTTCGACCTGCGTCGCGGAACAGCGGGCTTCGGATTCATCACCGATTCGTCCGACCAAGGACCGAACGGGCTCATTGTGGTCGATCTCGACACCGGCGAGTCGTGGCGGCGCTTGCACGAACACCGGAGCACAAAGGCTCACACACCACCCGATCTGCGGATGGTGGTCGAAGGCCGGGAGTTCCTGGAACGGGGCGCGGACGGCTCCACCAATCCGGTCAAGATGGGGGCCGACGGTATCGCCATCAGCGGAGACGGCACGCGGCTCTACTACTGCTGCCTGGCGACGCGACGCTGGTGGAGCGTGTCCGTCGACGCTTTGGTCGACCGGGAACGCGACGACGAGGAAGTTGCGGCCACCGTCGTCGACGAAGGCGACAAAGGATCGGCTGGCGACGGCATGGAAACCGACGATCAGGGGCGCCTCTACGTCACCGACGGTGAACACAACGCTATCCATCGCCGTCACCCGGACGGCAACTGGGAAACCGTCGTCCACGATCCGCGGCTGTTGTGGCCGGACACCATGTCCGGCGCTGCCGACGGCCACCTCTACGTCACGTCGAACCAGCTCCATCGCCAGGACAAGTACCGCGGCGGCAAAGACGAGCGCCAGTATCCGTACTTTCTGTTCCGCACCCCGATCGACGCCGGCCCCATCACCCTGCGATGACTCGGTCGCGCGACGACGTCGATGACGTCGCGGATTGCTACGCGATATCCAGCTCCGGAAACGGACCCGGTCTGCCCTTCACGGCCTGCATTACGCGCTAACAACGGAACCTACGCCATCCCGGTCGCTGCCGGCCGCGGTGTGGAGCAGCACAATCGGCTGATGTCTGGTGTCGGAACGTGAGCGCGTGGGGCTGCGGTGATCTTTGACCCGTGGCCACGGCCGCTGTGTCCGGAGCCGCCCGTGGCGACCAGACGCGCCACAGCGCTGAGCATAACCACTACCGCGACGCCAGACGTCGCCTTTGGACCACCGAGTCCGATACAAGCCGCGGGACGGGAAACCGGGTACCAAGGACATCACAGCGACCGTTTCGGCCCAGGCGTGCATGCGAAGTCGGCGACCGTTGCCGGCGCAAGTAAGAGGTGATCTTGACCTGCCTTACCGCGCTGCTACGGCTTAGCGAGGCAATAGACGAGCAACCGATCGCGGCAAAGGGCCTTGCCTGACCTTCGCGTGCGTTGAGCAGAGCCGGCTAGCTGCCGAGGAAATTCAATAGTGCACGGTTCCATTCCCCGGTGTGGCTGACGTTGACGCCATGCGGTCCTCCCGTGACGAGGTGCAGCTTGCTGCCGGGAACCGCGGCATGCGTGCGGGCACCGGATCCGGCGAACGGGACGGTGGCATCGCTGTCGCCGTGCAGGACGAGCGTCGGAACGGTGATCTTCGCTAAGTCGTCACGGAAGTCCGTGGTGCCGAACAACGTCATGCAGGTCAAGGCTGCTTTCTTATCGGCCTCGTCGCACATGTCGCGCGCTTCGCGCCACTGCGCGTCGGTGACCTTCACCTCGCCACCAGCGGAGAAGAACTCCGTGACGAAACCATCGTAAAACGCGTCTTGGTTCTTGGTTAGAGAAGCGCCCATGTCAGCCGCTTGCTTCTTCGTCAACGGCCCCTCGGGATTCTCGTCCGACTGCATCATGTACGGCGTCACCGACGATGCGAAGACGATGCTGCTTAACCGCTCCGGACCGTAGGTGGCAACGTAGCGGGCGACTTCGCCTCCGCCCATCGAGAACCCGACCAGCGTCACGCCGCGCAGGTCCAACTCGGTCAGAAGGACGTGCAGATCCTCGGCCAAGGTGTCGTAGCTGTACTTCAGCAGTGGCTTGTCGCTGCGCCCGAAGCCGCGGCGATCGTAGGTGACGACACGGCGTCCGGCTTCGGCCAATGCGGGGATCTGGTACTTCCACGACGCTCCCGACAGCGGCCAGCCGTGGATCAGCACGACAGGAGGTCCCTGGCCTCCGGTGTCGTCGACGTGCAGCTTGGTGTTGCGGAACAGCCCGTGGTGGGCGGTGATCTCGGTCATCTGCGCTCCATGATGAATGCTGTTGTGATGCTCTGGTTTGCGGTTGCACTGCCTGGCACGGGCACTGACGGCTTCCAGCGTGGCTACCCCCGCCGCAGCTGACTAACCTCCCAGGGCACCGCTGTGCGCTCCGGTGCGCGGTCATCAATCGGCTTGCTCACGTGTTCGACATCGAAGCTCACCCGTTCAGCGTCAAATGCATCTGTCATCTTGCGCCGAACGGGCCTTGCGAGCGTAGGCTCATTTTGTATCGGTTCAGTCGGACAGCCGCCATCCCCGTCAGTGTTCGGGCACAGCCGCACCGAGCGGAGGCCGGCGCACAGTGTCCACGCCCGACCAATGGCCTCCTGCTCGCCGAAGGAGGCCGATCATGCAGGATTCTGCCATCCCGGTTCCCGGCAGGGTGACCATTACGGCTCGCGAACTCGACGACACCACGGTCATCACCGTCTCCGGTGAACTCGACGCCACGGTAGTCGATGATCTACGACAGCATCTCACCACGGGGCTCAACTCGGCTGCCGCCATGATCGTGGACCTGACTGTGGTGACCTTCTGTTCGGTCGCGATCCTGCGAGCCTTGCTTGATACGAAGGTCGCCGCCCGATCGGCGGCGGTGCCCTGCGCGATCGTCAGCAATCACCGGACCGTTTTGCGCGCGATCATTGTCAACGGGCTGTGGTCCGAGCTCACACTTCACCGCACACTCGACGCAGCAATGGACAGCCTGTCCGACGACGCTCCGACTGCGATTTTAGCGGCTTAGCGACCCCTGTGCCGGGCGAGCTATTTGCACAGCGGACCTACCAACACGTTGGTCTTCCACGCGCGTGGCCGGCGTTTTGAACCGGCTCACGGGGGTACTCCGCTGACCATGTCCGAGTACGGTTCGAGCGACCGCCGGGCGACGGCCGTTGTCGTCCGTCCCTACGGCAACCCTTTACCGCTGGGCTTCTTCTGCTTCGGCGTCGGCATGGTGGTGCTCGGCGGGATAGGGCTGGGACTGCTCACCGGCGACCAGGTGCGGACAGCCGGGATCCTGCTGGCCGGTTTCGTCTTCCCGTTGGAGTTCCTTGCCGCGGTGCTGGCCTACCTGAGCCGGGACACCGGCGCAGCGACTGCTCTCGCCTTGTTCGCGGCCTCCTGGCTCGGTCTGGGCGCGGTCCACATCGTCTCGCCCGCGGAACAAACCAACACGGCCACTGGCTTGTTCCTCGCCGCGTTCACGATCATGCTGATCCCGCTGATCGTGGTCGGCTTCCTCGGCAAGGCTTTGCTGGGCGCAGTTCTCACGGTGTCTGCGACGAGGGCAGGTCTCGCGGCGGCGTACCAGCTGGGCGCACCACACGAGCTGCAGACCGCGAACGGGGTGGTGGCGTTCGCTCTGTTCGCCCTCGCGTTCTACGCCGGCACCGCGTTCGTCGTCGAAGACTTGGGGCAGCGAACTGTTCTGCCGATCCTCCGCCGCGGTACGGCGAAGCGTGCCATCGAAGAAGACCTCCACACCCAACACTCCCGTCTGCCGCACGAACCGGGAGTGCGCAATCAGCTGTGAGCCGATGGTGCGAACTCGCACGCCGCCCGCTTGCGCGGGGTCCGATCACGACGCCGATCAGCGGCAACCAGGTACGGGTGCACCGCAACGAACTCGCCGATCGAGCAGGCGCACACGCCGGCCACGTGATCTGGGCGGTCGGTCACCAAAGGCGAAGGAGACGCCGGGCCAGCTCCCGACCCGTGCGGCGATCAGGGCCCGCGATTGTCGACGGTCGGGCACTCCTGCGTATCAGTACCGAGCTCCAACATCCCGTCCCGCATCCGGGACGCTGTGACCGGCGTAAGCACGCCGGTGACCGTCACCACCGTAGGCCCGGCGATCAACGCGCTCTCCTCCGGGAAAACCGACGTCAGGCCGCTCGCCGACCAGCTCGCCGCTCCGACCCGCGTGCTGCTGGACGGCGGGTGCCGCTTCACCCCGCCCTCATCACACTGACCGAGCGCCGCCGCCCGATCCACCCCGCGAGCAGGACCGGCCCGTGGCAGGCTCGAACCCATGACAATGCAACGGTTCGAGGTCAGCCGCCGGATCGCGTCCCCGCCGACGAGGGTCTTCGCCCTTCTGTGCGACCCGCGCGGGCACGTGTCCATCGACAGCTCCGGCATGCTGCAATCCGCTGACGGCGAGCCGGTCCGCCGGACTGGTGACGAGTTCATCGTTCACATGGACCGCGAAGCCCTCAACGACCTGCCGATGGGCAAATACGACGTCACCGTCATCATCACGAAATACGAGCAAGACGCTCTGCTGGAGTGGACGATCTCCGGCACCATCCAGCCGCCCATCCGCCACCTCTACGGCTACCGGCTCGAGCCGGACGGGACCGGGACCGGGACCGGGACCCACGTGACGTCCTACTACGACTGGAGCGAAATCGAGCCCCGCTACCAGGACAAGATCGACTTCCCGATCATCCCCGAGTCCGCACTGCGGGCGACCCTCGGCATCCTCGCCCGCACCGTCGAGTGAACCGGTTTCAGCTCGCCTCGCCCAGCATGCCGCCCAGCAATGTCGCGAGGGTACGACGGTCGGAAACCCCGAGCTTGGCGCGGATGCGGACCATGTGGTGTTCGACGGTTTTGCCGGAGATGTGCAGCTGCTCGCCGATCTCCTTGTAGGTGTGCCCGGCGACGAACAGCCGCCCGATGTCGCGTTCGCGTTCGGTCAACGCCGGCGGCTCGGCCGCCG
>NZ_JBSGDR010000047.1:0-12778 GCF_053602455.1 Amycolatopsis sp. NPDC004378
TTGTGTCCGCTTAATGGCCGTGTCTAGTTAACCGGTCTTTCTCCGATTCCCGGCGCCTTTATCCGCTGCGGTTCGCCGTGTCTTGAAAGTGAGTGGAGAAATGCACCTGACCTTCTTCTCATCCGAGGGGTGGCCCGACTGGTACGTGGCCGATAAGCCACCGATCCCTGAGGGGATGCCCGTCCTGGTCGACGCCGACCTGCTGTTCGAGGACGGCCCCGGACAGCCCCGTCCGACATCGGCAGCCAACCAGTGGCTGCGCGAACTGCCGCAGAGCGGTTCGCCAGCGAGACGTACGTGGGAGGTGTACGCGCGCATTCTCCGGGACTGGATGGTGTTCCTGGATGACCACGGCATAGGACTGTTCGACACCCGCGACCGGCTGCGGTCGGTGTTGGGTTCCTACGCCGCTCACCGGGCGACCGGGCCGATCGAGGCCCGGTTCGAGGCGACGACCTGGAACCAGCACATGAGCGTGCTGTCGTCGTTCTACCGATGGGCCGAGGCCGAGGGCCACGCCCCGGCGGTGCCCTTCACCTACCGGCCGGCGACGGCCTACTACGCCGACCGCGTCCAGCACCGCGAGGTGAACCAGGCGATCCGGCGGGCCCCGAAGCCGCACGTGACGATCAAGTACCTGGCCGACGACTTCGCCGAGCTGTTCGTGCGGGGGCTGCGCGGGCTGACCGCCGACGGCGAGGAAGACGTGGCCTTCCGGGGCCGCGAGCTGGCCCGCAACGCCGCGATGGGCGAGCTGGCGTTGGCCACCGGTCTGCGCCGCCAGGAGTTCTCCTACCTGCTCGTGCACGAGATCCCGCCGCTGCCGCCGGGCCCGACCGAGGTGCCGATCCCGTTCCCGGTGCCCGCTGGGATCACCAAGGGCAGCAAGTTCCGCACCACGTGGATCAGCTACGGGGCGCTGGTCTGCGTGCACCGCTACATCGAGTTGGAGCGGGCGCTGGCCGTGGAGGGTTCGCCGTGGCGTCCACCAGATCGGTCGGGCGAGCCGCTGATCGTCACCGACGCGGACGAGCGGGGCGGCCGGATCGACGGCAGCCGGGTCCGCTGGAACAAGCTGCGCCCGGCCGAGCGCTTGCGGCTGGTCGACGCCGAGGGCGGGTCCTGTCTGCTGGCCGTGCAGTCGACCGGTGCGCCGTTCACCGCGTGGCCGACGGTGTTCGAGCGGACCTCCAACCGCATCCGTGACCGGTTCGAGCCCCGGTTTCCGCAGGTCAACCCGCACCGGCTGCGACACACCTTCGCCATCCAGACCTTGGAACGGCTGGTGAGTGGCTACTACGAGCAGGTCGCGCAGGCCGAGCTGGCCACACCCGGCGACCACGCCCTGGCGCTGTACCTGACGAAGTCCGACCCGCTGATGGTGCTGCGTGACCTGCTCGGTCACAGCAGCGCGCTGACCACCGAGGCGTACCTGCGCCGGTTGGACATGACCCGGATCTACTCCGACGCCTACACCCGGTCGGCGGCCAAACACGGGCTGGCCGATTCGGCGGCGGCCGAACGGGAGGCCGACGACGAATTCGACGACGACTCCGAGGAGGAGATCTGATGCCCGCGACTCTGATCGAGCAGCCGTTGGGGCTGTCGTGCCTGTTCAGCAAGGGTGCTCGGCTGACTATCGAGGTTGGCGAGGCCGCTGAGGTCAACCCGACTTTGAGCCGCGAGTTGTTGATGGGCCTCATCAACCGGGTTCACCCGCACGGCAGGATCGACGCCGCACACACCGTCGGGGTGTACATGTCCGCGTTACGCGAGTTGGTGATGTGGCTGGCCAACGCCGGGATGACCGGCTCGGCGACGCAGTTGAGTCGGCCGCGGTTGGCCGAGTTCTGGATGGGTTGCGAGAACCGCAACTACGAGCAGATGACGCGGGCAATGCTGCGCGCCGCGCATGAGCAGCAGGTGCTGACGTTGACGCCGGAGACGTGGGGTCTGGTCCAGGGGCGCGCGTTCAAGCCACAGCGTCGTGCGGACCGCTCCACGCTGGTTCCCTACAGCGAGGGCGAGTGGGCGCGGCTGCGCGAGGCGTGTCGAGGGGAGATCAAGCAGGCGTTCGCCGCGCACCGTCGGGCGCTGGAAGCCGCCGCGCGCGGGCAGGACCCGAAGACCGGCGGGTGGACCCCGGACAACATCCGGTGGCTGCTGCGCGAGCTGGGTCCGGTGGGCTGCTCGGGCGTCGCGGACTACATGGGCGTCAGCAAGCACACCGTGCAGTGGGGCTGGGGCGGCGTGACGGAGGCGCAGCACGAGCTGTACCCCCGCGCCCAGCTCACGCTGGCCTACCAACTGCTGTTCGGCATCTACAGCGGCATCGTGCCCGACGGCATCGCTGAGCTCGGCCTGGACGACGTGGACTGGGCGGGCGATGCCACCGCGTTGTTGACCTACGTCAAGGGCCGCACGTCCACCGAAAGCCTGAACCTGCCTCGACGAGCCGTGCGGTTGCTCGAACAGTGGCTGGAGCACTCGGCGCTTACCCGTCGATTCGCCCCTGCTGAGCTGCACAATCACCTGTGGCTACGGCACTCGCCTGGCCGGTGGGGCCCGTGGGCGGACGGCACGGTGGACTGGGCCACAACGTACAAATGGCTGGACCACCACCAGCTGACCGGCGAGGACGGCGCCCGGCTGCGGCTGCACCGGCATCGGATTCGCACCACGTTCGAGTCGCTGCGGGATCGGAGTTCCTGGTACGGCAAAGGCCGGGCACTGATCGACCCGAACCACAGCCCCCGAGTCGAGGGAGACAACTACCTCACCGCGACCACCCCGGCCCAGCACGACGCGGTGACCGGGATCATCGAAGCGGCGCAGAACGACCTCTTGCGCAAGTCCCAGCCTGCGATGGTGCTGACCAGCGACCAGACCGCCGACCTGGCCGCTCAGTTCCCGGATCTGGTCAAGAAGCTCGCGCTGGACGACGCAGCGTTGACCGAGTTGATCAGCGGCCAGCGGGACGTGTTCCTGGCGTCCTGCTCCGATCAGCTCGCCGGCCAGTGGGGACCGGCGGGCAAGCCGTGTCCGGCCCGCCCGTGGGTGTGCCTGTTGTGCCCGTTGGCGATCTTCGCGCCGCGTCACGCCTCGAACCTGCTGCGGATGAAGGCGTTCTTCGGCCGCCAGTGGCGGCAGATGACCGCCGAGCACTTCATGGCCGTGTTCGGCCCCTACGCCACCCGGATCGATGAGGTGCTGGCCGCGCTGAACACGCACGACAAGACCTTGATCGCCCGCGCGTCGCGCGAGGTAGCCGACACCGACACCGAACTGCCCTTGCACCCGGAGGAGAGGACAGCATGACCATCGATTCCCTGCGCCCTGCCGAGCAGAGCGGTGACGCGGCCGGGGTGGATGCCCGATCGCCGTTTGCTGGGCTAGACATCTGCTCGGCGGCGGGCTTCACGCTGCCGGCCGGTGTCGCGCGCCCGGTCTTCGAGGACGACGTGTGGTCGTTCACCGAAGTGATCGGGCTGGCCCGCTACATCCGCGCCAACACGCGGATTCTCGACTTCACCAGGATCGGTGACCTGCGGTGGCGCCGACTGGCCAAGGAGTACGTGTTCGCGCTCATGGTTCCCCGTCATGAGAGCGTCGCGGTCCTGCCCCACGCCTACCGCACTCCGCTGGGCTTGGTCACCGTCCGGGCGAGGCTGGACGGCCTGGTGTCGTTTCTGGCGTGGCTGGACCGCCGGGGTATCCACAGCCTGTCCGAGGTCACCCAGCACGAGTGCGACCTGTATCTGAAATCCGCGATGGCTCCGTCGGGTCGTCGTGGAGGCGAGCGCGCGGCCGGGCGTAGCCCGCGGGGGTACCGGTCGGCGGCCACGGCCGTGATCGAGGTCGCGATGTACTCCGAGTTGTTCACCGACGACGGCTTCGCCCCGGGGTTCCGGCCGTTCAGGGGCCGCACCGCCGCGATGATCGTCGGGGAGCGGTCGCGCGCTGGCGAGAACTCCACGCCACCGGTGCCGGCGGACATCTTGCAGCCGTTGTTGGCGGCGGCGCTGTACGTCGCGAACGCCCTCGGCCCGCATGTCGTCCTGACTCGGCGGGCCTGGCGCCAGCAGATGCTGCGCGAAGCCGGAATGCCGCAGCTGCGTGTGATCGACGCTGCTGCGTTGCGGCGGATGCTGCGGGAGCAGGTCGCCGAGGGCCGCCCGCTGGACCAGGTCGTCGACCACGAGGTGCGCAGGCGGTTGGCGACAGGGTGGTCGCCGGACGATCCGCTGCTGCCGGTGTCGTTCACCTCGCTTTCCCGCAAGATCGGCGTCCGCCAGTACGGCGGCGTGTGGTGGGAGCAGCTGCGTGACGAGATCGCAGCCGCCGTCGGTCAGGTCGGGGTCGGCAAGCCGTTCGCCCGCGACGCCGCGTTGGTGCCGCGCGCCGATGGAGCCGGGGAGGTGCCCTGGACGGAGCCGGTGACCGAGCGGGAACTGCGTGACCTGGTCGGACATGCGCGAGCAGCCACGGCGGTGGTGATCGCCGCACTGTCGGGGATGCGGCACAGCGAGTTGAAGGAGCTGGAGGTCGGGTGCGCCCGGCGGGAGGAGATCGCGTCTGGGTTGGACCGCCATTTCTTGACCAGCACGCTGATCAAGGGCCAGCCGATCGGCGGCACCAGGGACGAGTGGGTGGTCGTGCAAGAGGCGTTTCACGCCGCTCGGGTGGCGGAACAGCTTCTGGAGACCCCGGACGGTACCGACGCTCCGGAGGGGTCCGCGCTGTTCGATCCGTTCGATTTCTCCTCCCGCATGCGCGAACTCCGCAACTGGGTGAATGGCCCGGCCGGGCAGCGGCTGGGCTTGGCCCCGATCCCGGAGGGCCAGGTCACGATGCGGATGCTGCGTCGCACGTTGGCTATCGAGTTGGCCTACCGGCCTGGTGGGCTGCTCGCGGCGAAGATCCAGCTCAAGCACATCTCGGTGGCCACCACCGAGGGCTACGCGGCCCGGCCGGGCGGCGCGCAGTCCCGGCTGTTGGCCGAGGTCGGCAAGCATGAGCGGGACCGCAACGTGGAGCTGCTGCTGGAGGAGTGGCGCAACTACCGCAGCGGGGTCCTGCCGGCCGGTCCCGGTGCTCGTGAGTTGACCGAGTACTTCGCCAGCATCGACGGGCCGCTGTCAGAGTTGGCCGCGAAGGCGCCCAAGTCGCTGGCCAGCGATCAGGAGGCCCGCACGCTGCTGGGCAAGCGCGCCGGGGCGCTGCACCTGGGGCCGGCGAACTACTGCTGGTTCACCGATCCGTCCCGGGCGTTGTGCTTGAGGCTGGCCGGCACGCCGAATGCGGACCGGCCACTTCTGGGTATGTGTGACTCGGCGCGCTGCCCGCAGGCCACCCACCACCCGTGCCACCGGCCGGTGTGGGAGCAGCACCGGCAGTCGACGGTGGTGTTCCTGGACGGGCTGCCCCGCCGGAACAAGACCGAGCGCACCCGTCTGGAGCGCGAGTTGGCCCGCGCGGAGCGGGTCATCGCCGCCATCGACGCGACGGACACGACGGACGAGGGGGTGGCCTGATGCAGATCAGCGCGGAACAGCGTCGGCAGACCGAGGACCGCATCCGCGCGGCGTCGGATCGGCTGCTGCGCGGGGAGATCCCGCCCGGCGGCGGCTGTGACGTGAAGACCCTGGCGGCCGAGGCCGGGGTCACCCGCGCTGCGCTCTACACCACCTATCTGCACCTGAAGGAGGAGTTCGAGGCGCGGCGAGAACGGATGCGCGAGGCCGGGGACATCCCCGATCCCCGCGTCGCGCAGATCGAACGGTTGAAGACCGAGGTCGCCGGTCTGCGGGAACGGCTGGCCGACAGCGAACAGGAGGTCGCCGCGCTCAAGGAGTTCAAGACGCTGGCGATCTCCCAGCTGGCCGCCCAGCAGGACGAGATCACGCGGCTGCGTGCCGCGGTGGTCCGCCAGGGCACCGTGCGCAGCCTGCCCAGTCGCGTCGGCACGGACGCCGTCGAGGCGACGGCACCGACGCCCGACCAGTGATACCCGGTGGCCTCGATCCCCGAGAAGCGATGCGGGATCGAGGCCACCGGGTCCTCCGGCGACACAGAGTCCGCTTACTTGAGCAAGTCCAGGCGGCCCCGGACGCGGTGCTGGTAACACCGGCCGGGGCCTTGATCGCAGAGGAGCTGCGACCCATGACGAACACTATCGATGACGCACGCCCGCGAGAGGACCATGGTCCGGTCCGCACCCGCAGCCCCCACGACCCGGCCCGGCACGTTCCGGCCGGTGAACTGCTGGGATGGTGGGAGGCCGCGCTGCACCGCACCGCCGATGCCGCGTTTACGGGACGGGCGGTCGACGTCGAGGACTACTGGACCGAGCTGGCGGTGGGCACCCGGCTCGCGGCCGAGGTCACCGCCGGCCGCTGGGTCGTGGTGGCCCGGCTGCTGCGGGCCGGCGCGGTCGGCGACTGGTGGGAGCTCGGCGCCGCACTGGACATGCGTGGCCCGGACGCCGCCGCAGGGTTCGCCAGGTGGCTGGCCGGACAGGTCCGCCTCCACCAGGACACCGGGATCGGGCTCAGCGCCACCGACGCCGAAGACCTGGCCCGGCTGGCCGACGCCGTGCGCGGCGGTGCCCGGTGATCGCTCCCGTGCACGAGGACCTGGTGGACCAGATCCGCGAGTTGTTCGATCAGGCTCGGACGGCGGGCCAGCCGCTGCCGGGGCGGCCGACGCTGGCGAAGCTGACTGGCGCCACCGAGCACCGGGTGCGGCTCGCGGTGGCGGAACTGACCGCCGACGAGGCGGTTGGCGACCAACCCGCCGGCGCTGGCGACGAAGACCGCCAGGCCACCGCCACCCCGGTCACCAGCACCGCCAGTGTCTCCGGCACCAACCACGGACCCGATCACCAGCCACCCGCCGACCCGGCATTCGCCGTTCCCGCCGCCGTGGCTCCGGGCAGCTTCCCGGCGTCGGCCGGAACGCTGGCGGGGGACGCTGGCGATGCCACCTCCAGCCCGGTCGCCGGAATCGCCGGCGCGTCCATGTCCGGCGCAGCGTTGCCGGGGACGGCGGCGGGCGCGAAGGTGGTGTCCTGGGCGGGATTCGTGTTCGGGTCGGTGATGTCGGTGGCCGCGAACGTGCTGCACACGTGGCTGCCCGCCGAGCGGATGCCGCCGGGCTGGGCACCGGGGATCGCGGCGCAGATCGGGTCGGCGGTGTGGCCGATCGGGCTGCTGCTGTCGGTCGAGGTCCTGTCCCGGGTCCGCTGGCCTGCGGGGTTCGGGTGGAGGATCGCCCGGTTCGGCGGGACCGGCACGGTCGCGCTCGGCTCCGCGGTGATCAGCTACGGCCACGTGCACGACCTGCTGCTCGCCTGGGGCTACAACACGGTCGCCGCCTACGTCGGGCCGCTCGTGCTGGACGGGCTGATGGTGATCTCCGGGTTCGCGCTGCTGGCGATGAGCGCCGCCGACGGCAGCACCAGCGCCACCAGCGCTGGCGACGGCGTGATCGCGAGCCGGTCGTGACCGGTGATCGGCGTGGTGGGGCCCGGCCCGGTCCCACCACCACCCGCCTCGTCGGGCCAAGGACAGCCGTCAGCGAGGCGTGGACCGGGCAAAGTAGCAGGCCCGAGGCCGCCGCGGACCAGGCGACCGCTGCGCGGTCGGCGCACGCGCCGAGCCTGGACCGCGACGGCCTCGGGCCTGCTGCCCGCTCCGGGTCCACGCCCGCGCTGACCAGGAGCTTCCGCATGTCTGAGACCGGCCCCACCCCTGCCCGCACCCACCACACCGCCGACGACGTGCCCGCCGCCAGCACTGGCGAGGAGACCGCCAGCCCGGGGAACGAGCTGGCCACCAGCACCACGAGGACGATCGCCAGCCGTGGCGACGAGACCGCCCTGGACGGGGAGCTGCTCACCGAGGAGGAGTACCAGCGCAGCCGGGCACGCCGGGTGGTGGCGGTGGCGGTCGCCAGGCTGCCGCCGCAGTGGCAGAGCGCCGCCACCGCCCGCCACGCGAGCCTCCGGCTGGCGGGAACGGTCGCCAGGGCACCGATCCGCTACCCGCCCGCCGTCGCCCGTGGGGTGGCGGTCTCGGCGCGGGCGTGGTGGGCGTGGCTGCGGGTGGAGGACTTCTACGCCGCGGCCAAGGACGCGGACAAGCTCGCCGACCGGTTCGCCGAGATCCACTCCCACCGGGTCCGTCGCCGCTGGTGGACCCTCGGCATCCTCACGGTGGGCGCCGGCGGCCTGATCACCGTGAAGCTGATCTACGGGCCGCTGGTGTGGTGGCTGGCCGCCGCCGGTGCGTCGGTGGCGTTCGCAGTCGCCGGGCGGCGTAAGGACGGCTCTCCGGGGCGGAAGAACGTCTTCCCGGGCACGCGGACGCTGGCGTGGACGATCAACGGGGATGTGCTGGTGGAGGCGTTCCAGGCGGCGAAGGTGATCGGCCCGAAGGACGGGCTGGCGTTCTTCGCCCGCCCCACCCGCGAAGGCGAAGGCTGGGCCGTGATCGTCGACCTCCCGGCCGGGCGGAAGGCGTCCTCGGCGATCGCCGCGCGCGAGTCGCTGGCCAGCGCCCTCGGCGTCGACGAGACCCAGCTGATCCTGGAGCGCGTGCGGGGCACCGGCGGGCACGCCGGACGACTGGCCTGCTGGGTCGCCGACCGTGACCCGCTGGCCGAGCCGCCGCTGCGCTCCGGCCTGGAGCAGCTGCCCGAGCTGTCCATCTGGGACGGCGTGACGATCGGGAAGACCGCGCGCGGCCGGGCGGTGACGGTGGCGTTCTGCTGGACAGCGTGGCTGATCGCCGGGCTCCCGCGCTACGGCAAGTCCAACCTACTCCGCCTGTTCCTCGTCGCGGCCTGCCTCGATCCGCACACCCGGATCTACGCGGTGGACCTCAAGGACGGCGCGGACTTCAACCCGCTGCGCCCGGTGGCGCACCGGATGCTGATCGCCTCCGCCGAGGGCGCGGAGACTGAGCAGACGCTGCTGCGGTTGCTGGCGTTGCTGATCGAGCTGGAGACGGAGGTCCTGGACCGCTACAAGCGGTTCAAGACGATGCCGGAGGCCGACGTCCCGGAAGGCAAGATCACCCGCGCGCTGTGCGAGGCGAGCATGCCGTGGCTGGTCCTGGCGATCGACGAGTGCCAGCTCGGGTTTGAGGAGCTGGGCAGCGACACCAAGACGGTGAAGGACTTGCGGCGGGTGATCGTGGACAAGGTGTCCTGGCTGGTCCGGAAGGGACCGGCGGCGGGGGCGACGGTGTTCCTGGCGACGCAGAAGCCGGACCGGGGGTCGATCCCGACCCGGTTGCGGGACAACATCTCCAGCCGCGCGGCGCTGCGGCTGCCGACCCAGCAGTCCAACGACATGGCCCTGGGCACCGGCAAGACCGCCGCCGGGGTCGACGCCACGAAGTTCACCGAACGCCACCGCGGCGCGGCCTGGCTGCTGGCCGACGATCTCTCCGGCGTCGGCGCGTCGGAAGGCGTGATCATCCGGGCGGCGAAGCTGGATCTCGGCCCGACCCGCGCGGCGGCCGAGGCCGGACGCGAGCGGCGGGACGCGATCGGGCTGCTGACCGGGGACGCGGCCGGGCAGCGCCCGCCGGCCCCGGTCGAGGCGGCGGCGCTGACCGAACTGGTCGCGGCCAGCGCTGCCGATGCCGAACCGGTGGACGCCGAGGTCGTCGACGACGCGACGGGTGGGCCGATGCCGGAGGTGCTGGCGCTGCTGGCCGACGTGATCGGGGAGGACGAGACGGGGATCGTGGCCACCGCCGAGCTCGCCGCCCGGATCGAGTGGGACCCGAAGACTCTGGGGGAAGCGTTGCGGCGCTTGGATATCCCCGCGCCTCGGCCGTCGCGGCAGCGGGTCGGTGGGAGCAAGCATCCGGTGTCGGTGCAGCACGTGGACGCGATCGTCGCCGCGATCGTCGAGCACAGTGACGACAGGTAACCCGCCTTGTGCGGCCCTCCGCGAGCGAGGTCCGCACAAGGCGTGCCGACCTGACCGCCATGGTGTGCCGACCTCGCGTCGGCTTCGGCGAACCCGTGACCAGGCAACTCCTCCGGACGTGCGGTGTGCCGACCCAGGTGTAGAGGTCCGCACGGGCTCCGCACTCCCCAGGGACTCCATATTGAAGGGCATCTCGGATGCGGTCAGCGTAGGGTCCTCCGTCGTGACTCAGCCTCTACCTGCGCATGTCGTTGAACGGCTCGGCTATGTCCGGTTTCTGCACCAGGAGGGCATCGGTCAGGCTCGTCGAGCTCACCCGATGTCGTCGGCGGCGATCTTGTCGTTCCATGACGCGGTGGAACTGTTCTACGTTCTAGCTCTCGACTTCATGGGAGTTCAGGTGAACCCGAAGGCAGGGTTCGAGACTCTATGGCCCGACCTGGCGAAGAAGGTCCCGAACCTGTCCGGCCGCCGAGGGATGGAGCGGTTGAACAAGATTCGCGTCAACCACAAGCACCACGGCTCGATCCCTGGACCCCAGCAGATAGCTGACGCACGTATCGACGTGGACGCATTCCTAACCGCGAATACCCAAGCTGTCTTCGGTGTCGACTACGACACTGTCACGATGGCAGACGTGGTGCCGCAACAGCCGGTTCGCAGCAAGGTGAAAGCTGCGGCGGCGGCTGAGGCGAGCGGTGATCGCCGTGAGGCGATGGGGCTGCTGGCGGAGGCGTTCGACGAGCTGTTCAATCCGCACCACCATGCCTACGTCGAGCCGTCGCCGCTGAGGTTCGGTGAGAACCTGACGTCGATTTCCCGTCTTCACGGCGGGGACACCGCTGCAATTTTGTACTGGCTGCGAGGCGACTCGAAGGGCGTCGGCTACCAGGACCCGCGCGGCTTGGCGACTCAGCTTGACGCGACCATCGAATTCGCGGCTACAGCGCAAACAGCGTTGCGCGTCATGACGCTAGGGATCGACTTTCCCCGCTATCTGAGGTTTGAGAAGTTGACCCCCTCGATCAGTGGAACGTTCGACAACCCGCTCGCACGGAGTTATCCCGACGGCTACGCCCCGACCGAGGACGATTTCAACTACTGCCAGCAGTTCCTCATCGAGGTCACGTTGCGCATAGCCGAGGTGAACGCATATCTGGCCTAGCCGCGCTGGGTGCGATGAGACGGTCACGCGGCTCACTGCTCGTCCATCGGGTGTGTCCGCCCGATCGGAGACTTGGTGTCACCTGCGTGCTACAGGCAACGTTGAGGTGTGGAAGCGCGTGAGTTTCGGGTGCGGCTGCCCTGCGACGTGCCGCCGGCCCGGTACGCGGCGATCGTGCACGCGGTTGCCGGGGTGCTCGACGCCGCCGGCGTGGTCGCCCGATCGTCCATCGTCGTGGACGAGGTAGCCCGCGACGAGGAGCTGAACGCCGCCTTCGACGACTTCAGTGCGCTGTATCCGTGGAGCGACTGCTGACTGTGGCCTGGAACGGCGTCCGGCCGGATGGCTTCTTGACCGGCTACCAGAGCCGGGGCGGCCAGCCGGGCTCCGGGACGATCTCCGCGCCGACGTTGAGCACCCGCCACTGCTGGTCGGCGAAGCGCATGACGATCGGGACAGCAACGCTGTAGGTGCCGGGCTGGAAGACGCCACCGGGCAGGGTGGTGACGTCGTGGACGTACAGCAGCTCGGTGTCGACGCCGAGCACCCGGGGCGTTGCGCCGATGCCCCAGTTGGCCGGATCAGCCCCGATTCCTTGATGGGTCCGCAGGGCCAGGTTCCGCTTGGAGACCCGCTCGAAGTGCTCCCAGAGCGGGTGGTCCGGGGCGTCTTCGGCGAGTTCGCGGGCCAGTTCGTCGCGGTCGCGGCCGGTGCTGGCGATCGCTCGTTCGTTGGCGTGGATCCAGTGCTGTGCCCAGCACAGGCGCAGGAGCGGGTCGGCCAGCGGCCACACGGCCAGCAGGTCGCCACCGCCGGCGGCGGCCTGGAAGAACTGATGCGCCACACCGGTGACGGCCAGCTGGGCGATGTCCTCGGGGTTGAGGTCGCCGGGGTCGATGTGGTCGTTCATGGCCGTGGATTCTGGCACCGGCGTTGGTCGCGCCCCAAGTGGGTGAACCGGGCCTTTGCGGGGCTGTGCCGCGGGCGGCGCCGGTGCGGCATCATCGGTGGGGAGCACGGCCGGCTCAGCAAGGGGAATGCCCCTGGCCAGCAACGGTGGTCAGGGGCATTTCCGCAGGTGGGGATTGGTCACGGCGTTTACAGGTCGAACTCGCCGTCCTTGATGCCACGCAGGAACGCGTCCCATTCGGTGGGGTCGAAGGCCAGGATGGGGCTGGCGGCACCGAGTTTGGTGTCGCGGACCCCGACCAGGCCGGGGACGGACCCGACTTCCACACAGCCGTTTTCCTTGGCGCTGTAGGAAGCCTTGTGCCAGTTGGTCGCGTGGGCGAGGGCGGCAACGGCGTCCTCGTACTTCATGGTGGTTCACAGTTCCTTTGCTAGCTGGGCGAACAGCGCCGGAGTCTTCTCCGGCTTGCTGGCCTTGAGCCGGAGTTCGCTCAAGGCGTTGCGGTACATCCTGATCTGCTCCAGTTCCTCGTAGTAGTAGGGCTTGGCCAGTGTCTCCACGTACACGCAGCCGGGGTAGTCCTCGAGTTCCGGCGGCGCGGACAAGATGGTGAACGTGCCTTCCACGCCAGTGTGCGCGCCGACCGTGGTGGGTAGCACCTGCAATTTGATGCCGGGCCGGGCGGCGAGGTCGGCCAGGTGGTTGAGCTGCTCGCGCATGACGTCCGTGCCGCCGACCAGCCATTCCAGCGCGGTCCCGG
>NZ_JBSGDR010000047.1:12876-20903 GCF_053602455.1 Amycolatopsis sp. NPDC004378
GCGATCACGCGCCAGACCAGGGGCCGGTCGCCTTCCTCGAAGACCATGCGCTGTCGGGCCATCCGGAGCTCGATGCGGCCGGCGACCTCGTCGTCGGACAGGTCGGGTTCACCGCCGCGAATGACGGCTTCGGCGTAGCGGCGGGTCTGCAGGAGCCCGGGGATGACCTGGGCATCCCAGCTCTCCAGCTGGCTGGCCGAGGACTCCATGCCCAGGAACAGGCCGAAGTCCTCGGGGAAGTCGTTCTGGTCGAAGCCGAAGAACCAGTCCTTGCCCTTGCGCGCCCGTTCGCGCAGGCGCTGGAAGGCGTCGGTCCGGTCCGCGACGCCGTAGAGGGCGAGCAGGCCCTTGAGCTCCAGCGGTTTGGGCAGGGAGCGACCGTTCTCGATGTGGGCGATGGCCGAGACGCTGCCCTGGATCTCCCGGGCGGCGGCTTCGCGGCTCACTCCGGCGGCTTCGCGCAGGCGCCGCATTGCGACGGCGAACCACCACTTCAACGCGGACGGGCTGCTCGTGGCCACGCCGGTGCTCCTCTTCTGCCTGGTAGTGCCCTCGTGCCTACCTAACGCTTCGCATGCGCAAGGACACCCGATCGGAGTATCCACTTTTGACGATCGTCAGTTGTACGGTCGTCATCATGACCTACGTCACTCAGGTTGGGAACACGGTACCTGGGCGGCGTGTACCCGCTCCGGGGTGGTGCTCCGGCGATCCCGCCGCCGTCGAGCATCGCCCCGGAGCCTTCCGACCGGCGGCGGCCCCGGCGCTGACCCCCGACCAGCCCGGGACCGCCGCCACCACCTGCGAAGGAGCACCCGCGCGATGACCGCGACCCTGACCTCGCCGAGGACATCCCTGTCCGGCCTCGTCACCGCCCTGGCGCGGGTGACCCGCCGCAGGGACCACCGCGCGGAGCTGCTCGCCGAGCTGGAGACCGCCCGGCTGGTGCCCGCCGTGTTCGTGCCCGGTATCGAGCACCAGGCCGCCGAAGCGATCGTGCGCGTCAGCCTGCCCACCGTCGAGCACAGGCGCCGCACGGTGCAGCGCCGGATCGACGAGCACCTGTTCCTTGACCCCGCCAGCCGGGCGGGCGTGCGGGTCATGGCCTGCTGGGACGAGCAGGCACACCGCGTCCGGATGCACGTCGCCGAAGCCGGAGAGCCGGGTCTGTGGGACCGGATCGTCGTCCGCTTCACCGAGTGGGAGCGGGACGGCCGTCCCGTGCCCGGCGCCGACGGACCACGCGGGAGCGGGTCGTGACCGCGCTGGCGGCCGCGTCGACCGCGTCGACGACCGCGACGCCGCCGAAGGCGGCGGCCGTGGTGCGTGCGTTCACCACCGTCCCGCCCGGCGGCTACCGGCACCCGGTGCTCGACGCCGCCGCGGCGCTGGCGGACGAACACCGGCTGCGCGCCGGAGCCCACCGGATCGTCGGCGACCCCCGGGCCGACGATCCGCTGCTGGCCGCGGCCGCCCGGACCGTCCACGCCCGCGACACCGCGTGCGCGGTACTGATCGACCGCATCGACCGCTGGGCCGCGACAGAACTGTCAGAAGGCCGTGCCAGTGTCCTGCACACTGAAACCCTCGGTCAGCTCGTCGCACGGCTGGTCACGGTGTGGATGCGCGGACAGCTGCTCGCCGACACGCACGCTGCCGCGGATGATCCGCGGGTGCGGCTGGCGGCCCGTCAGCTGGGCGAACTGGGCCGCGCCTACGACGACCTGGTGACCGACCTGCGGCTCGGCCGTCGCCGGCTGCCGACCTTCCAGACACCGGCGGGTCCGGCCGGGATGGCATGAGCGATGACCATCGAGGGGGACGTCCGGCCCGTGCGGGGTCTGATGGTCGCGGCGAGCAGCCCGGCCGGGGGCGCGGCCGACGCGATCAACGACCTGACCCGGCATCTGCCCGATCCGGGAACACCGGCGGAGTGCTCGACCTGCCCGGGACAGTTCTGGCCGTGCCAGTACTTCCACGATGCGGCCTTTCGCGTGCATCGGGCGCGGCTGCGGGTCGGTGACGTCGTTCCGCTGGAGCTGCACCCCCGGCTGTGGCCCCCGCAGACATCGCCGGACCCGCGTGCGTGGCCGTCCCACACCCCCGACAAGGAGAGCGATCGTGGATGAGGTTCTGAGCTCGGCCCTCCGGACGGCGGTTCACAGCCGTCTCGACTACCTCGACACCATCGTGGCCAAGGCCGACGAGGAGTCGAAGTCGGCGCTGGCTGACACCGTGATCACGCAGATGACCGGGGCATGGCGGGAGCTGCTGGCGGCGCACGAACCTGACGAGCGCGGCCGATGCCGCGCTTGCTCGCCGTGGCGGCGGCTCGGCCGCGCGGGATGCACGGTCTGGCGGACCGCGCACCGCCACCTGATCACCGACACCGCCGAGCGACCCGCCACCGGACGCCACCACTTCCGGCGACCCCGGCCGGCCACATCCTGACCCGGAGCCACCGCGGGCCGCACCCGAACGGCCCCGCAAGTCCATCCCGGCGCGGCTACCCGCCGACAACCGGGGTGTGCAAGGAACAACTGGGAACGGCGAAAGCCGTGTGAGCAAAGGAAAGGGAGGGCAGACATGGAGACCGTGACCGACCAGCCCGACGGCGGCCAAACCGCCGACGAGCCGGTTCTGCTGGTCAGCCTCGGCGAGGCGTCAGCGGTGACCCTGGGCCAGGGCCAGGGCAGCTCGGAGGACAAGCGACGGGCCTACAACTAGGCCACCGATCCGGTGCCCAGGCCCGCCCTGGGGGTCTGGGCACCGGATCACCCGCAACGGTCAGGAAAGGGAAGAGTCATGCGCTGGTTCGGGGGGTTCGCCACGCCGGCGGCGCCACCGCGCAGCCCGATCGGCAGCGCGCGGCTGTGGCCCACGCTGCCCGGCTGCTGGACGCTCGGCACCTGGTCCGGGCACGAGGTCCGCACCACGTGGGCCGGTACACGGTTCGTCGCGGTCGTCGGCACCTGCGGCATCACCGCCGCCGAGCTGGCCCGCCTCGGCACCGACGGCGTTCCCGATGACGTCGCGTGGCGCTGGCCGGGCAGCTACACGACCGTCGAGGTCACCCGCGCGGCCACCCGGATCTGGACCGACCTCGGCGGCGCCTGGCCGATCTACACCACGATGGCCTACGGCGGGATCTACTGGGCCTCCAGCTCCCGCGCCCTGGCCGGGCTCACCGGCGCCCGCCCGGACCTGGACCGCCTCGCCGGATGGCTGCTCGCCCCGTCGGTGCCGGTCCTGCTGGCCGAACGCTCCGCGTTCGAGGACATCGCCCTCGTCCCGCCGGGACACCGGCTGACCATCGACGGCAACAGCACCCGCATCAACCGCGTGTGGCGCCCCCAGACCCGGACCGGTTCGCCGGCCGGACGGTTGCGGGAGGAACTGACGTCGGCGGTAGCCGAGTGCCTGGCGCCCGCGACAACGCTGACCAGCGACCTGTCCGGCGGGTTCGACTCCACCGCGCTGGCGTTGTTGGCGGCTGAGCAAGCCGACCCGGGCCAGGCCGTGACCGGGGTGACCGTGCATCCGGCCGGGCGCACCGAGGGCGGGGACCTTGACTACGCGCGGCTGGCCGCGCAGCGGCCCGGCCTCGACCACCGCCTGATGCCCCTGAGCAGCGAGCACGCCCCCTACACCGCGCTCGACGAGGTGCCGGTCACCGACGAGCCCGCCCCGTCGACGATCGCGCACGCCCGGTTCGCCGGGCAGCTGCGCTGGATCCGCGACACGATCGGCACCGACTGCCACCTGACCGGCGACGGCGGGGACAGCCTGCTGTGCACGCCGCCGATCATGCTCGCCGACCTCGTCGCCGCAGGCCACCACCGGCGAGCGGTCACCGAGACCGTACGGTGGGCACGGCTGCGGCGCCTGCCCGCATGGCCGCTGCTGACCACGGCGTTCCGGACCGCGCGCACCAGCCGCGTCGACGCGTTGAAGAGCCTGGCTATCGATCTGTGGACTGGCACGCCGACGGCCAGGCCGGACGGGCATATCGGTTGGTGCGCAACGGAACCCGCGCCGCCGTGGGCGACGTCCGACGCGCGCGGCCGGGCCGCCGCCCTGGCGCATGGCGCGGCCGTACGGCTCGCCGACGTCCCGGCGCGCACATTCGCCGCCACTGTCGCCGCGGAGAACATGGCCGAAGTCGGTCGCTCTGCCCGCGCCGACATCCAGCTCGCCGAGCACGTCGGAGTGGTACTGGCGAACCCGTTCACCGACTCTCGGGTCATCGACGCCTACCTCTCGGTCCCGCTGGACGAGCGCCCCGGCCCGGCTGACTACAAGCCGCTGCTGGCCGCCGCGCTGGCCGACTTGTTCCCCGCGAAGCTGGCCGCGCGGACGACGAAGGGCGACTTCAACCCCGACCACTACGGCGGCATGCGCGCCAACCTGCCCGCCCTGCACGCCCTCGCCAACGGGCGCCTCGCCGCCCTCGGGCTAGTCGACCCGGCCGCGCTGCGCCGCACGCTGACCATGACCGCCCCCGGGCTGCCGGTCGCGTTCTCCACCGTCGAGCCCGCGATCACCGCCGAGGTGTGGCTGCGCGCGCTCGCCGACGCCCGCCACGTGGCGTGGTCGGAGATCGGCGCCGGAGCGGGGGCCGCGTGAGCCACCGGTACTTCACCGCGCCCGGACACGTCCGGGCCGTCGACGTCGGCCCCGCCACGGTGATCGTCAACTACCGTGACGGCCAGGCAGAGACCCTGATCGGCCCGGCCGCCCGGTGGTGGGCCGAACTCGCAGTCAGCGGCGACCCGACCACCGTGTCCGCGCTGGACGAGGTCCCGGCGCGGATGCTGCGCGGGCAGCTTCTCGAGGCCGGGCTGCTCGCACCGTCAGAACGGCCCGAGCCGTGGCCAGCGCCGACGGCCGGGCCGGAATGGGTGCCCAGCTGGGGCACCCACGAACTCGCCGCCGGCCGGACCGAGCCCGTATCCGTCCCGCTCGTCACCACGGTGTTCGCCGGGCTGGCGCTGGCCGTCGTGCTCGCCACGCTGTCCGCCGGTCCCCAGCACGGGCGCCTGGCCCGGCTGACCCGGCTGCTGAACCAGGTCACCCGCCGAACCCGGCGACCGGCGAGCACCGAGCGCGCCCGCCGGGCCGTTCATGCCGTCCGGCGGGCCGGGCTGCTCGCGCCGGGCCGGGTGGCGTGCCTGGAGGAATCAGCGGCCGTGCTGGTGCTGCTGGGCGCATCGCGCCAACGGGTGACGTGGTGCCACGGCGCGGCGGCCGATCCTGTGCGGCTCCACGCGTGGGTGGAGACTGACGACCGACAGCCGGTAGCCGAACCGCCGTCCACGGCGCGGTTCGCGGTGCTGCGCACCATCCCGGCACGTGAAGACGGAGGCGAGAACGATTAGCGAGCAGACCGAACCGATCGTGTGGATCCGCGGGGAGCGGGCCGGGCTCGGCCCGTTCTCCGAAGACCTCGTCGACCAGTACTGGCGATGGGAGCAGGACCCCGGCGTGCTGGTCGGCTACGGCCGCCAGACCCCGGACTCGCTCAACAACCGGCGCGAAGGCTTCCAGCACCAGGCTCGCGGCACCGACGACCAGCTCAGATTCACCGTCTACGACATCACCACCACGCCGCCGACGCCGGTCGGAACGACCGCGGTGCTGATCGATCACCACGTCCGGACCGGCGAGTTCGTCATCCAGCTCGGCCCGGACTACCGCGGCAAGGGCCTAGGCACCGAGGCCACCCGGCTCACGCTGGACTACGCGTTCCACATCACCGCGCTGCGCTGCGTCTACCTCTCGGTGCTCTCGCCGAACAAGGGCGCCATCGCCGCCTACGAACGCGCCGGGTTCCGGGTCATCGGCGAGAAACGCAACTCCGGGTACTGGCTCGGCCAGCCCGCGAACGAGACGCTGATGGACGCGGTGCCCGAGGACTTCACCGGCCGGTCCGCCGTGCGCCAGCTCATCGACCCGGCTCAGTAGCGCGCCGTCGCCGAGCAGGATGGTCGGCCGGTCAGCGCTGAGTGGGGTCAGTGTCCGGTCGGCCAAGCGCCCGCCGGACGTCCGGGATCATCTGGCGCAGGACGGTTTCCACCTGCTGACAGGTCGTTTCGAATGTTCGCAGGTCCCGGCCGTAGAAGCTGCCCAGCGATCGCCCGGCGGTGAGGACGACGGCGGCCACGTCGGCAGCGAGCTCCAGGTGCTTGTCCTCGAAGTTCGAGGTCGAGAGGTACATCCCGGTGTTGTCGTCGCGCACGCGCAGCGTCCTCCACGGGGAAACCGCCCAGGATGCGTGGTGCGCGATGCCGCTCCACCACCGGTAGAGCCGGCGACCAGGATCGCCGAGGCTGCTGGAGATCGCGCCGGACGTGGAGAACTTCTTCGGGTCGCCATCCAGGACCACGCCGAGGCTGTCGCGGCCGTACTCCCGGACTTCGAAGCCGGCAGCTTCGATGGTCTTGCGGACCTCGTCCACGGAACCGGGGCCACCTGGCGCGGGGCCGAGGTCGCTCTTGCTGCCTTCTTTCGCCGACCAGATCTGGAACCGGGCGGAGCGGCGAAGCCGCTCAGTCTTGTCCGGTGCCAACGACCAACTCGCCAAGGCCGCAGCTTCCAGCAGCGACCGGGCAACGGGGAACGGCGACAGCCCTGGCCATCCACGGGGATCAAGACCGGCGTCGGTCAAGGCGTCCGGGGGATACGCCAGCGCCAGCAGCCGCAGATGGTGCCCGACCGAGGCGGCCGCGCTGTTCGCGGCGATCGTGGCGACATGCAGCAGGACGCCGACCTCTTCAGTGTCCGCACCCGCATGCCCGGACGTCCGCCACGGCGCCGCGTCGTCGCAGCTCTCGTCCCGGAGCAGCTCGGACCAGGCATCGCGCAGGGCTCCGTACGCCGCGGTGAGGGCGTCCATCGTCGAGGGCTGCTCGTCGCCCGCGCCGGAAGCCGTGCGAGCAGCAGCAACGTCATCAACCACGAAGGCATTGAACCGCGTGTCGCCGTTCGATGCCTGCGAGTTTCCGCGCCGATGCCGTCGTCAGCGGCAGCCAGACCGGGCAGAACAACAAGAAGGCTTGCTCCTTTGAAGTAACACGATGTAGGGTGCTACTTCAAAGGAGCAAGCCACGCTTGTGGCAGCGCTCACCGACGAAAGGGGGCACACATGGTTGCCCAATCCGCCCGATACACCACCGACACGTGCATGGACAACGTCATCACGTTGCTGAAGTTCGCCCGGGATAAGACTGACCCGGAGAAGCGGGCCGAGATCATCACCGAAGCTCAGCACTTCTTGGCGTGGGGACTGCGTTCGGCGATGACGGAGTGCCAGGAGGCAGGCGCGGCCTGGCGCAGCCTCGGCCCGGCCATCGGCATGCCGCACAACGTGCTCTACCGGCAGTACCGGGCCGGCGGCCCGGTCGTCGCGGCGGAGCCGCGGTACACCCCGGAAATCCAGGTCGCGCGCGGGTTCCGGACCGTCGGCGACGTCGACGACCGGTGGCGGGTGATCAGCGAGGACGACGCGGCGGACCCGAACTTGAAGACGGCCACGTTGTTCTTCGACCCGGTCGTCACCAAGGGCCTCCCGCACCCGTTCGCCAAGAAGCAGCTCGAGTTCAGGTACGCGACCTGGCCGGCGGAGGCACTGGAGGCGCTGGGCCGCACTCGTTCGTACCTGCTCTGGAAACCCGAGCTGGGTCGCCGGCCGATTCACATGACCGAAGCTGTCTTCGACGAACTGTTCGGGCCGCCCGACATGTCCAGCCCCGAGCGGAAGCGGTGGGAGTCGGAAGCCGCTCGGCTCGACCAGCTGCGCAAGGAAGCGGGCCAGCACCCGAGTCCGGAGCACTGAGAGCCGCGGAGCCTGGTGCTGCGGGCTGCATTGCTGACCCGGGGCGCCAGGCCCGCCGAAGTATGATCGACAGCAAGCGCACAGAGTCGGAATCGAGACACGAAGCCTTGAGCATCCGGTCGCTCGTCACGCGGCAGCCAGCCGCCGGAACGGGACACGCACTCATCTAGACACGGCGAGTGCGGCGACAAAC
>NZ_JBSGDR010000048.1:0-19683 GCF_053602455.1 Amycolatopsis sp. NPDC004378
CGTCGTCACGGAGTCGAACGCGCCCGCCGGGGCGTCCTCGGCGAAGGTGTCGAGCCGAGCCCCCACACCCCCGCCGGGGGCGAGCCCCCGGACCCCCGCGTGGGGTCGCCTTCCCCTTTCGGGTGGCCGCTTGTCCTTTGTGGACTTTTTTACAGCAGTCGGCGTTGCAGGGGGTCGGCGAGGATGGTTTCCACCAGTTCTTGCAGCTCTTCGGGGTCCGGGAGGGTGTGCTTTTCGCGGCCTGCGAAGAGCAGGTGGCTTGCTCCGATCAGGGACAAGGCCAGGGCGTCCACCGTTGCGTCCGCTGCGATACGGCCCTGGGCTCGTTCCGCGGCCAGGTAGGACGACAGCATCTCGCGCGCCTCTGCCAGGAACGGGAGGCCGTCACCTGGACGGCGCAGGCGGGTGCGGAGTTCGTCGCGGAAGAACACCAAGCTCGTCAGGGCTATCGAGACCGGGTCGAACAGCTCCGTCAGCGCGTCCACCAGGTTGGCCGCCACCGTGCGGGTGCCCGCCGAGGCCACCAGGATCGCCGACTGGTCCGACAACCGGCTGATCCGGTCCTGGACCAGCTCGGCCAGGAAAGCGTCGAAATCCGCGAAGTGGCGGTGCAGCACGCCCTTCGCCACGTCGGCCTCCGCCGTCACCGCTCGGCTCGTCAGGCCGTTCGGGCCCTCGCGCAGCAGGACGCGTTCGGCCGCGTGGAACAGCTGCTGGCGCACGTCGCGCAAGTGGACCCCGGTCGGCATGGCCCCATTCTCCGTTACGCCCGCGGCGAACGCCCACGCGGTTGTCCTAGTGGGCGCATGCCCATTAGAGTGGGCGCATGCCCACTCAACCTCATGAGGCCCGGCATTTCGCCGAGTCGTTCGGGAAGGACGCCGCGCGCTACGACCGGGCCCGGCCCGAGTATCCCGCCGAGCTGGTCGCCCGCGTCGTCGCCGCGAGTCCCGGCCCGGACTTCCTCGACGTCGGTTGCGGCACCGGGATCGAGGCCCGGCAGTTCCGGGCCGCCGGCCGGCGGGTGCTCGGCGTGGACCCCGATCCGCGGATGGCCGCCTTCGCCCGCGGTACCGGCATCGACGTCGAGGTCGCGAAGTTCGAGGACTGGGACCCCGCCGCGCGGACGTTCGACGCGGTCGTCGCCGGGCAGGCCTGGCACTGGGTCGATCCCGTCGCCGGCGCGGCCAAGGCGGCCGACGTCCTGCGTCCTGGCGGGCTGCTCGCCCTCTTCGCGCACGTATTCCAGCCGCCGGCCCCGGTGGCCGACGCCCTCGCGCGGGGCATCCGGCGGGTGCTGCCCGATTCCCCGTTCGCGGGGGAGTCGAGGACCGCCGCCGAGCTCTACGAAGTCATGTTCACCCGCTTCGCCGACGGTATCCGGGGTTCGGGCCGGTTCGGTGCGCCCGAGCGGTGGTCGTTCGCGTGGGAGCGGGTCTACACCCGCGACGAATGGCTGGACCTCCTGCCCACGACCGGCGGCCTGACCCGGCTTGCGCCGGACGCGCTGGCGGACGTGCTCGCCGGCGTCGGGACGGCCGTCGACGCGCTCGGCGGCGGCTTCACCCTGGCGTACACGACCCTCGCGGTGGTCGCCGGGAAGTCTTGACAAAAAAAGTTGTCGGTGAGACCTTGGTGGCAAGCAAGCCAGACCGAACAGGTGTCGGTCCGAACCCGGGAGTCACCGATGTCTTTCCAGGCCTACCTCGACAACGCCGAGAAGCAGACCGGCATCACCCCGCGCGGCTTCCTCGACCTCGCGCAGGAGAAGAAGCTCACGAAGCACGGCGAGATCGTCGCGTGGCTGAAGACCGAGCACGCTCTCGGGCACGGCCACGCGACGGCGATCGCGCGGCTCGTCACCAAGGGGCCCGAGTTCGTCGCCGCCCACCACACCGACGGCGTGCTTCACCTCGACGGCATGGCCTCCCGGACCTGATCGGGCCGGCGCCCGGCGGCCGGGCCCGGCCGCCGGGGCAGGAACGCGGCGACGGCCAGCGCGATGAGCGCCGCGGCCGAGCCCATGCCCAGCACGAGCCGGAAGCCGTTCCGCGACGGCAGCTCCACCGGTCCGAAGTGGATGGTCAGCCGGGCGAGGACCAGCCCGGCCGTGGCGCTCGAGACCGACGTGCCGATCGAGCGCATGAGCGTGTTGAGGCTGTTCGCGGCGGCCGTCTCCGACACGGGCACGGCGCCCATCACCAGCGACGGCATCGCGCCGTAGGCGAGGCCGATGCCGCCGCCGATGACGCTCGAAACCAGCACCAGCTGCCAGGTCGCGCTCATCAGCACGATGCCGAGCGCGTACCCGGCGGCGACGACCACCGCGCCGAGCATCAATGTCGTCTTCGGGCCGCGCGTGGCCGTGATGCGCGCGGACACCGGCGCCAGCGCCATCATGACGAGCCCGGACGGGGCCATCACCAGGCCCACCACCAGCATCGACCTGCCCAGGCCGTAGCCGGTGGCGGCCGGCAGCTGCAGCAGCTGCGGCAGCACCAGGGACATCGCGAACATCGCGAAGCCGAAGACCGCCGACGCGATGTTCGTCAGCAGCACCTGGCGCCGGGCGCTCGTCCGCAGGTCGACCAGCGGCCGCGGGGTGCGCAGTTCCCACCGGCCCCACAGCAGCAGGACCACCACGGCGGCGGCGAACAGGCCGAGCGTGGCCGCGCTGTCCCAGCCCCAGTCGGCGCCCTTCGAAATGGCCAGCAGCAGGCAGACGAGGGCGATCGAGAGCCCGGCCGCGCCGAGGACGTCGAACCGCCCGCCGCTGCGCACCGGCGACTCCGGCACGAGCGCGACGACGAGCCCCGTGACGACCATGCCGAGCCCGGCCGCGGTCCAGAAAAGCACGTGCCAGTCGGCGTTTTCGGCCAGCAGGGCCGCCGCGGGCAGGCCCAGCGCGCCGCCGACGCCGAGCGACGCGCTCATCAGGGCCGTCGCCGAGCCGAGCCGTTCGGCGGGCAGCTCGTCGCGCATGATGCTGATCCCGAGCGGGATGACGCCGGCGGCCAGGCCCTGCAGCGTCCGGCCGGCGACCATCGGCAGGAGGCTGTCGGACAGCGCGCCGATCGCCGAGCCCACGACGAGCGCGCCGAGGCCGGCGAGCAGCATCCGCCGCTTGCCGTACATGTCGCCGAGCCGGCCCATGGTCGGCGTCGCCACCGCGCCCGCGAGCAGCGTGGCCGTGATGGCCCAGGTGGCGTCGGCCGCGGAGGCGTGCAGCAGTCCGGGCAGGGCGGGGATCAGCGGGATGACCAGCGTCTGCATCAGCGAGACGGTGATGCCCGCGAAGGCGAGGACCGCGACGACGAGGTTCGCGCGGGGCGACGTCGTTCCGGCGGGCGTGGCGGGGTCAAGCACGGGCGGTCCTCCGGACGTCGGTATTAAATCAGTCGCTTGACTTAGCCTAGCAGTCTTCGGTTGACTGATCACGAACTGACGGCCACCGCGGAGGACCGATGACGAGCACCGCCGAGATCCCCGAGTTCCCGATGACGCGCGCGGCCGGCTGCCCGTTCGACCCGCCGCCCGCGGCACGCGCGATGCAGGGGAAGGCGCCGCTCGCCCGGGTGCGGTTGTGGGACGGCAGCACGCCGTGGCTGGTCACGCGCTACGCCGAGCAGCGGGCGCTGCTGGCCGATCCGCGCGTCAGCGCCGACGTCACCCGGCCCGGCTACCCGAGCCCGGCGCCCCTGCCCAAGGGAGGCACCGGGATCAGCTTCATCCTGATGGACAACCCCGAGCACGCGCGACTGCGCAAGATGGTGACCGCGCCGTTCACGATCCGCCGGGTCGCGGCGATGCGCCCGGCCGTGCAGAAGATCGTCGACGACCTCCTCGACGAGCTGCTGGCCGGCCCGAAGCCGGTCGACCTCGTCGAGGCGTTCGCGCTCCCGGTGCCGTCACTGGTGATCTGCGAGCTGCTCGGTGTCCCCTACGCCGACCACGGCTTCTTCCAGGAGAACAGCAAGCTCATCATCCGCCGCGACGCGCGGCCCGAGGAGCGGGCGGCCGGACACCGGGCGCTCGTCGGCTACCTCGACCGCCTGATGGGGGAGAAGCTCGAGCGGCCGGCCGGCGACCTGCTCTCCGGCCTCGCGACCCGGGTGCACGCGGGGGAGCTGTCCCGGACCGAGGCGGCCCAGATGGGCGTCCTGCTGCTCATCGCGGGCCACGAGACGACGGCGAACATGATCGCGCTCGGCACCCTGGCCCTGCTGGAGCACCCGGACCAGCTGGCCCTGCTGCGGGAGAGCGACGACCCGGCGCTGGTCGCCTCCGCCGTCGAAGAACTGTTGCGGTACCTCAACATCACGCACAACGGCCGCCGCCGCGTCGCGCTGGAGGACATCGAGGTGGGCGGTGAAACGATCCGCGCGGGCGAGGGCGTGATCCTCGCCAACGACGTCGGCAACCGCGACCCGGAGGTGTTCCCCGACGGCGACCGGCTCGACCTCACCCGCGACGCGCACCGGCACGTCGCCTTCGGCTTCGGCGTCCACCAGTGCCTCGGCCAGCCGCTGGCGCGGCTCGAGCTGCAGGTCGTCTACAGCACGCTGTACCGGCGCATCCCGACACTCGCGCTGGCGACCGACGTCGAGAAGATCCCGTTCAAGCACGACGGTTCGGTGTACGGCGTCTACGAACTGCCGGTCACCTGGTGAAGCGCGTCAGACGCTCCGCAGCACCGAAACGACCACGCCCAGGATCGCCGCCCGGTCGCCGTCGATGACGGCGTAGGCCGGGTTGCGCGGCTCGAGGTACACGTGGCCGTCGCGGCGGCGGTACACCTTGACCGTCGCCTCCTCGTCGATCATCGCCGCGACGATCTGGCCCGAGTGGGCCTCCGTCTGCTGCTTGACCACGACGATGTCGCCGTCGCAGATCGCGGCGTCGATCATCGAGTCGCCGCGGACCCGCAGCCCGAAGACGTTACCGCGGCCGGTGAGGTCGCGCGGCAGCTTGAGGACGTCGTCGACGTGCTCCACGGCCGAGATCGGCGTGCCGGCGGCGATGTCGCCGACGACCGGAACCGGGACGGAGTCGCCGTCCTCGCGGGCTTCGCCGCCTTGCAGGAACGCGCGCACGTCCATCGGGCGCGAGACGCCCGTGCCGCGCCGCAGGTACCCCTTGTCCTCCAGGCTCGCGAGGTGCTTGGAGACCGACGACGTCGACTGCAGGCCGACGGCCTCGCCGATCTCCCGGGTGCTGGGGGAGTAGCCGTGCCGGACCACCCAGTCGCGGATCACCACCAGGATCTTCTGCTGCCGCTCCGGCAGGAGGGAGGGATCGAGGTGCTCGAAGGTGTCGTCGTAGGTGGTCACCGGCGGAATCCTAGAGGGAGCCGCTCGGCGCGCCGCCACCCGGTCTTTCGGGTGAATCCCGCTGAGCGGAACACCGCCGGGCGGTTGGCGTCTTACCAACATCACCCGGGACTTCGCGATCTATTGACTCACTGTCCGATTCGTCTTATGGTCTAGACCACAATTTCCTTCGCTCGAACGACTTCCCGCGACGCGGCGGGCTCGCCTGCCGCGGCTTCGCCGTACCCGGTGGCGGGAAGCGAGCCTGTCCCCGAAGGAGCTTTCGATGAACCGAAAACTGGTCGCGGTCGCGGCGGGTGCCCTCCTGGCCCCGGTCCTGGTGGTGGTGAACCCCGCCGGTATCGCGAGCGCGCACGGCTACGTCAACTCCCCGGCGAGCCGGCAGGCGCAGTGCGCCCAGGGCACGGTGTCCTGCGGTGACATCAAGTACGAGCCCCAGAGCGTCGAGGGGCCGAAGGGCCTGAAGTCCTGCGACGGCGGCAATTCCCAGTTCGCCGAGCTCAACGACAACGGCAAGGGCTGGCAGGCCGGCGCGGTCGGCACGTCGGCGACGTTCACGTGGACCTTCACGGCCCGCCACCGCACGACCAACTACGAGTACTGGATCGGCGGCGACAAGGTCGCGGACATCAGCGGCAACAACGAGCAGCCGCCGGAAACCCTTTCGCACCAGGTGGACCTGTCCGGCCACACGGGACGCCAGACGGTGCTGGCGATCTGGAACATCGCGGACACCGGCAACGCGTTCTACTCCTGCATCGACGTCCAGGTGGGCTGAGCCCCGTCCGCCCGGGAGCGCGCGGCTCCCGGGCGGACGGATCCCGGACCGCAGCCGTCAGTCGCTCCGGGACCACACGCGACAGCTCACGGCGCCGACCGGTACGGCGCTCCGCCCGAACTCGGCGGCTGCCCTGCGCGGCACGGGCGAGACGGTGCACTGGCCCACGGCCCAGGAGGCGGGCCAGCCGGATCGGTGAGGGCGTCCGTCACCGGCTCCCCTCGGCGGCGCCCCCGAACATCGCCTGTTCGGTCACCGGCGAGACGTTCGCGAGCAGCTCGCGGATCCGGTTGGCCAAGTGCGCGTCGTAAGCCATGATCGAGCGCCCTCCCGTCCTTGAGCTGGATATCGCCAGGCTCGTCGAACCCCGGCGTTGCTCATCCCAGCCAGGTGCGCAGCATGGCGCCGGACAGCGGGGTGTAGTTCGGCAACGGGGTCGGTGTGCCACCGGTGCCCGCGACGAGGAAGAGGGCCGTGGTGGTGTCGCGTTCCGCGGTGAAGGCAACTGTGCCGCCGTCGGGTGAGACGGCAGCGCTGGTGGGAATGTAGTCGGTCTCAGGGGTCAAGCCGCGGACGTCACCGGTCTTACGGCTCACCGAATAGAGGCGGTTGTCAGGCGAGCGAACGATCGCCGAACCGTCGGGGGCGACGCCGAGCACCGGCCCCGCCGGCACGTCGTGCCCGAACGTACTGCGGTTGGACTTCGAGAGAGTCACAGTGATCGTGCCGTCCGATTCACACACCTGGCCGCGAGTGACGGTGTCCGCCGCGCACGCCGGCCCGGCGTATCCGTCGTAGTCGACTGCCGCGGGATCGGTCCCGCCGGGGACCGGGTCACCTGTCGCGGCCCAAACCAATGTGGTGTTGTCGATGTCGACCGCGAGCTGGGCGCCGATGAACAGAGCTCCCGTGTAAAGCCGGCGCTTCGAGTAGCTGTCTTGCGGCGGAGTGACCCGGTGGAATTCGCCGTCGAAAGTAATGTAGCCGGCTTCGTAGGACATCGCCGTGGCCTGGTAGGGCAGCGGGTCGCCGAGAGAGGCGATCTTGCTGTACGTGGGATCGAAGGACGCCTTGTCGAGATCCGTGATCGGCCGGCCGGAACCGGGGTACTCCCGGGCGGCGGCGACGCTTCCCTGCGGTGTGACGAACTGGAGTTGGGCATGGTTCGCCAGAACGAGTGCGGGACCGCGTGGCAGATCACCATTGGCGGACGTCGTCGCAGGTGCTCCCGGGTCGCCAGGCGATGCACTGGGTACCGATTGGGTGGTGCTGCTCGAGATCGGGCCGTTGCCGGAGCACGCGGCCGCCGCAGCGGCAACGAGCACGCAGGCAAGAATGCGAATTCCACGCAGGAGTGGCGAATGGCGAGACACGGTGCTGAGTCGGTCGGCCTTGGCCTCGTGTTACGAGGAAATCGAAGAGGTCGCCGCGGGTCAGGGGCAGACCTGCCGCGCCGGGATCGGAGCGGGCAGGCCGGCCTGTTCCTCGGGCGTGAAGTCGCGGTGGCCGATGATGCGGCACAGATCGCGGGTCCACGCGGCAGGGTCCAGCGCCAGTGCCCCGCCCAGCCCGTCCGAGCCGGCGTAGAGCACCGTCCGGCCGTCCTTCGCGACGTTGATGAACGTGTACTGGGTCTGCTGGCCGTCCGGGTGCCCGAACTCGTAGGAGTCCACCGGGGCTTGCTTCCCCACCTGATAGACGCGCACGGAGTTGTTGGCCGCGATCAGGTAGTGGCCGTCGCCGTCGAGGAAGCCGGCCGACCACCTCGCACTGCTGATGTCGGACAGGCTGGGCAACGGTCCGAGTTCCCGGACCGGCGGGTCGCGCTGCCACAGCTCGACGACGGAGCCTTGGCGCATCAGCGCGAAGTACCGGCCGCTGGGATCGAACTGCAGCCCGAGTGCGTCGTCGGTGACTTCGGTGGTGGCGGTTGTCTGCCCGGTGGTGAGGTCGACGGCGCGGACGACCGGATCGCCGTAGACGATCACCTGCACGTGGTTCGGCTCGGGGTAGGGCCCCACCGCCATCGTCGGGGTGCCGGCGTCGCCGTCGGGGTGCACGGTGCCGGTGTCGAACCGCGCGAGCTGACGTCCCGTCCGCGCGTCCCACTGCTGCACCTGCCGGCCCGAAACGGTGACCAGGTTCCCGGTCCAGTCGAAGAAGTAGCTGAAGTTGTTGTCCGGCTGCTGGTGTCCGGTGCGCAGGTAGTCGCCGGGCTTCATCGGTGGGCGGCTCGGTGGCTCGGCGGTGGTGATCCGGGCGGTCTGCCGCAGGGTGGCGGTTTCGTGCACCGACACAACGTTCGCGGCTTCCCGGTCCACGACCAGGCTGCCGTCGCGGTTGAGGTAGAGCTCGTTCTTCGGCTTGTCCTCCTGGGCGGGCGGGGCAGGGGCCTCGGCCAGCACCCGGTCGCTGTCCACACCGGACGGCCGTAGTTGCAGGGAACCGTCTTTCAGCAGGCTGACCGTCTTGCTGCCGTCGTCGGTGAGCACCTGGTCGGCGACGTCGAGGGTCCGTGAGCCGGGTGGGAGTTCGGTGTAGGTGATCTCCGAAGAGCCGTAAGTGGCGAGCAGCAGCTTCCCGTCGGCCGAGATCAGGTCCGGCGCGTACTCGCTCGCGCTGGGTGCTTCGTTGCCGGAGGAGACCTCGGTCCCGAGGTCCAGGTCCACGACCCGAACGGAGTCTTCGCTCACGACGACCCGGCGTCCGGTCACGTCCACGGCGTTGTGCGAGCACAAGAAGGACGTCGGTGAACTGTACGGCCGCCCCTCCGCGACCCCGTCCGAGACCCGCACCCGAGACAAGACCGAGCCGCCGCCACCCTCTGGGGTGCGGCACGCCACGACAGCCGCGCGATCACCCGAGACCACGAAGTACTGGTCCTTCTGCGGCGCCAGCACCGTCCGGGACCGTCCGGTGGCCATGTCCACGGCGGTGAGCCCGGACGGGTGGTCGGGATCGTCCAGGCCGTAGGTGTCCACCAGCAACGTCCGGTTGTCCTGGCTGATCCACAGCCCGTTGCTCGCGTCCGGCGGCGCGGGGACCGAGCCGGCGACGGTCGCGGTGTCCAGGTCCCACCAGACCAGGCGGTCGCCGGCCGGGACGGCCATCAGTTTGCCGTCCGGCGACATCGCCGCCGAGTTCCCCGGGCCGTTGTAGTAGGTGGTCAGCCCGGACACCTTGGGCAGGGTGTGCACCGGACCGGCCGGCAGGAGGGCGTCGGCATCCACCTCGAACCAGCCGGCGGTCCCGTCGTCGCCGACGAACCCCGCACGCTTGCCGTCCGGGGAGACCATCGTGTACAGCACGTGCCCGGCCTGTACCGGCACGCCGCGCGTCTTGCCGGTGGTGGCGTGGACGAAGAGCGTCAGCCGCCCCAGGTCGGTGCTGGCGAGCACCACATCACCGTTCCGGCTCGCGTGGAACCCGGCGATCGTCCCGAGGAGCCCGGACAGGACCCGTTCGGAGTTCGAGTGCGCCAGGTACTGCCGCAACAGCTGGTTGCGCGCTTCCTGGGTGGGCGACGTCTGGTAAGCCGCGAGCGCGGTCATCACCGAGAGCGCCGGGTTCCGGGCCGAGAGGTCCTGCGAATGCTGGGCCAAGGCTCGCGAATTGGCGAGTGCCTCGCGTTCGCCGCTTTGCGCTTGCGCGTAGATGAACAGTGACACGAACGTCAACGCGGCCACGACGACGACGGCCAGCCCGGCCTTGAGGGCCCGCCGGCGGCGGGTCTGGACGCGTCGATGAACGCGGCCGCGGTCCAGGTAGTCGCGTTCGGCGGCGGTGAGCTCGGTGGCGTGCCCGGGTAGCCATTGCCCCGCGACGGTCAGGGAAGTGGTGCTGGGCAACAGATCGCGAGGTTGTCCGCGACGCTGCCAGCGGTCCGTGTCGTGCCGCAGGGACTCCCGCCAGTCCAGAAAGGACCGATCGGCGGCGATCCGCCGGGCGAGCCTCGCCCATCCGGTGAGCAGCGCTTCGTGGGCGAGCTCGACGGTTTCGGGGCCTTCGCCGCCTTGCAGGACCAGCAGCCGGGTGGCGGCCAGCCGCTGGGCGATGTGCCATTCCGGTTCGCCGAGTTCCGCGCGTGACGCGATCCGCCGGACGGGTGCGGTGCTCCCGAGCGGGATCCGCACGAGCTGGGTGAGCAGGCGCTCGGCCGCCGGTTCGTCCGGCGCCGGAACGTTTTCGGCCCAGGCGCGCTCGGCGTATTCGCCCAGCGCGCCGGCGACGCCGCCGATCAGTTCGTAGGCGCCGTGCGTCAGCACGCCTTTGTCCTGCCGCTCCCACAGCAGGTCCAGGGTGAAACCGAGCAGGGGCAACGCACCGGGCTCGGAGCCGGTGTCGGCCAGGATGCGTTCGGCCAAGTGCGGCTCGTAGTGCACGCCCGGAACCTCGCCGACGGGCTTGGCGATGATCTCGCGCAGCTGCTCCGGCCGCATCGGCTCCACCGCGCAGACCCGCTTGCTCACGACCGGTCCGAGCAGGGGGTGCGCGAGGACCGGTTCGAGGAAGTCGGCCCGCAGCGTGCACAGGACCCGGACCGTGGCCGGGATGCGGTCGTCGAACAGCACCGCCGCCAGGGCTTCGAGCTGCCCCGGCGGAAGGTCGAGCAGTTCCTCGGCCTGGTCGACCACGACGAGCAGCCGGTCACCGCGCTGCCGGTCGAGGACGCGCGGCACGATCCCGTGCAGTCCCTGCTCGGCCAGCACGTCGGCGAGTTCGGGCGTCTCGGCCAGCCGCCGGGTTTCGGACAGGTCCGGCTCCAGCAACGGCAGCAACGCGGCCGCCAGCGCGTGCAGCGGACTGGCGTGGTGGCCGGGCCGCAGCACGACCGGGCAGTCGCCGTCCGCCCGGCGCAGCGGGCTGACCCCGGCCATGGCCAGCGACGACTTGCCGCAACCGGAGGGCCCGACGAGGGTGGTCCAGCGCTCGCCGGCCACGATTCGCGCGACGTGCTCGCTCTCGGCCCGCCGGCCGTGGAAGAGGGCCGCGTCGGTCTCCTGGAAGGGCCGCAACCCGCGGAACGGCGAGGGCGGCAGTACGAGTTCGCGGAGGCCCGGCCAGGCCGCCAACAGGGCGGCGGCGGGGATCAGGTAGCAGGCGGGCGGGTGCCCGGATTCGGCCACGGCCACCATGCCGATGACCCCGGCCAGCTCGTCGTCCCACACCGGCCCACCGCTGAAGCCGGGGGAGACCCGGTAGCCGTCCCCGGCCAGGTCGACCTGCATCCAGCCGTGGGCTTGGCGGTGCCGCAGCGTGCCGCTGTGCCATACGCCGCCGGGGCGCCCGTCCGGCAGGCCGTAGGCCCGGGCCGGGTGTCCCCACACCTCGTCCGCCTCGACCAGCCGGACCGGCCGGGCGTCGCGCATCGGCGCGTCGAGGCGCAGCACGGCCACGTCCCCGACGCCCGACGGCTGCTCCGGGATCCAGTGCGCGACGCTCGCCGCGGCCCCGGCGTCCGGCCGCTCCGGGCCGAGCAGTGGCAGATCCACCCGGAGCGTGGCTCCGGATGGCGGCGGGGCGTCGTCCCCGGTCCCGAGCGCGGCGGTGACGACGTGCGCGCAGGTGAGCGCGAGGGTGTCGGTGACCAGGAAGCCCAAGCCGACGGGGTGCCCCGAAGAGGTGAAGATCCGCAGTACGGCGGCGTCCAGCGAGCCGGGCCCGGTGCTCTCGGCGGGCGGCGGCGCCGTCATGACGCCGGGTCGCCGGCTTGCGGGCCGTCCTCGTCTTCCGCCGACGTCTTCCAGGTGAGCTTGACCTTGAAGTTGGCCTGGGTCGAGGCGCTGGAAATGATGACATCGGCCTTGGTGGACAGGGACAGCCCGAACTCGACCGCGATTTCGTCGGGTGCGTGGACCATGCCGCGGAACCCGGTGACGAAGTCCTCCGCGACCGGCCGGACCTTGGCCACCATTTCGCTCAATGACCGGGCACCCCGCGCGACGATCTCCCCCGGCCGGGCGGCCTTGACCAGCCCTTCCTCGACCTGGTCGATCTCGACCCCCACCGTCTGCCGCCCCGCCGAACCGCCGACCGGCAGTTCCACCAGATAGGTCACGCGTTCCCCTCCGCCCCTTCCCGGCACGATCCGCCGGGCGAATTCCATTCTGTCGGTACGGGGATCACCGCACCCGGTCACCGGGCGATGCCACCAGAATGGAGCAATCGTATTCGGCGACAACCGTTTTACGGCCGGCTGAAGAACGCCAGGCCGAGCACATCGTGCCCGGGAACGGCGATGCGGACCGGGCCGCCGATGCGGGGCTCGCCGAGGACGCGCAGGCGGCTGGTCTGCTCGATGTGGTGGGTGAGTGCTTCGTCGGTGGCGGTCAGCTTGAACGCGAGTTCGGCGCCGTCCGGGGTGCGCGCCAGGCGCCATGGCTTGCTCGCGGCCGGGGCGACGACTTCGAGTTCCGTCCAGCGGCCGGGGAGCGGGGGACGGAACCGTGCCGCGTCGATCATCGCCGCGACGACGCCGTACCCGGAGAACAACGCCATGGCGATGAACGGGGTCCGCCAAGGACCCAGCGGCAGCAGGGCGATACCCGCCATCGTGAGGGCGAGGACGGCGGCGTAGAGCGCGGTTTGCCGGGAGCGCCGCACGCGGCGCCCGCTGGCCGCGACCAGGACCGGGTCCTGGTCCGGCGGGAGGGCCGGCGCTCCCGGGTCCTCGGGCAGTGGCTCGGGCGGCCGCCACCGGTAGTGGCCGCGTCGCCGGATTTCCGACAGCCCGAAGGAAAGCCCGGCCGCGCACACGAACCAGCCGTAGGCCGCGACGGTGTGATCACTGGCGAGCCCGAGGGCCGCGGCGACGCCCACGCCGCCCAGCACCCCCAGGACGTTCTTGACCCGCATTTCCCGTCCCCCCGAACCGAGCGCAGCGCGGTGTGAATCTCCTGTGGTGGAGATGACAACGGCCGACGATACTCGGAGCGGGAACCGAGGAGCGCCATGGATCTGTCCACTCTCGCACTGGTCGTCGCCGCGGGGCTTGCGGGGCCGCTGCTCGCGGCGCCCCGGCGGACGCGGCTTCCCGTCGTGGTGGGCGAACTCCTGGCCGGCGTCGCCATCGGCCGCACCGGGGCGGGCTGGGTGCACGCGGACGAACCGATCCTGTCCTTCCTGGCCGCGGCCGGGTTCGCGCTGGTGATGCTGGAGGCCGGCAGCCACGTTCCGCTGCGCGACGCGGCATTGCGCGTGGCCCTGCGGCGCGGGGCGCTGCTCGCGGCGGTCGTGGGCGTGCTCGCGGTGCCCGCCGGGCTCGGCGTGGCCGCGCTGACCGGGACCGGGCACGGGCTGCTCTACGCGGTGCTCCTGGCGTCCAGTTCCGCGGCCCTGATCATGCCGGTGCTCCACGAGGCCGGGCTCGACGGCCCGGCCGTGACCGCGACGATCGTGCAGGTCGCCATCGCGGACACGGTGTGCATCGTCGCCCTGCCGCTGGCGGAGGACCCGGGCCGGGCGGGCCGGGCCGCGCTCGGCGCGCTCGTGGTGATCGCGGCGGGCGCCTTGTGGTTCGCCGCACTGCGATGGCTGCACGCCCGCGGGCTCGTCACCCGTGCGCACGAGATCAGCAAGAGCCGGCACTTCGGCCTGGAGCTGCGGATCGCCCTGATCGTGGTGTTCGGCCTGGCCGGGCTCGCGCAGCTGGTCGGGGTCTCGGTGATGCTCGCCGGGTTCGCCGCCGGTCTCGCGCTGGCCGCGGTCGGCGAGCCGCGGCGGCTGGCCCGTCAGCTGTTCGCGGTCACGGACGGGTTCCTCGGGCCGGTGTTCTTCGTGTGGCTGGGCGCCTCGCTCGACCTGCGTGCGCTGGGCACCCAGCCACGGCTGATCGTGCTGGCCGGTCTTCTCGCGGCGGGGACCGTCCTGGTGCACGCGGCGACCCGGCTGCTGGGCCAGCCCCTCGCCCTGGCCGTGCTGGCCGGCGCCCAGCTCGGCGTCCCGGTCGCGGCCGTGACCATCGGGACCCGCGAGGGCCTGATGTCCGCCGGGGAAGGCGGTGCGATCCTCGCCGCCGCTGTCATCAGCGTCGCGGTGACCGCCGTCGCCGCCGCGCGCGCACCCGCACATTCACCCGAGGAGGCGGAATGAAGGAACACTGGAAGGACGAACCCGACGAGCACGACTACCCGGCGGCGTACGACTACCTCACCCTCGTCACCGACGAGGCCGCGGCCGGCCGGCTCGTCGACGCGCTCAAAGCGGCCACGCTGACCCACCGCAAGGCGAAGGACATCCTGCGTGCCAGCGGGCTGGCGTTGCTGCCGGCCGACAACCCGCACGTCGCGAAGGACCTCGGCAAGGTGAAGGACGGCCGGGCGCTGTCGCCGGTCCTGCTGGTGCGCGGGGACACCCACCAGGGCCTGATCGTCGCCGACGGCTACCACCGGGTGTGCGCCTCGTACCACCTCGACGAAAACGCCGACATCCCCTGCAAGCTCGTCTCACCCGCGGCCGTCACTTGAACAGGCTGACCGCCCGCGACACGACCACGGCGAGGGTCACCAGCGAGACCGCGGACTGGCTCAGCATCAGCATCTTCGCCCACCGCGACATCGGCATCACGTCGGTCGGGCTGAACGCGGTCGCGTTGGTGAAGGACACGTAGAAGTAGTCGACGAAATGCGGTTCCCAGTCGGGGTGCCCGGCCGGGTCCTCCATCTGCGGGAACCGGAAGTCGGGCCGCGGGCGCTCGCCGCGGGCCCGGGCCACCGGGCCGCCGCGGTCCCATTCCCAGTACCACAAGGCGAAGGCGATGACGTTCGTCAGCCAGATCGCGCCGCCGCTGCCCAGCAGCGGCGCCGGTTCCTCGCCCGCGCGTGCGGAGAGGAGGTCCAGCACCAGCAAGGCGGCCGACCAGCCGTTGGCCAGGCTGATCAGCGCGATCAACGCCACCGACAGCGGACGCAGCCACGGGTGCCCGCGCGTGATCCGCACCGGGTTCACCGCGATGAGCACCGCGACCAGGGCGACCTCCAGCACCGGCAGCAGCCAGTGCGGCCGGAACGCGAGCCGGTCGGGCAGCACCAGCTGGAGGGTGACCGCCAGCGCGATCGCCAGGGTGACCGCCCACCGCTGCTCGCCGCGGGTGACGCGCAGCCAGGCCGGCGCTTGCTTGGCGGTGTCCACGACGGTGTGCGCCGCGTCGGAGACCGGGTGCGCGCCGTGGCAGAGCAGTTCCTCGAGGTGGGTCAGCTCGGTGCGGATCGACCGCAGCCGCCGCAGGTGGTCGGGCGCCGGGGGATCTGCGGGTGCCCGGTCCATCGGAGTCCTCTCGCCGTGGTGCATCGGCCCGAATCTACTGAGCGGGCCCCTGTGGGGACGCTGAGAACGCGGTCTCGCCCAGTCCCAGTGCGCGTGCGGCGAGCTGTTTCGCCTGGTCGGCGGCATGGGGGACCGTCCGGAGGGCGAGGGTGACCGTGACGCCTTCGAGCAGGATGACGAGCTCGTCGGCGACGCGCCCGGGTTCGGGCAGGTTCGCGTCGACGGCGAGCGAGGTCAGGTAGCCGCGGACCCAGTGCTTGTCCTCGGCGATGACCGTCCGGGCGGGGTGCGCGGGGTCGGCGAGTTCGGCGTGCGCGTTGACGAACGCGCAGCCGCGCGGCGAGTTGTGGCGCATCCACGCGGCGAGCGCGTCGAAGACCAGCAGCACCTTTTCCGCCGGCGTCGTGCCGTGTTCCTCGACGTAGTGGCGAAGCCAGTCACGCCAGCGCAGGTCGCGGTCGCGGAGGTAGGCGACGATCAGTGCGTCCTTGGAACCGAACCGGTCGTAGAGGGTCTTCTTGGTCACACCGGCGGCTTCGGCGACCGTGTCGACGCCGATCGCGTTGATGCCCTGCTCGTAGAACAGCTCGCCGGCCGTGGCGAGGACGCGTTTCGCCGCCGGGGTCAGCTCGCCCTCGGGGGTGCGTGGCCGTGGCATCCGCGACTCCTTCCGCAGGCGGGGTTTGACAGCGCCTTCGTTCGTTAACTATACCGGTATGTATACCCTACGTGAGGCGGTGGAGATGACGAAGCAGCAGCCAGGGGTGCCGGACCGCATGACGGCCGTCGTCCTGGCCCGGCACGGCGGGCCCGAAGCGCTGGAGGTCGTCACCGACTTCCCGGTCCCCGCGCCCGGCGACGGCGACGTGCTGGTCGCGGTCGCGGCGGCCGGCATGAACAACACCGACGTGTGGAGCCGCGAGGGCAGCTACGGCACCGCGGGCGATCCCGGTGCGGTGGGCGGCTGGCGCGGCGTGCCGCTGACGTTCCCGCGGATCCAGGGCGGCGACATCGCGGGCACGATCGTCGCGGTCGGCCGCGACGTCGACGAAACCCGCCTGGGCCAGCGAGTCCTCGTCGACAGCGCGCTTTACGACGGCGAGGGCCCGGACGCGAACGCGATCGGGCTGCTGGGCAGTGAACGCGACGGCGGGTTCGCCCGGTTCGCGGTCGTCGAGGCCCGGCGCGCGCACGATGTGACGGCGAGCCCGTTGTCCGACCTCGAGCTCGCGGTCCTGCCGATCGCCTACGGGACCGCCGTGGGCATGCTGGAGCGCGCCGGGCTCGCGGCCGGAGAACGGATCCTGGTCACGGGCGCGTCCGGCGGCGTCGGGCTCGCCCTGGTGCAGCTCGCGGCCGCCCGCGGGTGTTCCGTCGTGGCGGTGTCCACTGAGGACAAACGGGATCGGCTGTTCGCCGCGGGCGCGTCGCAGGTGCTGCCGCGCGGAACCGTGCCGTCCCGGGAGCTCGGCGAACCGGTCGACGTCGTGGCCGACGTGGTCGGCGGCAGCGGGTTTCCCGGCCTGGTCGACGCGCTGGCGGAGGGCGGCCGGCTGGTGACCGCCGGTGCCATCGCCGGGCCGGAGGTCGAGCTCGACATCCGCCGCCTGTACCTGCACAGCCGGCGGCTCATCGGCTCGGCCATGTGGACGCCCGCCCAGTTCGGGCAGCTGGTGACGCACGCGCGCCGGGGCGACTTCAAGCCCGTCATCGCCCGGAGGTTCGCGCTCGAGGACATCGCCGCCGCTCAGCGGGAGTTCGAGCAGAAGACGTTCGTCGGGAAGTTCGTGCTGGGCTAAGCCGCGTTGTACCGGCGCACCGCGGGCGTCTCGTCGACGATGACGCGGCCGAGGTGGGCCAGGACGTCGAGGTGGGCCTCGATCTCCATAACCGCGGACAGCTGGTGTTCGAGCTGGAGCGCGTCGAGCTGCCGGCGGTGGCGGGTCCACGGCAGCTGGCGCGCGACCTCGTAGGCCGTGGTGGCGCCGGTCGCCAGCAGCTCGTTGACTTCGTCGAGCCGCTCGCGGTGGTGGTCGAGCAGCTCCCGCACGCGGGCGTGGGTGCTCGGGCCGACCGCGCCGTGCGCCGGCAGCAGCACCGAGTCGGGGCGGCCGAGCAGGAGCTTCAGGGACGAGATGAACGAGCGCAACGGCGTCGCCTCGGGCGCGACTTCGAAGCCCAGCGAGGGGGTGATCCGCGGCAGCACGTGGTCGCCCGCGAAGAGCACGCCCGCCGTCGAGTGCGCGTAGACGACGTGCCCGCGGGTGTGGCCCGGGGTCGAAACCACCTCGAGTTCGCCCTCGTGCAGCGGGACGCGGTCGCCGTCGCGGAGCCAGCCGTCGGGTGGCCCGTAGGGCGTCTCGGCGCCGGAGGTGTCGATCGCGAGCACCCGTTCGGCCAGCTCGTCGGCCCCGCAGCGGGCCAGGAGCTCCGGGTGGTTGGGGAACGGGTTGGTGGTGTCGAAGCCCTCGATGCTGAGCCGCTCGTGCTCGCCGATCAGCAGCCGGGCGCCCAGCGGCTCGCGCCACGCGAAGGCCTGGGTGTAGTGGTCCCAGTGGTGGTGCGTGGCGAGGCAGGTCCGCACGTCGCCGAGCCGGTGCCCCAGCGCGGTCAGGGCCGCCACGACGGCGCTCTCGGTGGCCGGGCTCGCCCAGCCCGGGTCGATGAGCACCAGGCCGTCGGGGCCCTCGAGCACGTAGGCGTTCACCGTGGACAGGCCCGCGATCGGCAGCGGCAGGGGGATGCGGTGGACACCGGGCGCCACGGGGTGTGCTCCCGGCGTGGTCCAGTCGTCCGGCTGGTCGATCGCGAGTTCGGGCATGCGCCTGTCCTGGTCGGTTGCAAAGCGTACGCAACGACTTTAGCGACCGGGTGGCCGGCCGGACTGCGCCGGTGAGATATCTCGCGGACGGGTCAGAGCAGGTCGAGACCGCGGAGCACGAAGAACGCCGCGGTCCCGAGCACGAGCACGGCGACGATGACCAGCGTGACGACGGCCGGCGTCCGCGACGGGATCGGCTGCGGGTGCGACAGGCCCGAGGTCTGGCCCGCGTCCGGCGGCGTGTCGCCGGGCGGAACCGAGCCGCCGGGTTCGAGGCCGGGGGCGTCCTCGGGCTCCGGACCGGGCGCGGTGGAACGCCTGGTCGTGTCGGCGGGTTCGGTGCGGATCGGCTCGTTGTCCATGGTCGGCGGGTACCCCCGCGGCCGCGGTCAACCGCTGATCGGCGGGTGAACGCGGTGTGGTGGGATCGGGGACGTGAGCCGGGCCGTCGAGGAGATGAACCGCCGCATGCTGCGTGCCCGCGACACCATGGACCGGGACTACGCGAAGCCGTTGGACGTGCCCGCGCTGGCCCGGATCGCGCACGTCTCGCCGGTGCACTTCATCCGGACCTTCCGCGCCACCTTCGGCGAGACGCCGCACCGGTACCTGCAGCGCCGGCGGGTGGAGCGGGCCATGTTCCTGCTGCGCTCGGGCGACCGGAGCGTCACCGAGATCTGCCTCGAGGTCGGTTTCGGCAGCCTCGGGACCTTCAGCCGGACGTTCCGGGAGATCGTCGGCGAACCTCCGACGGCCTACCGGCGCCGCGGGCCGGTCGCGGACGTGCCGACCTGCTTCGCCATGGCGTGGCTGCGGCCGCGGAGCTGACGGGACGATCATTTCGGATAAGCACCCCGGTGCCCGCCTGAACTACCGTCGCCCCATGCTCAACGCCATCACGATTTCCCAGATCTTCGTGCTCGACCAGGACGAGGCGCTCGACTTCTACGTCGGCAAGCTCGGCCTCGAGGTCAACACCGACGCCGACCTCGGCTTCATGCGGTGGCTGACGATCAACGTGCCCGGCCACCCGGACCGCGAGATCCTGCTGGAGAAGCCCGGCCCGCCCCGGATGGACGAGGCGACGGCGGACCAGGTCCGCGACCTCCTGACCAAGGGCGCCATGGGCGGGTCGCTGTTCTTCAGCAGCGACGACTGCCGCAAGACCTACGAGACGCTGCTGGCCAAGGGCGTGGAGTTCACCGACGAACCGACGGAGCGCCCGTACGGGATCGACTGCGGCCTTCGCGACCCCTTCGGCAACAGCATCCGGTTCAGCCAGCCGCTGTCCGGTTCCTGAGGCGGCGCGTCGGGCGTCACCGGTTCGGGCGGCACACCGGACCCATACCGAGCCGCTCCAGGACCGAACGTGGGGTATGGCCGCAACCACCGTGACGCCCGACCGCCCCGCCCCGCCGAAGCGGCTGCGGTTCTTCGCCGCCGCCTTCACCGGCGTCCTGGCCCTGGCCGCCGCGCTGGCCGCCGGGCAC
>NZ_JBSGDR010000049.1:0-19380 GCF_053602455.1 Amycolatopsis sp. NPDC004378
CCGAAGGGTTGTGGGAGAGTAGGACACCGCCGAACTTACGTTAGGGAAGGCCCCGGTCGAGGACCAGACATGGTCCTCCCGGGGCCTTTTCTCATGCCCGCGAAACGGGACGCCGGCGCAGCGGCGACGACAGCACGAGCGACGTCGTCGTCTCGCCGTACCGCTGCACCTTTTCGACGAGCTCCTCCAGCTCCGCCGTGTCCCGGCACAGCACCCGCAGGATCCAGCACTCGTCCCCGGTGATGTGATCCGCGGCGACGACCTGCACCAGCGGCAACACCGCCGTCCGGAACCGGGGCGTGTCCAGGCTCCGCACCCGGGCCCGCACCAGCGCCTCGATCGGCAGCCCCAGCTTCGACGTGTCCACGTGCGCCCCGTACCCCGTGATCACGCCACGCTCCTCGAGACGGCGGACCCGTTCCGTCACCGCCGAACCCGACAGCGACACCCGCCGGCCCAGCTCCGTGAAACTCAGCCGGCCGTCCGCCTGGAGGAGCTCCAGCAGGTGCCAGTCGACATCGTCGAGGGGGTCCACCGCAACTCTCCCGGGCTCGCAGGGCCAACACGCGGAAATCCCCGGCCGGCAGGGGCTCCCACCCCGATTCTGCCCTGTGCCGGGAACGTCCTCACCAGCAGGATTTACCCATGACCACCGCACGCACGCTCACCGTCCCCGCGCCGGCCCCGGCCGCAGCCGTGACCTACTTCGGCGCCGAACTGGCCTTCGAGGTCGACCCCGACGACCTGGTCCGCGACCTCGAGGCCGGCCACACCGACGGCTACGTCGTCGTCGAGACGCGGGCCGAAGAAGCCTTCCTCGAGGCTCGCATCCCCGGCGCGATCAACCTGCCCTACCGCGACCTGACGCCCGAGACGACCGCGCACCTCGACAAGGGCCTCGTCTACGTCTGCTACTGCGAGAGCACCAACTGCAACGCCGCCACCAAGGGTGCGCTCAAGCTCGCCGGGCTCGGGTTCCGCGTCAAGCGGCTCTCCGGCGGCATCACCGCCTGGATCGCCGCCGGCTACCCCGTCGAGGGCACTCCCCGAGGCGGGATCCGCTGCGCGTGCTGAGGCACCTACCCTGAAAAGCGTGACCCGATTGCTCATCATCCAGCCGGACGCGTCGGACCCGCTCGGCCCGCTCGGCGACTGGTTGACCGAGGCCGGTGCGGAGCTGGACGTCCGCCTGCCGCCGGCCGACGACCTGCCCGGTGACGTCGACGGCTACCAGGGGGTCGTCGTCCTCGGCGGCGGCATGGCCGCGGAGGACGACGAGAAGCACCCGTGGCTCGCCGACGTGCGACGGCTGCTCTCGAAAGCCGCGATGGCGAAACGGCCGACGCTCGGGATCTGCCTCGGCGCCCAGCTGCTGGCCGTCGCCACCGGCGGGCGCGTCGAGGTCGGCCGGGACGGCCCGGAGGTCGGCCCGCAGCTGGTGGCCAAAAAGGACGCGGCGTGGACCGACCCGCTCTTCGCCGAGCTGCCGCTCATGCAGGACGTCCTCCAGTTCCACAACGACGCGATCACCCGGCTCCCGCCCGGCGCCGAGCTGCTCGCGTCCGCGCCGCGCTACCCGCACCAGGCTTTCCGGTTGAACCGTTGTGTCTACGGTGTCCAGTTCCACATCGAGACGACACCCGCCGTCGTCGAGAGCTGGGCCGAAGATGAGCCCGAGATGGCGGAATTCGCCCGTCCGGGCTCACTCGGGCACGACAAGCTGATCGCTGTGCACGCCGACATCGAGGAAACCTGGCGTCCGTTCGCGCAGCGGTTCGTCCGGTTGGCCGCCGGAGAGCTCGAACCCGCCGCCGACAGTCAACACTCGTTACCGCTGGCTTAACGGCTGATGTCACAACCAGCAACAGCCTGTTAACGGCAGGCGTCACCCTTCAGGTACCTTGCGGGAGGAGTCCCCACAAGGGTTCGGAGGTCGGGGTGGAGCCCTCGTTGCTGGTCGTGATCGTCGTCGTCACGGCCCTGGTATTCGATTTCACGAACGGGTTCCACGACACCGCGAACTCGATGGCGACGTCGATCGCCACCGGGGCCCTCAAGCCCCGGGTGGCCGTCGCGATCTCCGCGGTGCTGAACCTGGTCGGCGCGTTCCTGTCGGTCGAGGTCGCCAAGACGATCTCGAGCGGCCTGGTGGACGACACGAAGATCGGCCCGTCGATCGTCTTCGGCGGGCTGATCGGCGCGATCGTCTGGAACCTCGTGACGTGGTTCGTCGGCCTGCCGTCGAGCTCGTCGCACGCCCTCTTCGGCGGCCTGATCGGCGCCACCTGGATCTCGGCGGGCACCGGCTCGGTCCACTTCGGAAAGATCTTCGAAAAGGTCCTGGTGCCGGCCGCCGCGAGCCCGGTGATCGCCGGCGTCGTCGCGATGGGCGGGACGTACCTGGTCTACCGCTTCCTCGTCCGGAACCGCCCGGCCACGCGCGGGTTCAAGGTCGGCCAGATCGTCTCGGCTTCGCTCGTCTCGCTCGCGCACGGCACCAACGACGCGCAGAAGACGATGGGCGTCATCACGCTCACGCTCGTCAGCGCGGGCAGTCTGGCGCCGGGCTCGGCGCCACCCGCCTGGGTGATCATCAGCGCCGCGTGCGCGCTCGCGCTCGGCACCTACCTCGGCGGCTGGCGCATCACCCACACCCTCGGCAAGGGCCTGACCGACATCGAGGGCCCGCAGGGCTTCGCCGCCCAGACGAGCTCGGCGCTGGTCATCCTGGTCTCCTCGCGGCTGGGCTTCCCGCTGTCGACGACGCACGTGTGCTCCGGCGGCATCGTCGGCTCCGGCGTCGGCCGCCGCGAGGCGCCGGTGCGCTGGCGGATGGCGGGCCGGATGGTCGTCGCGTGGCTGTTCACGCTGCCCGCCGCCGCGATCGTCGGCGCCGTCTCCGGCAAGATCGCTTCGCTCGGCACCGCGGGCACCATCGCCGTCGGCGTCATCGGGATCGGTGTCGGCCTCGGCATCTACGTCCTTTCGCGGCGCCACCCCGTCACCGCGCACAGCTTCCAGGTGCCGGAGCCGACACCGGCCGAACCGGGCCGCCTCGCCGCCTGAGCCCGGACTACGGTGGTCGGTGATGGCAGACCGAGCGCGAACGACCGCTTCGGCGGCGAGGTACGGCTTCACCGATTCCCGTGCCGAGGACCAGTTGCGCGCGGCCGGCTGGTGGGCCGACGCCGGCCCGGTCGACGCGGCGGCCGACGTGCTCGCGGCGTTGTCGCGCGCCGCGGACCCCGACCTCGCGCTGCACGGTCTCGACCGGATCCGCGAGGCCGACGACGGCGAGTGGGCGCAGCTCGAAGAGAAGCTGCGCGCCGACCGGACCTTCCGCGGCCGGCTCCTCGGCGTGCTCGGGACGTCGAGCGCGCTCGCCGACTTCCTCGCCGCCCATCCCGAGCAGTGGCATTCGCTCACCGGCGACAAGTGCACCGACCCCGAGTGCTACCGGGACGCCCTGCGCACGGCGCTCGTGCACGACGACGGTTCGGTGCTGACCGGGCTCGACGCCGAGCAGGCGCTCAAGATCGCCTACCGCCGCGAGCTGCTCGGCATCGCCGCGGCGGACCTCGGGCACCTCGTCGAGGCCGGGCTCGACCACCCGCACTACGCCGACATCGCGGCGCAGCTGACCGAGCTGGCCGAGGCCGCGCTCGCCGCCGGGCTCGTCGTCGCCGAGGCCGAGGTCGGTGCAGCCGCGGAAGGCCGGCTGGCGATCATCGCGATGGGCAAGTGCGGCGGCCGGGAGCTCAACTACGTCAGCGACGTCGACGTCATCTTCGCCGCGTCGGACGAGATCGGCGTCGCCACGCGGCTGGCGAGCACGATGATGCGCGTCGTCGGGAAGGCGTGCTTCGAGGTCGACGCCGCGCTGCGCCCCGAGGGCAAGGCGGGCGCGCTGGTCCGCACGCTGGAAAGCCACCTGGGCTACTACCGGAAGTGGGCCAAGACCTGGGAGTTCCAGGCGCTGCTCAAGGCACGTCCGGTGGCGGGCGACGCCGAGCTGGGCCGGCAGTACGCCGAAATGGTCGCGCCGCTGGTGTGGTCGGCGGCCGACCGCGAGAACTTCGTCGGCGAGGTGCAGCAGATGCGCCGCCGCGTCGAGGGGCACGTGCCGTCCGAACACGCCGAGCGCGAGCTCAAGCTGGGCCGCGGCGGGCTGCGGGACGTCGAGTTCGCGGTGCAGCTGCTGCAGCTCGTGCACGGCCGCGTCGACGCGGACCTGCGCTCACCGTCCACGATGGACGCGCTCGCCGCGCTCGGCGAGGGCGGTTACGTCGGCCGGCAGGACGCGGCCGAGCTGGGCGCGTCGTACGAGTTCCTGCGGATGATCGAGCACCGGCTGCAGCTGCGGCGGCTGCGCCGGACGCACCTGTTCCCGGCGGCGTCGGACACCGACGAGCTGCGCATCCTCGCCCGCGCCAGCGGGATCAAGGGCAGCGGCGGCAAGACCGCGGGTGAGGCGCTGCTGGCGGAGTTCCGCAAGCACGGCAAGGGAATCCGGCGCCTGCACGAAAAGATCTTCTACCGGCCGCTGCTGCAGTCCGTCGCGAACGTGCCGACCGAGGCGCTGCGCCTGACCACCAAGCAGGCGGCCAGCCGGCTGGCCGCGCTCGGCTACACCGCGCCCGACGGCGCTCTCCAGCACATCAAGGCCCTCACTTCGGGGGTCTCGCGGCGCGCGGCGATCCAGCAGGCGCTGCTGCCGGTGCTGCTCGACCTCCTGGCCGACACCCCCGATCCCGACGGCGGGCTGCTGTCGTACCGGAAGGTGTCGGAGGCGCTCGAGGACACCCCGTGGTACCTGCGGGTGCTGCGCGACGAGGGCACGGTGGTCGAGAACCTGGCGGCGCTGCTGGGCACGTCGCGGCTGGTGCCGGACCTGCTCGTCCGCGCGCCGGAAGTGCTGCGGCTGCTCGGCGATCCGGCCCGGCTGCTGGGCCGCACGCCGGCCGAGGTGGCGACGTCGCTGCGGGCCGCCGTCCGCCGTCAGCCGGGGTTGAACGCCGCCGTCGCGGCCGCGCGTTCGCTGCGGCGGCACGAGATGCTGCGCGTCGCGTGCGCGGACCTGCTGGGCCTGCTCGACGTGCCCGCGGTGTGCGAGGCGCTGTCTTCGGTTTGGGTCGCGGTCCTGCAGGGCGCGCTGGCCGCGGCGTTCCGCCAGCGCCAGGCCGAGCTGGGCAAGACGCCCGCGCGGATCGCCGTGATCGGGATGGGCCGGCTGGGCGGCGCCGAACTCGGCTACGGCTCCGACGCCGATGTCCTCTTCGTCTGCGAAGCGTCCGAAGGGGTCTCGGACGCCGACGCCGTGAAGTTCGCTTCGTCGGTCGCAGAGACGGTCCGGAAGATGCTGGGCGCGCCGAGCTCGGATCCGGCCCTGGTGGTCGACGCCGACCTGCGGCCGGAGGGGCGGAGCGGGCCGCTGGTGCGGACGCTCGAGTCGTACCGCACCTACTACGCGCGCTGGGGCGAGGTGTGGGAGGCGCAGGCGCTGCTGCGGGCCCGGTTCGTCGCGGGTGACGAGGACCTCGGCGAGCGGTTCATCGCGATGATCGACCCGATCCGCTACCCCGAAGGCGGCCTGGACGCGACGAAGGCGCGCGAGATCCGCCGCATCAAGGCCCGGGTCGAGACCGAGCGGATGCCGCGCGGTGCCGACCCGACGCGTCACACGAAACTGGGCCGCGGCGGCCTCGCCGACGTCGAGTGGACGGTCCAGCTGCTGCAGCTGCAGCACGCGCACGCGGTCCCCGGCCTGCGGACGACGTCGACGCTCGACGCGCTGGCCTGCCTGCCTTCGGCCGGCCTGGCCGAACAGTCCGAAGCGGACTCGCTGCGTGAGGCGTGGCTGCTGGCGACGCGGGTGCGCAACGCGGGGATGCTGGTGCGCGGCAAGGCGGTCGACGAGGTCCCGGGCTCGGGCCGCGACCTGGCGGCGGTGGCCCGGGTGCTCGGCCAGTCCCCGGTCGACGACCCCGGCGAGTTCCTGGACACCTACCGCCGCATCACGCGCCGGGCGCACACGGTGGTGGAGCACCTGTTCTACGAGGCGTGATTACAGTGGAGCGGTGACTGTGCGAGAGCCGTTCCGGACCCGGATCAAGGTCCGGCACTACGAGTTGGACACCCTGGGCCACCTCAACCACGCCGTGTACCACTCCTACGGCGAGGTATCCCGCCTCGAGCTGCTCGAAGCGGCGGGCGCGCTCGAAGGCCTGGGCAACGTCGCTTCGGTGCTGCTGGAGACGAACGTGGTGTTCCGCCGCGAGCTGCGCGCGGGCGACGAGGTCGACGTGACGTGCGACGTCAAGTTCGGCAGCGGCAAGACGTTCAAGATGGACTCGAACATCTACAAGCTCGACGGCACGCTGGCCGCGGAGATCACCTGCACGCTCGGGCTGATGGACCTGGAGATCCGCAAGCTGGTCGCGGACCCGCGAGGCGCGTTCGAGGCCGCTGGGGCGGACCTGAAGGTGCTGTCGACCTCGGAATAACGAAACCTGCCTCCTCGCTGTCCAGCCAGTTTTCTTGACTTCCAATCAAGAGGCGGCCTAGCCTTCGCGTCAACTTGCTCTTGATCGCGAGTCAAGAGCGGCGGGCGAGTTGACCAAGGTAGGCGATGGAAGCTTCGGCGGAGAAGAGCGGCGACACTGCGTCGGTGCGGCAGGACGTGTGGTTCGAGTCCGGGGGCGTGCGGTGCGCGGCGTGGCTGTACACGCCGGCAGCGGAAGGCGGGCCTCGGCCGCTGGTGGTCATGGCGCACGGGCTGGGTGCGGTGCGGGAGTGGCGGCTGGACGCGTTCGCGGAGCGGTTCGCCGCGCAGGGGTGGGTGGTGCTGGTGTTCGACTACCGGTACCTGGGAGCCAGTGAAGGATCTCCCCGGCAGCTGCTCGACATCGGCGACCAGCTCGACGACTGGCGGGCGGCGCTGGCCTATGGCCGGTCCCTGCCGGAGGTCGACCCCGACCGGATCGCGGTGTGGGGGACCTCGTTCGGCGGCGGGCACGTGCTGCGCATCGCCGGCGAGGACCACGGCGTGGCCGCGGTGGTGGCCCAGTGTCCGTTCACCGACGGTCCGGCGTCGTTGCTCTCCCGCTTCCGGGCCGGCCCGGTGAGCATGGCCGGGCTCGTCATCGCCGCGCTGCTCGACGTCGTCGGGTCGGTGTTCGGCGCGAGACCGGTGCTGGCTCCGGTGGTCGGGGTGTGGTGGATGCCCGCCTTCCTGGTGTCGCCGACCGCGATCGCCGCGGCGTCCCAGCTGATCCCGGCGGGGTCTCGGCTCTCGCCTCGCACCGCCGGGGTCCTGGCCCGGATCCCCGCCGTGGGCAAGGGGTTGTCCGCGACCGTCGAGACGGGTGGTCAGCCGTTCCGCCCTGGCGACACCGCTGTCGGCCGCGACACGATCTGGGGCGTCATGATGGGCCCGGACGGCGGTGACAGTGCCAACGCGGTCGCGGCCCGGCTTGCGTTGTGGTTGCCGCTGTACCGGCCGGGCAAGGACCTGCGCAAGATCGCCGCGGCGACCTTGTTGTGCGTGTGCGACGACGACCGCGCTGCCCCGGCGCGCACCACGGCCCGCCTCGCGGCCGGGCAGGACCACGTCCAGGTCAACCACTACGACGGTGACCACTTCGACATCTACGTCGGTGACCTGTTCGAGCGGGCCGTCGCGGACCAGATCCAGTTCCTCGCGGCGCGGTTCACGCCCGCGGCGATCCGGTAGCCGGCGCGGCGGCGATGCCGCGGGCACTGCGGACCAACGTCTCGACGACGGCGCGGTCACCCGCGGCGTCGCCTGCGTGGGTCAGCATGCCTTCGACGACGAACACCCCGATCCGGGTCATCGCGGCCTGCTCGGTCTCCGGCACGCCCAACGCGGCCAGGTGCCACCGCAGGATCGTCTCCACCTGCGCGTGGAAACCGTCGTGCCACCCCCGCAACGCCTCCGATGCCGCGACCCTGGCGTGCACCGTCGTGATCAGCCGGTCGACCCGCCGCAGCTCGGTGACTGCCCACAGCAACTGCTCGACCGGTGACCCGGCCGAGCGTTCGGCCACGCCGGCCAGGAACTGCGCGAACAGCGCGTCCAGGACAGCGACCAGTACCTCGTCCTTGTCCTTGAAGTACCAGTAGACGGTGTTGGAGGTGACCCCCGCTTCGCGTCCGATCCGCGCCACCGTCGTGAGGTCGTAGCCTTCCTCCACGAACAACCGCGTGGCCGCGGCGACGATCTCACCGCGCTTCTCTTCCCGGTCCTGCGGGCGTCGGTTACGCGGCATCCCCCACCTGGCCAGATCGGTCACGCTGGAACAAGGAACGGGACGGCGGTCGGGGTGTTCCCCTCGACCGCCGTCCCGTGTCTGCTGGGCCGTCACCTGGTGACCTTCACAGCCTGGTGACGGCCTGGCGGGGGCTCGGACCAGTGAAATGCCTGGTCAAAGCCCCGCGCCGATCACACGTCGTAGTACAGAGCGAACTCGTACGGGTGCGGGCGCAGGCGCAGCGGGTCGATCTCGTTTTCGCGCTTGTACGAGATCCACGTGTCGATCACGTCCGGCGTGAACACGCCGCCCTCGAGGAGGTAGTCGTGGTCCGCCTCCAGGGTGTCCAGCACCGTGCCGAGGTCGCCCGGGACCAGCTTGACGTCCTTGGCCTCCTCCGGCGGGAGCTCGTAGAGGTCCTTGTCGATGGGGTCCGGCGGCTCGATCTTGTTCTTGATGCCGTCGAGGCCGGCCATCATCATCGCCGAGAACGCCAGGTACGGGTTGCCCGACGAGTCCGGGCAGCGGAACTCGGCGCGCTTCGCCTTCGGGTTGTTGCCCGTGATCGGGATGCGGACGCAGGCCGAGCGGTTGCGCTGCGAGTAGACCAGCGAAACCGGCGCCTCGAAGCCCGGGACCAGGCGGTGGTAGGAGTTCACCGTCGGGTTCGTGAAGGCCAGGAGGCTCGGCGCGTGCTTGAGCAGGCCGCCGATGTAGTGGCGCGCGGTGTCCGACAGGCCGGCGTAGCCCGACTCGTCGTGGAACAGCGGCTGGCCGTCCTTCCACAGCGACTGGTGGCAGTGCATGCCCGAGCCGTTGTCGCCGGCCAGCGGCTTCGGCATGAACGTCGCCGTCTTGCCCGCCGCGAACACCGTGTTCTTCACGATGTACTTGAACAGCTGCAGGTCGTCGGCCGCGTGCAGCAGCGTGTTGAACTTGTAGTTGATCTCGGTCTGGCCGGCGGTGCCCACCTCGTGGTGCGCGCGCTCGATCTCGAAGCCCGAGTTCGTCAGGTTGCGGACGATGTCGTCGCGCAGGTCGGCGAAGTGGTCGACCGGCGGGACCGGGAAGTAGCCGCCCTTGAACTTCGTCTTGTAGCCCTGGTTGCCGCCGGCCTCGTCGGCGCCGGTGTTCCACCAGCCCTCGATCGAGTCGATCTCGTGGAAGGAGGCGTGCTCGGCGGAGTCGAAGCGGACCGAGTCGAAGATGTAGAACTCGGCTTCGGGGCCGAAGTACACGTTGTCGGCGACGCCGTACTCGGCGATGTACTGCTCGGCCTTGCGCGCGATGTTGCGCGGGTCACGGCTGTACGCCTCGCGCGTGAACGGGTCGTGCACGAAGAAGTTGAGCGCGAGCGTCTTCGCCTTGCGGAACGGGTCGATCCGAGCCGTCGCCGCGTCGGGCAGCAGCAGCATGTCGGACTCGTGGATCGACTGGAAGCCACGCACCGAGGAGCCGTCGAACGCGAGGCCTTCTTCGAAGGCTTCTTCCGTAAAGGCCTTCGCGGGGACCGTGAAGTGCTGCATCACGCCGGGGAGGTCGCAGAACTGGACGTCGACTACCTCGACGTCCTCATCGGCGATGAGGCGCTGGATGTCGTCTGGAGTAGTGGGCACCCTCGGTGACTCCTTCTCGTTCGAGCTCGTACGGCAGTGCTCTCTTCGGCTCACGCTAAAAGTGCGGTGTTGCCCGACCGTCACCCATATGTTTCGCCGGTGTTAACGGGTGGTCGATTTCGGGTATCCGACCAGGTCGGATGTGGTCCGCGCCACCGGCATACCCTAGACGGGTGGCGAGATGGACCGGTGAATGGCTGCCCGGCACCGGCGAGGGCCGGCCGGGCACTGATCAAGAGGCCCCGCGTTGGCCGGGCGAGAAGTTCGGTTTGCCCGAATCGGGTGTCGGTTCGGCGGCGAGCGGCGGCGCCCGCCTGCTCGGGCTGATCCTCGACCTCGTGATCGCCGCCCTGGTCACGGCCATCTTCCTGCACCCGAGCCTGCAGGACCCGGCCGCGATGCAGAACTTCAACCTCTGGTCCGGCGGCGTCTGGGCGGTCATCTCGGTGATCTCCGCCGGCTTCTTCGGCTTCACCCCCGGCATGGGTGTCGTCGGCGTCCGCGTCGCCCGGCTCGACGGCGCCGCGCTGGTCGGGCCGCTGCGGGCGCTGGTGCGGGCGGCCCTGACGTTCGTCCTCATCCCGGCCGCGGTCCGCAACGCCGACGGCCGCAGCTGGCTCGACCGGCTGACCGGCACGGTCGTCATCAGGATGCGCTGAACGACGAAGGCCCCGTCCGGTTCGGACGGGGCCTTCGTCGTACGCGGGGGTCAGCGGCGGCGGATCGTGCGCTGGACGTTGCGCATCTTCGCGCCGGCGGGCATCGGGCCCTTCGGCATCGCCGCGCCGCGGTTGCCGAGCGCGGCCAGCTTCGCCTCGAGCGCGTCGACCTGGGCCGGCTTGAGGTTGCGCGGGAGCTTCATCAGGAAGCCCTGGAGCTTCTTCAGCGGGATCTGACCCTCTTCGTGGCCGATCGTCACGTCGTAGATCGGGGTGTCGCCGACCAAGCGGGAGACGCGCTTCTTCTCCTGGGCGAGCAGCGTCTTGACGCGGTGCTGCGCGCCCTCGGCGACGAGCACCACACCCGGGCCGCCGAGCACGCGGTGCACGGCGTCGAGCTGCGTCGTCGCGGCGACGGTCGGCGTCACCTTCCACTTGCCGCGCAGGTTCTCCAGCGCCCACGCCGCGGCGCCGGGCTGGCCGTCGGCCTTCGAATAGACCGTCTTCTGGACGCGGCGGCCGAAGATGATCATGGCGAGCAGGCCGCCGAGGATCAGGCCCAGCGGCAGCAGCACCCACTGCGAGTTGAAGAGGAACCCGATCCCGAACAGGACGCCGGCGACGACCACGATCGCGCCGACCATCCACGGGATGAGCCACGGGTCTTCCTTGCGCTGCATCTTGAAGGCTTCGAAGAGCTGGCCACGGCGTGCCTTGCTCGCCGCGCGCTTCTCCTTCTTGGCCTGCTTGGCCGCTTCCTTGTCCTGCTGTCCCGCCATATGACCAGGATACGGCCGCGTGCCCCTGCCCCGATTCCCCGTCCCCCTCTGCGAGGATGCCGGACGTGACCGGCGTACTTTCCCCCAAGAGCCTGAACCGTCTGCTCGATGGTCTCGACCCCGAGCAGCGCGCCGCCGCCAGTGCCCCGCGGGGCCCGGTCTGCGTGCTCGCCGGGGCCGGCACGGGCAAGACCCGCACGATCACCCACCGGATCGCGCACCTGGTGCGGTCGGGGCACGTCTCCGCCGGTCAGGTGCTCGCCGTCACCTTCACGACGCGTGCCGCGGGGGAGATGCGGACCCGGTTGCGCGGCCTCGGCGTCGACGCCGCGCAGGCCCTGACCTTCCACGCCGCCGCCCGCCGCCAGCTGCGGTACTTCTGGCCGCGCGTGGTCGGCGACCGGCCGTGGGACCTGATGGAGAACAAGCTGCGGTTCGTCGGCCAGGCCGCGAACCGGGCCAAGCTCGGCACCGAGATCGAGGTCCTGCGTGACCTGGCGAGCGAGATCGAGTGGGCCAAGGCGTCGCTGGTCAGCCCGGACGACTACCCGGCCGTCACCGCGCGCGCCCAGCGCGACATCCCGGCGCCGGCCGCGCAGATCGCGCAGGTTTACCGCACGTACGAAGAACTGAAGAACGCCGCGCAGGTGCTCGACTTCGACGACCTCCTGCTGCACACGACGGCGACGCTCGAGGAGCACGGCGTCGTCGCCGAGGAGTTCCGCGACCGCTACCGCTGCTTCGTCGTCGACGAGTACCAGGACGTCACGCCGCTGCAGCAGCGCCTGCTCGACGCGTGGCTCGGCGGCCGCGACGACCTGACCGTCGTCGGCGACGCGAACCAGACCATCTACTCCTTCGGTGGCGCGTCGCCGCGCCCGCTGCTCGAGTTCACCCGGCGCTACCCGGACGCCACCGTCGTCCGGCTCGAGCGCGACTACCGGTCGACACCCGAGGTCGTCGCGCTGGCGAACCGCGTGATCGGAGCCGCGCGCGGCCGGCCGGCGGGTTCGCGGCTGAAGCTGATCGGCCAGCGCCCGCCGGGCCCGGAGCCGCGCTTCGCCGAGTTCGACGACGAGGCCGTCGAGGCCGAAGCCGTCGCGCGGCGGGTGCGCGAGCTGCTGGACGGCGGGGTTGCGGCGAGCGAGATCGCCGTGCTGTACCGGGTCAACGCCCAGTCCGAGGCGTACGAGTCGGCGCTGACCGAGGCCGGCATCCCGTATCTGGTTCGCGGCGGCGAGCGGTTCTTCAACCGCACGGAGGTCCGGCAGGCGATGTCCGCGCTGCGGGCCGCGAGCGGCGACGGCAGCTCCGACCTGGTCACGACGGTGCGCTCGGTGCTCGCGCGCGTCGGGCTCACCGAGTCGCCGCCCGCCGGTGGTGCCGCGAAGGAGCGGTGGGACGCGCTCCTGGCGATCGTCGAGCTGGCCGAGGAGCTGGCGGCGCAGGTCGGGGACGCGGACCTGCCGCGCTTCTGCGCCGAGCTGGACCAGCGCGCGGCGGCCCAGCACCCGCCGACGGTCGAGGGCGTGACGCTGGCGTCCCTGCACGCGGCGAAGGGCCTGGAGTGGGACGCGGTGTTCCTGGTCGGCCTCGCCGAGGGGACGGTCCCGATCCTGCACGCGGGCGACGACGAAGCGGCGATCGAGGAGGAGCGCCGGCTGTTCTACGTCGGCGTGACGCGGGCCCGCGAGCACCTGTGGCTGTCGTGGGCGCTGGCCCGCACCCCGGGCGGCCGCCGCAACCGCCGCCGCAGCCGGTTCCTGTACGGCCTGATCCCCGAGGACCACCCGGCCGCCCGCGCGGCGCGTTCCCAGGCGAAGCCGTCGACGCCGATCAAGACCCGCTGCCGCGTCTGCGGCGGCCCGCTGCTGGAGACCCTCGAAGTGAAGCTGGGCCGCTGCGGCCGGTGCCCGTCTTCGGTGGACGAGGGCCTGCTGGAGCGCCTGAAGTCCTGGCGCGGCGACCGGGCCCGCGAGCTGAAGGTGCCGGCGTTCGTGGTGTTCACGGACGCGACCCTGATGGCGATCGCCGAGCAACGCCCGACGGACGAGTCGGCCCTGGTGTCGATCTCGGGAATCGGCGCGACGAAGCTCGAGCGCTTCGGCGCGGAGATCCTGGGCGTGGTCCGCGCGTCGGCCGCATCCTGACGGCTGGGGGTAGGCCGAGGCTTTGTCGTGCGACTCGTCGGGGCTTTGGTCGGCGGGTGGTTCGGCGCGCACGGTCGGCGGCCTGGACTCGCGGCGGTTGGCTTGGCCGGGGCTTTGGTCGGCGAGCGCGGTCGGCGGGTCGGGCCTGTGGCGGGGTGGCTTGGCCGGGGTTTCGGTCGGCGGGTGGTTCGGCGCGCACGGTCGGCGGCCTGGACTCGCGGCGGTTGGCTTGGCCGGGGGCTTTGGTCGGCGGTGGTTCGTCGGGCGTCATCGGCGGGTCCGGGCCGGCAGTGGTTGGCAAGCCTCGATGGGTGGTTCGGGGAGCGGTGATCGTGCGACACTGGCCGCCCTCGCGGGTTCGCGTGGTGTCGGGCGCGCTTGCCGTGTGCTGCTGCGATGCCGGGTTGACCGCGTGCGAGCCATGATCGACGCGGCGAACCCGCTGCTCAGGGGCGATCTTCGTAACTTCGAGGATTTTCCCGTTAATTGAGTTGCCCCCATGTGGTGGGGAGCAATAACCTGCCAGTACCGAGCCCGAAGGGCTCGGCTGGGGATCCACTGGAAGCGCCGCTCGGCGGCCGTGTGTGCAGAGTACAGAAGGAGGTGCCGGTGAAATGATCAGCAACATGACGCTCACGAACCCGGGCACCCGTCTGTCCTGCGCCGCGGAAGTCGCGGCCGCTCCGCGCCCGGGCACCGCTGTGTCCGTGAGCGCGCACGAGATCCGTGGCATGCGTCGCGTCGAGCGTCGTTGGGCCACCGGTGTCGTCGTCTTCGGGACGCAGGGCGTTCTCGCCGCGTACTCGCAGGCCGATCTGCCGACCATCAAGCAGTTCCGTGTTCCGTTGTCGATACGGGAGCGAAGTTCCTGACCTAGTCAGGACACGAGGCTCACGAAGGCCGCGGAACCGGAAACCCCGGATCCGCGGCCTTCGTGTTTTTGGCTGCACAACCCAAGAGGACCAGCATTGCCCAGCTCCATCTCCCAACCGAAAACCCGTGCGACACAAGGAGGAACTGCCATGTCTTCGGCCATCGCCTACACCTCGGGTGAGGCAATATTCGCCGACCTGCTCGACCCGATCGCCGTGCCGGACGCGGCTCTGCCCTGCCGTTCGGGCGACGCGGACCTGTGGTTCGCCGAGTCCCCGGCCGAGCTCGAGCGCGCGAAGGCGCAGTGCGCCGACTGCCCGGTCCGCGAGGCCTGCCTCGCGGGTGCCCTGGCCCGGCGCGAGCCGTGGGGCGTCTGGGGCGGCGAGATCTTCGAGCGCGGCGTCGTGATCGCGCGCAAGCGGCCCCGTGGCCGCCCGCGCAAGAACGCCGCTGTCGAGCCCGCCGCGGCCAAGGCCGGCGGCGACCACCGGAGCGCCGCCGCATGAGCGTCGAACCGGTCACCGCGAAGGACTACGAAGCGCGGATGTGCCGTCCGCAGCTGCAACTGACGAAGACCGAGATCGAGGAGATCAGCGAGATGTTGCTTTACGAAGAACTGTCCAGGGCCCGAATACGGGATCTGGAAGAAGGGGTCCGCGCCCAGCGGGCCCGAGGTAGCGCGCGTGCCGTACGCCGCTGGACGCGAGTGGCCCGATGGGCGGCTCGGCGAGCGGAGCGGTACCAGCAGGACCAGTACTGAGCGCGAGGCCCCTGCCACCTCCGGGTGGTGGGGGCCTTGGTGCTGTTGAATGGGGTGATGTCCGTACACACCCACGACGACATCGACTGGGCGGACCGGCTCGCGCAGCTCCGGCTGGCCGACACCCTCGACGCCGACGCGCTCGCCCCCGTCGCGCGGCGGTTGCTCGGCGGACGGGCGACCGTGCTGGACGTCGGGTGCGGGGCAGGCGGGATGAGCGTCCTTTTCGCGTGTGAGCTCGCCCGCGCGGGTGGGGGCACCGTCGTGCTCCTGGACGCCACGCCCGAACTGCTCGCCGAGGCGGAGCGGGCCGTGCGCGAGGCCGCCGGCGAGGACGTCGAGGTCGTGAGCGTGCACGGGGACCTCGCCGACCCGCGGCTGGGCGAACGGGTGCCCGCCGCCGACCTCGTGTGGGCGTCGGGCGTCGTGCACCACGTCGGTGACCAGCAGGCCGCCCTGCGCACTCTCGCCGGGTTGCTGCGGCCCGGCGGGACGCTCGCCATCGGCGAGGGCGGACTCGAAATGCGGTGCCTCCCTTGGGATCTCGGGGTCGGCCGGCCCGGGCTGGAGCAACGGCTGCTCGCCGCGCGGGTCGAGTGGTTCGCCGCGATGCGGGCCGGCCTGCCGGGCAGCGTCGCGATGCCCTACGGCTGGCCGCGCGCGCTTCGCGAGGCCGGGCTCGAGGACGTCGAGTCGTTCGGGGCGCTCATCGATCACCCCATGCCCGGGTCGGACCTGCTTCGCGAGTACGTCGTGCATCGCGTCGGATGGCTCGCCGAGTCGGTCGAGGACCGGCTCGACGCCGAGGACCGCGACGCCGTCGCCGCGCTGACCGACCCGGCCGGCCCGGACTTCCTGGGCCGCCGCGACGATCTCTTCCTGCTCGGCGCCAAGGCGATCCACTGTGGACGGTTGCGGTGAGCGCCCCGGACGCGGTCGTGTGCACGCGGTGCGGGCGCACCCGCGGAGCCGACGAGGACCCGGCTACGGCGCTCGCCTGGGTTTCCAGTCGCGAGCGGGGTGCAGTGAGGTGGTTGTGCCCGGACTGCGCGCGGCAGCATGTTCGCGACATAGAAGGCAAGCTGCCCGACGAGTATTGGTGATCGATCCGCGCCGGGGAGGCTTGCCGAGGACGGCGGCGCACGCGATCACGAAGGCGACGCCGACCAGAACGGAACAGCTTCTGGCGACGGCGTAGCCGATCAGGAGCCCGCCGAGGTTGCCGGAAGCCGGCCGCGCCGGTGGATCGGCCGCCGTCTGGTGGGTGGCCGCGCGGCCGAGGAGCCGGGCCGGGCTCGCTGACGGATCAGCCGCGCGGTGGAGGGCATGGCTGATGAGGGGCCAGGCCGGCCGTGCCGATGGGTTGGGTGTGGCATTCCTGGACTGAAGGCGGCCGCTGATGGTGCGGGCCAGCCAGCTGTTTGCCCACGTCGTCCTTGCCCAGGGTGTGGTGAGGTGCCGGGTCATGCTGCGTCGCCTATCGGGGTTGTGGGGATTGCGCGGACTCGGGGGCGTCTTGTGCGGGAGGCCTCGGCGAATGCCTGGGCCAGCTCTCGGGCCACCTCGCGGGGGACCTGGCGCAGCTGGCGGACCGTGCAGCGGACCAGCACGATGCCCGTTGCCGCCAACGCCAGGTGGCTGAAGCCGCCCGTGCCCGGGCCGCAGCGGTACTGCCAGGCCAGGCCGATCTCGTCCCACCAGGCGTCCGCATCGCCGATGCGGCGGCCTCGGCGGTCGCAGATCGTGACGTCCCAGATCGGGGGTGGGAGCCGGGCCGTGTCCAGGACCTGTGTTGCCAGGCCGTGGGCCTGGATCGGGCCTTCGTCCAGCTCGCGCAGCACCTTCCGGACCACCGCCGTGCCGCGCTGGGGGCCCGCGTCCAGCTCCGCCAGCAGCTCCTGCCGGTCGCACAGGCCCCAGTACAGCGGCAACGTCAGCAGGTGCCGGATCCGCGCCGGTTCGGGGGCGGACCTCGCCAGGTCGAGTGCGGCGCGGGCCGCCGGTGCGAACGGCAGGCCGTCGACCACCACCGGCGCCGGCATGCGGGCCGTGCGCGCCGCGCTGACGCCGTCGCACGCCGCGACCCGGCAGTAGCCGGGTACCAGCAGGCGGATCTCGTCGTCCGCCGGGCACTTCACGCCGTGGGCCTGCAGTGCGTCGGCGCCCGTGATCACCACCCTCGGCCCGTAGCGCGCCAGCGCGGCGTGCAGCAGCTGCCGCCGCGTCGGGGCGCTGTTGCGCAGCAGGACGACACCGGGGTGCAGGCGGCGCCACGGCCCGCCGGGGCCGCAGAGCCGCCGGGTTCTTCGATCCGACACCCCGGCCCTGCGCAACTGTTCGAGGCTCATCACCTCGCACGTGCCGGGGTTGCTGAGGGTCAGGGGGTCAGTGCATTGAGTAGCAGCCATGCATCGAGCATGGCCGCTCGGCCAACCGGGTGGAACCCCATCCCCGCCACCTGTGGACAACTCGCCCGCATTCGGCCCCTCACGGTCCCACCTGTGGACAACTCAGGCGGCGAAGCCGGGCTGCCAGCGCTCCACGATTCCGCGGGCCGGGATCTCCGCGTCGAGCTGGCAGAGGATGCCCGTCGACCCCGCCGTGACGCGGTGGATCATCAGGTACTCCGGCGGCAGGTTCAGCGACCGCCCGACCCGGAAGTCGTTGCCGCGGCTGTCGCCGACCCGCCACGCCTGCTTCTGCATCCACCGGCGCGTGAAGTGGAACGTCGGCTTCGCCAGCGGCTCGGTGAACGGCGCCAGGTACGCGAGCACTTCGTCCGCGGTCAGGTCGCTGTCGGCGCGGATGAACCGGTTCTCCCGCAGCAGGCGCATCAGGTCGGCGGACTCGCCGTCGAGGGCCAGCCGCGTCATCTCGCCCAGGTGGCGGGGGATGCCGTCGGGCAGCCGGGCCACGCCGCCGAAGTCGATGACGCACAGCCGGTCGTCCTCGGTGATCATGAAGTTGCCCGGGTGCGGGTCCGAGTGCAACAGGTGGACGCGCTCGGGCGACGAGTAGTGGAACTCCGCCAGCAGCCGGCCGGCCAGGTTCCGGGTCTCGCGGTCGCCGTCCGCGATGACCTTGGACAACGGTGTGCCCGTGACCCACTCCGTCACGACGACCTTCGGCGCGCTGGCCACCACGCGCGGCACCAGGATGCCGGGATCGCCGTCGAAGGCCTTCGCGAACGCGCGCTGGTGCTGGGCTTCGGCCTGGTAGTCGAGCTCTTCGTTCATCCGCTCGGCGAGCTCGGCCAGCAGCGGCTTGACCTCGGTGCCGGGCACGAACGCCTGGAACAGCCTGCTGAAGCGCTGCAGCTGCCGGAGGTCGCTGCGCAACGCCTCGTCGGCGCCCGGGTACTGGACCTTGACCGCGACCTCGCGTCCGTCGTGCCAGACCGCGCGGTGCACCTGGCCGATGCTCGCGGCCGCCGCCGGCTCGTCGTCGAACGAGGCGAACCGGCTGCTCCAGGTGCGGCCCAGCTGCTCGGCCAGCACCCGGTGGGTCTGCCGGGCCGACATCGGCGGTGCCGCGGCCTGCAGCTTCGTCAGGGCTTCGCGGTACGGCTTCGCCATGTCGTCCGGCACCGCCGCCTCGAAGACGCTCAACGCCTGCCCGAACTTCATCGCCCCGCCCTTGAGCGTGCCGAGCACCTCGAACAGCTGCTCCGCGGCCTTCGCCGAGAGCGTCGCGTTCACCTGCTCCGCGCTCTGGCCCGCCAGCCGCTTGCCCCAGCCGCCCACCGCCCGCCCGGCGATGCCGAGCGGCAGGCTGGCGAGCTTGGCGGTCCGGGCGGCACCCCGGCGCGGCATCGCGGTGTCACGATCGCTTGGGTCGCGGAAGTCCTCGGTCACACCGGCGATTCTGCCTTGCATCGTCGGCGGCGCGCAGCCTGCTGGCGCGGTGTCAGTGGCCTACGTCTCCTGTTGCACGGGCTGAGCACCGCAGCCGCACAGCGGGTGCGGGGGCCAGCCGCGGTGGCGGATGCGACCGTCGAAGGCGTCGATCTCGAGGGTGGCGTTCCACGCCGGGGGTGGTGGTTCGGCTGGCGAGAACAGCCGCATGGCCTGGGCGACGGCCAGCGACGCGCAGGCGTGGACCGCGCCGAGGTCCGGCCGCTGGTGGCGGCCGGTGAGCTGGCCGGCGACGCGGGGCCAGCACGGGTCGAGGTCCGCGCCGTTTGTCGCCGCACTCGCCGTGTCTAGATGAGTGCGTGTCCCGTTCCGGCGGCTGGCTGCCGCGTGACGAGCGACCGGATGCTCAAGGCTTCGTG
>NZ_JBSGDR010000050.1:0-17594 GCF_053602455.1 Amycolatopsis sp. NPDC004378
ACCCGCTATGCCAAACGCGCCGCCTATTACCAGGCTGAGCTCACCATCGCCGCAATCGTGCTCTGGCTCCGATGACTTACAGGACAGCTCCTAGGAAGTCCGGATCTGCCACCTCGGACTATCGGTGACCAGGTCTAGGGCATCGCGTCGGTCATGTCGAGGTCGATTCGCGCGGCGGTCCGCTCCGGCGCGCGAGCAGCAGGACGTCTGGCCCAGCAACGACTGTTCCAGAAACTCCGCCCGCGTCGCCGCATCGCCGGCGGGAGGTTCCTACGCATGGTTCAGCAGGTCGACCGCGGCGGCCGTCGGGCCCTCCAGCGCGCCGACCGCATCGGCGAACAGGCATCCGGTGGCCGGCCGCCAGTCGGCGGTCAGGCGCAGGGCCATGGCGAACTCATCCCGCTCCCCGGCAATCCGGGGTGCGTCGCGTCCACAGCCTCGGCCGCCGGGCCGCCCGCCGGACGCAGTCGCCGTGTTGGGCCGGCACGACAACCGGCCCAGCGGTGCCCGAACCCAGAACATTCCGGCTCCTCGTCCGGTTCGACGAGCGGTCCAGCCAGGTCCTCCCGAAGCAGACTGAGCATGTGCTCATGGGCGAGGCCGGTGGTGCAGGCGGGCACACGACCGGAGAGCGCGAGCCGAACACCACCGCGGCCGACCGCGCTTCACGCGTGCTGTTGTCCATCGCGCCGATCCGGGGCGGCCAGCGGGCGAGCTAACGCGGCCGACGACACCACGCCCGTCGGATCCACCGACACTCTGATCGCGCCATTCCAAACCACGACGTCCTTCTGGACTGGCGCGATCACGAACAGCCAGGGACGGGTTGCCGACTCTGCCCGCCCACACCAGGTCAGCAGGCCGGAGGGCACCGCTTTCAGGTCCTAATCGAGGTGTACGTCCACCAGGGGCCGCACGTTATCTGGACGACAGTTGGCTAAACTCGATGCGACAGGCCTAGCGACGCCTAACCGGCGCGCGTATCCGTCAACTCAACCTGTGATGGCTATTCTCAACAACTCACGCACAAGCGGCAACACATTGCCATCGACGACAGCATCCGTCGGTCTGACGCGACGAGGCCAAACACTTCGCTCTAACCGCAACCGGGTCGAACATGATCGACGGCGCCAACTACAGCCGAACGGGCAGCGCACGCCGAGCGACTGCATGACCAGCCGCCGTACGCCGACCCCTACGGACTGCCCTAAAGATCATCTCCCAAGAGCCGACGAACTTCGTCAACACCCTCCAGATATTTCAATCTCTCAAATATTGCCAGCGCCGATTTCCAACAACCAATCGCCTTTTGACGATCACCGCGAGTCTCCGCTATTTCACCTTGATTCATTAACGCGAATGCTTCATAGGAAGGTTCACCAACCTCGCGAAATGCGGCTAGAGCATCTAAGCATGTGCGCCACGCATCATCATGCTGCCCTACATCATGCAGGAACGCGGCCAAGTCGTTAAGCGCGGAACCCTCGAGCATCCTGTCGCCAACGTTTGCCGCGACTCCAGCTGCCATCCGCATACTCATGATAGCTCTCTTTCGATTGCCGATCCCGAGATACGCGTGCGCCAGATGCATGAGCACTTCAGATTCAGCCTCCGCCAGATTGGCAGCCCGACATATTCTCAACGCTTTCCTATACACCTCGATAGCATGGGCAAAATCTCCCTGATATGAATGAATTGCGCCCGCTTCGTCGAGAGTGGCGGCTTGTTCAGCCATCCGATCAATGCGCCCATAAATTACTGACGCCTCGAATAGCGCCTCGACTGCATCTAGGAGCCTTCCCGAACGACCTAAACTTTTAGCTAATTGGGTTAAAGATTTTGCCGCTTCAGCACGACTTTCGGTCTGGTCAAATATTGCATGCGCCGCCCGATGATCCTCAATTGCCTTTTGATCGTCCCCAAGGCCATACAGTGCAGTCGCCCGCACAGACAAAGCGGCTGCCTTATGGTAATCAGCACCCAGTGCGTCAAAGACTTCAACAGCTTCCTGACTACGTTTGACCGCCTCACCTAATCGATCAGTGTCACATAAGGCTTGCCCGAGATTTAGAAGAGCCGTACCCTTGCCAAATATGTCAGCGTGTTCTTCAAATATTCTCGCCGCAGACTCATGGGCCAATATTGCTTCTTTTGTCAAACCTTTACATTGATACACAAGACCGATATTATTCCAAGCCATTGCGGCGCCACTTTTATCACCAATACGATTGTGTAACTTGAGCGCATCTTTGTGTGCATTAATTGCCTGGTCTAATTCTCCCAGGTAGCGCAAGTCCAGTCCGAGGTTGTTCAGAGCATTTGCCTGCAGGTCTTGATTTTCTAACTCTTCACCGATCGCGCTAGCTTTCCGATGCGAATCTGCAGCTTCCGAAAATCTCTCCAATTGACGATACGCAAGGCCTAAACTATTTAGACTGCCTGCCGCCTCCAACCGTTCACCCATCAATGTCCAGATATGAACGGCCTCGCGATGAACCAAGGCGGCACGGTCAAAATTTCTCAACTCCTGCAATACTCGTCCGAGGTTCTCCAACGCCTTGGCGTAGACCGGAGGATTCTCCTTAGATGCGCTGACTGCGCACTCTGCCGTCTCCAACCAGTCCGCGAGGTAGCGTCTCAACGAGAAGTATCTGACTAGCGCGAAGGAAAGCATCGCAGCGGACATATAATTGCCTGCAGAGGCAACCCATTGCACCATCGCAACCAAGTTTACGCGTTCAGCATCAAACCATTCCAAAGCTTGGACATGCGCCTCACCGTCTATTGACCCTGCGCTTGCAAGATGCAAGCTGCGGTCACACTTACTTGCGGACTCTAGATAATAATTCTGCAGTAGTTCAACCACGTCGGCCGGGTCATAACTCAAGGCTACTTGGTGACTAACATACTTTCGCACTAGGTCATGCATCCGCCAGCGTCGATCACTACTCTCAAGAAAGTGTGCTTGTTGCAGGATGCGCAGCATTGGCCGTATTCGTGCCGTGGTGTTGCATGAGATCGCCGCTACTGCTTCTGCGCTAATGTCAACACCAGGAACACAGGCTATGCGCTGCAACAAATCGGCAGATCCTGGATGCCTATCCATAAGATGACGCCAAGAAATTTCGAATGATCTAGCAACCGCTTGATTCCCGTAAGTGAGTGCATCAACGCCCACTTCATTTAATTCTTCTGCAAGATCTTGATTTAGGGCGTCAACCGTGAGCGACGTATCGTCAGCCAGCAATGATGCTGAAATCAGAAGCGCAAGTGGGAGGTGGTCGCACATCCGCGCAAGTTGCGCAGATTTTAATCTGTTACTCCGGATTCGGTTGTCAGTCGGATCACGCCCAACCAAGACGTTATCCAACAGTTTGATAGCATCGTCCGGATCAAGGTTTTTCAGTGAAACCGTCGTCGCAGGACCAATACTCAGAGTGTTTCTAGTCGCTATAAGTACACGGTGTTGTTCATCTTTCGGAATCAATTCAAGAATTTGACTTGACTCCGAAACTCCGTCAAATACAAGGAGAAGTCGATCGCCTCGCAATGCGACGTTATGCAGAAGGTTATGCAGTGTAGAAATTTGACTAGTGCGAGATTGAGGAATCTGATCGCCGGGTATTCCTAATGATCTTAGGATAGGCTCAAGGACCGGGCTCCAATTTCTTGCAGAATCCTCACCTTCTTCGCTGAAACTGACAAGAAAGGCCCCGCCGGAGAACCATCCATTCCGGACGGCGTGAGACCCCACGTGGTTGATCAAAGCACTTTTCCCTACCCCGCCCATGCCGGTAACAATCGACACAATAGGAAAGGCGCTTCCGGAGGGCGTTTTGGTAGCAGGATTTAGCGCATTGAGCAACTTGTCACGCTCAGCGATCCGCCCCACAAAATCCCCGGGCGCAGTTCTCACGCCAGGAATTGGACTAATGACAACTGAGACGTAATCAGTATCATTGTTAGTGGACCCCCGATCCGACTTGAAGGGTTGCGTACTTGCAATTTCTTCACCCTTCTCGTCGAGACGCTCAAACGAGGATAGTTTCGCATTAAATTGAAAGGAGAACTCACTACAAAGTCTATCACGACTGATCCACGCTCGCGTTTCGGCTAGTCCTTGCATGCGCGACAACAACCAGGCCCAAGCGGTTTGCGCCTCGCGCGGGTCGTTGAGTACGGACCGTAAAATAGTAATTGCAGATTCGTAATGAGCCTCACCGTCGCTGAGTTCAATAGTACGAACAGCAAGGATGCTTAACATTTCGCGAATATCTTGGTCATCCGGCTCAACCCCATTGTAGCTCGCATGAATGCGACGCAGATGACCAACGAGCACTTCTAAAGCGCGCTCGCAACGCTTGTCCCCCGCAGCCGAGTGCACTAATGGAATTCTGTCAGGAAGATTCCGCAGGCGTTCGGTCACTCGCCTGGCATCTTTGCGAATGCTCGCTGACGCACTACTGTCAGACGCAATAAGAACGAGGTCCCTGACTCGATCAATTGGCCGAGTGTCACCACTGAACGAAGAGGGGATAGGAATTCCTTCTTGTTTAAGAAGGATCAATTGGATGAGGGATTCGCCAAGGGCAGACTGGAGCCCCGACTCAAGTTTGAGGCCCTTCTTGGCCTGAATTAGAAGGAAGCCACCATCACTGAAGATAGCACCTACATCATCCACAGCCAATTCGGTTTGTCCACCGACGGCGTCTAGGATGCGCCCGCCTGCCCATCCCGGGAGGCGGCGACCGCAAAGCATATACACAGCTAGCCAAGCTAGGATACGAATTTCGTGCCCGACACCGCTAACCGCCCGCGCGCCGCCGACCGAGGACTTGCTCATCGCCACTCCATCCTCTATGTCGCTAGCACATCGAGATTCCGTCCGAGTGTTGCATTCCCGTTAGGGCAGTGATCACATAGTACAGAACACGCTGACGCCGAACTCGCGCGCGATGGAGCGCTGTGCCGGGTAGGACCCGGCCGATCGCGTCGCGGGCCTCGGAGGAAAGCGGCGAGCCGGACGCGAGGGACTCCCGACCTCCGAGTGTTACTGGCACCAGGCTCGCTGCCACCAAGCTGCGGTAGCTGAGCACAGGCGTCGTCACGGTGTTCGACGTATTCCGTGCGATGAGCCCGGCGGCAATGCCATCGAAGCCGTCCCTAGCTGAGCACGCTGCCGACCAGCACCGGGCCGGCCACAATGCAGACGACGCCATTGCTGACGGCGACGCGGGCATGCCGAACCCTCCCCAAGAGACCGCACGCCTGCGCGTCGCCGAGCAGCAAGCCGTCGGCGTCGACGCCGGCGTCGAGCACCTGACCATCCTGGAACACCCGGACGGCGTGCTCGTCTACGGCCTCGACCTGCGTCGCGACAACTGCCGGGAGATCCGCCGGTTCCAGCCCGACTTGACTGGCCGACCGGTCAAGGGCTCTTCTCACGGAGAGTTATCTTGGCTGTTGCCCTTACGGAGCGGTCGTTCGACGAGGCGCCAGTACTGCTAAGCCGCGGAATCGACGGCCATCTACAAGTCATGACGACAGACGCGTCTAGCGCTTCCCAAGCATGTTCGATCGCCGGGCCCCACATTACATAGTCGCCCCTGCTTGGCCAAGCTCGCGCTACGACTTGCAAGATCCACGCGAAACTCGCCTGAGATTAGGATCACAAGAGTGGTGCGCTGCTCGTTGGTTGTCCACTCCGAGCGCTTGTCACCCGCGGGATGCTGGGCCCAGTTCACCTCAACGTCCTCGGTGGCGCGGAAGCCTTGCGATGGGTGGATGAAGTGCCCCCACCAACCAGCCTCGGGTGCTGGCTGAGTCGTCGTTGGCGTTGCCAACTGTCCAACGATCGCTCACAGGTTCGTTGCTCATTCGTTTGCCTCCCGGGTCCAAGCCGCAGCAGCGGCACGTGGCGCCTGGTCAACTGATCGATCCGAAGTCCCGATGTCAACGCAAGCCGACGCAGCCTGGAGCACTCCTCGTCACGGCGAACTGCGCAGACTCGATGAACATCTGGCAGAGGCCCACTGCGGACGTACAGGGCGAAGGTCGGTCGTCACATGCCGTCCCGCCTATTTGCCATGCCGCTCATCTGACGTGACGGCCGCTCCGGCATGGCGGCGTCGGCCGGCAGCGGGAACAGGTGGACCACGCGTCGAGTCTCGCCCACCGTGCCGGGTAGCGGGCGCGCGATGATCAGCCCGGTCGTCATCGCTCGCTCCGCCGGTCGTGGTGTCCGGCGAGGACGGGCGCGATCGGGGCGCTACCCGCCCCCGCCGGAGTCTGGGACCCGCGAGCGCGAGAAGTTCGGGCGCTCTGCGATTGGGCCTGTTCAGGCACGTTGACCTGCGGAACCTGTTGGAAGAGGCGACGCCAGAGGGAAGGCCTGCGATGCCGCGGTGAGCGAAGGCGCCGCGCGACCGTCGGGAGCGTGGTCCGAGCTGCCAGAAACGCGCGGCAGCGGACGCACGGCCGGCCGGGCGCGACGAGCATCGACGTCGGCAGCACCACGTGTCCGCACAGTCCCTCGTACTGGCCAAAGTGCGTCGCGCCGACCTCGGGAGAACTCCTCGTCGGTCACTGCGTGGTCGCGGTCGTCGACCTCGCTCCGGTGCCAACTCACGTACAGTCCGGCGGCCCTCCCCTGCCGTACTACGTCGCTCACGTGCCCCTCCGCTACCTACCGGCTGACCAGCCACTACAAGCTGTAAGATCTGAAATCAGCTTGACTTGTGCGCTCATATAGGCGGACACCCTTCACCTCAAAAGCGCACTCGCAGACCTGATCGGCCAGGTGAAAGTATTTCCCGAGGTGATCGAAACGGTGCTCTACCCGATCGCCAGTGATCTGGCCAACCAGCTCGGCTTATACACCCAAGGACCGCCGTCAATCCTTCTCACTCGCAACCAAGACCAGATCGACAATACCTTCGTTGGCCACTGGATGGTGCACAGCGCGACGCTCGATATCACCAAGAGCGGTAGTGGACAGCTCATGTGGAACGCCGGGCCGTGCGAGTCAGCCACCGCGAGTATTAGCCAGCTGTGTGGCGGAAACGCGACCATCAAGTTCCGCCCTGGTCAAACCGGTCAGATCATCGGGACATACACCAAGGTCTGGTACACCGACAGCGGCGGGCACGCCATTCCATCTAGTGGGCCCTACGTATCCACTGACATCAAAGTGAACGGCACGTTTTGGATGAAACGCAACGACCCGCACCCCATGATCACCGGTGGCGGCAGCGCCGATGATCACGATAGCCCTGGAAATCCGTATTTCTGCGACGAGTACGCCGGGCAGCACAACGTCGGCGGTGATTCGCAGTACGGGATCTGCGGCGCTTGAACCGACAGCGCCGCGACCGCGTTCTCTGCCAATCTCTATGTCGCGGTGAGCGTGGTCCAGCGCAACACGGGTTATACAAGCCGCAACGCGGCCATTCGAGTGTAGATTAGCTCCAATCTCGTCATCGGTGCCAGGCGACCGCGTTCCGCCCTCGACCCAAACTGCCCCAAGCAGCGAGGTGCACGATGATCAGTAGTACCAGCAGAGCCGCCATGACACGCTCCGTGTCCCCGCGCCGGGCCAGTACCCGGTGTAGCCAGCGAACCGTCGGCGGCCATCGGCTGAGGTTCTCGTTCTACGGGCGGATGTCCACGATCGAGTTCCAGGACCGGACCACATCGTTGGGATGGCGGCGAGAGGTCGCCGAGGAGACGATCCGCGAGCATGGCGTAATCGTGGAGGAATACTTCGACGAAGGATGTTCACGCCGGCTGCCTGGCGCGAACGGCCGGCCGAGGCACAGCTGATCGCGGCTGCGGAGCAACCGAACCGTTCGTTCGATGCTGTCGTGATCGGAGAGTACGAGCGAGCGTTCTGCTGGCCGAGGACGGCCTCGGCACCGACCCCAGCAGGCGGTACGTCTCCTTCCCGGTGTTCGCACGGCGCGTCGCCGAGCGGGTCGAGGCCATGCCCGGTCTGCCCCAGCGAGTGCACGCAACGCCGATCGACCCGGCACAGGGCGTTCCCGAGCTGCCGTTCTTCCCCAACCCCCGGTTCGTCGACGACCCGCAACGGCAAGCCCGGCAGGCCATCGAGTCGCCGCTGCGCAGCTTCCTCGACGAGCTCGACGACGTCTTCGACGCCGAGCACTTCCTCGGCCGGGTCGGCTCCCACTTCGCCGGCCGTCGCCGCCAGCTGCGGGAGCTGGCCCGCTGGATGGACGGCGCCGATCCCGCGAACGGCCTGCGGGCAGTCACCGGCAGCCCGGGTGTCGGGAAGTCCGCTTTGCTCGGCGCTCTGGTCTGCGCCGCCCATCCCGTCCTGGCGGCCGCGGTGCCACACGCGCGCGCCCGGCTCGAAGCGGCGGGGTGCCCATCGCGTAACGCCTACTTCGGCGCGGTTCACGCGCGGCAACGGCGGGTCCCCGAGCTGGTCGACTCGCTGGCCAAGCCTTCCCGAGGTCCTGGAACTCGAGCTGGGTGCGCGGCACGATCGCGCGGAGCTGCGCGCAACGCTGGCGGCCGTGGCTCACAGCCTCGGTGAAGGGGCGCCCGCCGACGTGGTCGGTTTCCTCGCGGCCGGCTTCTGCAGCACGGCTGGCGAGGACCGGGTCCGGGCGTCACTCGACGCCGGCCGCTTCTACCTGCGGACCACCGTCGAGCAGGACGGGACCACGCTCTACCGCCTCCTGCACCAAAGCCTCGCCGACTACCTGCGCCGCTACCCGATGTCGGTGATCGCCGAGAACGACCCGGACGACGCCGGCTCGCACGCGGGCGTGGTATTCGACCGCCTCTTGAGCGCCGTCCGGGCCGGCCGGTGGGGACGGTGGTCCTCGGTGCCGCCGTACCTCCTGCGGCACGCGATCCACCACGCGATCGAGGCCGCCCGCGTGGACGACCTGCTCTTCGACATCGAGTTCTTGCTCCACGCCGACCCCGCGAGTCTCACTCCTGAGCTCTACCGCGCCAAGGCGGTGGCCGCACAGCAGAACGCCGAGGTCTACTTCCGGGCACTAGACCACTGGGCTTTTCGCAGCGGCGACCCGGCGACCCGCCGCCGGATCTTCGCCGTCGAAGCGGCTCGTCATGGTGCCGGCGCGCTGAGCGGGCGGATCGCCGCGGAGTTCCCGGCCGCCGGCTGGTCTCCAAGGTGGGGCAGCGGCCCTGCCCTTCGACGACGAATACGGCTGGGCTACCGCCGCGACGGCCGGGCCGGATCCCGGGTCCGCCATCCTCGCCTCCGGCAGCACGGGGCAGGTCTGGCAGCTTGCCCCGGCCACCGGCGAACTCACCGGCGTTCCCCTCGTCGAGGGGGACGGCGCCGTTTCCGCGGTCGCCGTCACCCGCATCGGCGACCGACCGACGGCCGTGACCGGCCGATCGGACGGCATCGTGCGGGCCTGGGACCTGCGCACGGGCGAGCTCGTCGGCAGTTCAGACGCGGCCGTCGGCTGGATCAACGCCATCACGTGCACCGAACTGGACGAACGGCCGATCGCGGTCGTCTGCGGAATGAGCAGCGTCCGGTTCTGGGATCCCGCCACCGGTGAGGTCCGCCGCGGGCTGGCGTTCGACCGCCGGTGGACCGGGCGATCGCGACGGCCGCCGTCGGAGGACGCCCGATCGCCGTCACCGGGAGCAACGACCACGCGGTCCGGATCTGGGACCTGACGCACGGCACGCTGATCCATCCGCCGATGCGCGAGCACCGGGACCGGGTCTACGCGGTCGCCTGCACGAGGCTGGACGGAACGCCGGTCGCCGTCACCGGCGGCGACGACGACCTGCTGCGGCTCTGGGACCTCACCACCGGCCGCGCGATCGGCACCCCGCTCGCCGGGCACGGCAGCTGGATTTCGGCCGTGGTCTGCACCGAAGCCGACGGCCGGTCGGTAGCCATCAGCGGCAGCTTCGACCGGACCGTCCGGGTGTGGGACCTCGACACCGGCCAATGCGCGGAGGTGCTGGTCATGCCGACGCCCGTCTGGGCCCTCGACGTCGCGCCGGACGGCGGCCTCGTGGTGTGCACCGGCCAAGACGTGCTGGTCCTCGACCAGCTCGGGAAGGGACCGAAGTGACCCGGATCATCGGCGTGCACGGCGTCGGCAACCACCGCCCCGGCGAGTCGACGGCGGAAGCGTCCACCCAGTTGTCCACCATCTGGCGAAAGCACCTCTCCGCGAGTCTGCCCGTCCTCGGGACCGTCGACGTCGCTTATTACGCCGACCTGTTGCGCACGAGCGGCCGGCAGGGCATCAACGACCTCGACAAGCTGCCGGAAGACGCCGAGCAGATGCTGCGCGTCTGGCTGGAGAGCCTGGACATCCCCGTCGAAGGACGGCAGGGCTGGGGCACCTGGCCACTGCGCCAAGCCCTGGCGTGGGTGGCTGAGCGACGCAAGCTGTCACCGCGACTGGTGAACCTGTTCGTGGCCACTTTCTTCCGCGAGGTGGCCGCCTATCTGGATCCGGCGGACGACACGGCGCGGACATCGGCTTGCAAGCGAGTCGTCGAAATCCTGAAGGACGGCGACGCGAGGATCGTGATCGCGCACTCCCTGGGCTCCGTCGTAGCGTACGAAGCGTTGTGGGCATGCCCCGAAATCAAGGTTGATCTGCTGGTCACCCTCGGTTCGCCCCTGGCCCTCCCCCACGCTGTCTTCCCCCGCCTCCGGCCCGCGCCGGAACACGACCGCGGTGCGCGTCCACCGGGGGTGGCCAGGTGGGTCAACATCGCGGACCCCGGAGATCTCGTGGCCGTGCCCTGCTTCGGTGTGTCCCGCCGGTTCGCCGACGTGGACGTCGACGAGCACAGCGTGGTGCACGCGTTCGACTTCCATCTCGTGTCGAACTACCCTGTCCTGCCCCCGCCTGGTGGCGACGCTGGCCGAGCACCTGTGAGCTACCCGGTCCACGCCGTGCGCCGCTCGATGAAGTCCACGATCTTGTCCCACAGCGTCGTGAAAAGCTCACCACAATTCGTGAACGACTTCGACACCACTCCTGATCCGCCCCGGTCGATGTCGTCGAGCACGAGAACCGGTCGGCTCGCATCGGTGTCCCACACTGCGGACACGAACCCGTGGGCCACGCTGCCGTCCGTCAGTGGCCACCCGAAACTCACGACGAGCCGCCCACGCCAGCTACGTCCGCCGCTACGCAGGTGCAGTTCGCAGACCGGTTTCCCTCGCTCCTCGACCAGTATCTCGACTGACGCACCGGAACTCCGCACCGTGCAAGCAAAACCAAAAGGCTCCAGCTCACCGGCAGCTTGCCTGAACAGCCGGCCGACCCGGTCCAGCGCGGCGTCCAGCGTCGCCTGCGCGTTGAAGGCGGTCGGTGCGATGCGCGGCAACCTGACTCCGGCTGCGTTGCGGACAACCTGGCTGCCGTCACCGTGCGCTCGGCATCGCTGCCGCCTCATCCCGGCTTTTTCCACGATCACGTCGGCGAGCTGGTCAGGGGTTCGTCCCCCCGCTTGCAGGTAGATGACCGCCGGGTCCACCACATCGGCAGGAACTTCGACATCGTCGAGCAGGATCGGGAGGAGGTAGCCGCCTCCGCGCTCGACATCGGCTCGCATCGCTGCCGAAAGCTCGTCCATGGGGTACGGGCCAGCCAGGTATTCCCGGGACAGGAAAGGAACGACGTACCGGGCCGCAACCCCGCCAAAGATCCGCCGTAGCTGAGGAATGACGTTGGTTCCCCACAGGCGGACGGCTTCGTCCGCGTCGTAGAAGACCTTCATGCCGCGTTCTTGGCAGGCCCTGACCACCAGTTCGACATAGGCGCGCTGTTCACCGCTGAAGGAAACGGCGATATCGTACTCGAGGTCATCTTCGGCGACGTGGCGTACTGCAACCGGGTGCGCGGCCTCGCGGTCGCACTGCGGCGGCGATGTTCGTGCGATCCTGGACATGCGGACAGCGTGCCCCGGCGACCGACGTCCGGCGAGCCTCGTCCGGCGCCGGACAGTCTCCGGCCAGCCCTCGCCTGGGCAATCGGTCGTTCCGGCCCGGCGAACTCGTCCGGAACCGGACGAGGCGACGGCGGTGGAGGAACCGGATGCGCTACTCGGCCACGACCCTCTTCCAGAACGGCCTGAAGAAGGCTGTCGCGCATCTCGGGGGTGACCGTGCAGCCGAGGAAGCCAGCGAAGTCAGCAAATCCGTCTGGTACGACGCGAAGACCGGCCGATCGATCCCGGACGACCGCACGACCTGGCCGTCCATGCGCGCCATCCTCGCGCCGCTGCCGGTGACGGTGACGGGTGTCCGTGATTGGGACGAGCTGTACCGGCTTGCGTGTGCGGAGCGGGGGCGCCCACCTCGCAAGAGGGCGGAGCCGTTGCCGGCCGCACCGAAGGCCAAGGCCACCCCGCCGCAGTTGCTGCCCCCCGGCACTGTGCCGTTCGTTTCACGCGACAACGAGGCCTCTGCGCTCGACGAAGCAATCCTGAACCGCGCCGGCCGGATCGTGCCGATCACCGTCATCGCCGGACCACCCGGCGTCGGCAAGACCGCGCTCGCCGTGGAATGGGCTCAGCGTGCGGTGGACCGGTTTCCCGACGGCGTGCTTTACGAGGACATGCGCGGCTGGGGGCCGGACCAACCGGTGGCAGCGGCCGAAGTACTGCCCGGCTGGCTACGGGCTTTCGGCTTGGACCCGGCTGCGTTACCCGACGTGACGAGCCGGACCGCCGCGTTGCGGAACATCCTCACCGACCGGCGTGCCTTGATCGTGCTGGACAACGCCCGCTCCGAAGAACAGGTCCGCCCCTTGCTGCCGGGATCGCCCACCTGTGCGGTGCTCGTGACGAGCCGCCAGAACCTGCAGGGTCTGGCGATCCACCATGGGGCGCGAATCCTCGCCCTGGACCCGTTGAGCCCGGATGCGGCCGCAGGGTTCCTCGGCGAGATAGTCGGCACGAAGATTTCCGGCAGTGACCGAGAACTCGCCCGGCTCTGCGGCCACCTCCCCTTGGCCTTGCGCATCGTGGCCGAAGCGGCCCGAGAGCGAACCCCGGCCGAGATCAGCGACCTGATCGTCGATTTGGAGGGCGCGGGCCGGCTCGACCGGCTTTCGTCGGACGACCCTCGCTCGGATCCGCGCACCGTGCTGTCCTGGTCCTATCACCAGCTTCCCCCAGAGGCACAGGAAACCTTCCGGCTGCTCGGTCAGTTCCCCGGCCAGTCGTTCGACGTCCCGGCGATCGCTGCCCTGACCGGCGTGCCATCCGGCCAGGCGACGGCACGGCTGCGGACGCTGAGCCGTGCCTATCTGCTGCGGCAAGAGCCTGCCGGCCGCTACGGCATCCACGATCTGATCCACGAGTACGCTGCCGAACTCGCCGCAGCCGCGCCGGACGAAGGCGCGCAGCTCAGGCTCATCCACCATTTCCTGGTCAGCGCGCAGCGGGCGGACGCCTGGGTGGCGCCTCATCGTTACCAGCTCCCGCTGCCCGGCGACAGCTCGACCGCGGTGTCCTTCCGCGGCTACGACGACGCACTGAACTGGCTGGACCGGGAGTGCCGCACGCTCGTCGCACTCTGTGCTGCCGACGATCGGCTGCGGCAAGCCGACGAGGTCCTCGATCCCCTGCGATGGCGTCTCGCCTTTCAGCTGAAGAGCTACTTCTTCCTGACGAAACGAACGCACGAGTGGATGCTGAGCCACGACGCCGCTCTAACTGCGGCCATCCGTTCGGGTGACCGGATCGGCGAGGCGATGACGCGCAACAATCTGGGCCTCGCCTGGCACGAACGGGATGACGACGAACAAGCGCTCACCCAGTACGTGGTCGCGGAACGGCTGTTCACCGAAGCCAGGGATTCACACGGGCTGAGCAACGCGCTGGCCAATCAGGCTGTGGTGCACCGCCGCCGCGGCGAGGTGCCCCAGGCGCTGGCGCTCAACGAGCGAGCATTGCACTTCTACCGCGCCGAAGCCGACCGAGACGCCGGATCCGCTCGCTACGTCGCCATCACGCTGCGATCGATCGCGCTCGTCGAGATCCAGGCGAATCGGTACCCGAGCGCCGAAGAGCACCTGCGGGAGTCTGTGCAGCTGTGCACGGAACTGGGCATGCAGATGGATCTCGCCCGCACGTGGAACACTTTCGGGCAGTTGCTGGTCCTCACCGGCCGTCTCGAAGCGGCCGGCAACGCGTACGAAGCTGGAGCCGCCGCAAGCCTCGCATGTGGCAGCCGGTTCGAAGAAGCCGTCGCCCTCCGCGGACGCGGGGCCGTGGCGGTCCAGGCGGGTGACCGGCCGCGCGCGGTCCAGTGCTGGCAGACCGCTCTCACGTTGTTCGCCGAGCTGGGCTCGACGAAGGCCGAAGAAGTCCGGACCGACCTGGCTGCACTGGGCGACGATCACGTTTCGTAGTCACCGACCTGCTCTCGCAGCCAGTCGCGGATGATCCCGGCAATCTCCCGCTCGTCCTGGCTCAGCAAGCCGGTGTCCGCGGCGTCGGCGAGACCCGGCCAGGTGTGCTCCATCATCTCGTGCGCGCCCTCGAGCTGGCCGTAGAAGTGGTCGGCGGCCAGGGAGTAGGCCAGATATCCTGCCGCCATCAGCGCCCGGACGTCGTCCTCACCGAATCGGTCCACGCACTCCTGCTGGTAGTCGATGGCCAGCGCCTGCAGGTCGAGCTCGGCGTCGACGTGATCGCCGTCCAGCCGAACGCCGCTCGGTGCGAATTCCACCGGCTGGTTCAGCCGTTCGGCCGGTTGGGACCGGTCGAGCGGCCGGCGGGCGGTGCGGATCAGGTTCGCCATCGTCACCCCGATCGCGGGATGACCGGGTTTCTGCCGCCGAAGCCGGCCGAGCAGCACCGCCTGAAAGCCGGCAACCGGCGACTCACCGAGGTCGCATCGGGTGATGAGGGCGTTCTCGGCAGCGCTCAGCGTGTCCGGGTGCTCGGCCCCGAGAAGGCGTTCACGACGCCGGCACAGCTCGTCGAGCAGGGCGAAAGCCTGCTCGTTCAGGCCAAGGGTGCGGTAGCTGAGCCCAAGGCCGTTGAGGACGTCGAGCGCGTATTGGTCGTCGGGCCCGGCGACACGGCGCCAGCGCTCATGGGCGGCGAGCCAGTAACGGTGCGCCACCCGACGCGCTCGTCCACGCTCGGCGGCGGTCGTCCCGAGGTGTCCACGCGCGATCGCCAGGTTGTTGAGTGCCTTCAACGTTTCGCGATGCTGCGGTCCGCATCTGCGGTGGCGACGTCGGGCTGTGTAAACCTGCCGCAGCAGGTCGTGGGCCCGGTCGTGACGGCCGACGGCGAGATGGGCGAGCGCCAGGTTGTTGCGTGCCGTCAACACATCCAGCTCGTCCGCATCCGGTTCGCTGGCGAGAGCGTCCACCGCCTGGTCCAGCAGGTCCAGCGCGATCGTGTGGTTGCCCTGGTCCGTGTGCGCGGCGGCGAGGGACACAGCCACGGCATGGCGCGTCACGGCGTCGACGTCCGAGCCGGTCCCGCACGCCTCGTGCAGCGCGGTGAGCAATTCGAGCGCGTCGTCACCGTGGCCGGCTTCGATCTGGGTCCGCCCGGATTCGTTGAGCAGGTACCGTTCGTCCGGCCCGATCGCCCAGCTGTCGCCGCCCGGCAGCAAGCCGGTCACCGCGCGGACGTGGGGTAGGTGATCAGCGACCTCCGAGTGCTTGTAAGACTCGCGGGTGCGCTCCACCGCCGCGGTGAGGGCCCGCAGCGCCGCATCACGCAGCACGTCGCGGACAGCTGCCGGGTAAACCTGGATGCGGATCGCGCGGGCGGTCAGGGCGTGCATCACACAGCCATCGGTTCCGGCGGGGATCACAAGCCCGCCGTCGGCCGCGGGACCGAGTGAGCGGGCCGCGGTGGAGCCCTCCGTGAGGCTGTTGACCAGCGCGTATGGGATGTACGTCGGTCCCAGCACGCTCAGCGCGGTCAGCGCTTCCCTGGTCGCCGCGGGCAACGATCCGAAGCTACGCAAGAGGGCGTTGGCGAACGGGCGTGCACAGCCGGCCGGCAGCTCGTCCACCAGCCCGGCGGCGACCGCTTCCAGGCGATCCGGCTCGCTGGAGGAAAGCTCGGCGAACAGACGCCGGTACCCGGCGAAGTCCGGGAGGGCCGTCAACGCCGACGCCAGGGCCAAGCCCAAAGGGTGGCCCCCGAGCAGCTGCACGATGTCACGAACGGCCGGTTTCTCCTCGTCCGCGGCGGAGCGGCGGCTGGTCAACGCCCGGCCCCCCATGATGGGGTCTAGTGGGGTCAGCGTGACCGTCGCCGACGCCGGAGTATCAATGCGGCCGCGCGTGCTGATCAGCGTTCGCCCATTCGCGGTCGGCGCACACATCTCGGTGATCAGCTCGGCGGTGAGACCGGCGGGCAGGTCATCCAAGATCCACAAATAGGAATCTCCGGCGGCGAGAGCCGGAGCTATCTGGTCCACTTCAGTCAGCTTCAGCTTACGAGCTATGGCAGGGAGCTGCCGGCGAAAAGCGGAGCGGACAGCGCTGTCTCCGAGCGCGCCGTTCGCGGCGCTTCCGCCGAACTCGAACAGGAACACCCCGCCGGGGTGGTCGTGCGGGAACCACCGTCCGTACTGCAAGCAGAGGGCTGTCTTGCCCAGGCCGCCGGGCCCGTCGACCACGACGACCGGATGTCCGCGGTCGGCGTTCCTGAACCGCGCGCTAAGTCCGTGCCGGATGTCCCAGAGTTCGTCCCAGCGTCCCCGGAATCGCCGGTCGCCCGCCATTTCCCGTGGGTACCAGCTCAGCGGCGGCGGCTTGGGTGCATCTCCGAAGACGCCCTCGTGCCGCCGGACGGCCTTGCCGATCTCCCGGGCTAGCTCGGCCGGCGGAGTACCGGCTCGGGGAAGCCGCAAGCGGGTGAGCTCACGAGGACGCACGTCGTCGGGCGAAAGATCCTGGACCACGGCCAGGACCCTCGATGTGTCACCGTCGTCGAGATGAGCAGCAGCCGACAGCGCGACGTGCAGTTCTTCACGGCAGTGCGGGCTGCCCGACAGGTGCGGTGTCATCAGCGCGACCAGGGTCCGGGAATCGTCCAGCGCCTGCCTGATCGACTCGCCGAGCGGCTCGTAGACCTCGCCCGTGACCACGTCCTGGAAGACCTTCAGGTCCTCGGCTTCCAACGCTTCCCGGAGAGCGGCCCCTGCGTCGGAGTCCGCCCAGGAGTAACAGAGGAAGACGTCGAAGCGACGACGCTCACCATCCATCGCGACAGCCTGCCACGGGGCGGGGGACGACAAGGGAAACCTGCGCTGATGTCCAGAAATTGACCACTCATTGCACATGATGGTCGCGTAGCGTAGGCGCCTGCGGGGAATTCTCGGGTCCACAGTGTGACTGCTGAAGGGAGCGAACTCTGACCGATCACCTGGCGGCTTTGTTCCTCTCCTCCGCCACCGAAGCCGGGACCGGGCGCTATCTGCCTGGGTCGTTCGACCTGCACCTGAGCGGCGACGCTAATCTGGGTGACCGGCTAGGAGCTGTCCTGTAAGTCATCGGAGCCAGAGCACGATTGCGGCGATGGTGAGCTCAGCCTGGTAATAGGCGGCGCGTTTGGCATAGCGGGTG
>NZ_JBSGDR010000051.1:0-16815 GCF_053602455.1 Amycolatopsis sp. NPDC004378
GTGTTCAGGGCGGATCCGACCGCCCTGAACACTCACGACGTCATGCCGAGGATGCGGTCGGCGGCTGTGACGGCGCCGCCGCCTTCGCGCGTGTGGTCGCGCATGGCCCGCGTGCGGGCGCCGATCTCGTCGTCGGCTGCCACCGCGAGGACCGCGTCGCGAACCGACTCCGGGGTCACCTGCTCGCGCGGGAGCCGGACGCCGAGGCCCAGCTCCACCACCCGCTCCGTGTTGACCTCCTGCTCGCCGTGCATCGGGACCAGGACCAGCGGTGTCCCGCAGTAGAACGCCTCCATCACGCTGCCCATGCCCGCCGACGTCACGAACGCCGACGCGTGCCGCAGCACCGCCGGGTGCGGGACCCACTGTCGTGCCTCGACATTCGGGGGCAACGCTCCCAGCGACGCGGGATCCACGCCGCCGCCCAAGGTCATCACCAGGTTCCACGGCAGGTCCGCGAACGCGCGGGCGCACTGGCGGAAGAAGTCCGGCTGGTCGTTGAACGCCGACGTGCCCAGGGAGACCAGCAGCACCGGGTTCCCGTTCGACGGCGGTTCCCAGCCCGTCAGCGGCCGCTGCGGGCCGAAGCACGGGCCGGTGAACGTGTGCCGCTCGTCGAACGTCTCGCCCGCGTACTGGAACCCGCGGGGGATGAGGACCAGCTTGTGGTCGCCGCCGTCGTCGAGGAACTGCTCCGGCGTCCGGCCCGGGGCCTCGGCCGACAGCAGGGCCTCGAGGTCGGCGAGGAAGTCGTAAGAGTCCTCAGTGGACTCGGGAGCCGGGTACCGCGCGACGTGCGCGGGCAGCGAATAGTGCTCGTTGGACGCGAAACACGCCGAGAGCTGCACGGTCGGGCAGGTGACGTCGTGGGCGAGCACCCGGCCCGCGATCCACATCGTCGAGTCGAAGGCGAGCACGTCCGGCGGGTCTTCCGCCAGCAGCTTCCGCACCGGCTCCAGCGGCGCCAGGCAGCTGGACGCGCCGGTCAGCGCGGCCGCCAGCCGGTGCGAGCCCGGGTCGCCGGCCGGCTCGTCGTAGCCGAGCGGCCGGGCGCCCGTCGCCGCGATCCGGCCGGCGAACGCGCTGCCGGTCGCGACGGTGACCCGGTGGCCGCGCCGGACCAGCTCGCCGAGGACGTCCAGGACGGGGGTCACGTGGCCGTGGCCGGGCAGGGTGCAGAGCACGACGTGTCGGGTCACACCGGCCATGGTCGCAGCGCGCATTCAGGGATTTCGCCAGACATCCGGCCGTTAGCCTCGGGCGCGGACACTCGTGGAGGTGGCGGATGGAGTTCGGCTGGACCGCGGACCAGCGGCAGCGCTACGACCGGACCTTGGCCGACACGCGGGCGGCGTTCCCGGCCGAGCCCGAGTACGTCTTCAGCCGCGAGAAGTGGGCCCTGCTCGGCAAGTTCGGCGTCCTGGGCGCCAGCGTGCCCGCCGAGCACGGCGGCGGCGGCCTCACCGCGCTGGAGACCGCGCGCGTCTTCGAAGCCGCCGGCCAGGGCTGTCCGGACACCGGTCTCGTCTTCGGCGCGGCCGCGCACCTGTTCGCCTGCACGATGCCGATCGTCGGCTTCGGCACGCAGGCCCTGCGCGAGCGGCTGCTGCCCGGCCTCGCCGCCGGAGACCTGATCGCGGGCAACGCGATGACCGAGCCGGAAGCGGGGTCGGACGTCGGGGCGCTGCGGACCACGGCGACGGCCGTCGACGGCGGGTTCGTCCTGAACGGCGTCAAGAGCTTCGTCAGCAACGGCCCGGTCGCCGACGTCCTGGTCACCTACGCGGTCACCGACCCGGATGCCGGCCACTGGGGCATCACGGCCTTCGCGCTCGACGCCGATCTGCCGGGCATCACGCGCGGCGAGCCGTTCGGCAAGCTGGGCATGGAAGGCTGCGTGGCCGGCGAGATCACCTTCACCGACTGCTTCGTCCCGGCGGACGCCGTGCTCGGCGAACCCGGCCAGGGCTCGGCGATCTTCCAGCACTCGATGGGCTGGGAGCGCGCCTGCCTCTTCGCGCTGTACCTCGGCGTGCAGGACCGGCTGATCGCGCGGTGCCGCGACCACGTGCGCGGCCGCCGCCAGTTCGGCAAGCGGCTCGCGGAGTTCCAGTCGGTGTCCAACCGGGTCGTGGAGATGAAGCTGCGGGCCGAAAGCGCCCGGCTGCTGCTGTACCGGGCGTGCTGGGCCCTTGACGCGGGCGAGGACGCGACGCTGTTCGCGGCGTTGTCGAAGCTCGCGGTGTCCGAAGGGACGGTCGCGAGCGCGACCGACGCCGTCCAGCTGTTCGGCAGCCGGGGCTACCTGCGCGAGCACGGCGTCGAGGCCGCGTTGCGGGACGCGATCGGCGGGACGATCTTTTCCGGCGCTTCCGACGTACAACGGCAGCTGGTCGCGATGGAACTGGGGTTGTGATGCTGCACGAGCTGATCCTCACCGCCGCCGAGCGCACTCCGGACGCCCCGGCCGTGCACTGCGGCGACACCACCGTCACCTACCGCGAACTCGACGAGCTGGCCGCCCGCCAGGCCGCCGGGCTGCGCGCGGCCGGGGTCCGCCGCGGTGACCGGGTGCTGATCTGGGCGGAGAAGAGCGTCGAAGTGGTGGCGCTCATGCAGGCGGTACTGCGGCTGGGCGCGGTCTACGTGCCGGTCGCGCCGTCCAACCCGGTGTCCCGGGTGCGGCTCATCGCCGACAGCTGCACACCCGCGCTGGTCGTCACCGGCACGGCGGCCGACTGGGGCCCGAACCCGCCCCCGCTCAGCTCGTTCGCGGCACTGTCCACAAGCGACGGTCCGGTGGTTCCCGAGCGCGTCGGCCCGGACGAGCCCGCCTACATCCTCTACACGTCCGGCTCGACCGGCGCGCCGAAGGGCGTCCTGATCAGCCACCGCAACGCGCTCGCGTTCGTGGAATGGGCCGTCGCGGAGACCGGGCTGCACGCGGGGGACCGGCTGGCCAACCACGCGCCGTTCAACTTCGACCTGTCGGTGTTCGACCTCTACGGCGCGTTCTCCGCCGGGGCCTCGGTGGACCTGGCGGGTTCGGACCTGTCCTACTCACCCGCGGAGCTGACGGACTTCCTGCACGGCCGCGGCATCACCGTCTGGTACTCGGTGCCCTCGGCGCTGGTGCTGATGATGCGGCACGGCGGGCTGCTGGACCGGCCCGCTCCGGCGTCCTTGCGGGTCTGCGTGTTCGCCGGGGAGCCGTTCCCGATCGCCGGGGTCCAGGCGCTGCGCCGCGCGTGGCCGGAGGCGCGGCTGTTCAACTGGTACGGCCCGACCGAGACGAACGTCGTCACGAGCTACGAGGTGACCTCTGCCGATCTCTCGCGGACCGGCGCCCTGCCGATCGGGCGGGCGTGCTCGGGCGCGACGCTGACGCTGGCGGACGGCGAGATCGTCGTCGAGGGTCCGACGGTCATGCTCGGCTACTGGGGCGCGGCCCCGCAGCTCGGCGGCTACCACACGGGCGACCTCGGCCGGTACGACGCGGCGGGCGAGCTGGAGTACGCCGGCCGCCGCGACGCGATGGTCAAGCTGCGCGGCCACCGGATCGAGCTGGGCGAGGTCGAGACGGCCCTGGCCCGGCACCCGGCGGTCGCCGAGGTGGCGGTGGTGGTTGCGGGCGCGGGCATCGACGCGCGGCTGCGCGCGGTGGTCGTCCCGCGTCCCGGCGAGCGCGTGACGCTGCTGGGGATGAAGGCCCACTGCGCGGCCCACCTGCCGAAGTACATGATCGTCGACGAGGTCGTCACGGCGGCGGAACTGCCCCGCACGGCGAACGGCAAGACCGACCGCGCCAAGCTGGCCGCCGCGCACTGACCCGGGACGGGAAAAGGGCGGTCCCGGGGTCGGGACCGCCCCTTTCTCCGTGTTCAGCCGCGCGCGATGACGTAGTGCGTCGGCAGGTTCAGGCTCGAGCCGTCCGCCAGCGTTTCCGTGGTGCGCAGCAGCAGCTCGCCGCCGTCCACGATGGAGAAGCCGCCCAGCTCGTAGACCGTCTCCAGCTCCGCCTCGCCCGCCGCCGGCTGGAGGCCGATGCCGAAGTAGATCGACACCCGCTCCAGCTTCGGCAGGTCGTTCGCCGGGTCGGCGATCAGCTGCTGCATGTACGTGTAGCTCGCCGGGGTCAGCTCCTGGTTGAACACGCACCCGCGCGCCCCGGCCAGCGCGGCCAGGTTGCGCGTGCACGTCACCCGCCGGTCCACCGGCAGCTGGTGGATGACGCCCGACAGGTAGATGTTCACGTCGCCGTAGCGCGCGCGGAACGCGGCCACGGCCGTGTCGTCGAGCACGTCCAGCAGCTCGTACGAGACGTTGGGCGCGGGGTTCTCCGTCCGCGCCCGGTTCAGCGCGGCCTCCGCGATGTCCACCCCGACGACCCGGTCGTACAGCCCGGCCAGGTACTTCGTCTGGGTCCCGTTGCCGCAGCCCAGGTCGACCAGCGGGAGCGCGGGGTCGAAGTGGGCCTTGAACAGCTCCGCGTGCGCCGCCGCGCCCTCGGCGGGCGCGCAGTCCCAGAAGGCCGCGCCCGCGCGGTCCGGGAGGTCCTTCCAGTAGGCCTCCCAGACCTGCCCGTCCTTGTTCGCCATGGTGGGCTTCTCCCGCCGGGTCAGTTCTTCGGCCACGGGATTTCCGGGGCCGCGTAGTACTTCACGCCCAGTGCCGTCCAGCGCGGGCCCTGCGCGGCCAGCCGCGCCGAGAACGACGTCCAGTCGTGGCTCGCCTGCGAGGACCAGCCGATCTCGGCGATCGCGGGCAGCCGCGGGAACGCCAGGTATTGCACGTCGTCCAGGCTCTTCACGGTGTCCGTCCACAAGGGAGCTTCGACGCCCGAGATGTTGGCGTTCAGCGCGCCCGGCACCACCGCCGTCGGGTCCCAGCCGTACGCCGCCTGGACGCTGATGGTCCCGGCCCAGTCGAGGCCGGTGTCCGCCGGGACACCGGGGGCGTACTTCATGTCCAGGTAGGTGTAGACGCACGGCGCCATGATCAGCTTGGCGCCCTTCTGGCTGGCCTGGCCGACCTCGTTCTGGGTGCCGTCGTAGATCCAGAACTCGCCGGTCGCGCCCTTCGGCGGGGTCGCCGTCAGCATCTCCGCCCAGCCCAGCAGCTTCTTGCCGAGCTTGGCCACCATCGGCGCGATCTTCGCCATGAACGCCGTGTACTGCGCGTCGTCGAGGTCCTGGATCTCGTCGCCGCCGACGTCGAGGTAGTCGCCCGGGGTCAGCGCCGCGACCTGCGTGAGCACGTCGTTGATGAACTTGTAGGTGACCGGCTTGGTCACGCACAGGTCCGACCGCGGCGCGGGGGTGAGCCCGGTGTAGACCGGCCCCGCGACGCCGTCGCAGTTGAGCTCGGCGTACGACGCCAGCGCGGCGCCGAAGTGCGACGGCATGTCGACCTCCGGCACGATCGTGATGTGCCGGCTCTGGGCGTAGGAGACGATGTCGCGGTACTGGGCCTGGGTGTAGAAGCCACCGGCACCGCCGCCCGAGCCGGTGCTCGCGCCCTTGGCCGTCAGGTTCGGCCAGCCGTCGATCTGCAGCCGCCAGCCCTGGTCGTCGGTGAGGTGGAGGTGCAGGTTGTTGACCTTGTACAGCGCGATGTCGTCGAGGTACTTCTTCACGTCCGCCACCGGCAGGAAGTGCCGGGCGACGTCGAGCATCGCGCCGCGGTAGGCGTAGCGCGGGTAGTCGAGGATGTGGCCGCCGGGCACCGTGAGCGTCCCGGTGAGCGAGGCGGGCAGCAGCTGGCGCAGCGTCTGCACGCCGTTGAACAGCCCGGCGGGCTTCGCCGCCCGGATGGTCACGCCGGTCGCGGAGGTGTCGAGCTGGTAGCCCTCGTCGCCGACGCGGAGGTCCGCCCCGCCGAGCAGCAGCGAGATGCCGGGCAGCGTCCTGGGCAGCCACGGCCCGACGGGCACCACGGGGACCGGCAGCCGGGTCGCCGGGCGCAGCAGCCCGGCGAGGTAGTCGCCGACCTGGCGCGCGTCGGCGCCGGCGGAGGTGAACACGGTCGTCGCGGCGCCGAGCCGGTAGCTCACGGCCGGGTCCGCGGTCACCGACACCGGGGCGGGCACGATCTGCTGCAGGGCCGACACGGCCGCGGCGGGCCGCGGGGCGGCGCCGGCGGGCACCGCCGGGGCGATCAGGCCGAGGAGGGAGAGGAGCAGCACCCCACGCTTGACACTTCGAGCGGTCATGAGCCGTCCATTGCGGATAGTGTGGCGGAAGAAAGACACTGGCCCCTTTCTCTTAACCGGCCCACCGCCCGCGGGTCCACCCGATCGGCCGACCTCTAGGCAGACTGCTAAGGCCGGGCCGGCGGGCTCGCCGGAACAACTAAGGTTGTGAGCCGACAACCTTCCGTCACCGACTGTCAACCTTTGGCCGTTTTTCGCGAGGGTTCGATCCGCCAAGATCGGGTAGTACGCAATGCCAGGCGCGTCCGCCAGGGGGAAATCCGGCCGGACGCGGGGATCCCGGCCCGTACCGACGACCGACACAGAAACGGGTGACCGACATGACCGACACGCCGACCGCCGTCCACTACCGTGCCTACCTCCTCGCCTACGACATCGAGAAGGAAGACCTCTACGACCGCACCCGCACCGCGTTCCTGACCCGCGCCGGCGTGCTGACCGAGCTGGCGCTGCGCGGCAACATCGCCGACGAAGACGGCGACGCCGTGCTGGTCAAGGCGGACCCGACCGGCGACCCGGTGCTGGACAAGCTGCTGGCGCAGATCGGCAACGAGAAGCGCAGCTGGAAGTCGTGGATCCGCCACGACTACAAGGAGACCCTCGACGACATCGAGGAGCAGCTCGTCGAGCAGAAGCTCCTGACGGTCGAGGAGAAGAAGGTCCTCGGCGTCGTGCCGAAGACGCACGTGACCGTCACCGACCCCGCCATCGCGAAGGCGCTGCAGGAGCACGCCGTCGAGGTGCTGCACGGCTCGACCCCGGCCGCCGAGATCGGCGCGGACGACGCCGCGCTCGTCGCGCTCGCCGCCGCCGGCACGGTCCCGAGCGTGGTGACGCGCAAGGAGAGCAAGGGCGAGTACAAGGACCGCATCGAGGAGCTGACCGACCGCGTCGGCGAGGTCGCGCCCGGCCTGGAGAAGGCGCTGCGCGGCATCCGCCTCACGATGATCGCCGCCCAGGGCGGCCTCGGCTTCAGCGGCTGACGCCGCACCGACGAAAGGACCCGGTGGCCTCGCGGCCGCCGGGTCCTTTCGCTTCCGCCCCTGGGGAGGGGTCATCCGAGCGCGGGCATCACCTTGTCCGCGAACAGGGTCAGCGTCCGGGACATGGTCTCGGCCGACTGGCCGCCGAAGTCGAGGTTCCACAGGATGACGTCGGGGCCGAGCACGTCGCGGACCTCTTCGATCCGGCCCAGCACCGTGTCGGGCGAGCCGACGACGGCCTTGGCCTCCAGGCCGTCCGTCTCCAGGTCGAAGCTCGCCATCTGCCGCGCCATCGCGGTGTAGCCCTCGTACGCGGGCGATTCGACGTTGTGCCAGGAGAGGATCGCCTCCTTGAAGGCGTTGAACGACTTCACCATGAACGGCACGGCCAGGTCGCGGGCCCCTTCGTCGGTGTCCGCGATCAGCAGCGGGATGCTCACCGCGAACTTCGGCTTGCGGCCGGAATCGCCGTGCTCCTCGAGGAACGCGGTGCGGTACAGCTCGACGTACTCGCGCTTGCGGGCCATCTCGTTCAGCTGGGTCGAGCTGATCAGCAGGTTGAAGCCCTTGCGGCCGGTCCAGTCGAAGCTCGCCGGGGTCGCCAGCGCGGCCACCCACACGGGCGGGCCGGGCTGCTGCACCGGGGCCGGCAGCGAATTCGCGTTCTCGTACTCGAAGAACGGCGTCTTCTCGGTGACGTCCGTTTCGCGCCACAGCCGCACGACGGCTTCGATCGTGGCGAGGAACCGCTCTCGGCTGGTGTCCATGTCGACGCCGAAGGCCTCGAACTCGTACGGCAGGAAGGCCCGCGCGAAGCCGACGTCCAGGCGGCCGCCGCTCATCACGTCGACCTGGGCCGCGTGCGCGGCGATCTGGATGGGGTGGTGGAAGGAGGCCTGGATGCCGCCGGTCATCAGGCGGATCGACTCGGTGCGCGCGGCCACGGCCGACAGGAAAGCCAGCGGGCTGGGGGAATATCCGCCGTAGGAGCGCAGGTAGTGCTCGGTCATCTTGACGTAGTTCAGGCCGAGCTGATCGGCGAGCACACTGACCTGCAGCACATCCTGGAAGTACTGCGAGGCGGTCGTGGTCTCCGGGTCGCAGTCCGGCAACAGCGAGACGCCATACTCCACGTTCTGATACCTCCGGCGAATAGGGTGACGAGCCTGGACGGGCCGGCTGCCAGCTTTTTCCCACCGGGCGGACGCGCGATAGCCGCCCTAGCAAGCCAACCCTGGGGGAACTCTTAAAGAGTCCCGCGCCCGGAGCTGAGGAATCGCCTAGAGCCCCCATGCTAGCCCGGTTCCGCGCGCAAGGGGGTGCGTAGCGTCGCGGCAGCCGCTCGGAAACGTTCGTTAGGGGAATTCGGTGACTCTGGGGTATCTCTTCGGCGCGAACATCTCCGATCCCGACCCGGAGCACGGCGCGAACCTGTACGAGGCGTACCCGGCCATGCGCCGGACCTACGAAGAGTTCCGCGACTGGACCGGCCTCGAACCGCGCACCCTGCTGCGCGGCGAGTTCGAGCCCCGCGGCGACCACGACCGGTTCAGCCTGGCCGGCACCCGCCTGGCCGCGCTGGCGCTGGGCATCCACGACGTGCTCGCCGAGTCCGGCGTCCACCCCGGTGTCGCGGGCGGGATCAGCCTCGGCGGGCTGATCGCGAGCTCGGTGGCCGGCGCGGTCGACCGCCGGATGCTGTTCGACCTGCTGCTGCGCGAAGCGAAGACGCCCGTGCCCGACCCGCCACCGCCGGCCCAGGGCGCGGCCATCGCGTTCCTCCCGGTCACCGAGGACCCGACGTTCTACTACGGCGCCCGGCGGCCCGGCGTGTACCTCGGCGGCGACTTCGGGGTGCTGGCGAACGGGACCGCCCGGCTGCTCATGCTCAGCGGCACGGCCGAGGCCCTCGAAAAGCTGGTCGCGCAGAGCCCGCCCGGCATGATCAGCGTCATCGACGGCCAGCCGTTCGCGGTGCACTCCCCGCTGCGCCAGTACGCGACGGACTTCATGGCGCCGACCGTGGCGGCCATGCCGGTCACCGACCCGCGGATCCCGGTGTGCTCCTTCCTCGAGGAACGCGCGCTGACGACGGCGGCCGAGGTCCGCGATCTGTTCCAGCGCAACAAGACCACCACGATGAGCCTGCCGCACGTGTGCGCCGGGATGAAGGCCCAGGGGGTCCGGCTCGCCTTCGTGCTCGGGCCGACGCTGCCCGCCGGCGTGCTCGACTTCCCGTTCCCCGTCGTGCGCATCACCGAGCCGCACCACGTCACCGAAGCCATGACCGCGATCTACGACTACGCCGTCGACCTCGTCGCCCCGTGAAGCAAGGAGAGACCGTGAGCACCCGCACGCACGAACGTGCCAGCCTGACCGACCACTGGTTGTCCCTCGACCTCGACGCGTGGACGCGGCACGTGGTGCGGCGGCACTTCAACCCGGAGCTCGGCAGCCCGTACTGGCTGAAGCGGGCGACCGAGCTGTCCTTCGACCCGAGGGACATCACGCGCTACGACCAGCTCGCCGAGTTCGGCCCGTTCCCGCCCGGCGACCTGCGCGGCATGGACCCCGGCGACCTGGTGCCGCGCATCGTCCCGCGCCCGCTGACCGGCCGCGTCTGGGAGTCCGGCGGCACCACCGGCGACCCCGTGCGGGTGTTCTACACCGAAGACATGATGACCCACCGCGTCGAGTGGCGCCGCTGGTCGTACCTCTTCGACGGCTACCAGGCGGGCCGGACCTGGCTGCAGGCGACGCCGAGCGGGCCGCACCAGATCGGCAACGGCGCGATCGAGCTGTCCGAGCAGCTGGCCGGGCTCGTCTACGGCATCGACATGGACCCCCGGTGGATCAAGCAGCTCATCCGCGCCGGCAAGATGAAGGAACTGGGGGAGTACACCGACCACGTGCTCGGCCAGATCGTCGACATCCTGCGCTCGCAGCACGTCCACTACCTCAACACGACACCCGCGTTGCTGCAGAAGCTGATCGCGCGGCACCCCGAGCTGGTCGCCGCGCTCGACGGCGTCCGGCTCGGCGGCACGCACATGAGCCCGCGGATGTACCAGGACTTCGTCAAGGCGCTGGACGGCGGGCTCGTGCGGTCGGGCTACGGCAACACCTTCGGCAACGCCGTGAGCCTGCACCCCGAGGACGGCGGCGCGATCCTCCCTTACGCGCCGACGTACCCGCAGGTGACGATGTCCGTTGTGGACCCTTCGGACTTCCGCGTGAACGTCGACAATGGACAGTTGAAGCTGACCGTGCTCCACGAAGACCTCTTCCTGCCGAACCTGCTGGAGCGCGACGAGGCGACCCGCTACGACACCAAGGGCGAGTGGCCGGTGGACGGCGTCTACAACGTCCGCCCCCTGCAGGTGAGCCAGGCCGCGCCGGAAGGCCTCTACTGATGGCCACGCCGAAGGTGGTCGTGATCGGCGCCGGGGTCATCGGCGCCGCGGTGACCTACCACCTCGCGAAGCGCGGGGCGCGCGTGCACTGCGTCGACCGCGCGGACCGGCCCGCCGCCGGCACCACGGAGGTCGGGTTCGCCACGGCGACGGCCTACCGGCGCTTCCCCAAGGCCTACTTCGAGCTGAACCAGGCCGGCATCGACGAGCACACGGCGCTGGCCGGGGACTCCGCGCCCTGGTGGCACCGCACCGGGACGGTGGCGTGGACCGACGACGAGTCGTTCACCGGCTACCTCGCCCAGCTCGAAGAGTGGGGCTGCCCGGTCGAGCGGCAGGTCCCGGACGGCTCGTCGGTGGTCCTGCCGTCGGCGGGACCGGTCGCCTTCCTGCCGGCCGAGGGCTGGATCGACGCGGTCGCCTTCACCCGCCACCTCCTGGACCAGGCGGTCTCCCTCGGGGCCACGCTGGACCTGACCGCCGAGGTGACGTCGGTGTCGGGCGGGGTCGGCCTCGCGGACGGCCGCCGGATCGAGGCCGACGTCGTGGTCAACGCCACCGGTTCGGCCGCGGACGAGATCGGCGCCCTGGCCGGCGCCCGCCCGTTCCTCGGGGCGCCGCGGCGCAGCCTGATCGCCCACCTGCTCGTCGACGGCGACCCGCTCGAGTACATCCTGCGCGCGCCCGAGGTCAGCATCCGCCCGGACGGGCCCGGGCGGGTGGTCCTGCGCTCGGACCGCGTCGACCGCGGGCTGCCCCCGCGGTCGGGGACGCCCGACCCGGAGTTCGTGAAGGACCTGCTGGACCGGGCGGCGAAGGTGGTGCCGCTGCTGGGCACGGCGACCGTCCGCGCGGCCGAGGTGGTCGACGCGCGGTGCGCGCGGGACGAACTGCCGAGCGTGGGGCCGTTGTCGGCCGTGCCGGGGTACTACGAGGCCGTCGCCAGCGCCGGGGTGACCCTGGCACCGCTGTTCGGCAAGGCACTGGCGGCCCGCATCGTCGACGGCGCGCCCGACCCGCTGGTCGACGTTTTCACGCCGGACCGGTTCGCCGTGACGGCAAGCTAGGAACTTCCCCAAAAGTTCCGTCGCACAATGATCTCGCACCGGGAAACCGGTCGCGAAGGGGTGTAGCTCTCAATTGGCCAGAGCAGCGGTTTCCAACACCGACGGTTGCAGGTTCGAGTCCTGCCGCCCCTGCCACGAAACACCGGTCCCGGCCGGGCCCGCCGACCCGTTGGGAGTGACCGAGGTGACCATCTGGACCGACCTGCTGGGCAGCCAGTCCCATTACCTCGGCGAAAAGTACCGCACCCGCGTCATCGAATCCGGTGACGGCGAGGCGCTCGTGCTGCTGCACGGCGTCGGCGGGCACGCCGAGGCCTACGCGCGCAACGTCAACCGGCTCGGCGGGCACTACCGGGCGATGGCGGTGGACCTGCTCTGGCACGGCTGCTCCGCCAAGCCGGAGTTCACCCACGACGCCGTCGGGACGTACGTCGAGCAGGTGCTCGACCTCCTGGACTCGCAAGGCATCGAGCGCGCGCACATCGAGGGTGAGTCGCTCGGCGGCTGGGTCGCCCTGACGCTCGCGTTGGAGCACCCCGAGCGCGTCGGGAAGCTGGTGCTCAACACCACCGCGGGCATCAAGTGGGCGGCGGGCTCGGTGAACGAGCGGCCCGCCGAAGGGCGCGAGGCCCTGCGTGCCCGGTCGCTGGCCGCCATCGAGAACCCGACGCCGGAGACGATCCGCACCCGGCTGGAATGGCTGATGGCCACCCCCGACCGCGTCACCGACGAGCTGGTCGAGGTCCGCCGCCGCATCTACGCCGAGCCGGCGACGAACGCCGCGCTGCGCACGGTGTTCGAGAACTCCTTCGGGTTCGGCTCCGGGCCGAACCGCCGGATCTCCGAGGACCGGCTCGCGGCGGTGAGCGTGCCGACGCTGGTGCTGTGGTCGGACCACAACCCCGGCAGCGGGCCCGACGTGGGCCGCCGGATCGCGAAACTCATCCCCGGCGCGGCCTTCCACTGTGTCGCCGACGCCGCGCACTGGCCCCAGTGGGAGCAGCCCGAGGAGCACGACCGCGTGGTCCTCGGCTTCCTGGGCAGTGCGGAGTGACCAGCAGGAGGACGAACCCCATGCGCATCCGCAGTCTCGCCTACGTCGGACTGTCCACAAGAGACCTGCCGGCGTGGGCGGAGTTCGGCGCGGAGGTCCTGGGACTCCCGGGAGAGCGCGGGGACGACCGCCTGCTGCTCCGCATGGACGAGCGCGCCTACCGCTTCGACATCCGCGCCGGCGACGCCGAGGCGCTGACCTGGCTGGGCTGGGAGGTGGCGAGCGCCGCCGACCTGGCCGCGCTCGAGCACGAGCTGACGTCCGCCGGTGCGGCGGTCACCCGGGCGACGGCCGCCGAGTGCGCCGACCGGCGCGTCGCGGGCATGGCCTGGCTCGAAGACCCGTCGGGCCTGCGGCACGAGCTGTGCTACGGCCAGGAAGCCGACTTCCGGCCGTTGCGCCTGACCCGGACGCTCACCGGCTACCGCACCGGAGAGCACGGGATGGGCCACGCCGTCGTGGGCGTGAAGAACTACGCCGAGACGCTGGCGTTCCTGGTCGACACGCTCGGCTTCGGGGTCAGCGACACCTTCAAGGGCTTCATCGCGTTCCTGCACTGCAATCCGCGCCACCACTCCATCGCGCTGGTGGAGACCGACGAGCCCGGCCTGCGGCACATCATGCTGGAGACGACCACGCTCGACGACGTCGGCACGACCATCGACGTCGCCTTCGACCGCGGCATCGTCACCCGCACGCTCGGCAGGCACACCAACGACCGGGCCGTCTCGTTCTACCTCGAGACGCCGTCGGGCTGGGAGATCGAGTACGGCTGGGACGGCATGGACGTCGACACCGCCGACTGGTCGACGCGCCAGCTGGCCGGGCCGACCAGCCTGTGGGGCCACCACCACGTGACCGGCACCGAGATCAAGACGTCATGACGCCGGACGCCCTCGACCCGGACATCACGAAGCTGTCCGGCTGGCAGCGGGAGTGGGTCAAGGCCGCCCGCGCCGAGGTCGACGAAGACGAGCTGGCCCTGCTGTGCCAGGCGGCCACCGACATCCCCAGCCCGACCGGCTGCGAGCGCGAGCTGGCCGAGTACTTCCGCGACGTGATGACGTCGGCGGGGCTCGACAGCCGGCTGCAGGCGATCGACGAGCGCCAGGCCAACCTCGTCACCCGCGTCGGCACCGGCCGGGCGGGCGCGCAGCTGCTCCTGCTGGCGCCGCTGGACACCGCGTTCGCGCCCGGGCCGGAGGACGCGCCCTGGCTGGGGGAGCGGCCCCGGCCCGACTTCACGCTGCCCGCGCAGCGGTTCGGCGACAAGATCGTCGGGCTCGGCGCGGAGAACCCCAAGGCGTTCGCCGGCTGCGCGCTGGCCGCCGCGCTCGCCGTGCACCGCTCCGGCGTCCCGCTCGACGGGCAGCTGGTCGTCGCGCTGGTCGGCGGCAGCATGCCGGTGCTGGCCGGGGAGCTGTCGTCGCGGCGCAACTCGGGCATGCACGTCGGCACCCAGTTCCTGATGGACCACGGCCAGTGCTCCTCGGACCTGGCGATCGTGCTCAAGCCGGGCTACTCGGTCGTGCACGAAGAGGTCGGGTTCGCGATCTTCCGCGTCGTCGTGCGCGGTTCGGTCGGCTACACCGGCAGCCGGCACAAGGGCCACTACAGCAACGCGATCGTCGCGGCCGCGCGGATGGTCGGCTCGCTGGAAAGCTGGTTCGCCGAGTACACCGCGCGCAACTCGTCCGGGCAGGTCGCGCCGCAGGGCGCGGTCACCGCGATCCGGGCCGGCGACGGCACCAAGCCGGCGTTCAACCCGGCGACCTGCGAGTTCTGGGTCGACCTGCGGGTCAACCCGCGCACCACGGTCAACGACGTGGCCGGGCAGTTCGAGGCGGTCGTCGCCGAGCTGCGCGCGGCCGAGCCCGCCGTGGACGTCGAGGTCGAGCTCGTGGCCGGCCAGGCCGGTTCGGCCACATCGCCGGACAGCCCGGTGGTGACCCGGCTGATCCGGGCCTGGGAAGACGTCGAAGGCCGGCCGCACGTCCCGGGCAAGCCGGGCAGCGGCCTGTCCGACGGCGGCGTGCTGCGCCGCCACGGCATCCCGACCGCGCGGATCGGCCTGCCCCCGGCGGCCGAACCGAGCCCGTTCGAAGGGTTTTCCATGGGGGTCGCGGACCTGCCCGCCATGCGCCGGCTGGTCGACCTGCTGGTCGGCGTCGTGGTGGACGTGACCACCCGGCAGCGCGCCGAACTGCGTGAACCGCCCGCGAGCAGCCGAGGAGACAACAGATGACCGACACCGTCGACAACGACGTCCGCCCGGCACGGAGGCAGGCGAACATCGGCGGCCCCGGCCGCCGCGACTGGTCCACCTGGCCGCGGTACGAGGCGGCCGCGCTCGGGTTCCGCGAGTACTGGTACCCCGTGGCGTGGTCGCGGAAGGTGGGCCGCAAGCCGCGGGCGATCAAGGTGCTCGGCGAGCAGATCATGCTCGTGCGCGACGGCGGCGCGGTCCGCGCGCTGCACGACCGGTGCCCGCACCGCGGGGTCCCGCTGAGCCACGAGATGTCGTCGCAGGAGTTCCCCGGCACGTGGAGCTGCTGCTACCACGGATGGACGTTCGACCTGGAGACGGGCGTGCTGGTCGCGGCGATCACCGACGGCCCGGAGTCGCCGATCTGCGGCAAGGTCACCGTGCGCACGTACCCGGTCGAAGAAGCGCGGGGCCTGGTCTGGCTGTGGCTGGGCGACGGCCCGGCGCGCCCGCTCGCCGACGACGTCCCGGAGGAACTGCTCGACCCGGCCGCCCTGGTGGTCGGCCGCATCACCGTGCGGGACGGCAACTGGCGCTTCGGCGCGGAGAACGGCTTCGACGACGGGCACGCGAAATGGCTGCACCGCAACGCTCTTTGGACCAAGCGCGTCAAGATGCCGGTGTGGAGCGAGATGAAGGTGATCCGTGACGGGCCGTGGATCACCCGCCGCAAGGACAAGATGCACTACAGCGCCTCGTTCCCCGGCCTCGGCGACTTCCCGAAGAAGAAGTGGTACCGCCGGCGCGAAGGCAACAAGACGAAGGTGTCGCTGCGGCTGCCGGGCACGTTGCGGGTGAAGTACGAGGAGTGGTCGCACTTCGAGTGGTGGGTGGCCGCGACCGCGGAGGACCACACGTACGTCCAGCTCGCCGTGATGAGCAAGGGCAAGTGGCGCAACCGGAAGTTCTGGTTCTACTACTGGACGTGGGCCCGCTGGGTGTTCCACGGCATGTTCAACGACGAGGACCGCCTGATGGTCGAGGTCACCGACGCCCCGCCGGAACGGCTGTACCGCCCGGACGTCTCGCTGACCGAGTGGCGGAAGCTGGTCGAGGAGGAGGCCCGGCGCAGCCCGGTCGAGGTGGTCAAGGAGCAGCAGGCCGAGCGGAGGCGGGCGAAGCATGACTGAGCCGTTCCGGCTGGTGGTCGGGATGTCCGGCTCCAGCGGCGCGATCTACGGCATCCGGCTGCTGGAGATCCTCAAGGGGATGCCGGAGGTCGAGACGCACCTGGTCGTCACGCCGGCGGCCCGGCAGACGATCTCCTTCGAGACGGACTGGACGCCTGCGTCGGTCGCGTCCCTGGCCGATTTCACCTACCGGCCCGGTGACATCGCCGCGCCGATCTCGAGCGGGTCGTTCCCGATCGACGCCATGGTCGTGCTGCCGTGCTCGGTGCGTTCGCTCGGGGCCATCGTCTGGTCGCAGAACGACAGCCTGCTGGTGCGGGCGGCCGACGTGACGCTGAAGGAGCGGCGGAAGCTCGTGGTCGCGTTGCGCGAGACGCCATTGCACCTGGGGCACCTGCGGGCGATGACCCAGGTGACCGAGATGGGCGGGATCATCGCGCCGCTGATGCCCGCGTTCTACGGCCGCCCGAAGTCGTTGGGCGACCTGGTCGACCACCAGGTGGGGCGGCTCTGCGACCTGCTGGGGATCACACCGCCGGACGAGCTGGTCGGACGCTGGCACGGTCCCGCGGCCCAGTGAAAAGGCCCCTTCCGCCGGAAGGGGCCTTTCGCTTTGGTGGAAGGTCGCCCGCACCCCTCCCCTATTACTTTTTGGGGTTCTAAATTGATCAGATTTTGGTGTGGGGGGGTG
>NZ_JBSGDR010000052.1:0-15387 GCF_053602455.1 Amycolatopsis sp. NPDC004378
CGGCGGCCGAGCCGCCGGCGTTGACCGAACGCGAACGCGACATCGGGCGGCTGTTCGTCGCCGGGCACACCTACAAGGAGATCGGCGAGCAGCTGTACATCTCGGGTAAGACCGTCGAACACCACATGGCGCGCATTCGAGCGAAGCTCGGCGTTTCGGATCGCCGCACTCTCGCGACCTTGCTGGGCGGCATGCTGGCCGACGGGAGCTGACATGTCCGCGAGGGCGGCACGTCCGCGAAGCCCATCGTGCGGGCGCCGTGCTCAGGGCAGGTGACGACCTTGCCCGCGTCGGTGAGACTGGCGCCCAACCCGACCAGCGGGACCGAAGCATCCGAGAGGATCTTTCGCCTCAGGATGTGCGCCGGGAGACCCAGGGAAAGCCGGCGGCGGAGGTGGCGCTCCGGCTCCGAACACGTCCATCGGGACAATGGGGTCGGGGCCGCGGATTGCATGAGCGAGCGCGGCGATGATGCGGACGTCGGCCTGGGAAGACGATTCCTGCGAAGTCATGCTGTGGGCCTGCCGAACGCAGCATGCTGCAGGTGCCGTTAGCGAGATTCGATTCCCCCACGACCGGTCCGTTCCCGCCGGGGCCGATCGGTGGCTTCGGCGAGCGATGGCGCCGGCGCCATCGTCGAAGATGACGAACGTCGAGCGTTCTTTCCAGTCGAGAAAGTTGCTCGGCTTGTCGTCGCTCGCCGCCGGGCGGCTGACCTCTGCCGGAACGACGCCCGGATGCCGGGTCGCCTGCACGTCTGCGGTTCACCGAATGCCGTCGATTGGCCCGAATGGACGAGATCATCGCTAAGGTGGGCGGATGGTGATGGCGATCTCGCACCGCGCCCGGTACGCGGCGGTCCCCGTGGCGGTACTGCTGGTGGCGGGGACCGCCGGGATCGTGCGCGGGGTGTCGGTGGCGTCATCAGCGCTGTACGTGTGGGGGCTGGTAGCCGCGGCCGCCGGTGTGGCGGGATTGGTGTTCGTGGCGTTGCCGCGGGTGCGGCGCGGTGTGCGTGCCGGCGTGGCCGCGATGCTGGCGGCGGTGATCGCGGTGACCGGCTGGTGGGTGCCGGACCGCGTGTTGGCCGCGCAGTTCGAGGGAACGGGCGTCCGCTGGGATGTCGCCGCCCCCGACGGCGGTCCTTCGGCCCGGGATGCGTTCCCCCGGGTGGAAGCCCGCGTGCGCGACGCAGTCGTGGTGCGCAGCGGCCAGTCCACCATGTTGGTGTCACTGGCCGACGGCCACCGGATCGCTGTTCTGCCGCCGAGCGCGAAGGCGTTCTTCTCCGTCACGGGCGATCGGTTGCTGGTCGGCGACGGCCACCGAATCCAGGCCTACCAGGCCGATGGCCGTGCTGTCTGGCCGCAGGCCGTCACTGCCCTGCGCGGTGTGGCCGCCGGGGACGGTGTCGTCGTCGTCCAGACGGATCGCCGCACGGTGTCCGCGATCTCGGACGACGGGTCGGTGCGGTGGACCCACCCGATCGCCGAGAACCGGATTGAGCGGGGTGAACTTGACACAGTGGACCGGTTCCCGACCTTCAAGTACGTCGGCGACGGCGCACCGTCTCCGATCCTCGCGGCCCGGGCGGTGGTTCCAGCGGCCGGTTCGGCTGACCAGTGGGACTTCCTCGACCCTAGGACAGGTGCCGTGACAGCCACGTTGCACGGCGCTTTCGCCGCGACGGCGGGCACGACGGCTTTCGTGTCCACCGCGGACGGCCACAGTTGCTCGCTGCGTACGTCGGCGGGGGCGCAGGCCGCGGTGCCGTGCACCAGTCCCCGTCCGACGATCGCCGGAGAACGGCTGTACTTCCAGGACGGCTCCGACGCGGTGTCGGTCGACCCCCGCCGGCTCGGGCCGACGGACCAGCCCTGCCGCGTGCACGGGGTGAGCTTGGAGAGCGACGTCTCCGGGGGGCCGGCCGATGCCGCGGTCGGACCGGCGGGCGGAGTGAGCTACCGCGGCCGCCTGGTTTACGGCTGGCCCGGCGAGAACCCGACGCCGGCGTGGGATTTCGTGAGCGAATCCGAGCTGTTCAGCGTTTCGGTCGCGGAACAGACCACCGCTGTGCTCGCGGCCGTCGGCCGCAGCGGTCCCTTCGATGATCGGAGCGGTCCTTACGCGCCGCGGCAGGGCGCTCCCGCCGGTGCGCCCGCGTCGTCGGCGCAGGCGAACAATCTGCTGGACGTCGCCGACTACGACACGCTCGTCACCGTGCTCGACCAGCAATCCGGCCGCGTCACCGGCCGGGTCCGAGCGCGCTCGGTCGACTCCGTCTACCCGGTCTCGCGCGGCGCGGCGGTGCTCGTCGCCGATGGCAGGATCCGTCTCGTCGGCGCCGACGAGCCGCAGTAGCAGCTCGCCGCGGGTAATGGACCGAGCAGAGCACCAGCGACATTGCGCACCGCTTGTCCGAGCCCCAGTCGGTCTTGAGTAGCCGGTTGTCGTGCAGCTGGCGAGGGCGTCGCGCCGTGTCCGGTAGTCGAGGTCGATCGGGTTGGTGTTGAGCCGGGCGATGACTTCGTTGAGCGCGGCGTCCAGGTCACGGCGCCGGTCATCCTGCTCGACCCAGCCGCGTACCTCGCGCCGCGCGGTTGCGCCCCAGCCGGAGGAGAAGCCTAGTGCGGTGGGGGCGGCTTCGAGGTTCAGGCCGCTCGCAGCCTGTGCCATGGTGATCGCCACGAACCGTCGGAGCGTGAGCCGCATCGTCGCCGGCACGCTGGCGACGTCGGTCATCGGCTGCACGTGGTCGGGCAGGTGCTGCGGAATCCGGCGGAGGTCGACCTGCAGCGGGCGTAGCTCCAGCTTCATCGGCGCCCACTGCCGGCTGCCGGGAGTGCGGTGGTTGCGGTCCAGCCCGGGACGGGTGCCGCCGGATCTCGGCGGTGTCGCGGGACGCGGCTGGGGCAGGTGCGTGTCCACATGCGCGCCTGCAGCGACCTGCAGCCAGGGTGAGCAGTGCTGGAGGAACTGCTGCAGCTCGCGGAACCAAAGGGTGTCCCCGGCGACCGCAGCCACCAACTCCGGCAGCGCATCGGCGTCGCCTCGCAGGTGATCGCCCAGGGCCAGCAGGTGCCCGTAGGCGAGCGGATCCTTGGCGGGTCCACCGCGTAACCGCAGATCGCTGACCCGTTTCCCGGCGGCGCGCAGCCGGGCCATCTTGCGCTCGAGATCCTCGACGTGCTCGTCGATGAGATCGCGGTCGAGTTCCGCAGGCGTGAACCGGGCGGCGAAAGGCCAGGACCGGCGGACGAGCCGCATGATCAGGTGCAGGTCGGAGAAGTGCCGGCCATCGCCATTGCCGCGATGGTCGGGCACAACAAGCCTCAGTCGGGCCAGAAGTCGTTCCTGGAAAGCAAGAACGATATCCAGGCTCCGGTCGACTGGTGCCGGGACAGGGCCGTGGAATCTCGCCCCGCAGATTTCCTGGCCGGTGTCGCCGGCAGCCGGTGATATAGCACGACACTGGATCGGATGCAGGACCTGTGCGCGGGGCGGCAGTCGAACTCTATGGTCAGGCGCCAGGCGCGCTGTCGCGTCCGCGAAAGCGATCCTCGACCGCGTCCACGATGTCCCCAACACCGCCTGGGGTATCGATCCCTCCACGCGCCAGGTCGGCGTCACGATTTCCGACGCCGCGCACGGCAGTGGGATGGTGAGCTTGCGTGCCGCGATCGCCTCGCTCGGTTCCGCTGTGCGGGTCAAACACACCGCCAAGCCGCTGACGACCCAGGTCTACGACGGCGAGGAAATCAGCACTGGCTCGATCATCTGCTCGGCCGGGTTCAACGTCACCAGCGGCGGGCGGCAATACATCATCACTGCCGGGCATTGCACCCAGGGCGGCCCGTCCTGGCAGGGAATCGGCCCGTCTGTCGACTCGAGCTTTCCCGGCACCGACTACGGCCTGATCCGCAACGATTCCGGCGATGGTCCCGGTGCGGTCGACCTCTACGACGGTACCGCTCAGGCCATCACCCAGGCCGGCGACGCCTACGTCGGGGAGCAGGTGTGCAAGAGCGGCCGCACCACCGGGCTGACTTGTGGCGCGGTCACCGTGCTCGACCAGACGGTCAACTACGGCAACGGAGACGTCGTCTACGGCCTGATCGAGACGAACGTCTATTCCGACCACTGCGACAGCGGCGGCGCTCTGTTCGACGGCGGCACCGCGCTGGGCACCGTGTCCGGCGGCAACAGCACTACCGATTACTTCCAGCCGGTCACCGCGGCGCTGAACGCCTGCGGCGTCGGCCTCGCCTGATCTCCCCGTCCACACGGCTCGCGAAGGATTCCCATGTCCGTCACGATCTTGCGGCTCGCCGCACCCGTCGCCGCCCTCGCCTTGGCCTGCGCTGTTGCTCCCGCGGCGCACGCGAGCACGATCACCTCGACGTGTTCCCAGGCGGATCTGCCGTTGCCGGACCCGGCCTGCACGCCCGGGGCGCTCAACCCGGACGTCACCCAGGCCTCGATCGGCTCGACGATCTGCGTGTCCGGGTGGACCGCGACCATTCGCCCCCGACCAGCTACACCAACGCCCTGAAGAGGCAGGGCATCCTCGACTACGGCTACACCGACATCGTCGGCGCGCCGAAAGACCCGCACAACCTGTGGCCAGAGCCCCACGCCGGCAGCGAGAACTCCTCCAGTAAGGACTCCGTCGAGAACACGGTGAAGAGGGCAGTCCGCGCCGGGCAAGTCACTCTCACGGCCGCCCAGAACGCAATGCTCACCAGCTGGACCACAGCGAAGTCCGCGCTCGGCCTCGGCTGACGCGGGCGCCCACGCAAGAGAGCAAGCCAACCACCGCCGACGACGCCGACACCGCCGGCGGTGGTTGCTGCCGGAGCGTGCCCGAAACCTGAACTGAGTCGATCTCGCGGAAGCATTACTCACAGCGTCATCGCGGCGCCGTTGCCGGATAGTCGCCGCTGCCCGTTCCGTGCCCCGAGGTGGACCTCGCGGCGATCACTGAGGGACCTGGGTTGCCCGAGCTCGCCGTTGAAGAGGCCGTCTGTGAAGACCAACGCCAAACTCGGCTGGCGCGACTCGCACGCCGTCCTGACTGCCTATGCCGCCGTGCTGCACGAGGCCACGCGACGGTGCCGCGCGTCGGGCGCTCGAGCCAGGCCATGAGGTGCAGGAGGGGCGACTATCCGGAGCCGGACGGCCCGGCGATGGCGGTCTGAGCACCGCTGCCGACGATGCAGCTGCTGCCTAGACGGCGACGACCGCGGCCGGGCCGGTGCCGTACGTGCGGGCGACGTCATCGCAGACGACGCGAGATTCCGGCTTCATGCGGCCACCACTCCGTCCTGGATCGTGAGCACGAGGTCGGCGATCGCTACGACCTCGGCACTGTGGGTCACAATCAGCGGGCCGGTGCCCTGCTGGGCATGATCGCGCAGCAGGTCGAGGACCTCTTGCTCAGTGTTTCCGTCGAGCTCGCCGGTCGGTTCGTTGGTGAGCAGGACGTCGGGGTTGTTGGCCAATGCGACAGCCAAGCCGGCGCGGGCCAGCTCGCCGCCGGACGACTGGGCGGACGTGGCCAGCCCACGCCGGCCGAGACCGACCTCCTCCAGCAGCTCGCTCGGCGAGGGCCGGAAGACGCTGCTCCGCCACGCTCGGCATACCAGCTCGATGTTGGCGCGCACGTCGAGGCGCGGGAGCAGGTTGCGGGACTGCAGCAGAACTCCGATGCGATGCGCGCGGGATTCTCGCGCGGCTTCGGGTCGGTGGCTGATCTGTTCGCCGGAGACCTCGACGCTGCCGCCCGCCGGCTCGTCCAGGCAGGCCAGGCAGACCAGCACCGTCGACTTCCCCGATCCCGATGGCACGACCACGGCGCCGGTTTCGCCCCTGGCGATTGTTAGAGAGACTCCGCGCAGGGCAAGTGTTTCGTCGTCGCCGGTACGGAAGAACCGGTACAGGTGGTGTGCCCGGAGCGCGGGTGCCGACCAGTCGCGGGCGATCGCGGTCATCACGACCAGGCCAGGGAGTCGCTGACGGGGCGAGAATGACCCTGCCTCCGATGACGGCGCCGCGGCCAGCCCGGCTGCACAGCGGCGCGGGTCGCGAGCCTGCCCAGCCTGACGACCGGCGCCGTCCTGACAGGCAGGGCAGGCAGGGCACGAAGGCCTGACGAACCGGTCATGTTCGCGAGCGTAGGAATGTCCGGGTAGGAGGCCACCTAACAGGGGGTTAGCGCCCCCTGCAAACTGCTCGATTCACTGAAGGGGACGCTCGCTATTGCCGGAGATCACCTGACATATTCCGGGAGCTGTCGGCGCCGTTTCTGCCACGAGGTGTAGATGATCAGTGCGGCCAAGGTCGAGCTCAGCACCAGGGACGCGCCGGTGGTGCCGTAGCCCATGCCGCCGCCGGTGACCGGCTTGCTGACGAAGTCCCCGGCCGACGAACCGAGGTGCCGCGTCAGGACGAAGGAGATCCAGAACAGCAACGTCCGCGAGATGCGAGTCGTCTTCATCGCCACCACGGCCAGTGCGAGCACTCCGCTGATGAGGAGTGCGGTCGCGCCGAAGCCGAGTCCGGAGTCGTCGGCGAGGAAGTCCCCGAGCGAGGTGCCGAGGGTGTTGGAGAACAGTATTGCCGTCCAGTACAGGAGCTCGCCCGAGAACGTGTCGATGTTTCGCACGTTGAACGACTGCCCGCTGGCCTTCCAGACGACGAATACGGTGGCGAGGGCGCTGAGCAGGACCAGCGCGCCGGTGGCGTAGCCGAGTCCGGCGGTGCGGTTCATGAAGTCCGACATGGTGGTGCCGGCGGTACTGGTGGACAGGATGACCGTCCAGTAGAGCAGGGGATGGAAGCTCTTCACGGCCAGCTGTGTGACGAGACTGGCCAGGAACAACGCGACGAGGACGATCGAACTGACGAGGTAGCCCACCTGCAGCGTTTGGGCAAGCAGGTCGCCGGGCGTCTCGCCCAAGGTCGTGGCTGCGATCTTCATGACCCAGAAGACCGCCGTGATCTCAGGAAGCTTGGTGTTCATGATCGCCATTGAAGCGGGCCGCGCGCCTCTGCTCGCTGTCCGTCAGCCCATCTGATGAACGCCTCGTCAGAATATTTTGCCGGACCTTAACCTTACGTCAGGACGCTTCCGGCGTCAAAGTCGAATCGCGCTCACCTAACACAAAACGGACGAATGGCAGGAGAAATTTACGGTCTTTTGTCCGTCGAGTGGTAACGGTGTTCGGGTCTGCCGGTGGTGCCGTAGTTGAGGGAAAGCTCGATGAGGTCTCGGCGCACGAGGTCGGCGAGGTAGCGTTGTGCGGTCGCCCGGCTTGTTTCCCAGATGGAAGACCCTGACGGCCATCCCGACTGGGAATCGCACTTCGTGGACTGCTTCTATCTGTCCTTCACCAACGCGACCGCGTTCAGCCCGACCGACGTGATGCCGACGGCGCGGTGGACGAAAATGCTGATGCTCAGCCAGTCCGCGGTCTCGCTGGTCACCCTCGCCGTCGTCGTCTCCCGGGCGGTCAGCCTGTTCAAGCGACGGCCACGGGGACGCCGGAGGGACGTTCGGAGTCCCCGCGAGCCGGGACTCCGCGGGCGGGGATGCCCCGCCAGGCCGTGCTGTCCGGGAGTTGTTCTCCTTTCATCACCAGTGACATCGCGTCGAGCGTGGTGTGATGGCCGACCGTGCTGTCGTAGAGCACGACTGATCGTGCGCCGATGCTCGCGCCGGCGCGCACGTTCACTGTGGACATCTTCATCACCCGGTCTTCGAAGAGGTGTGTCTGCAGGGAGGTCGCGGCGCTGACGCAGGCGCCGCCCCCGAGTCGGACGAGGTCGAACTCGGTCAGGAACGTGGTTGCGATCCAGCAGCGTTTGCCGATCTTGGCGCCGAAGAGGCGCAGGATCGGCCCTAGCAGCGGCGTGCCGGCCAACGCGGAGAGCAGCGCCGGGACGGCGGCCGTTTCGTACAGCGCGGTCACGAATTCGGAGCGTCGCACGAACCGGCTCCACAGGGGTTCGACGCGGGGCCGGTACCTGCCGACGACCAGCCACTTGACGGCGACAACCGCGAGAACCACGCCGAACCCGCCGAGGAGTGCCGCAACCGGCGTGACGCCGATGGCCGCCATCGGGCCTGCGGTTCGAGTTGCCCACAGTTGCGCCAGCAGCACCAGGTAGCCCGCTGCGGCCAGCAGGCTGCCGGGCACCACGACGCGGAAGAACTCGATCACCAGCCGTTCGAGCACGCGCAACCGGGTCGGCCGGAAGGTGAGCTCGTCGGCGAAGGAGCCGCTGTCCTGGCGGCGCGGCAGCCGGATCGGCGGGGTGCCCAGCCAGGAGCTGCCGTCCGGGCTGCCGGCGCCGGGCGCACGGGTGTGCACGCCGATCAGTCTGCCGTTCCCGATGGCGGTTCCGGAGCGCACGAACGCGGCGTTGCCGATGAACGAACGACGCCCGACGGTCGTGGCGCCGAGCGCCACGTGGCCGTGGCAGTAGGTGGCGGCGCCGACCGCGGCCATGTCGGCAACAAAGCTTTCCGCGCCGAGCGTGAGCAGACCGGGGTCGAGCTGGGCGGCGGTCGAGACCTCGGCGCGTGGGCCGATGCGGGCGCCGAGGGCGCGCAGCCATCCCGGTGTGTACAGCGTCGAGTAGAGCGAGTTCGTCGCGGCGAGGCTCGCCTGCAGAAGCTTGTCCGCGATCCATTTGCGCACCCCGAACGAAGAGGCCATCCGGTGGATACCGGGCGGGGTGACCGGCAGCACCAGCCGCTTGCCGGCGAAGACCACGACGCACGTGGTGATCACGGACAGCGGGCCGGCCAGCAGGCACGCCCACCATCCACCCGCGACGCCGTGTGCGAGGTAGGCCCAGCTGCCGAGCGCGACGGATGGCGCGAGAAAGAGCAGGGGCAGCAGTTCGACGAACATCCAGGCCGCGCCGTAGCCGGCCAGTACCGGACGGGACGGGGCGCCGGCCGGGTGGGAGCGCAGCTCGGCGATCAGCGGATCGACCTGCGCGCAGCGCCGTGACGGGGAACCGGACCAGTACTGCCCGGCCGGGATGCGCTGCCCTGCCGTCGCGGCCGACATCTCAGCCAAGCCGGCGCCGGCGCCGAGCATCGCGCCCGGTTCGACGACCGCATTCGCCCCGACGAAGACGCGCTCGTCCAGCACCACGGGCGCGATGTGCATCCGGTTGTCCACCACCCGGACGGTCTGCAGGTGCGCGCCATACCCGACGCTGACATCGTTCCCGATCCTCAGCAGCGACGGCAGTGACAGGTTCGCGCTCGCGAGCTGGCAACCGCGCCCTACCCGGGCGCCGAGCAGCCGCAGGTACCACGGCAGCAGCGGGCTGCTGGCCATCGTGCCCAGCGGGGCCAGCGCGAGCAGCGTCTGAACGAGCCACACGCGGACGTAGGTGCTGCTCCACAGTGGATACTCACCTGGCCGCACCCGGCGCGCCAGCAGCCGTACTCCCACCACGGGGAGGCCGAACCGCCCGACGACGTAGGTCACCGGTGTGACGGCGATCAGGGCCCAGATGGTGCCGAGTGACAGCACTCCGGACGACTGGCCGAGAATCGCCGCGACCGGCGCGCCGAGGACCAGCAGCACCGCGGCAAGCGCGCCCACCTGCGCCGCACCGCAACCGGCCAGACGGGGCGAGCTGACATGCCGGTCCGCTCGGGGCGCCGGATCCGGCGGCGACGCGGCGGGGCGGACCGCCAACGTCGGGGCCAGTGCCCGGATCGTGGGATGGGCGTACACATCGGCCACGGACGCGGCGGGTGCCACGCCGCGTTCACGCAGGATCGAGACCGCCCGCGCGGCCAGCAGGGAGTGCCCGCCCAGGTCGAGGAAGAAGTTTGCGGTGACCGAGACGTCGGCGGTGCCGAACAGCTCGGCCCAGACCGCGGCGAGAGCCCGTTCGGCGTCGGTCGCCGCGGCCACGGCCCGTGCGCTGCCGCCGTGGAAGCGGGCGCCGGACGGGCGGGGCAGCCGGGAGCGGTCGACCTTGCCGCTGGGCATCATCGGGAGCTCGGTGAGGGTCTCGACGTAGCCGGGCACCATCGACGGCGGCAGCCGCTGCCGAAGGGTGTCTCGCAGCTGTCCGACGATCTCCTCGCGGTCGTGCCGGCCGCGCGCGAACGCCAGGTAGGCCACCAGGTCTTCGGTCGGGGCGTCCGGGTGCGGAGCGACGGCCGCGACCGCGACCCGCGGGTGCTCCATCAGGACGCTTTCGATCTCCTGCAGGTCGATGCGGTGGCCTCGGATCTTCACCTCGCTGTCGGCCCGCCCGAGGTACTCGATCTCGCCGCCGGCGAGCACCCGCCCGAGGTCGCCGGTGCGGTAGAGCCGCCCGTCGCCGGTGATCCGCGGGTCGTCCAGGAACCGCTCGGCGGTGAGCTCCGGCCGGTTCAGGTAACCGAACGCGACACCGGGGCCGCCGATGCAGATTTCGCCCACCGAGCCGTCCCGCACCGGTCGCAGATCCTTGTCCAGCAGCACGATCCGGTACGTCGGCAGTGCACGGCCGATGGTCACCGGGCGGCCAGGCAGCAGCTCGCACCACGTCGCGGTGACGGTGGCTTCGGTGGGACCGTAGGTGTTGAGCATCCGCCGTTCGGGCCGGCTCCAGCGCCCGACCAGCTCGGCGGGACAGGCCTCACCACCGACCAGCAGGGTGCGGATGCCCGGTAGTTCGAGATCGACCGTGGCCAGGACTGTCGGGACGCAGTACAGGATCGTGATGCGGTGGCGGTGCAGGAATGTGGCGAGGCCGCTGCCGACGCGGTCGGCCCCGGTCGGCCCGGCGACCAGGGTGGCACCGGCTGCCCACGTGGGCCAGATCTCCTCGATGGAGAAGTCGAACGCGATCGTCATGCCCTGGTACACGCGGTCGGTGCGACGCACCCGGTAGATGCCGGCGACGACGTCGATGAAGTTGCAGATGCTCGTCTGGCCGACCGCGACGCCCTTGGGACGTCCGGTGGATCCGGAGGTGTAGATGACGTAGCACGGCTCGTCGCCGGGCGGCCACAGCGGCGGCCGGGCCGGGTCGGCCCGGTGGAGTTCGGCGGCGAGGTCGCCGGACCGCCGCACGGGCAGGGAGCGCCGTGGGTGGCGGCTTCCAGTTCGGGAGTGACCACCAGGAGATCCAGTGCCGCGTCCGCGGCGACGTAGGCGACCCGATCGGCTGGGGCCGCCGGATCGATCGGGACGAACGTGGCGCCGGTCTTCAAGACCGCGAGCAGCGCCACATACATCGGCACCGAGCGGGGTATCAGGATGCCCACCCGCGCGCGTGCGTCGATACCGCGGTCGATCAGCAGATGGGCCAGCCGGTTGGCCTGGCCGTCCAGTTCGCAGTAGGTGAGCCGGACGGCGCCGCATTCCAGCGCGAGGGCGTCCGGGGTCTCGTCACATACGCGTTCGAAGAATTCGTGCAGCCGCGCAGGAGGTGGCGCGGCGAGGGGAACCGTGCCGAAGCGCGCGGTGTCCTCGACGGAGATCGACAGATCTTCGCTCACTGCTGTCCGTTCTGCGGGGAGGGGTGACACTGCCCGGATGAGGCTCCGGGCGGAGGGCGGTCGCTCAGGTCCGCACCAGGCGGCGTACGAAATCGAAGCCCAGGGCCCGGAGGTCGCCCTCGGGCTGATCGAGGTCGTAGGCCTCGTACCAGTCAGCGGTGGCCTCCACGTGCGGCCCGGACACCGCGACCAGCCCGCGGCCGTACCGCGCGATCAGCGCGGCGGCAAGGCCACTGGGATACGTGGCGACAACGTCGGTTGCCGCCTCGCCGGGAAGGAATACCGGTCCGTCCTGGAAGTACAGGAACTGCTGCCGATCGTTCCAGCAGACTTCCACCACGGTGTCCGCTTCGGTGCGGACGGTCGCCGCCGGGGACGTGATGTACTGGTCGACCGGGACCGGTAGCAGGTCGAATCCCGGGTCGGAACCGGCGAGATAGCCGCCCAGGCAGATCCCGAGATACGCGCCACCGCCACCGACGTAGGCCCGGATCAGGTCACGGTAGTCCTGCATGTGCTGGTAGCCCTCACGTAAATCCCCGCCGCCAGGCTGCGCGTAGATCTTGGCTTTACCGAGTGTTTCCGTGGAAATGGGTATTTGTTCCCGGGGGCCGGTGAATCGGACGTCCAGTTCGAGTGTGGAATCGCGCAGCAGACCTGCTAGAGCGTCGGCGCAGTCGGCATCGGTCGCCGGGCCGCGACAGACAAGTGCCAAATTTCCCGGATATCCCTCCCTGGGAGGATTCCGTGCCTCACGTTCAGGTGATGCAGGACATCCGGTCAGTGCGGCGTAGCCGGCCAAACCGCAGACGCTTCCCATCACCTGCCGACGGCTGAGCACGACATTCCACGCGTGTAAACCGGGCTGCTCCGCGCGGCGTTTCTGACGGTGTGCGGGATCACGCTTCCACATGCTCCTCTTTTGTTGTGCCGTGCGTTGTCAGCGGCGACGGCAGAGTATGGAGAAGGTGCTGTGAGGAGACTGAGAACCAACCCGGCATCCCGGGAGGAGTACCTGCGAACGCGAGACCCGCGCGAAACGGGCTATTCAACCCGAATTCGTATCGTCTTCTTCGGGCCGTTCACCAGGTATTGGTCAGCGACCGACGGCGAATGCGGAAGCAACCGGCGGCCCGTTGCCTGGCGTGGCCGCGGCGTCCTGCGCGCTCGGGGCACGGGCCGGTCTGCGCGGCGAGGAACGCGGCGCGGCGAGTAGGGCGGGGGTGCAGGCAGGTGCAGCAGCGGCCCGAACCTTCCCGGTCCAAGGAGGCGTAGCGCGGAGACCGTTTGCGGCTCGTTGCGCGCGCAGTTGGCGAGGATCCCGAACAGCAGCATGCTGACCAGCAGTGACGTGCCGCCGTAAGAGATCAGCGGCAGGGTGACACCGGTGACCGGCAGGAGCCCTACGACATAGCCGATGTTGATCGCAGCCTGAGCGACCACGAGCAGCGTCAGCGTCCCTGCGACGATGCGGATCCCGGGATCGAGATTGCGGCGCGCGATCCGCCTCCCTACGACGGCCACCCCCGCGTGCAGCGCAATCACGGCGATGCAGCCGATGAAACCGAGCTCCTCGCCGATGAGGGCGAAGATGAAGTCGTTCTCCACGCCGGGTAGGTAGCCCCAGTTGGCACTGCCTCGCCCGAGCCCTGGCCGAACACTCCGCCGTCGGCGAGCGCGTACAATGCTTGGGTTGTCTGGTGCGAGTCGGAGCTTGTGTCCTACGACGCCGAGAAGAACGAAAGGATCCGCGCCCAGCCAGCAGTCGGCGCTCAGTGCAACGACGGTGAGCCCAGCGGCGGCGCCGAGCGGCAATGCCGCGAACAGCCGCGCGGGCATGCCCGCGAACCACAGCAGGCCGAGCATGATGATGCCGAGGGTTATCGTGACGCTGAGGTTCGGCTGCGTCATCACCAGCGTCACGGGGACGACGGAGATCAGCAAATGCCGCCAGCGGTGAACCAGGTGGTACTTGGCTACCAGGACGTGTGCGCCCCAAGGATGCTCCAATTTGTTCTGGAGACCGAATTCGACGAGCGGCTTGGGTTTCTCCCGGAGAAGGCTACCTATCTCAGCTCTGTAAAGATGGGTGGCATCTTTGGTCTTTTCGACCTCGGCGGTCTTCCGTCGATTCCCCTTCATGAGTCCAGTGTTAGGCGAAACGCACGTCGTGCCAATTCCGCACGGCCTGGCGGTGTCGTGGGGTCAGCTCAGGTTTAGCTGGTTGATGATGTCACGGTTGGCTCCCGGGCTGCGCGGTGTTACGCCTCGCGCTCGACTGGTGGACTGTCGCCCGCTGCGGCCCCGATCTTGACCGGGTCGGCCGCGCGGTACACCAGGGCTTACAGCGCTTCGAGATGATTCACGAGCCGTTCGCGGCCGTTGGACGTGAGCCTGACCCGGGTGGAAGTGCGCCGAGTTGTTCGCGTCGTCTCTTGTCGCGAGATTCCTATATATGTAGAGTTATCGCATGCCTCGGACCCGAGCGGCATCTCCGCAGACCGTCGGTGTGCTGCAGCGGCTCGTGCAGGATGCCCAGGACTGGCACTACGGCTATGACCTCAGCCGCAGCACCGGGCTCAAGTCGGGCACCCTCTACCCGATCCTTATCCGGCTGGCCGAGCGAGGGTGGCTGGAAACGCGCTGGGCCGAACCGGAACGAACCGGCCGGCCTGCCCGCCACCTGTACCGCCTGACCGCGGACGGGATGACCGCGGCGGCAACGCATAACGCCGCGGCGGAGGCTCGCGGAACGACGCACCGGCGTCCTAGACCGGCGCTGTCATGAGACGCCTGGACCGCGTGGCCGGATCGGTGGCTCGCCGGCTGCTCCGCTGGGCGACCGGGCGGCGCAGCGGCCAAGAACTCACGTGGGTTCGCGCGCTGGGCGCCGAGATCGACGAGATGACGACGGGGTGGTCGCAACTGCACTGGGCCCTCGGCGTCCTTCGACTCCGGTGGATCGAATCGAGCCCGGCACGCCGGCGCCGGTGGCAGACCCGGCTGCGGTGGATCGAATCGGCGGGCGGGCTCGGCGGCCTCCGCGTCTACGGACCCGCCGTGGCCGGGGGCATCGTGATGTCGCTGTGGGTCTATGCGAATCGTGGCGCCGACGCGCCGCTCCCGCTGGCCGCGGCATTTCTCGCCGGACCCTACTTCGCCGTGATCGGGTTCTGCTGGGCCCGGCGACGGACCGCGCCGGTCGCAGCAGCGGTCGGCGCGATCGCCGCTGTGGTCGGCTTCGAGATCGTCACCATCGGCACGGCGGTGTACACCGTGGTCACCGAGTCAGCCCTGAACGCGACGGTATGGCTCGGATTCGGGATCGCGTACGTATTGCCGGTCAGATTTGTCGGAGCCATCGCCGGACTCGTCGGCGCCGTCGCCGCCCACCCGATCTCCAGCATCCGCGCGTTTCGCCGGGCAATCATCGACTCTCACGAGGACTGAGGACGCGGCGGGCGGGAACCGCTCGAGCCCACCGATCGGCGCCCGTCTGCCTGTGCACCTTTGGGGATTGGGTCATCTGGTGGAGATGTGCGGGTTTTCCCCGAAACTCACACGCGACGCTCGCGTTTGATGTGCGCGTAGCCGCTGCACCGTCGACTGGCAATGCAGCAACAAGGTCACGTCCGGTGAGGGCACTCCCCGTCGCTGTCGTCGCTGTGGCCGGGAGGGGACCGCTGTGCGTCGTCCTCACGCGTTGTCGTCGCCGATCTTCCGGTACGTGCTGGCCGTTCTCGTGGCCACGATGCTGCTCGGCTTCGCCTAGGGCGTGTCTGACAAAAGGTTTCGGCTGACGACTGGGATGCTCCGAGGTGTGTCGCGGTTTCAGTTGCTCTCGGATTCCCAGTGGGCGTTGA
>NZ_JBSGDR010000053.1:0-14106 GCF_053602455.1 Amycolatopsis sp. NPDC004378
CGTCAAGCGGCCTTACTCGAAGCGAGTTATTCCTAGCAGTTTTTGGTGGGACACCCACTCAATCGCGATCCGCGAGAGCTTGGTTCGTGTCCCGGTGGCCGCCCGGTTTCCCTGGCGACTTGGAGAACTTTACACCCCCGGAGAGGGCCCGAAACAGGGGGGTCCCTTAACCGCGTTTCAGCAGGTCAGGGCCCTGTTCCGGGCCACCGGGCCGGTCAGCCGCCGAGTGCGACGCCGGCGACGTTGCGGCGGCCCCGGCGGACCACCAGCCACTTGCCGTGCAGCGCGTCCTCGGCGGACGGCTTCCACTCCTCGTCGGCGACCTTCACGTTGTTCACGTACGCGCCGCCCTCCTTGATCGTGCGCCGCGCCGCGCCCTTGCTGTCCACCAGGCCGCCGGCGAGCAGCAGGTCGACGATCGTCGCCTCGCCCGTCGCGTCGACCTTGCCGTTCGGCACCTCGGCCATCGCCGCGTCGAGGGTGCGCTCGTCCAGCTCGCCGAGCTCGCCGCGGCCGAACAGCGCCTGGCTCGCGTTGATCACCTGCCGGGTCTGCTCCTCACCGTGCACCAGAACGGTGAACTCCTCCGCCAGCCGCTTCTGCGCGGCCCGCAGGTGGGGACGTTCCTTCGTGTCCTCCTCCAGCGAGGCGATCTCCTCCTGGGTCAGGAACGTGAACATCCGCAGGTAGCGGATGACGTCGGCGTCGCCCACGTTCACGAAGTACTGGTACCAGGCGTACGGCGAGGTCATCTCCGGGTCGAGCCAGAGGTTCCCGCCGCCGGTGGACTTGCCGAACTTCCGGCCTTCGGCGTCGGTGACCAGCGGCGCGGTCAGCGCGTGCACGGCCGCGCCCTCGGTCCGGCGGATCAGGTCGACGCCGCCGACGAGGTTGCCCCACTGGTCGGACCCGCCGACCTGCAGCTTGCAGCCGTACTGCCGGTAGAGCTGCTGGTAGTCCTGCGACTGCAGCAGCAGGTAGCTGAACTCGGTGTACGACATGCCGTCGCCCTCGAGCCGTCGCTTGACCGTCTCGCGGTTGAGCATGACGTTGATCGAGAAGTGCTTCCCGACGTCGCGCAGGAACTCCAGCGCGGTCTGCTGCCCGGTCCAGTTGAGGTTGTTTTCGACGATCGCGCCGGTCGCCGAGTCGTCGAAGTCGACGAACCGTTCGAGCTGGCCGCGGATGCGCCCGGCCCATTCGGCGACGACGTCGAGGGTGTTCAGCGTGCGCTCACCGGTGTCCCGGGGGTCGCCGATCATCCCGGTCGCGCCGCCCGCCAGCACGATCGGCCGGTGCCCGGCCCGCTGGAAGCGCTTGAGCATGAGCAGCGGGACGAGGTTGCCGGCGTGCAGGCTGGGCGCGGTGGGGTCGAACCCGCAATAGAGCGTCACAGGACCCTGGTCGAGCTCGCGCCGGAGGGCGTCGATGTCGGTGGACTGCGCGATGAGGCCGCGCCAGGACAGCTCGTCGAGGATGTGTTCGCTCACGCCTGTAGATCCTCCCGCACCTGGTCAACCGACTAACCGGCGGGTCGAACCCGGCGCTTCCCGCCGCGGCGGTAGGTGGACACCGCGGGCGAGCCGTCGACCCAGAACCGCCACGGCGTGTCCATCGCCATCGCGACGCCGACCCGGGGCCCGGATCGGATCGACTCGGCCGGGACGCGTTCGCCGACGCGCAGCCGGACCGGGGACGCCGGGTCGGTCAGGTCGACGCCGTTCTGCTCGCGGTCGATGCGCAGCACCGACGTCAGGATCGCCGGCCCCTTGGCCAGCTCGCCGGTCCCCCGCGCGTTCGGGCGCCGCTTGCGGACGACGTCGAGGCCGGTGACGACCTCGCCGGCCCGCAGCAGCACCGCGCCTGCCACGCCGTCGTGGGAGCCGACGATGTTCGCGCAGAAGTGCATCCCGTAGACGAAGTACACATACAGGTGACCCGCCGGACCCCACATGACGGCGTTGCGCGGGGTCTGCCCGCGGTAGCAGTGCGACGCCGGGTCGTCCTCGCCGCGGTAGGCCTCGACCTCGACGAGCCGGACGCCGACGGTGCCGTCGGGTCCGTCCGCCTCGAGGACCGAGCCGAGGAGCAGGTGGGCGAGGTCGACCGGGTCGAGCGCCAGCTCTTCACGGGTGAACAGCCGGTCGCTCACACGATCTCCCCTCGCCCCGTCTACCGGACCGAGCGTAACCACCGGCTCAGTTCAGCCACTGCCGGGCCGCGGTGACGCGCTCCTCGAGCCGCGCGCGCTGCTCGGCCACGCGCTCGGGGGCCGTGCCGCCGCGGGCGTTGCGCGACTTCACCGAGCCTTCGACCGTGAGGACGGCGCGGACCTCCGGCGTGAGCGCCGGGTTGATCTTCTCGAACTCCTCGTCGGTCAGCTCGGCCAGGCCGACGCCGCGGGACTCGGCGACGCGGACGCTCTCCCCCGCCGCTTCGTGCGCGACGCGGAACGGCACGCCCTGGCGCACCAGCCACTCCGCGATGTCGGTGGCCAGCGTGAACCCGGCCGGGGCCAGTTCGGCGAGGCGATCGGTGTGGAACGTCAGCGTGGCGAGCATGCCCGCGATCGCCGGGAACAGGAGCTCCAGCTGCTCGACCGAGTCGAACACCGGCTCCTTGTCCTCCTGCAGGTCCCGGTTGTAGGCCAGCGGCTGCGCCTTCAGGGTGGCGAGCAGGCCGGTGAGGTTGCCGATCAGCCGGCCCGCCTTGCCGCGGGTCAGCTCGGCGACGTCCGGGTTCTTCTTCTGCGGCATGATCGAGCTGCCGGTGGCCCACGCGTCGTCCAGCGTCACGTAGCCGAACTCGGCGGTGTTCCAGATGATCACCTCTTCGGCGATCCGCGACAGGTTCACCGAGAGCATCGCGACGGCGAAGGCGAACTCGGCGACGAAGTCGCGCGAAGCCGTGCCGTCGATCGAGTTTTCGACGCTGGTCGCGAAGCCCAGCTCCTCGGCGACGGCCTCGGGGTCGAGACCCAGCGACGAGCCCGCGAGCGCGCCCGAGCCGTACGGCGATTCCGCCGTACGGGCGTCCCAGTCCTGCAGCCGCGAGACGTCGCGCAGCAGCGCCTGGCCGTGGGCCATCAGGTGGTGCGCGAGCAGCACCGGCTGGGCGTGCTGGAGGTGGGTGCGACCGGGCAGGATCGCCTCCGGGTGCTGCTTCGCCTGGAGCACGAGCGCGTCGACGACGTCGAGTACGCCGGCGACGACGCGGCGGGCGGCGTCCCGCAACCACATCCGGAAGAGCGTGGCCACCTGGTCGTTGCGCGAGCGGCCGGCGCGCAGCTTGCCGCCGAGCTCGGTGCCGGCCCGCTCGAGCAGACCGCGCTCGAGGGCCGTGTGCACGTCCTCGTCGGCGATCGTCGGGGTGAACGCCCCCGACGCGACGTCCTGGGCCAGCGTGTCGAGCGCGGTCAGCATGCCGGTGAGCTCGTCGTCGGTGAGCAGACCCGCCTTGCGCAGCACGCGAGCGTGCGCGCGCGAACCGGCGATGTCGTAGGGCGCCAGGCGCCAGTCGAAGTGCGTCGACGCGCTCAGCGCGGCCATGGCCTCCGCCGGACCGCTGGCGAACCGGCCGCCCCACAGCTGCACCGGCTGCTCGTTCCCGCTCACTGTTCTCGCTTCTCCTCGGTGTTCGTTGGGTTGTTCAAGCGACCGTGATCCGGCCGTCGTGGAGGACCAGCCGGACTTCGCCCGACGCGGCGTCGGTCAGCTTGGCGCATCCGCGGCCGGCCCGCCGTTCGAGTGCGGCGCACGCTTCGCCGCGGCCGATCCGCTGCGCCTCGCCCCGCGCGCTCAGCATCCGGCGCGCTTCGGCGACCGAGACGGTTTCGCCGTCGATCGCCACCGGGACGCCGTGGTCGAAGGTGATCACGACTTCGTCCGGCGCGAGGAACTCCCCCTCCGCCGGGAAGATGTCGCCGATCATGGTGTTCCTTCGTCCGCCGATCGTTGGGCGAGCGCGGCGAAGCGCTCGGCGAGTTCCTTGCCGGACAGGGGTTCGCGCGCGATCACGGCGACCGTGTCGTCGCCCGCGATCGAGCCGACGACCTCTTCCAGTGCCGCCCGGTCGATGGCGCTGGCCAGGAACTGCGCGGCCCCCGGCGGGGTCCGCAGCACCATCAGGTTGCCCGACGAGTCGGCCGAGACCATCAGCTCGGCCAGCAGCCGCGAAAGCCGGGAGGTGCCACCCTGCACGCCGCGGACCGGGCTGCCGTCCTCCGGGATGACGTAGACCGGCGCGCCCGAGTCCGGCCCGCGCAGCTTGACCGCGCCCAGCTCGTCGAGGTCGCGCGAGAGCGTCGCCTGGGTGACCTCGATGCCCTCCGCGGCCAGGAGCTTGGCCAGCTCGGTCTGGCTGCGGATGGTCATGGTGGACACCAGCTCGGTGATCCGCGCCTGGCGCCCCACCCGGCTGCTGGTCATCGCCGGCTCTCTTCGAACAGCCAGACGAGCAGCGCCTTCTGGGCGTGGAGCCGGTTCTCCGCCTCGTCCCACACCGCGCTGGCCGGGCCGTCGAGCACCTCGTCGGTGATCTCCCAGCCGCGGTGCGCCGGCAGGCAGTGCAGCACGATCGCGTCGTCCGCGGCCTTCTTCAGCAGCTCGGCGTTGACCTGCAGCGCCCGGAACGGGCCGACCCGGTCGAGCCCGTCGTTCTCCTGCCCCATCGACGTCCACGTGTCGGTGACCAGCACGTCCGCGCCGTCGACCGCCGCGTACGGGTCGGTGTAGACGGTCGCGCTGCCGCCGGTCTCGCTCGCCCGCTTCTTCGCGTCCAGCATCACGCCCTGGTCCGGCTGGAAGCCGACCGGCGAGACGACCCGGACGTGCATCCCGGCCGTGACGCCGCCGAGCAGCAGCGAGTGCGCCATGTTGTTGGCGCCGTCACCGAGGTAGACGAGGGTGAGGCCCTCGAGCTTGCCCTTGCGCTCGCGGATCGTCATCAGGTCGGTGAGCACCTGGCACGGGTGGAACTCGTCGGTGAGCGCGTTGACCACCGGGATCGAGGCGGCCGAGGCCATCGCTTCGATGCGCTTCTGCGCGAAGGTCCGCCACACGATCCCGTCGACGTACCGCGACAGCACCCGCGAAGTGTCCTCGATCGTCTCTTCACGGCCGAGCTGCATCGAGCGGCCGTCGACGATCACCGGGTGCCCGCCGAGCTGGCTGATGCCGACCTCGAACGAGAACCGGGTCCGGGTCGAGTTCTTCTCGAAGATCGCCGTGACCGACTTGCCGGCGAGCGTCTTGGTGCCGAGCGGGTCGGCCTTGAGCCCGTCGGCGAGGTCGAGGATGGCTTTCTGCTCGGCGGGACTGACGTCGTCGTCGCGGAGGAAGTGGCGGAGCATCAGTCGGAGTCCTTCGTGGTGGAGTCGAGCGCGTTCGGGAGGGCGGCGAGGAAGCCCGCGGCCTGGTCGCCGTCGAGCACGAGCGGGGGCGCGAGCCGGACGGCGTCCGGCGCGACCGGGTTGACGAGGTAACCGGCGTCCTGCGCGGCCTTGGCCACCGCGGCCGAGACGGGTTCGCGCAGGGCGATGCCGAGCAGCAGGCCGGCGCCGCGCACCCCGGCGACGAGCGGGTGGCCGAGCGCTTCGACGCCCGTCGCGATGTCCTTGCCCAGCGCCGAAACGTGGTCGAGGAGACCGTCCGCGGCGATGGTCTTCAGCACGGCCAGGCCGGCCGCGCAGCACACCGGGTTGCCGCCGAAGGTCGTCCCGTGCTGGCCGGGCTTGAGCAGGTCGCCGGCCGCGCCGACGCCGATCACCGCGCCCAGCGGCAGCCCGCCGCCGAGCCCCTTGGCCAGGGTGATGACGTCCGGGACGATGCCCGCCTGCTGGTAGCCGAACCAGGTGCCGAGGCGGCCGAGGCCGGTCTGCACCTCGTCGAGCACGAGCAGCGTGCCGGTGGCCTTGGTGATCTCGCGGGCGGCCTGCAGGTAGCCGTCGGGCGCCGGGATGACGCCCGCCTCCCCGAGCACCGGCTCCAGGAAGACGGCCGCGGTCTCGGTGTCGACGGCCGCTTTCAGCGCCGCGACGTCCCCGAACGGTACGTGCTCGACGCCGGGGACCAGCGGCTTGAAGGGATCGCGCTTGCCGGGCTGGCCGGTGAGCGTCAGCGAGCCCATGGTCCGGCCGTGGAACGCGCCCTCGGCGGCGATCACCTTGGCGCGCCCGGTCAGCCGGCTGATCTTCAGCGCAGCCTCGTTGGCCTCGGCGCCTGAGTTGACGAACAGCACCTTGCCGTTGCCGGTGAGGCCGGCGACGTCGAGCAGCGCCTCGGCGAGCTCGACGGCCACCGGGTTGACGTACAGGTTCGACGTGTGGCCGAGCTGCCTGATCTGCGCGGTGACGGCCTCGACGACGGCCGGGTGGGCGTGGCCCAGCGCGTTGACGGCGATGCCGCCGACCAGGTCGACGTACTCCTTGCCGTCGGCGTCCCACACCTTCGCGCCCTCGCCGCGCACGAGCGTCAGCGCCGGGGTGCCGTAGTTGTCCATGAGGGCGGACTGCCAGTGCTGCCGGCCGTCTGCATTGGACTTGAGGTCGGTCACGGGAGCTCCGTTTCGGGGAAGACCATGGTGCCGATGCCGCGCGAGGTGAAGACCTCCAGCAGCACCGAGTGGGCGAGGCGGCCGTCGATCACGTGCGCCCGGCGCACGCCGCCGCGGATGGCGCGCACGCACGCCTCCATCTTCGGGATCATGCCGCTGGCCAGGGTGGGCAGCATCGGCTCGAGGTGGTCGACGCGGATGCGGTCGATCAGCGAGGAGCGGTCGGGCCAGTTCGCGTACAGCCCTTCGACGTCGGTGAGCACGACGAGCTTCTCCGCGCCCAGCGCGGCCGCCAGCGCGCCCGCGGCCGTGTCGGCGTTGACGTTGTGCACGACGCCCTCGACGTCCGGGGCGACCGTGGACACGACCGGGATGCGCCCGGCGTTGACGATGTCGAGGACCGCGTCCGGGTTGACCTCGGCGACCTCGCCGACGAGCCCGATGTCGACCTGCTCACCGTCCACAGTGGCCTGTTTGCGCTCGGCGGTGAACAGCCGGGCGTCCTCACCGGAGATGCCGACCGCGTACGGGCCGTGGGCGTTGATCAGCCCGACGAGCTCGCGGCTGACCTGGCCGGTGAGCACCATCCGGACGATGTCCATCGTCTCCGGTGTGGTGACGCGCAGGCCGCCCTTGAACTCGCCTTCGACGCCGAGGCGCTTGAGCATCGCGGTGATCTGCGGGCCGCCGCCGTGCACGACGACCGGGCGCAGGCCGGCCAGCCGGAGGAACACCATGTCTTCGGCGAAGGCCGCCTTCAGCCCGTCGTCGATCATCGCGTTGCCGCCGTACTTGACCACCACCGTGGCGCCGTGGAACCGCTGCAGCCACGGCAGCGCCTCGATGAGCACCCCCGCCTTCTCGGCCGCCGTCGCCAGTCTTTCGTCCGCGGAGATCAAGGCATCCGAACCCATCATGAGGAGTACGCGCTGTTCTCTTCGACGTAACCGTGGGAAAGGTCGGTGGTGTAGATCGTGGCCGCCGCGCCGCCGACCCCGAGGTCGACGACGATCTCGATGCTCCGGCCGGTGAGGTCCGCCTCGGACCGGTCGGCGCCGGGCACGCCCTGCGCGAACAGGGTGACGCCGTTGATCGCGATCGACACCGTCTCCGGGTCGATGCGGGCCGGGACCCGGCCGAGCGCCATCGCGATCCGGCCCCAGTTGGGGTCGGAGCCGAACAGCGCCGTCTTGACCAGGTTGTCCTCCGCGATCGTGCGGGCGACGGCGATCGCGTCGGCTTCGGATTCGGCGCCCTGGACGGTGATGTCGACGTCCTTCGTCGCGCCTTCGGAGTCCGCGCGCAGCTGCAGGACCAGGTCGAGGCTGACTTTGGTGAGCAGCTCGGTGAGCTCGGCCTCGGTGGGTTCGACGCCACTCGCGCCGGAAGCCAGGACCAGGACGGTGTCGTTGGTGGACGTGCCGCCGTCGACGTCGAGCCGGTCGAAGGTGACGTGGGTGGCCGCGCGCAGGGCGCGGTCGAGGGTTTCCTTGTCCACCACGGCGTCGGTGGTGAGCACCGAGAGCATGGTGGCGAGGTTCGGCGCGAGCATGCCCGCGCCCTTGGCGAAGCCGCCGACGCTCCAGCCGGCGTCGTGCTTCGCGAAGGCCTGCTTCGGCTTGGTGTCCGTCGTCATCACGCCCGTGGCGGCGTTCAGGCTCGCCTCGGCGCTCGCATCGAGGGCCTTGAACGCGGTGTCCACTCCGGACAGCACCGCGTCCATCGGCAGCCGCTCGCCGATCAGGCCGGTGGAGCAGACCGCGACCTCGATCGCGCCCGCCTGCAGGACGTCGGCGACCTTTTCGGCGGTGGCGTGGGTGTCCTGGAAGCCGCCGGGGCCGGTGGCCGCGTTGGCACCGCCCGAGTTCAGCACGACGGCCTTCAGCCGCTGCTGCTTGAGCACCTCTTGGGACCACAGCACCGGCGCGGCCTTGATGACGTTGCGGGTGAACACGCCGGCCGCGACGTCGAGCGGGCCGTCGTTGACGACCAGCGTGAGGTCGAGGGCGCCGGAGGCCTTGATCCCGGCGGCGACGCCGGCGGCGCGGAAGCCCTGGGGGCCGGTGACGGTCACGGTGCGACTCCTACGATGGAAAGGCCGGTGGTCTCGGGGAAGCCGAGAGCCAGGTTCATCGACTGGACGGCACCGCCGGCGGTGCCCTTGGTGAGGTTGTCGATCGCCGCGACGACGACCAGGCGCCGGGCGTCGGCGTCGACCGTGACCTGCAGCTGGACGTTGTTCGAGCCGAGCGTCGCCGAGGTGGCCGGCCAGGCGCCCGCGGGCAGCAGCTGGACGAACGGCTCGGCGTCGTACGCCTTTTCGTAGGCCGCGCGGGCGGCGGCCTCGTCGACGTCGTCCTTCAGCGGCGCGCTCGCCGTGGTGAGAATGCCGCGGGGCATCGGCGCGAGCACCGGGGTGAAGGACACGGTGACCTTCTCCCCCGCGACGGCCGAGAGGTTCTGCGCGAACTCGGGGGTGTGGCGGTGGGCGCCGCCGACGCCGTACGCGCTCGCCGAGCCCATCACCTCGGAGCCGAGCAGGTTCGGCTTCAGGCTCTTGCCGGCGCCGGAGGTGCCGGTGACCGCGACGACCGTGACGTCCGGCTCGACCAGGCCGGCGGCGAACGCCGGCGCCAGGGCCAGGGACCCGCCGGTCGGGAAGCAGCCGGGCACGGCGACGCGCTTGGTGCCGGTCAGCTTCTCGCGGGCACCGGGCAGCTCGGGCAGGCCGTACGGCCACTGGCCGGCGTGGTCGCCGCCATACCAGCGCTGCCAGTCGGCCGGGTCGGCCAGGCGGTGGTCGGCGCCCATGTCGACGACCAGGACGTCCGGGCCGAGCTGCGCCGCGATCTCCGCGGAGTGCCCGTGGGGCAGCGCGAGGAACACGACGTCGTGGCCGGCGAGGGTCTCCGGCGTCGTCTCGGCCAGGACGCGGTCGGCGAGGGGGACGAGGTGGGGCTGGTGGACGCCGAGCTTCGTACCCGCGCTGCTGGCGGCCGTGAGGGCGCCGATCTCGACCTCGGGATGGGTCAGGAGCAGGCGCAGCAGCTCACCGCCCGCGTATCCGCTGGCTCCGGCCACCGCGATGTTCACCGTCATACGCATGATTATGCACGCCCTTGCAAGGCTAAACAAACGGGATTACCGGGAAGTGGTGCCCGCCACCTTGGGATGCTGGGCCGATGACGGACACCCCGGCGCGGCTGCTCGGCCTGCTCTCGCTGCTCCAGACGCCGCGCGAGTGGCCGGGCAGCGAGCTGGCCGACCGGCTCGGCGTCAGCCCGCGCACGATCCGCCGCGACGTCGACCGGCTGCGCGACCTCGGCTACCCGGTGGAGGCCAGCCGCGGTGTCGCGGGCGGGTACCGGCTGGTGGCCGGCACGGCGATGCCACCACTGGTCCTCGAGGACGACGAAGCCGTCGCGATCGCCGTGGGACTGCGGACCGCCGCCGGGCAGACCGTCGCCGGGATCGAGGAAGCGTCCGTGCGGGCGCTGGCCAAGCTGGAGCAGGTCCTGCCGGCGCGGCTGCGCCGCCGGGTGGGCACGATCGGCACGGCGACGGTCGCCGTGCCGGCCGCGGGACCGGCCGTCGACCCCGCCCAGCTGACGGTGTTCGCCGGCGCGATCACCAACCACGAGAGCGTCCGCTTCCGCTACCGCGCGAACGACGGCACCGAGACGCGGCGCCGGGCCGAGCCGCTCCGGCTGGTCGCGGCCGGCCGCCGCTGGTACCTGGTGGCCTACGACCTCGACCGCGCGGACTGGCGCGTCTTCCGGGCCGACCGGGTCCGCGACGCCCAGGCGACCGGCGGCCGCGCGGCCCAGCGCAAGCCGCCGGCGACGGACCTGGCGGCCTACGTCGTCGAACGGCTCTACGACCTCGTGCCGACGTACCGGGCGGTGGCCGTGGTGGCGGAACCGGCGTCGCGGGTCGCACCCCGGCTCGGCGCGGCCGCCGGCGAGCTGACCGAACTGGCGGACGGCCGCTGCCGGTGGCGCAGTCACCCGGACACCCTGGACTGGCTCGCGTTCCGGTTGCTGGGCCTGGGGTGCGCGTTCACGGTCGAGGAACCGCCGGAACTGGTCGAGCACCTGCGGGTGCTCGCGGACCGGGCCGCCGCGGCGGCTTCCGGCGCGCGAACGTGATCGGTGATAGGGCACGGTTCTTCCTCCCTGGACGTTGCCGGGCATGAGGCGGCGGGCCGGTCCTTCGTGGACCGGCCCGCCGCGCTCAGGTGGGCTCGCCTTCGTCCAGGTCCACGCGCCGGCTCGGCGGCACGGGGAGGTAGCAGCCCGGGTTCTCCGGGTCGCAGCCCACGCGGGGCAGCCGGGCGCGGATGCCGCCGGGAGTGCGTTCGAAGTACGCCGCGATGTCCGCCACGCTCTCGCCCGCGATCCACCGGCTCTCCAGCTCCGCGTCCATCTCCTCGTTCCACGGGCGGCCCTGCTGCGCAGGACGGCCCGCGGATCTTCGCCGCGGTGCCCGGCCCCCGCCGGTCGCGGACAGCAGCCCGTCCGCGACCAGGTCGGCGACCGTGGACGCCACCGCGACGTCCAGGTCCAGGCTGCCCTCGGCGACCGGTTCGCCCGTGGGGCCACCGGCTTCCAGGGTGATCATCACCCGGGTGTTCGGTTCGGCGCGGTCGTCGTCCGTCCTGGTGGCGACCGCGATCTGGTAGGTGATCTCCTGCGCCCGGACCTCGGTCCGGCGCTCTTCGATGATCGACATGCCGTGAAGCTAGCGCGCACCCCCGACAGTTTTCGGCCACGCGCTGCTCACGGCCGACTTCGCTCCGAAATTGTCGGCCCCCTCCCCTAACGTCTCCGGCGACCACACCACGTGATCGGGAGGCGACGATGGGACACCGCCGGACAAGACGGTGCCCCGGTCCGGGCGAACCGGACCGGGGCACCGTGCGGAGCTTGCGCTCAGAAGTGCAGCAGCTGGGCCAGCGTGCTCTGCTTCTCCTGGGCGGCCTTCGCGGAGCTGTCCGACTTCTGCGCGGCGGCGCCGTCGGGCACCGGCGGCGGGACCGGGCTGCACTGGACGTCCGAGTGGTTGCCGGGCTGGCGCTTCGGCAGGGTGCCGTTGGCCAGGTAGTCGGCGATCTTGTCGTCCACACAGGACACCCCGGACAGCGAGCCGGCGTGCGTCGTGCCACCGGGCGCGCTGATCAGGCTCGAGTTCGGGTACCGCTTGCGGACCTCGAGGCTGCCGGGGTACGGCGTGGCGGCGTCGAGCTCCTCGCTGATCAGCAGCGCGCCGGCCACCTTGCGGCCGTCGATGTCCACCGGCTTGCCCGCCTTCGCCGGCCAGAACACGCACGGCGCGTTGAACCAGGCGTTGCCCCAGGTCTCGAACGGGGCCTTGGCGTAGGTCAGCCAGTTGTCGAAGCGCCACTTGTTCCAGCTGGTCGGCCACTGCACGTCGGTGCACTGCACGCCGAGGTACACGGCGAAGCCGTTGTCGTTGCCGGGCGGGTTCGAGTCGTCGTAGAGCGACTTGAGCGTCTGCCAGTCACCCTTGTGCACGTACCCGTCGAACGCCTTGGCCATGTCGACCCAGCCGAAGACGTAGTAGCCGGCCTGCAGGAAGATGTCGGTCCACTCGTCGCCGCCGATCACCCCGCCCGCCGGGTTCTTGGCGAGCTTGCGCTGCGTGTCGTACCACAGCTTCTCGACGGCGGAACCGGTCTTGCCGAGGTGGTAGACGTTGTCGTACTTCGCGAGCCAGTCGAAGTAGATCTTGATGTTCTTGTCGAACGCGACGTCCTGGTCGAGGTTGGCCTGGTACCAGACCTTCCGCGGGTCGACGTTGCCGTCGAGCACCATCCGGCGGACGTTCTTCGGGTACAGCGTGCTGTACACCTGGCCGAGGTAGGTGCCGTAGGAGAAGCCGTAGTAGTTGATCTGCTTCTCGCCGAGCGCCTTGCGGAGGCTGTCCATGTCCTGCGCGACGTCGGTCGTCTTCAGGTGGTTGAGGATTTCGCCGTTCTTCCTGCAGGCCTCGGCGTAGCCCTTCGAACGGTCGAGCCAGGTCTTCTCCAGCTGCGGCGTCGTCGGCACGTAGGCCGGCCGGTTGTAGCTGAAGTAGTTCCCGTCGCAGGTCAGCGCGGGCTTGCTGGACCCGACGCCCCGCGGGTCGAAGCCGATCCAGTCGTAGTTGTCGCCCGCGTGGTTCGGCACGTACTTGCCGAGCACCGAGAGCCCGAGGCCGGACCCGCCCGGGCCGCCTGGGTTCACCAGCATGATCCCCTGCGACTGCGGGGTCTTGTGCTTGATCCGCGACACCGCGACGGAGACCTTCGCCCCGCCCGGCTTCGCGTAGTCCATCGGCACCTCGAGGAAACCGCACTCGGCGCCGGCGGCCTTCAGGCTCGCCGACGTGCACGGCCCCCAGGCGATCGGCGCGGGGGTGAACTGCACCCCGGGATCCGCCGAAGCGGCGGGCGCGGCGGCCATCAGCCCGGCCGCGAGACCCGCGGCGGCGACGGCGGCAACGATTCTCTTCACAGTCGTCCTTTTCATCCGCATTCGACAGAGTTCGCCGGATTCCGGCGAAACTACCGGCAACCTTCGACAATCTCGCCGACCGGCGCGACTTCCGCCATCCGTCTTTCGTCGGGACCTGCGGCCGCGGCCGAGCCCTGGAACTGTCGGTGCCCGGCAGTACGCTCCGGACCGCACGAGGGCGACGGGAGGACGCATGAGCGCGGACGAACAGCTGGTCAAGGCGATCCGCACGGGGCTGGCCGAGCTGGCCGACCCGGTGAAGGCGACCGCGATGCAGGCGTACATGAAGTCCGCCATGCCGTTCCGTGGGGTGGCCTCACCGGAGCGAAGTGCGTTCCTCAAGGGGGTACTCGCCGACCATATAGTGCCGGATCGGGTGAAATATTCGGCGACCGTGCTGGAGTTGTGGCGCACCGCCGAATTCCGGGAGGAGCGCTACGCGGCCATCGCGCTTTCCGGGCACCGGGCGTACCGGCAGTGGCAGGACCCGGACCTGGTCCCGATGTACGAGGAGATGATCGTCAGCGGCGCTTGGTGGGACTACGTGGACGAGCTGGCGATCCGCCGGATCGGCCCGATCCTGCGGTCGCACCGGCCCGAGCTCACCCGGCTGATGCTGCGCTGGGCGGCGGACCACGACCTCTGGCGTCGCCGCACGGCGATCATCTGCCAGGTCGGGGCCAAGGAGGAAACGGACACCGATCTGCTGGTCCGCGCGATCGAGCCGGCGATCGCCGAACCGGAGTTCTTCCTGCGCAAGGGAATCGGCTGGGCCCTGCGGGAGTACGCGAAGACATCGCCGGACTGGGTGCGGTCCTTTGTGACTGTCCGGGCTCTCGCGGCGGGAGGCGCTGAAGCACATCGGGTGATCCGCGGACGGCTTGTGCGCGAAGGGTCGACACGTGTGATCGAGTGGTCGACTCGCGTGATCGGCGGGCCGACACGTGGAGTTGCCCCGGTGAGGCGGACACGGGGTTTTCAGGCAGCTGAGGCCTGAGCGTAGTGGTTGATGCGGGTTTCGGCCGGGGTGTTGTGACCG
>NZ_JBSGDR010000054.1:0-11942 GCF_053602455.1 Amycolatopsis sp. NPDC004378
ACCGAGGACTGGAGCCTGCGGCTGCACGGCATGGTCGACCGCGAAATCCGCTTCGGCTACCAGGACATCCGCAACCGGCCGCTGGTCGAGCGCACGGTTACGATGACGTGTGTGTCCAATGAGGTCGGTGGCGATTATGTGTCGACGTCGAACTTCGTCGGGGTCGACCTGGCCGACCTGCTCGCCGAGGCCGGGGTGAAACCCGGTGCCGAGCAGTTGTTCTGCACCAGCGTCGACGGGTGGACCTCGGGTACCCCGGTCGCGGCGGCGCAGGACCGCGCCCGTGGGGCGATGCTGGCGATCGGGATGAACGGCGAGCCGTTGCCCCTGGAGCACGGGTTTCCGGCGCGGCTGGTCACGCCGGGGTTGTACGGGTACGTGTCGGCGACGAAGTGGGTCGTGGACATCGAAGTGACGACGTGGGCGGCGCGGCAGGCCTACTGGCTCAAGCGCAGCTGGGCTCGCGAGGCGCCGATCAAGACCGAGTCGCGCATCGACTCCCACCGCGGGTTCGCGAACGTCCGAACGGGAAAGGTCCGGGTCGCGGGGGTCGCGTGGGCCCAGCACACCGGGATCGAGAAGGTGGAGGTCCGCGTCGACCAAGGGCCGTGGCAGGAGACCACGCTGTCACACGAGGTCAACCTCGACACCTGGCGGATGTGGTGGACCGAGATCGACCTGCCCGCCGGGGTGCACCAGGTGTTCTGCCGCGCCACCGACAAGTCCGGCTACACGCAGACCGACCAGCGCGCGGGCACCGTCCCCGACGGCGCGACCGGCTGGCACAACGTCACCTTCACCGCAGCGTGAAAGCGATCAGCCGGCGTGCGCCGAGTCCCCGGTCCACGCCGCGGCCACGTCGAGGCCGGCGGCGAAGGTGACGATCGCGTCGAGGACGGTCACCACCTCCTTGCGCGGCTCGGAGCGGGTGGTCCGGTGGCGGGCGACGAGGGTACGGGTCCCTAGCCCGGGCAGGGACACCGCCTTCACCCCGTCCGGCACGGCTTCCCGCACCGCGAGCGCGGGCACGAGCGCGATGCCCAGGCCGCCCGCGACCATCGACAGCGCCACGTTGTAGTCGTAGTAGCTGTGCCCGGGCGCGGGTGCCGCCGGGAGCCCGCGGCGGGTGCGCTCGGTGGCCGCGTGCGCCGCCGTTTCGGAGTCGACGCCGAGCCAGGTGAGGTGCTCGAGGTCGGCCGTGCTCACCGGGTCGGCCGTGCCGGTGGGAAGGATCACCAGCCACGGCTCTTCGAGCACGGGGACGTCCCGGGTACCCCGCGTCGGCTTCCCTCGGCCCGCCGGGCTTTCGTCTTCGAGGATGAGCAGGTCGACCGCGCCCGAGCGCAGGGACTGCAGCGCCTTCCGGGTCTCCATCTCGCGGATCACCACCTCCAGGGCGGGGAACTCCTCGCGCAGCCGGTGCAGGAGCGGGATCAGCAGGGTGCGGATGACGGACTGGAAGGCCGCGATGACGACGGTGCCGGTCACGTCTTCCCGAAGCGCGGCAAGGGCTTTGCGTGCGTCGATCAGTTCGGCCTCGATGTGTTCGGCGGCCTCGGCCAGCACCCGCCCGGCGGGGGTCAGGACGGCACCGGTGGGCTGCCGGTCCAGCACCGCGACACCGATCGACTCTTCGAGGCGGGCGATCTGCTGGGACACCGCCGAGGGCGTCAGGTGCAGGAGATCGCCGGCGGCGAGCACGCCCCCGGCACGGTGCACGGCCAGCAGGACGGCGAGCCGGCGCGGATCGATCTGCATTCAGCAGAGCTTAACCCCCTGAGCAGAGAACTTCGATTGCGCTGCACCCCGTCCGCCGGTCACGATGGCGGCATGGAGGAAATGTTGTCCCTGGCCGCCACCGCGGCCGGGTGGGCGGGAGCCCTCGGTACGGCGGCCGCGTACGGCCTGGTTTCCCGTCGCGTGGTCGAACCGGATTCGGCCACGTTCCAGTCGCTCAACCTGTCGGGCGCCGCACTGCTGGGAGTTTCGGCCGCCGCCAACGGCGCGTGGCCCGCGGTCGCGGCCAACTTCGTGTGGGTCCTGATCAGCGTCCAGGCGATGATCAGCGCCCGCGGCGTCGTGGGCGCGGTCCGCGCCCGCCTGCGCCGAAGCCGCGACCCGGTGGCCGGCCGGCGTCCAACGGTGCTCGTATCGCCGGAGGCCTGCCCGTGACCTCGCCGAAGCCGCCGTCGAACGCGTAGGTCGGAAACCGTCCGGACCGGACCATCAGATCCGGCCGCCTTCCGTCCCGGCCCTTCATCGTTTATCGTCGATGGACGATGAAGGGAGCACCCGTGCTGGACCGGGAGACCGCGAAGACCTATGCCGGGTGGTTCCGGGTGCTCGCCGACCCGACGCGCGTGCAGATCCTCAACCTGCTCGCCGAGACCGGCGACCCGATGACGGTGGGGAAGATCGTCGAGCAGGTCAGCGTGGGGCAGTCGACCGTCTCCGCGCACCTCAAGGTCCTCGCCGGCACCGGGTTCGTGCTGGTCGAGCCCAGGGGGACCGCTCGGCTCTACCGGGTCAACGAAGCGTGCGTGTCGTGCTTCCCGAGCGCCGCGGACGTCCTCATGGGCCGCGGTCTGCCGGACGCCTCCCGTCGACGTCGTCACCGCCATGACTGACACCCTCGCCCACGCCGCCAAGCCGGCCGAGGTCGTGACCATGACGGCCGGGCACGCCGGCCCAGTGCTGGCGATCTACCAGGCCGGGCTGGACACCGGCCAGGCGAGCTTCGAGCTCACCGCGCCCCCGTGGGAGACCTGGGACGCCGCGCACCTTCCGGAACATCGCCTGGTCGCGCTCGACCCGGCGGGGCGGGTCGTCGGCTGGGTCGCGGTCTCCGCGGGGTCCTCGCGGTGCGTGTACGCCGGGGTCGTCGAGCACAGCGTCTACGTCGATCCGCGGGCGCAGGGCCGCGGTGTCGGGCAGGCACTGCTGGCCGCACTGGTCGCCTCGACCGAGAACGCGGGCATCTGGACGATCCAGAGCGGCGTGTTCCCCGAGAACACCGCCAGCCGGGAGCTGCACGGCCGAGCCGGGTTCCGGGAGATCGGCGTCCGCGAACGCGTCGGCCGGCACCACGGCGTGTGGCGTGACGTCGTCATGATCGAACGCCGCAGCGCCCGCGTCGGCACTTAGGAAAGCGCGCTCAGGAGCAGCAGCCCCCCGGCTTCGCCGTCACGCCGGTCTCGGCGTCCGGCGTGCAGCACGTCGCCGGGGTGACCAGCGCGGCGCTGTCCGTGCCGAACGTCGTCGAGTCGCCCTTCACCGTGTAGACCTCCCACGGCTCCTTGCCCGGCCCGTGCACCCACACCTTGTCCTGCACCGCGTAGCAGCACGTGGTGTCGTCCTCGGTAAGCGTCTCGAGCCCTTCGCCGGTCAGCCGCTGGGTCGCGGCGTTGACCTGGTCGGTCGACTCGACCTCGACGCCGAGGTGGTCCAGCACCGTCTCCTGGCCCAGCTCGCCCTCCAAGAGCACCAGCTTCAGCGCCGGCTCCTCGATCGCGAAGTTCGCGTAGCCCGGCCGGAGCTTCGCCGGTTCCGCCCCGAAGAGCTTCGAATAGAAGTCGATCGATCCGGCCAGGTCTCCGACCCGCAGAGCCAGCTGTACCCGTGACATCCCGGCTACCTCCCTGCATAGATGTTTGTCTAAGCAGCATTGCCCACTGAATAGAAGCCTGTCAATATAGAGGTGTGTCGAAGGAACTGCCGCTTCTCGCGATGGACGCCTGCTGCGCGCCCCTGGCCCGGGAGCCGCTGACGCAGGACCAGGCGGTCGAGCTGTCGCACCTGTTCAAGGCGATGGCCGACCCGGTCCGGCTGCGGCTGCTCTCGCTGATCGCGTCCCACGCCGGGGGCGAGGCGTGCGTGTGCGACCTGACGGATGCCTTCGACCTGACCGGCCCGACCATTTCTCATCACTTGAAGGTGTTGCGCGAGTCCGGGTTGATCACCGGCGACCGGCGCGGCACGTGGATCTACTACCGCGTGCACCCGGAGGTGCTGGCGCGGCTGTCGGCGGTGCTGACGACCACGAGCGAAGCGGTCACCGGTCGTGCTCAGCCGGTCTCCGTCGCCGGCCCGGGAGGCCTCAGGTAGTGGTCGGCTGGTGCGCCGCCGCGTAGTGCGCGGTGGCGATCGCGCCGGTGACGGCCAGGACGAACCCCGCGACCGCCGCGGCGGTGAAGCCGGCCCGGACGTCGTCGTCCAGCACCACCACACCGATGAGCGAGGACACCGCCGTGTTGGTGGTGAACATGATGGCGGTGACCGCGGTGGCACGGCCGCGTTGCAGGGCCATCGCGAACGCGATCGCGGCGACCAGGCCGTTGGCGATCATCGCCCAGATCGCCGGCTCCAGGACGAGGCGCCAGACCGGACCGGACGCGTCGAGCGTGCGGGCGGAGACTCCGACGGCGCTGAACCCCAGCCCGGCGCAGAACCCCAGCACGATCGGCGACCATCGGCTGGTGCGGCGCTGAACGGCGAACGCGACGGCCGCGATCACGACCGCCACGCCGACCAGCAGCAGCTTCCAGCCGGTCGGCAGCGGCTGCGCCGGCCCCGGATCGGCGGACAGTCCGAGCAGGACCAGGCCGGTGGCGCCGACACCCAGAGCGGCCCACCCGGCACCGGCCAGCCGGACGCCGAGGATGGCGGAGATCGTCGCGGTGACGCCGACGCTGAAGGCGAGCACCGACTGGACGAGGAACAGCGGCAGGCGGTGCAGCGCGGCGGCGGCGAAGACGAACCCGAGCAGATCCACCCCGACGCCGAGGAAGTAGAGCGGCTGCCGCCGCAGCGCGACGAGGTCCTGGGGCGAGCCGCCGTAGGCACCGGCCCGGCGAACTCCGGCGGACTCGAGGATGGAGCCACTGCCGGAGGCGACGGCAGCCAGCACGGCGAGGACGTATCCGAGGATCACGGCCTGAGTCTGTCAGCTCGCCCTCGGGACCCCACACGTCGGCGGCCACTTCGGGCCGCCCGAACAGGCCCGCGCACCCGGCCGCTTCTGCCACCCCGCCGGAACCTGGGGTTTTCCGGCGGGGCGGCCGGGTAACCGGACAGCTCACGGACGAGGAGCGGCGCATGGCGACCACCGGAACCGCGGGCCTGTCCCGCACCATCGACCTGCGGGTCGACGGCACGGCGTACCGGCCTGACGTGGACCCGAGGCGGACCCTGCTGGACCTGCTCCGCGAACAGCTCGGGGTGACCAGCCCCAAGAAGGGCTGCGACCACGGGCAGTGCGGCGCCTGCACGGTGCTGCTCGACGGCCGCCGGGTGCTCGCCTGCTTGACCCTGGCGCTGACCTGCGACGGCGCCGACGTGACCACCGCGTCGGGCCTGTCCGGGGACGACGGCGTGCAGCAGGCGTTCGTCGACCACGACGGGTTCCAGTGCGGCTACTGCACGCCCGGCCAGGTCTGCTCCGCCGTGGGGCTGCTCGCCGAATTCGACGCCGGCGCGCCCAGCCACGTCACGCCGTCCGTTTCGGACACTCCGCAGTGGACCGATGAGGAGATCGCCGAGCGGATGAGCGGGAACCTCTGCCGCTGCGGCGCCTACGTCGGCATCGTCGCGGCGATCCGGCAGGCGGGGGAGAACCGGTGAAACCCTTCACGCTCGACCGGCCGGGATCCGCGGCCGACGCCGTCCGGGCCGTCGCGGCCGACCCGTCGGCGACGTACCTGGCGGGCGGTACCAACCTGGTCGACCACCTCAAGCTCGGGATCACCGCGCCGGGCCTGCTCGTCGACGTCTCGAAGCTGACGTCGTCCGGCATCCGCGAGGACGACCGCGGCGGGCTCGTCGTCGGCGCGGGCGTCCGCAACAGCGACCTGGCCGCCGACCGGCGAGTGCGGGAGCGCTACCCCGTGCTGGCCGAAGCACTCCTCTCGGGAGCGTCCGGGCAGCTGCGGAACATGGCGACCACCGGCGGGAACCCGTTGCAGCGCACCCGGTGCGTCTACTTCCAGGACGTCAGCACGCCGTGCAACAAGCGATCGCCGGGATCCGGCTGCTCGGCGCTGGGCGGCTACACCCGCTACCACGCGATCCTCGGTGCCTCCGAGCACTGCGTCGCCACCCACCCGTCGGACATGGCGGTGGCCTTGGCCGCACTCGACGCCGAGGTCCGCGTCCTCGACCCGGACGGGGAACGCGTCGTCGCCTTCACCGAGCTGCACCGCCTGCCGGGTGAGCACCCGGAGCGGGACACCGTGCTCGGCCACGGGGACCTGATCACGGAGATCACCCTGCCCGCGACGGCGTGCGCCCGGCGCTCGGCCTACCGCAAGGTCCGCGATCGCGCTTCCTACGCCTTCGCACTGATCTCCGTCGCGGCCGGGGTGTCCCTTGTGGACGGTGTGCTCGAGGACGTGCGGGTAGCGCTCGGCGGTGTCGCGCACAAGCCGTGGCGCGCGTACCGCGCCGAAGAGGTGCTGCGCGGCGAACGCCCGTCCCGGGAGGTGTTCCTGGCAGCGGCCGACGCGGAGCTCGCCGACGCCCGCCCGATCGACGGCGCCGATGGGGGGAACGCGTTCAAGGTTTCGCTCGCCAGGCGAACGCTCGCCGCAGTGTTGCGCGATCTGACCACCGAGGAGGCGGACCGGTGACCGGGTTGCTCGAGCCTTCGGCGATCGGCCAGGACCACGTGCGCCGGGACGCCGGCGCCAAGGTCACCGGCACCGCGCCGTACGCCTTCGAAGTGGACGTCGACCGGCCGGTCCACTGCCACCTGGTCCAGTCGACCATCGCCCTCGGGCGCTGCACCCGGGTCGGCACCGTCGAAGCCGAATCGCTCGACGGCGTCCTGCGGGTGGTGACGCCGTTCACCGCCGAGCGGCTCGCCGACACCGACGACGCCGAGCTGGCCGTGCTGCAGGACTGCGAAATCCCGTTCCGGGGCCGCGTGATCGGGCTCGTCGTCGCCGAAACCTCCGAAACCGCCCGGCACGCCGCCGACCTGGTCGAGGTCGAGTACGACACCGAGACCGCCGATGTCACGCTGTCCGCGGACCGCGACGACCTGTACAAACCGGACACGGTCAACCCGTCGTTCCCGACCGACAGCTCCGAAGGCGACGCGGACGCCGCCTTCCGCGACGCCGACGTCACCGTGGACCGGACGTACACCACGGCGATGTACCACAACAACCCGCTCGAACCGCACTCCACGACGGCGCTCTGGGACGGCGGAACGCTGACGCTGTGGGATTCCACGCAGGGCGTGCACCCCGCGCGCAAGAGCGTCGCGAAGGTGTTCGGGCTTCCGCTCGACCGGGTGCGGGTGATCAGCCCGTACGTCGGCGGCGGGTTCGGGTCCAAGGGCACCGTCCACGCCAACGTCGTGCTCGCGGCCTTGGCCGCGCGGGCGGTACCGGGCCGGCCGGTGCGGCTCGCCCTGACCCGGCAGCAGATGTTCGGCCTGGCCGGGTACCGCACGCCGACGATCCAGCGGATGCGGCTCGGCGCCGGCCGGGACGGGCGGCTGCGGTCGTTGCGGCTCGACGTCGTCGAGCAGACGTCGCGGATCAAGGAGTTCGCCGAGCAGACCGCGATGCCGGCGCGGATGATGTACGCCGCGCCGAACCGGAGCACCACGCACCGGCTCGCCGCGCTCGACGTGCCGGTGCCGTCGTGGATGCGGGCACCGGGGGAGTGCCCGGGCATGTTCGGCCCCGAGGTCGCGATGGACGAGCTCGCCACCGAACTCGGCCTCGACCCGATCGAGCTGCGCGTGCGCAACGAACCCGAGCGGGACCCCGACTCCGGGAACCCGTTCTCCAGCCGGGGCCTCGTCGAATGCCTGCGCACCGGCGCCGCGAACTTCGGCTGGGCGGAGCGCGACCCACGTCCCGGGAGCCGCCGCGACGGGGCGTGGCTGGTCGGCACCGGCGTCGCGGCCTCGGTCTACCCGGCGAACCGGATGCCGGGCTCGACCGCGACCGTCCGGTTCGAGGACGGTCACCACGTCGTCGAGATCGGCGCGGCCGACCTCGGCACCGGCACGTGGACGGTGCTGCCGCAGATCGCCGCCGACGCCCTCGGCGTGCCGGCCGCGCAGGTCGAAGTCCGGATCGGCGACACCGACCTGCCGCCCGCCACGGTCGCCGGCGGGTCCAGCGGGGTGGCGTCCTGGGGTTCGGCCGTGGTCGAGGCGGCCCGGGTGTTCCGCGAGAAGTACGGCCCGGACCCCGAAGACGGCGACGAAGCCCAAGGCGACACGCCGGAAAACCCGGCCGAGGAGCACTACGCGATGTACGCGTTCGGGGCCCAGTTCGCCGAGGCGCGCGTCAACGCCGACACCGGCGAGATCCGCGTCGCGCGGCTGCACGGCACGTTCGCGGCGGGCCGCATCGTCAACCCGCGCACGGCCCGGTCGCAGTTCCTGGGCGGCATGACGATGGGCCTGTCCATGGCCCTGCACGAAACCAGCGTCGTCGACCCGTGCTTCGGGCACGTCGTCAACCACGACTTCGCCGAGTACCACATCGCGGCCAACGCGGACGTCGCAGACCTCCGCGCGGACTGGCTCGACGAGCACGACCCGCACCTGAACCCGATGGGCACGAAGGGCGTCGGAGAGATCGGCATCGTCGGGACCGCGGCCGCGGTGGCCAACGCGGTGTTCCACGCCACCGGCGTCCGGGTGCGCGACCTGCCGATCACCTTGGACAAGCTGCTGCCGGGCCTGCCCTGACGGACAAGGCCGTTCGGACCAGCAGCCCGCGCTTCGTCGGAGGCCGGCGCGGCTCCGACCGGGCGCCTCGAGCGCGTCAGCGCAGCAAGTAGTGCAGGGCTCGTTCCGCGCGGTCGGGGTCCGGTGGCTCGCCCGTGATGGCGTCGGTGTAGACGAACGATTCGCCGACCCGGACGCACAGGTAGGCGAGGTCGTGCAGGCCGAGTTCCCCGGCGGTCAGCGCGCCTGCCTCGTGTTCGCGGGTCAGCAGTTCCTCGACCAGCGCGACGAGCCGAGGCTGGAAGGTCTGCTCGCCGCGGGTCAGCACGCGCAGCGCGGTTTCGGTTTCGGACGTGAGGAAGTGGCGCATCCCGGCGTGGGCCAGGGTTTGCCGGACGAACACGGACATCGTGTTCGCGATCCGCGTGCCGCCGGTTCCCTCCGCCGCGGCGTACGCCTCCCGGATGGTCCGCTCCCCGAGGCGCCAGATCACCTCGGCGAGCACGCCGTCCCGGTCGCCGAGCCACCGGTAGATCGTCACCCGGTTCACGTTGAGCGCCGCGGCGAGGTCGTTGACCTCGACCCGTTGCCGCGCGGTGAACATGCGCCGGGCCAGCTGGAGCGCGGCTTCGCGGTCGGGCTTCTTCCGGGTGCCGGGAGCGGTCATCGAGGGCAGCTCGCGGTGACGTAGCAGGCCAGGGGAGGTTCGGCGGGAACGCGGTGCGCCGCGACCGTCAGCTGGGCCGCGACCTGCACGGTCAACGTGGCGAACTCGAGCGGGCCGGCCACCGGGTCCGCCCCGGGCATCAGGAGCCGGCCGCAGGGCTTCGTGCCGACGCGGGCGGGATCGGCGGGCCCGGGGTGGGTCAGCGCGTCCACGGCGAGGGCCGAGGTGACCGGGTCCAGCGTGCCGATGAGCAGGTGCTCGGGCACGGCGAGCGGGCAGACGTCCTGCACGGCCACGTTCGTGATGGCGCCACCGCCGCCGTGCACCGACGAGGTGCCGTGGTCGTCGAGGTTGGGTTGCACGAACTCGTCGGTGCGGGAGTAGATCTCGGTGTAGCTGATGCCGGGAAAGGTTTCCTGGCCGGAGTTGAGGGCCTTCACGAAGTCCGAGTTCGCGCGTTGCTGCCACAGCGAGGCCGCGCAGTCCGGGACGCACAGCGCCGGCACGAGCACCGACCCGTGGTTGGTGCCCGCCATCCCGATCACGTCGTCCACCATGTCCCGGGTGTCCGGCCAGAACCGCAGCGACCAGCGCATGATCATGCCGCCCTGGCTGTGGCCCATGACGGCGATCTTGCGCCCGGCGAGCCGGTGCATCTCGCGGATGCCGTAGGTGACGTACTGCGCGCGGACCTGCATGTCGCCCATGTTGTAGCGGTCGGTCGCCGAATCCGAGGCGCAGTACGGAATCCCGAGTTTCCGGAAGAGCGGCTCGTAGGTGAAGCCGAAGTTCTGGTCGCTGTCGACGGTGGTGGCCGGAGTCAGCAGAACCGGCTCCCGGGTGGCGTCGCGGAGGTTTCCGGTGCACCGGAGGCTGTTCGCGAGGTCGGCGGCGGGAACCGTGAGCGCCGGTCCCGGATGGTCGACGGGCGCGTAGCCGGGCGTGCCCGCCACGGCGGCGTCAGCCGAACCGAGCACGCTGACCGCGGAGAGGAAGACCGTGGCGGTAAAGGCAAACAGGCGGCGTCGCCGTGGTGCGCGCATGCGGTTCCTCTCGACCGGCGCCGCCTCGTCGCGACGCTGAATGCAACTAAAACACGAAATGTTGCATCGGCGCAAACCCTGGCGGTCGGCGTGGAGCGGGAGAGGACTCGACGATGTGGGGGAGCGGCACGCCCGGAGCGTTGGCACACGAGAGCCCGGCCCCTCTGACGACTGAAGCCCGGCCCCTCCGAGGAGGGGCCGGGCTTCAGTCTTGCGTGCGCGATACTGGGATTGAACCAGTGACCTCTTCCGTGTCAGGGAAGCGCTCTCCCGCTGAGCTAATCGCGCGAGGTGGAGACGGGATTCGAACCCGTGTACACGGCTTTGCAGGCCGTTGCCTCGCCTCTCGGCCACTCCACCGTGCCAGGCTCGAGAGCCTACCGAGCGGATGACGGGATTCGAACCCGCGACCCTCACCTTGGCAAGGTGATGCGCTACCAGCTGCGCTACATCCGCATTCCGCGGTTCCGGGTGTCGGTGACCCCGTCGCCGTGGTGTGGGAAAACCATATCGGACCCCGAAAACGGCGGCGACACCGGGGTGTCACTCCGCCGTTGCAAGCCCGTCATCAGGCCAGATCGTGGGGGATGAGGTGGGTGAGCGCGTCGTCGACGTCGACCCACAGGTGCTCGTTGCCCGGCAGCACGACGTCGTAGGTCCGGTCGAGGAAGTCGGCCAGCTCCTGGGCGGACGCCTCGAACATGGCGTGCCCGGACGGCGAGTTCAGCTCGATCAGCACGGACTCGGGGTCTTCGACCGAAGGACGGATGCGGACGTCCCCGTCACCCGCGTCGGCCAGCAGGCCGTCCGCGAGGAGGTCGCGCGCGTACACCCATTCGACCCAGCCGGCGCGGCCGGTGCGGAAGGCGGCGACGACCGCGTACGGGTCGCGTGTGTCGTAGCGCAGCTCCACCTTGACCGGAACCGCGGGCGTCCGCGGCGCCAGCAGGTCGAAGACCGCCGTCGAGCGGAGCGTCACGTGATCGTTGCGCATCGTCCTACCCTTCGTCTCCCTTCCCGGCCCGGCCCGGCCGAGGGCGTCACCACTGGGACGCATCGGGAGGCCGAATCCGTCGCGGGTGCGCCGCACATCACCCGTCCGGGCTCATCAGCCCCCGTTGCGCCCGTGATCACCCCACGACGCGCGATCGACCGGCGCGCCCCGTGCGGACCCACTCCTCCATACTGCGCGGTTTAGCCGCCGGGCGATAGCACCGTCGCACGGGTGTCGAAAGTGCCGTCAGGCGGCCCCCTCCCGGCACAACCCCGGCTAGCTCGGGGTTGTTCGTTCCGTACTCGCCGGTAAGCGGAGTGTGGTCGGCCAGGACCACCCGTTTGCAGGCGCCCGGAAGTCGTACGCTAAAGTTTCCCCAACACCGCGAGCGGGCGATTAGCTCAGCGGGAGAGCGCTTCGTTCACACCGAAGAGGTCACTGGTTCGATCCCAGTATCGCCCACGCGAGAGCTGGTAGAGCCCTGTCTGCGGAGGTCGCAGACAGGGCTCTCGCTTTGTGTCCTGTGGGGGCCGAGCCCCCACGCCCCCG
>NZ_JBSGDR010000055.1:0-8183 GCF_053602455.1 Amycolatopsis sp. NPDC004378
ACTCGCTACGACAAGTTGGCCATCGTCTACCGATCAGCGGTCGTCCTCCATGCAGTGATCACCTGGACAAGGCATTGTCAGACACGACCTAGTGCCCGAAGGCCCGATGTGCTGCGGCAGCGAGCGTGGGCAAGTGTCCGCGCCACGGCGGCAGAGACGAGGTCGACGTCGGAAAGGTCGACAATCAGGTCCTCGCGCGGGGAGGTGTGGCTGAGGATGGCCTCGCCCACCACCGGCGCGGTCGCCGGGTCGAGCGCGCCACGGAAGGCGAGCGTGCACACCGGCGCGCATCCGATGCGACGGAGTTGAATCTGCAATGGCACCTGCTGAAACACCATCGGCGTACCTCGTCATCAGCCAGGGGGAAGCTGGCCACGCCAACGCTGCTGGACGCGGGGAGTCGTCGTGTTCCACTGTGCCAAATTCGCTATGAGAACGCTACCTGGCTCGCGGCGTGGCCGCAGCCGCCGTCCTGAACGCTTTGGCGCCGGGCCGCGTCAGTCGTCGTTCAGCCGCTTCTGAGTTCGCAGCCTCGAGCAGGAAGTGATGTGAAAAGCGTTCATCTTGCTGTGTGCTCGTCGATTTGTCGATGGCGGTGGGGGTGGCGCCCAGTTGAGTATCCACGAGCCTGAGGTAGCGTCGTCGCCGTTGGCTTCGACACGTGGCGGGCGAGGTCTACGCTGAGCAGGCACCCGTCGGCTGGACCTCGGCGGGGCGCAAGCCAGCGTTCCCGTCGTCAAGCCCATTGCCATGGCTCCTGCCCTCAACGCACCGGCGGTATAAGGACGCATCTGACCGCTTCTATGCCGAGCACATTCGTAAACCTCGACTCCTAGTGCGAGAATATGCACGTCCGTCAATGAAGTGAGTGGGAAAGTTGAGTATGGTCGATTTACCCGATATGTAGTGGCCTTAACATGCCATCATCGGCATGTACGGCCCTTTACGGCTGTGGAACATGCGCCGATTCTGGTAGCTTGCGGCAGCCGCCGAATACCCATGAACGAGATCCGCAGTGGGAATCGACCGGTCGGTCGCACCAAGGCGCGACCCTGGCTTGGTGTGACGGAGGTCTGCGAGTTCGCAGGGCGAGATCGCCCGCCGACCGAGTGAGGCGGTTTTGCGTCTTAAGACAGGCCGTAGGACCGCTCACACGTGGCGGACAGCCAGGACGTCGTCCACGCGCGTCATGGACAGGATCTGCGCGACGATTCCACCTTTGGCGACGACGACTTCGGGGTGCAGGTGGCCGTGGCGGAAGAGCACGGTGACGCCGTCGCTGGCGAAGTCGGTGACGCACGTGAGGTCGATGACGAGCCGACGATCACTGCCGCGGTCGCGAACGCCCGGCGTAACTCGGCCACCGTGGTGAGGTCGACTTGGCCGGCGACCAGGACAGTGACGCAGTCATCGTCCGCCGTCGTAGTGATCTGCTGTGGCATCGGGGTGCCTCTTCATTCCGCCGCGGCGGACGGGTGGGAAGCGATGGGACTGCGATAGAGCAGGATTGCGACGTCGTCGTCGTGGCCGGCGTGGACGAAGCGCTCGGTGAGCATGTCAGCGAGCTGGCCCAGGCCCAGGTGCCGGTTGGCGGCCAGCGTGGCGGCGACGTGGGAGGTCTCGACGTCGAGTGACTGGCCGCGCCGCTCGACGAGGCCGTCGGTGTAGAGGAGCAGCGTGTCGCCGGGGCGAAGCGCAGTGGTGGCGTCGGGGCGACGGGGGCTGCCGGACCGCGGGTGGGTGGGCCGGCGCTGCTGAAGGTGACCTGGACCGCGGACGGGGCGATCACGGCGCAGAACACGGTGCTGCAGAACGCGCCTGGCATCGGTCTAGCGAAGGTGTCGAGCGCGGTGAGTACCTGCGCAGGGCCGGCACCCTGCAGCAACATCGCCCTGGCTGCACTGCGGAGCTGTCCCATCACGGCGGCGGCGTGCAGGCCGTGGCCGACGATGTCACCGACCACCACGCCGAAGCTGCCGTCGCTGCGGGGGACGACGTCGTACCAGTCGCCGCCGACCTCAAGCGTGCCGATCGCGGGTTCCTAGCGCGCGGCGAACGCCGCGGGAAGGTCCGTGGGCCGAGGATCGACCGCTGCAGGTTAAGCGCCACATCGGTCTGCCGACTCAGCAGCTGCGACTTCTCCAGCACACCCGAGGCGATCCGAGCGAGCTGCCATAGCGCCGCCTCGTCGCCGGCGTACGGGTCCGACAGCTCGAGGACGCCATTGAATTCTCCGTCATTGCCCTTGCGAGTGATGTGCCGAGGATATTCGCCGTGTAGCGGCCCGGGTCGCCGCCGACGCTGCCGGGAGCTCGCCCGGAGACGTACTCGTCGAACAAGGAGACACGGGTGATCATATGGTCGGGGTCCTGAGAGATGGTCAGGACCGCGAGCCCGGTGCGCGCCGACCAGCGTGCCCGCGGTGCGGGTCAGCCGCGTCAGGACGTCCTCGATCCCGACTGTCGCGTTGAGTTCCGCGGCGGCCCGTGCCAGCTCCCGCATTCGGCGAGACTCGCCGGAACGACGCCGGGGCAGGTCGATGTGGGTGCGGACTCGGGCGAGCGGTGAGTGGTGAGCGCGACGCGTACCTCGACGGAAAAGGGGAACTCCGACGTCATGAACAAGAACTTTCTTGCGGGAATCGCCGCCGGTGCGGCCGGAACAACTGCCCTGAACGCCGTCACCTACCTCGACATGGTTTTCCGCGCACGCGCACCGAGCTCGACGCCTGAAGACACCGTGCGACGCGCCCAAGAGCTCACGGGAGTGGGGTTGGGTGACGAGGACAGCACGGATAACCGTCGCTCGGGCCTGGGTGCGCTGATGGGCATCGCGGCCGGGCTCGGTACCGGTGCGCTCTACGGTCTGGTGCGTCCGAGGCTCGGCCACGTGCCGCCGCTGGTGCTGGGTGTCGGCTGCGGGCTCGCGGCCAATGTGGGCACCACGGCTCCGATGGCCGTCCTCGGTATCACCGACCCGCGCGAGTGGACGGCCGACTCCTGGCTGTCCGACCTCGTCCCGCATCTGGCGTACGGCCTGACCACCGCGGCGGCGTGGGACTGGCTCCGGCGTGCCCGGGACTGACTCGGCTGTTCTCATTCTGGTCCGCAGCCGCCGGCGATGTTGATCTCTGGCCGTCCGCTCATGCGGACTGTGTATGCCCCAGGGAGCCGGATCGTGTTCCGCTACGACTGTCCGGCACGGCGGTCAGGAGGTGGGCGACGCCACCGTCGTGAGCACCGGCCACAACTCCGCGACGAACAACAACGGCGGGCACAGTGCATCTTGGGCTCGACCGTCGGCACCACCGTCACCTCAACCCGCGGGCACGAGCAGGAGGGCCGCCACCACGGTCGTGGCGACCACGATGGCTGGAACCCACAGTTGCTGGAACAAGAGTGGCGTGACGTTGCACACCACGGCGACCTCAGGCAACTAGGATGACACCGGCGCCACCTGAACCACGGCAGCACCATCGGTGGCAACTCCGGGCTCGGCGGGCAACGGCGGCAACGCCGACGTCCAAGCCACGGGCTGGAACGACCGCCGTGCACACTCCGCGCACCCTCTGACGGTCAGCGAGGCACAGCAGAGCGGGCACCGGAGGAACCCGGTGCCCGCTCGTTCGTGTGCGGGCAGGTCAGCCGCCGAGCAGCAGGCCGTCGCCCAGGAGACCGCCGTCGCAGTCGTCGCCATCGTGCCAGCCGTCGTAGCCGCTGATCTGCAGGCCCAGCACGAGGCTGAGGTTCAGGGCCAGACTGTGGTGGTGTCCGTGGCCGTCGTCGGATGACCGTGCGGCCGCCGGGGCGGGTGTGGTGGAGGCGGACGCCGCGCCGGGGGCGGCGAGCAGGAAGCCGAGTGCCGCGGCGGGCAGCGCGGCGGTCACGAGCAGGCGACGGCGGAATGTGCTCACGGTGTTCTCCTTCTCCTCAAACGGTCATCGGACACGATCCGGATGACGAATGGATCATCAGGAGTTCGGAGAGGTCGGGGCCAGTGGACAGGTTCCCGGCGGCGGACCACGCCTGTGGGTGACAATGACGAAGGCCCGGCCACTGGCGTGACCGGGCCTTCGTGCCGGGGTTCAGCTGAGCGCGAGGTTCGCGATGGACGGCGCGGTCGGCTGCAGTGATCCGGTGGCGGGCTCGACGGTCACCGCGACACCGTCGATGCCGGTGGCGAGGGCGGCTTCGAGGGTGCCCTCGGCGGCGACCAGTCCCGCCGATCGCGGGGCGCCCGGGCTGGTCAGCCACACCTCGTAGGCGTGGCCGGAGTCCAGCTGCGGCAGCGCGTTCGCGGCGACGAGGACCTTGCCCAGCTGCCGGGAGGTCGTGGCCGAGACCGAGCCACCGCCGGCCACTGTCGCGCGCACCGTCGCCGCGTCGGGCGCGGACGTCACCGCGCCGCCGTCGGCCACTGGCACCGGACGGCCGGAGACCGACTGCCCCAGCCCGATGCTGATCCCGCCGACGAGCAGAGCCGCCGCGGCGGCAACGGACGCTACCCCGATCAGTGCACGCTTGCGCCACCGGCTGTGCCGCGCGGGGGCGACCGGCGCGGTGGGGACCTGGGGCGGCTGCTGGCGTGTCTGGGAGATCTCGGTGAGCACCCGCCGGCGGAAGCTCTCGTCCGGGCCGGCGGCCGCGGCGGTGCCCAGCAGGGCGGCGGTCTCGCGGAACCCGGCGACTTCCTCGGCGCAAAGCGGGCATTCGCTTAGGTGCCGGGTGAACGCGGCACGTTCGAGGTCGTCGACTGCGTCGAGGGCGTACGCGCCGGCGAGGATGTGGGCGTCGGCGGTGGTCATCGGTGCACTCCCATAGCGTCGCGCAGGCGGACCAGTCCGTCCCGCATGCGGGTCTTGACGGTGCCGATCGCGACACCGAGTTTCTCGGAAACCTCCCGGCAGGTGTAACCCTGAAAGTAGGCGAGCAGGATCGACTCCCGCTGGAGCTCGGTCAGCACCGCCAGCGCGGCGCGGACCTGCGCCCGGTCGAGCCGATCCAGCGTCGCCTCGGTGACGTCGTCGTAGGGGCGGCGCAGGTCCAGTCGGTCGGCTCGATGTTCCCGGTCGACCGCGGACTGCTCGGACCGGACCCGGTCGATCGCGCGCCGGTGCGCGATGGTCAGCACCCAGGTCTGCACGCGTCCACGCCCGGGATCGAACGTCGCCGCCTTGCGCCAGATCTCGAGCAGGACCTCCTGAGTGACCTCTTCGGCATGCGCTCGGGAGCGCAGCACCTGGAACACGGTGCCGAAGATCGGCCCCGCTAAGTGGTCGTAGAGCGCGGCGAAGGCCTGCTCGTCCCCGAGCGCGGTGCGGGCGAGCAGCTCTTCCGTTGTGATCTCTGGTTCCGGCCCCGTGCCGGGGGCGATGCGGAGCGCGACTGCGCGGGCGGTCATGGCACCTGTCCTTCCCGGCGGGCGCCGAGTCGCGTGCCGCGATTGGCGGCATGTCACGAGGAGTTCGTCCCGGCCGCATCGTGCGGATTGGTGCGGTGCGGAGAAACCCAGCTGGTCACCCACACGGAGGAGTGGTCCATGGCTGTCCACAGTGGATCGGGCAAGCCGCGGCGCCGGTCGGTCCGAACGGGAGGTGAACTCGATGAGGAGAATGTGATGCCAGGCTCGACAGTGGTCTCGTTCGGGCACTACCAGCCGGGCCGGGCGGTGACGAACGACGAGTTGGCGGAGCGGCTGGGAACGTCGGATGCGTGGATCCGTGAGCGGGTGGGCGTGCGCAGCCGGTGGGTCGCGGCTCCCGGCGAGTCGGTTGCCGACATGGCCACGGCGGCCGCGGACACCGCGTTGCGGCGCTCCGGTCACAGTGCCGGCGACGTCGATCTCGTGATCGTCGCCACGTGCACCGCGTTCGACCGGATGCCCAATGTCGCCTGCCGGGTCGCGGAGCGGCTGGGGATCGTCGCGCCCGGGGCGTTCGACCTCAACGCGGCGTGCTCGGGGTTCTCCTACGCACTGGCCGCGGCTGACCACGCCATCCGGGCGGGCGCCGCGGCGCGGGCGATCGTGGTCGGCGGCGACAAGATGAGCGACTTCCTCGACTGGTCCGATCGGTCGACGTGCGTGATCTTCGGTGACGCCGCGGCGGCGGCGGTCGTCGAGCAGGCCCCGGCCGGGATCGGGCCGGTGGTGTGGGGCTCGGACCCGGCGAGGGGGCGCTTTATCACGCTCGAAGCCGCCGGGCCCGGCGCGCTGCCCGCGGTGTTCCGGCAGGAGGGCCAGGCGGTGTTCCGGTGGGCCACCACCGCGCTCGCTCCGATCGCCCGGGAGGCGTGCCGCCGCGCCGGTGTCGACCCGGCCGACCTCGGCGGTGTCGTGACCCACCAGGCCAACGTTCGCATCATCGAAGCGCTGGCCCGCAAGATCGGGGCGACCGGCGCGGTGATCGCCACGGACGTGGCCGAGTCCGGCAGCACCTCGGCCGCCAGCATCCCGCTGGCGTTGTCGAAGCTCGTCGAGCGCCGGGAGATCGTGGCGGGCGCGCCGGTCCTGTTGTTCGGGTTCGGCGCCGGGCTGACCTACGCCGGCCAGGTCATCATGTGCCCATGAGGTTCCGTTCTCCCGATCGCCAGCCTGGTCGTCGGCATCGCCGTGGTCCTCCTCTTGCGCCCGATCGCGCCGCGGGTGTGGCGAGAGCCCGACTCCGCGAAGAAGACTGGCACGTCCCGGCGGGCGTTTCTGCTCGGCGGGGCCAGCGTTGTGGCCGGGGCCGGAGGGGCTGGCCTGGGCGGGCAGATGATCAGCTCTTCCCGTGACGCGAACGCGTCCCCGCGAGGCGGTCGCCAAGCCCGTCCCGTCCCAGTCCGCCTCAGTTGTAGGACTTCTGACACCGCACTTCGCGGAGATCCGGAAGATCCTCCAGGGCGGCCCTGGTTTCGGCGGTTCCGGCGACCCGGCGGGTGAGTTCGGCCAGCTCTGCGTCGAACGTCATCACGGAAACGGCCTTCCCTCGATGTCGGTCCTTTTCGTGTTCGGGCCGGCCTTTCGAGCGGATTGGTGGCACCGTGCGCCCGATCGGGTTGTCAGCGCGGTTCGGCCAATCCCGCTCGGTGGAGGTCACGAATCCGCAGTGGACTTTGCAGCCCGTTCACTCAGGAGAGCTTCGTGACGAAGGTTCGTCGTGCCAGTTCCGGTCTGGCCGTGGCCGCCGCGTTCGCGCTGACTGCGTGCAGCGGTGGTGTACCTTCCCCGGCCGGCTCTGCCGTCTCGATGGCGCCGGCGCCGAGCGCCGGCACGAGCGGAACTCCCGATGGCGTGACCAGCGACGCCGATGTGTTCGGCCCGGCTTGTTCGCGGCTGCCGCAGGGTTCGGCTCCGGGATCGCTCGCCTCGATGGGCCCGCAGCCGGTCGCGTCGGCCGCGTCGACGAACCCGCTGCTCACCAGGTTGGTGGCCGCGCTGAAGGCCGCCAACCTGGTCGACACGCTCAACAGCCAGCCGGATATCACCATGTTCGCTCCCGCCGATCCCGCCTTCGCGGTGTTGGGCGATGTCAAGCCGGCCGGGCTGGTGCCGATCCTCACGTATCACGTTGTCGCCAAACGCTACGACGCCAAGGGGCTCGCCACCGCCGGTTCTGTCGCTTCGCTCGACACGGCCGGTCGCCCGCTGAAGATCGAGGGCTCGGGCGAGAACATAACCATCGACGGCGCGAAGATCCTGTGCGGCAATATCCCCACGAAGAACGCCACGGTCTTCGTGATCGACAAGGTCCTGGCCCCCGAACCCACCGGGTAACAACGACTTCCGGGCCGCGAAAGCTGTTCCCTTGCGGGCGGCCCGGAAACACTGGCGCCGCCGCGGTTACCCGATCACGGGAACCGCGGCGGCCGCCGCAAGCAGCCGAGCTTCCCGAAGGCCTCGGCAACCGGAATCGGTGGCTGGTCGGGGGACCGGCCGCCGGAGGACGCCGAACAGGCGGCGTCCCGGCCCGGCAGGGGATGGCATGCCGTCCCCAGCGGAGCGGTGGGTGCGGGCGGGGCCCCCGCACCCACCGCCGGGTCAGTGGGGACGTGGCAGTCGTTGCCGGAGCCGATGCTCAGGTGGCTCAGGTCGGCACCCGCACGACGCGCCGGCCGGCCCGGCTCCGGCCTACGGGCATGTCGCCGCGCAGCTGCTTGACGGCATCCGGGAATCGGTGGCCGGCCGGCCGGAAGCCGCCCTCG
>NZ_JBSGDR010000056.1:0-7728 GCF_053602455.1 Amycolatopsis sp. NPDC004378
ATCACCGCCCACGCCTTCTCCGTCAACTCACCGCGACCAACCACCGGGCACAACTACCAGAGGTCCAGCTCAACCGCTTACAGGACACGCCCTAGCCGGCGCAGCTCGGGCCCCGCTCGAACGGCGCCCACGATGGACCTGACAGGTTGCACCAGCTGATGACCCGAAGTTGGGCCATGACGAGGATCGCACTGAATGTAGTCGATCTATCACGGAGTGCAGTATTAGCCGCTGTTCGCGTTATCGGCCGCGGGCTGAGTTGGCATGACGGTCTCGAATTCCGTCGTCTGGGTGTATCGACGGACCTCATCTCCGAGATGTGGTTGCGAACTCCCGAGAGTTCACGTATGCTCTCTGTGATACGTAAGTTCATCTCTGGGGGTAGTCGATGGCAGATGTGGCCACGTACGAGCACGAGTGTCGGGTTCGGGACTGTTATGCGGCTGAACTTGAGCAGCATCGGCCCGGCGAGTTGCTTGTCGCACGGGAGAACAGTTATGCGGGTACGGCGGTTCGTGCGGACATGCGGACGATCGATCGTGACAACGTCATTCGCCTCTGGGAATTCAAGATTCGCGCTGGTTACAAGGCGCTCGGCCAAATCCAGGTTTACGTCGCGATGGCACGACGTGCTGAGGGGTACGTCCATCTGTTTCGTGGCGTAATAGCTGCCTTCGAGTTCCAGTCGGAGATTGTCGAAACTGTCGAGATAATGAACCTTAACATTGAACTGGTGACCCTCCCGTCCGTCCTTGCCCGTGCTGGCGGAATCCCACGTGATACGGTCCAAGTCGCGATTCCGCAGATTCCCGATCCCCATCACATTTTTACCTGCTCGGACCCCGAAGCCTTCAACTGTTAGGAGAATCAACTGTGAGCACTCCGTTCATTGCCCAGCAGAAGTTGATAAGTACCACTGATATTCCTGAGGACTCGACTTATGGAGGCATGCGCATTGTCCGCGTCGGATCGGACGATGAAGCTCGGAGTAACTTTGAGGGCCGTCGGTATCGTTTCCAGCACGAGACTGAAAAGCGGCACATCATTCGCGGTACACTGAGCTTAAAGGGTGCAGCGGATGGTTACCGCATCTGTGTTTCAATTCATCCAAGCCTGCGTCAGTTCACTGATATCGTCCGGTATAATCCGTCGGAACCGCCGAAGACGGTCGACTACGAGGCCATTGGCATGAGGGCTGCACATGAAAAGACGCAGAGCGACTTTAAAGGTGCCAAGGCCACTAATCGCAGCGACTTTCGGCGCTACATCCTGGAGGCGATTCGTGGGGAGCGTGTCGCCTATCTGCCCACTGTTACCGGATGGCAATCGATCGAAGAGTTTGAGGAAGACCCTCAGCCAATCTTTGTTGCCTTTGACGAGGCTAATCCAGCAGCGCTCTACGGTGAGGTCTACTTGCCCAAGCGGCCAGTCATGCAAGCTGACGGGCAAACCCAAACGGCCGCCTTATTCGAAGCGTCTCAAAGTGGTGTCGCGCTGAAAAATGGTGCTCTTGATACTTTCTTCGTGGCTCTCGAAATCGAACTCAAGGTTGGCGTCGATGCGGCCGCTCAAAGTTTCGCAGACCGTAATGGCCGTGGTACCAAGAAGAACGCGAACCTGGTGGCGACCTACGACACCTCGTCAGCTCTGTCCAGGCTGCGAAATGCTGCCATCAAGGACACTGTTTTCGAGGGCCGCGTCGCAGACGGCCGTAGTACAGGCGCCACGCTTACGGCGATCCAGAATATCGTGGATGCTTCTACGCTGGAACAGATGCTCCTCAATGTAATTTCGCATGGCAATCGTAAGCGCGAGCACCTCAAGCATCATCATATTCCGTTCGTTCTGCCGTACTGTCGCGAGTTTCTGCAGATGCTTGAGGATCAATTCGGAGACACTTGGCGGGACACCAAACAGTCCGACACCTATCGGCGCCTGTATGTTCACGGCTGGGCCTTCGCTCTCAAAGCCCTCGCGCTGGCCTACAACCAGGCGCGACGCGACAAGCTGGGTCCGATTATGGACGTAATGGTGCAGGAGAAAACAACAGATCATGACACGATCGAAGATCTCGAGAAGAAGTTTTCTGATGCGATGACGGAGGCGACTTCGCCATCTCCGAAGATTACCTTTGATGAACTCAAGCGACGTCTCGCCGCGATCGATTGGCGGCGTGATCGAAAGCACTGGATCCAGATTACTGGCTTTCTTCAGGAGAAGAGTGGAAAAAAGAAGACCGTGAAGCTGAAGACTACGGGAGAAGTTGTCGTCGCTGCGGCCGCGTCAAACACTCCTGCGCATATTAGTCAGGTAGAAAACAAGATCCTCTCGGACGCGTGGACCGATCTCACGCTGCACGATTCGGAGCCTGTCGACTCCTGACTGTGCCGCATCACATTCAAGGTGGCCATGTCTGATGGCCGGCGTGATTGTGTGTCCATGGCGAAGATGAGCGTCAAGACCTAATCGAATATCATGAAATGAGGGAGGGTCTCCAGTCTACGTGCTCACCGAGGCCCGCACGGTCTGGAGGCTTGTCCCGCCTCACTCTAACGCTTGTGTCGTCGCCTGTAGAGCGCTGTGGCAGAACCGGGCGTCTGCCTCACAGCGTGAGCCGTGTGGTTAGTGTGCAACTCGCCCCTCGGACACAAAATGCGGGATATCTCCCGCACCGCAGAGTAACAGGCCCGCCACGGCGGTTCTTTCTGGCGTTCAGCCTCGGTCAACCTCAGCTACGCTGATCTTGACCGAGCCCTCCCTGTGCGACCGTTGTCGGGGAGGGGCGTCATGACCGGCATCGTGCCGCCTGCGCTCCCGCCTCGCACCGGCGGCCCCGAATCCGCTCCTGTACGAACCGGAACCCTCGTCCCGCTGCCGATACCGGCGCTGCCGGACCTAGCCACCGATGGGCAGCGGCGATTCTCCACCGCGCTGCTGGACGCCTCCGGCCGGATCCAGGATCGCGGCATCGTCACTGCCCTGGACTGGAAACCCGGTGACCGTCTGCTGATCACCCAGATCCGCTCATCCGCGGTGATCTGCCGCCGTGGCGACGGCGTCTTCCGGATGACCACCAAACCCTACGTCGTGCTGCCCGCACCAGTCCGGCACGGCTGCCGGAGCCACCGAATTCCGAGCCACCGCCGGAGCTGTGAGCGGGTGGGTGGCCTGCGGTCTGGTCGTCCTGGCCGTTCTGGTGATGACGGTCGCGGCGCTGAGCCTTGCGGACTACCGCTACAACCGGCGGGTTCGCGCGCGTCCCGGCCGCACTGTGGCTGGTATTCGGGCCCGGGTAATCCGCGAGCTCGCCGGGGCCAAAGCCGCGCACGCCTCGGCGGAGGTTCTTCCGGTCGTTCAGCCGGCGCCTGCTGATCAGCCGACAGACCGGCTGCCCGCGTCGCTTTGCCCAAGCGCTCCCGGCCCTACGCCCAAGTCCAGCGTGGGCCGCGTCCATCAGCGTCAGTCGTGGTGCCCGACGACGCCGTGGTGCAGCGCGTCCTCGAGGGGCTGGTGACGTTGTACGGCTGGGGCTCGGACGAGCCGGACGGCGACACCTCCAACCTGCCGACCCGTCTCCAGCAGCTCGGTACGCGGGTGCTCCCGGCGGCGAAGTGCGCCGACGCGCAGCAGTCCGCCGGTGAGATCTGCACCGACAACCCGCATGGCACGGACGGTCCAGGTGGCGGTGACTCCGGCGGGCCGGCCGTCGAGGTCGTCAACGGTGTGCCGCAGCTCGTGGGCACCTGCAGCCGGGCGGCAGCGCAGTACCCCGGTCAGTCGCCGACGGTCTACACCAGCTCGCCGGACTTCCGGCGGTGGCTGTACGGCACGGCGCGGGGTGGTTCGGCCGCGTAGGCAGGCAGTGATGCCGTTGGGCAAGTTTCTTCGGTGCCTGGCTCAACGGCACCCCTGACGCCATGTTATCCACTCCGACACCCCCGAAAGCAGACATTAGGTCGACCGAAAGGACTCGTTAAACCGCCATGGAAATCCGCAAATCCGCCAGTGACCCATCAGGCGGCGGCGATGAGACTGCCGAGCTGGAGAGGCCCGAGGCCGCACATGCAGAACTTGGCGTGGCGATCGCGCGGGACGCAGCTGCCGTGCGGGATGCGGTCAAGGCTGGCACGGTGCCAACAACCTCGGGTCTCAAGCTGTCGCAGCTGCTGGACAAGCTCGCGGACGAACTCTGCCAGGTCGCACAACCGTCGGCCTCGTCTGCCGAATCCGCCTCGGATATCGACGCCCGGACGGAAGGTGAGTAGTTCTACGCATCGCCTGCTGCGCAGATCCACGTGAGTCGCCAATTGAGGGCTGTGATCAGCGCGTTGGGGCGTTGATCAGGGCAGATCGCCTCCCGTAGTGTGATGTTGCGACTACGGGGAGGGATGCACGATGGGGTTCCGGACGGTACCGGACGCTCTGCGCGCGGCGGGCCGCGCCGGCAGTGACGCTGTCAGTCAATTGCACGGTGCGGACTGCGGACAGCCGGTGAGCGGCGTCCCGGCCGCGGTCCCAGGTGGCCGTGCCGCCGGAGCCGCCACCAGTTTCAGCGACGGCTGGGGACGCACGTTCAGCCAGTGGTGTGGTGACGCGGAACGCTACAGCGGAGATCTTGGCACCGCCGCGGACAATTACCAGCGCGGCGACCAGGCCGCCGCCTCCAGCGCCCAGGACGCAGGGCGGCTGCGAGGGCCGCGCTGATGGTCAGCCTGTCGGATGTCAAGCGGTGGAATACCGGTCAGCTGAACGACATCGCGCACACCATGCAGCAGCGCTTGCAAGTCCTGACTCATTCGGGTGATGATTTCGGCAAAGTCATGCCGGTCGACGGCTGGGCCGGACCGGCCGCCGACAACGCCGCTTCGACGCATCGCGGCATGATGGCGCGTATCGACAAGCTGGCCGCCGGAGCCAGCATCGTCGCCAAGTCGCTCGGTCAGGCCGCCGACGCCATCACCGGCGTGCAGCACGCCATCACCAACGCCGAAGAACTGGCCCGCAAGTACGGCTACCAGATCGCCGACAACGGCACCGTCACCGACGGCTACCCTGCAGGCCAAGCGCCACCAGAGCTGAACCCCGACGACCGCGCCCGCGCCCGTACCGAAATCACTGACGCCATCGCCCAGTCGCTGCGCACCGCCGACGACATCGACAGCGACCTCGCCTCGGTCCTGAACCGGGCCGAACACGGCGACTTCGGCACCGGGGACGAAACCACCGTCACCGCGGCCGCCGCCGACGGCGCGAAAGATCCCGGGCTGACGCTGCTGGAACCGCCGAAGGACGGCACGCCCAGCCAGAACGCCGGCTGGTGGAACTCCCTCTCGCCAGCTGGGCAAGCCATCCTCCTGCGCGACCACCCGGACTGGCTCGGCAACCTCGACGGCTTGCCCGGCTCCATCCGCTCACAAGCCAACATCGCCCGTCTGCCCGCTGAACGAGCCGACCTCGAGCGCCAGCTCACCAACGCGCAAGCCTACGTCGACCAGATCAAGAACATGCCCTGGCCGCCACCGGGTCTGCTGCCCGACGCGCTGGCCAAACAAGATCAAATCGAAGCGAAGCTGAAATCGCTGGACACGATCGGTGCAACGCTGTCTCAAGGCAACCGCCAGCTGCTGACACTCGACACGTCAGGCGAGCGAGTGAAGGCGGCCATAGCGGTCGGCAACGTCGACACCGCCGAGCACGTGGCCGTGTTCACGCCCGGCTTTACCTCGACCGTCGATGGCAGCATGGTCGGCTATGACCGAGACATGGACAACCTTCAGAAGCAAACCCAGTCGATCTCGAACATTTACGGGGACGGCGGAAAAGTCGCGACAGTCACCTGGATCGGCTACGAAGCGCCGCAGACCGCCGACGTGCTCAACCCTGATTTGTCAGTGGGCAATGACAATCTCGCGAAGATCGGCGCACACAAGCTCGACGGCTTCCTCAATGGTCTCGGCGCATCTCACGACGTCCAAAACCAGCCGCTGCACTTGACCGCGCTCGGCCACTCCTACGGCAGTCTCACCACCGGCATCGCCCTACAACAGGCGACACCAGTCCACGATGCGGTGGTCTTCGGCTCACCTGGCCTCGACATGCAGACACCGAGCGATCTCAAGGTGCCACAGGGCCACGTGTACTCGGAATGGTCGGATCAAGACCCGGTACCGCGCCTGGACATCGCCCACAACTTCGGCACCTCGCCGTACCAGGGCATCTCCGGTGGTTCGGTGGCGAGCATCGAACAGCTCTCCACCGGCGACGCAACCGGAGCCGGTGGGCAACCGCTGCACGCCACCCATGAGCACGGCCAGTACCTGGACAACAACTCCACCAGCCAATACAACATGGCAAGCGTCGTAGCCGGACGACCGGACATGACCGTGCGCTACGCACAACCGTGGGAGGTCCCATCGCCGCCGCCTACCCCGGGGCAGCCCATCCCCGCACCTCCGGGCACTGACCCCACGCCGCCCCCACGCCCACGATGACGAGAGCACCCTGCCAGCAAATGAAGCGCACCCTGACCCTGGCCGCCGCACTGTGCCTGACGCTCGCACTGAGCGCGTGCGGGCCGGACGTCCCCCCGGAGACCACAGTGAACCAGAAGGCCGAGCAGTTCAACCAGCTGATGAAGCGCCCTGACATCGATCAGGCCGTCGCCCAGTATGAAGAGATGTACGACAAAGTTCGGACGAAGCTGTCGGCGCTCGTCCCCTCTCTGAAGTGGCGTCAGACCGACGATATCTCTGGATCTGGCTGCGGGAACGACTTCGCCGCCGTCAACGCCGGTTTACGCGCATACGACGCAGTCGAACGTGGCCTGCCGAACTGGGTAGCCGACGGGAAGGTACCGGATGACCAATGGGAAGCCGCGCAAGCCGCCGTCGACAACACTCTGCGGTCTTACGGCTTCGACTCCGGTCCCATCGTGGTGAAGAACCAGGCGTCTAACCACTACGTGACCTTTCGCGCGCCGGACGGTTCGGAAGTCACGTTCGGTAGCGCGGTCAACACCGGCCTCACGGTACGCACTGGCTGCCACCTAACCGCCGAGGCGAAGAAGCGCGGGACACCCGCACCGGTCCCGACTTACTGACAGATGGCCCGGGTGCCAGCTGCGGCGGCGGACTTCTTGGAGCAGGAGAAGCACCCGCTGACGTGTAAGCAGCCTCGGAAGATCGTCGGCGCCGACCACGACGTAAGCCGTTTGTAAGAGCGAAGCGAACGAAGGAATGACCTCCAAGCACCCGTCAGACATGTTACTGACAACCCGACTCGTCATCACGACCGATGGGGTTTGCCGCGGCATGCTGGCTGCTGGCCACTGCTGGCGGGATCGTCGCATTCGGACTCGCTCCGGCTGGTGCGATGAGCAGCGACCCGTGTCGACCGGATGACAATTCATTCATCTGCAGTAGCTCTGGCCAGCATGTCGTTTTCTGGCTTCCTGTCCTCGGTTGGATCATCGCCATGGCGACGGCATTGGGTAGTACCGTGAAGATCGTTCGACATCGCAAGTCATCTTGGCTCGGTATCGTTGCTGGGCTAGTGGCCTATTTGGCGATGATTTGCGCTGATTGGATCCTCGTATCGACCTTGACGCCAAGATGATCTAACGGTAGCCATGCGCCTAGGTGTTGCGGGTCATGACGTTGGTGACGCGGGCGAGGGCCTGAGACGAGGGACGGGTCTTTCGGCGGCAGGATGAGAAGTGCGACCAACTCG
>NZ_JBSGDR010000057.1:0-5200 GCF_053602455.1 Amycolatopsis sp. NPDC004378
GGCGGTTGGAACCGCCCTGACCACTCACGACGAGCCGCGGCTGACCCGGGTCAGCGGTGCACGACCGCGCCCGTCTTCGGGTCGAGCGTGACCTTCTTGGCCTGCGGCCACCAGAAGTCGAACATCCCGTTCAGCGAACCCGCGCGGGTGTCGAACGACGAGTCGCCGATCCGGCCGGTGAACCAGTTGTCCTCGATGAACTTCAGCACCGAGGTCTGGTCCGTCAGCGAGTGGTCGACGTGGTTCACCTTGGCGTACGGCGAAACCACCAGCAGCGGCAGCCGCGGGCCGTAGCCGCAGCGGTCGGCGTAGCCGCCGAGGGACGCCGGCTTGCCGGTGCAGACCGCCTGGTCCTGCGCGGCGTCCTGCGAGCCGTTGACGATCTTCGACGCCTGGTGGTCGTACCAGCCGTCGGAGTCGTCGTAGGCCAGCACGATCGCCGTGGACTTCCACTCCGGGGACTGCTGGATCTTGTTGATCTCGCTGACCACGAACTGCTGCTCGTCCAGCGGGTCCGAGTAGCCGGCGTGGCCGTCCTGGTACTCCGGCGCCTTCAGGAAGCTCACCGCGGGCATCGAGCCGGCGCGCAGCGCGTCGTCGAAGTCCGAGGTGTCGTACTGGTGGTTGGCCCGGTCGGTCTGGCCGATCGCCTGCACCGACGACGGCGCGAGGTGCTTCGGGTTCGCCGTCGACTGGTAGTACTGGAACGGCTCGTGGTGCGGGCTGTAGTCGACCGCCGCGTTGCCGCCGACGTTGGTGTGCTTCTGGCCGCAGACCGCGAAGCCGTTGGCCGAGCCGGTCGGCCGGAAGCCGCCCTGGAACCAGCCCCAGGTGACGTGGCGCTGGTTGAGCAGGTCACCGACGTTCTTGCCGCTCAGCGTGGCCAGGTTGTCGGTGCTCGTGTGGTTCTTGTCCGAGCAGTCGTCCCACGCCGGGTCCGGGTCGTTGATGACCGTGCCGACGCCGTGCGCGTCCGGGGACACCACGGCGTAGGAGTCGGTGGTCGGCTCGTGCGTCACCGAGGTGACCGCCTGGGCGCCGTGCGTCTGGCCCGAGATCAGGTTCAGCGCACCCGGGGTCGACGGGCCGAACACCGTGTTGAACGAGTTGTCGTTCAGCGCGTAGTTCTGCGCGTAGTTCCACATGCCGGTGACGGTGTTGCCGTCGTAGTAGTCCATCACCAGGCCGGGTTCGCCGAACAGCACCGGCTGGCCGGTGCACTTGTCGGTCTCGGTCTTCTCGACGAACTTGTCCATCTTGCCGCCGTTGAAGGCGGCCTGCTCCGCGCCGTAGTTGTGGTTCTGGTCGCAGGTCAGCGCCTGTTCGTGCGTGAGCCGCTTTGGGTCGTACGCGTTCGGGTTGTCCGTCAGCAGCTTCTTGTCGAGGCCGTTGACCTTCGGCGTGTTGCGCGCGGCCTTGAACGGCGTGCCGTCGGTGTTGGCCGCGTTCGGGTACGTGCCGAAGTAGTGGTCGAACGAGATGTTCTCGCCGAAGATGACCACGACGTGCTTGATCGGCGTCGAGGTCGGGATCCAGTGCGCGGGGAACAGGTTCAGGGGCTGGGCTTCCGCGGTCGTCGCGGCGGAACCGGTGACGACGGCGAGTGCGGCCACCGAAGCGAGTGCTCCGGCGCCCAGCAGGCCGCGCCGTCGCCGGCGGGTTCTCTTGTCCACAGTGGATTCCTTTCGTGGTGGGACGTTCAGTCAGGTGAGCAGGGAGCGCCCGAAGTGGTCCTCCGGGCCGGTGACGCCCGGCAGCGCGAAGAAGTAGCCGCCGCCGAACGGGGAGATGTAGTCGGTCAGGGGTTCGTCGGCCAGCCGCGTCTGGACCGCCTCGAACTGGCGCTCGAGGTCCTGCTGGTAGCAGACGAAGATCAGGCCCATGTCGAGGTTGCCGTTGGTGTCGATGCCGCGGTCGTAGTTCACCGCGCGGCGCAGGATCCGGCTGGCGTCGGTTTCCGGCGTGCGCGGGTTGGCCTTCCGGATGTGGCTGGTCAGCGGGATGACGGTGCCGATCGGGTCGTCGGCGTACCGGGGGACGTCGGTCTCGGCGGTGCCGTCGAGCGGCGCGCCGGTGTCGCGCCGGCGGCCGAACATGTTCTCCTGCTCGGCGAGCGAGACCCGGTCCCAGAACTCGACGAGCATCCGGATCAGCCGGACCACCTGGTAGCTGCCGCCGGCCGCCCACGCGGGTTCGCCCGCTGCGGACGTCCACACGAGACGGTCGAAGTCGGCTTCCTCCGGGTTGGTGGTGCCGTCCTTGAAGCCCATCAGGTTCCGCGGGGTCCCTTCGGGACGCGGCGGGGAGCTGAACCCGTTGAGCTTCCAGCGAAGCTGCATGCCGCCGCGGGTGGCGCGGGCGATGTCGCGCAGCGCGTGCAGCACCGTGTCGGTCGAGTTCGCCGACAGGGTGAGGCTCAGGTCGCCGTGGCACTGCGCGGGGTCGAGGGCGTCGTTCGGGAACGTCTTCATCGGCTTGAGCTTGGCGGGCTTGAGCTTGGCGAGCCCGTACCGGTCGTCGAACAGCGACGAGCCGACGCCGAGGACCACGCCGAGGTCGCCCCCGGGCACGACCGGCCCGAGCACGCCGGAATCGGCGGGCGGCGCGGTGATCCCGAGCGCGGCGGGTGCGCCGCCCCCGGTCAGGAACCGCGTCCGGTCGGTGATTTCGCGGAAGAGGTCGGTGAGCTCGCTCTTCGACGCGGCGACGACGTCGAACGAAGCGACGATCGTCTGCGTCGGCGGCTTCCGCAGGATGGCGGCCTGGTTCCTGCCGTGGAAGGCCACGGGCGCCGTGCTGTCGGTGACGGCGGCGGACGCGCCGAGCCCGGCCCCGGCGGCCACGGTCAGGCCCGCGCCCATCGCGGCCCGGCGGAGGAAGGAGCGACGCGGCAGGCCGGCCGGGTGCGGTACGGGACAACGGGATTCGCCGGTCACGAGAGCCTCCCCGGCCGGTTCGTCGCGGCACCTCGCGGCGCGGTCCTGGGAAGCCCGGCCCTCACGAAACCCTCCTCGGCTCGGCGATGGCGGCGATCGGCGCCAGCAGCTCGGTCAGCTCGCTCACGTCGGCGTTCAGCTTCTGCCGGTCCTTTTGCGACAGCTGCGCCAGCGGGGTCCAGCTGCCGTCGCGTCGCTTCGCGGCGTCCAAAGCGGACTGCGTGCGCGTCAGCCAGCTGTCCACCTTGGACAGATCGGGGTACCGCGGCGCGAGCAGCGGGCGCAGCACGTCCAGCACCGCGCGGGTGCCGTCGAGGTTGGCGCGGGCCGTCGCCAGGGTGGTGCCGCTGCCGTAGTCGGTGCGGCCCGTCAGCTCGAACTGCAGCGTGTTCTCCATGATCTCGTGCGCGCGCAGGCCGAGGTCGTTGCCGTCGACCTGGCTGTCGCCGAAGGACTTCCGCAACGCCTGGGCGTCGGTGTCGAGCTGGTCGGCGACCCCGCCGAGCGCGCCCATGTCCTCGTTGTGCCACAGGCCCTGCTCGAGGCGGTGGAAGCCGGTGAAGCCCGGGTCGGACGTGCCGCCGGGGAGGCCGTCGGCGGTGCCGTTGAGCGCGCCGTCGGAGTCACCGAACGCGTCGTACGCCGCGCCGAGGCGCTCGTACGTCAGGTGTGCCGTCAGCCAGGCCGTTTGGCTAGCCGCGCGGTCGCCGCCGTGGACGGCGTTCTTCAGCGCGCCCGTGTTCGCCACCAGCTCGTCCAGCCCCGCCGTGACGTGCTGCTGGTAGGTCTTGAGCGGCCCGAGCAGGTCGTTGTGCGTCACCGGCGCGACGCCCGGGCCGGTCCGTTCGGCGCCGCCGCTGACCTGCACGGCCGGCCCGACGATCGCGCTGGCGTCCTCGGGCAGGCAGCGGAACGCGTAGCTGCCGTTGCCGAGGTTGACCTGCAGCGGCCGGGTGGTCGCCGCGCCGAGGCCCTCGACCTCGCCGTAGATCACGCCGGTCGCCGGGTCGATCAGGTCGACCTCGGCCGTCACGGACCCGGTGTTGTGCAGGCGGAACGTCTGCGGCCCCGGCTTCGGGTCCGACCAGCCGGTGCCGCACGCCGAGCGCGACACGGCGATCTCGGGGTCACCGGCGGACGCGCTGTCCGGCCAGAACGCGACGACGGCTCCGGCCGCGGCGGCCACGACCACGGCCGCCACGATCCAGCGGGTACGCACTGACCCCGGCACGCACACTCTCCCCGTCACTCGATCGGACCATCACCGATCACGGATTATGCGAGCCTAGCCGCCGGAAATCCGCATCGGATGGCGACGATCGGCGGGAATTCACCTGGACTTCAGCCGGTCGCTCACGAAAGAGGGATGAATCAGACGTTTCCCTGTGTCAGTTCTGTCCGGTTGGGACGATTGGTCCGGTTGGTCACGCCGCGGGCAGCGGGGATCCGGTCTCCAGCAGGGTCTTCAGGCTGGAGAGCAGCGCGGGCCAGCCCTGGCTGCACATCTCGAGGGTGGTGCTGCCGGGGTCGAAGCCGTCGTGCAGCACGGTCAGCTTCACCGCGTCCCCGTGCGGTTCGAGCGTGAAAGTGACCTTCGAACGGCTTTCCCGTTGCAGTTTCGCGAGGGTTTCCGCGTCGACGCCGTTTCCGTCCGCCCATTCCTGGGTGAAGGTGTGCCAGGTGTAGGAAAGGCGGCGGAACGGGTCGGATTCGAGGACGACCTGGTCGGGGTGGCTCGTTTTCGCGCCGCTTTCCGCCCAGGTCATCGGCGCGCCTTTTTTCCAGTCGGTTTCGAACTCGACGCCCCAGTACTGGCGGGTGAACGCCGGTTCGGTAAGCGCTTGCCAGAGTTTTTCCGGCGTCGTGCTGATGTAGGTGGTGTACGCGAATTCGTTCATCGGAGTGGACTCCAGGGCTCGTTTGAGATCGGCGAGCGCGCCGGCCCGCCGGCGGTCGTAGCGGGTCATCCAGCGCTCGGCGATCGCGTTGATCGGCGCGGCGTCGAGGTGGTGCAGCTTTTCGCGGCCGCGCCAGGTCGTCGTGACGAGTCCGGCCGCCTCGAGCACGGCCAGGTGCTTGCTCACCGACTGGCGGGCCATGTCCAGTCCCGCGCACAGTTCGCGCAGGGTCTGCCCGTTGCGCTCGTTGAGCACGTCCAGCAGTTGTCGCCGGCTGGGGTCGGCCAGTGCCTTGAACGCCTCGTCCATCGCGCCTTCCCGTGACATGCAGCCGTTTGGCTGCCTATGCACGATAGGCAGCCAAAC
>NZ_JBSGDR010000058.1:0-2678 GCF_053602455.1 Amycolatopsis sp. NPDC004378
AGGTGATGGCGTGCCTTTTGAAGAATGAGCCTGCGAGTTAGTGCTGCGTGGCGAGGTTAACCCGTGTGGGGTAGCCGTAGCGAAAGCGAGTCTGAATAGGGCGATTGAGTCGCGTGGTCTAGACCCGAAGCGGAGTGATCTACCCATGGCCAGGGTGAAGCGTCGGTAAGACGTCGTGGAGGCCCGAACCCACCAGGGTTGAAAACCTGGGGGATGAGCTGTGGGTAGGGGTGAAAGGCCAATCAAACTCCGTGATAGCTGGTTCTCCCCGAAATGCATTTAGGTGCAGCGTCACGTGTTTCTTGTTGGGGGTAGAGCTACTGGATGGTCTAGGGGCCTTACCGGGTTACCGAAATCAACCAAACTCCGAATACCAATAAGTGAGAGCGTGGCAGTGAGACGGCGGGGGATAAGCTTCGTCGTCGAGAGGGAAACAGCCCAGAACACCAGCTAAGGCCCCTAAGTGTGTGCTCAGTGGGAAAGGATGTGGGATTGCCCAGACAACCAGGAGGTTGGCTTAGAAGCAGCCACCCTTGAAAGAGTGCGTAATAGCTCACTGGTCAAGTGGTCCTGCGCCGACAATGTAGCGGGGCTTAAGCACACCGCCGAAGCTGTGTCATTCATGCAATACATCGGCTTGGACTCTTGAAGTCCTTGTCTAGTGGTATGGATGGGTAGGGGAGCGTCCTGCATCCAGGGAAGCGGCGGCGGAAGCCAGTCGTGGAGGGTGTGGGAGTGAGAATGCAGGCATGAGTAGCGAATGCAGAGTGAGAAACTCTGCCGCCGGATGACCAAGGGTTCCTGGGCCAGGCTAATCCGCCCAGGGTAAGTCGGGACCTAAGGCGAGGCCGACAGGCGTAGTCGATGGACAACGGGTTGATATTCCCGTACCCGAGCATGTGCGCCCATGACGAGGCGTTTGATACTAACCACCCAAAGCCACGGTTTGAAGCCTTCGGGTGAATGACTGTGTGTGGAGCGTGGGACCTGATTTCGTAGTAGTCAAGCGATGGGGTGACGCAGGAAGGTAGCTCCGCCAGGCGATGGTTGTCCTGGTGTAAGCGTGTAGGCCGGAACATAGGCAAATCCGTGTTCTGTGTGGCTGAGACGTGATGCGTAGCCGTTTGAGGCGAAGTAGAGTGATCCTATGCTGCCGAGAAAAGCCTCTAGTGAGTGCATGCACGGCCCGTACCCCAAACCAACACAGGTGGTCAGGTAGAGAATACCAAGGCGATCGGGTGAACTGTGGTTAAGGAACTCGGCAAAATGCCCCCGTAACTTCGGGAGAAGGGGGGCCAAACATCCTGAAGCTTCTTGCAAGCTAGGGGTGGGTGGCCGCAGAGACCAGCGGAAAGCGACTGTTTACTAAAAACACAGGTCCATGCGAAGTCGCAAGACGATGTATATGGACTGACGCCTGCCCGGTGCTGGAACGTTAAGAGGACCGGTTAACTCCTTTCGGGGGGTGAAGCTGAGAATTTAAGCGCCAGTAAACGGCGGTGGTAACTATAACCATCCTAAGGTAGCGAAATTCCTTGTCGGGTAAGTTCCGACCTGCACGAATGGCGTAACGACTTTCCGGCTGTCTCAACCACAGGCCCGGCGAAATTGCACTACGAGTAAAGATGCTCGTTACGCGCGGCAGGACGGAAAGACCCCGGGACCTTTACTATAGTTTGGTATTGGTTTTCGGTTCGGCTTGTGTAGGATAGGTGGGAGACTGTGAAGCTGCAACGCTAGTTGTGGTGGAGTCGTTGTTGAAATACCACTCTGGTCGAATTGGGAATCTGAACCTCGGGCCATGATCTGGTTCAGGGACAGTGCCTGATGGGTAGTTTAACTGGGGCGGTTGCCTCCTAAAGAGTAACGGAGGCGCCCAAAGGTTCCCTCAGCCTGGTTGGCAATCAGGTGTTGAGTGCAAGTGCACAAGGGAGCTTGACTGTGAGACAGACATGTCGAGCAGGGACGAAAGTCGGGACTAGTGATCCGGCACCTCCTGGTGGAAGGGGTGTCGCTCAACGGATAAAAGGTACCCCGGGGATAACAGGCTGATCTTGCCCAAGAGTCCATATCGACGGCATGGTTTGGCACCTCGATGTCGGCTCGTCGCATCCTGGGGCCGGAGTAGGTCCCAAGGGTTGGGCTGTTCGCCCATTAAAGCGGCACGCGAGCTGGGTTTAGAACGTCGTGAGACAGTTCGGTCCCTATCCGCCGCGCGCGTAGGATACTTGAGGAAGGCTGTCCCTAGTACGAGAGGACCGGGACGGACGAACCTCTGGTGTGCCAGTTGTCCCGCCAGGGGCATGGCTGGTTGGCCACGTTCGGAAGGGATAACCGCTGAAGGCATCTAAGCGGGAAGCCTGTTCCAAGATGAGGTATCCCACCCCATGTGGGTTAAGGCCCCCAAGAGACCATTGGGTTGATAGGCCAGAAATGGAAGCACAGTAATGTGTTGTCGAGTTGACTGGTACTAATAGGCCGAGGACTTGCCTACGAAGATGTTACGCATCCACTCTACGGTTCTGAAACACCACACCGGGTGTGTTGTTTCGGAGTGTTTCGGTGGTTATAGCGTCAGGGAAACGCCCGGTCCCATTCCGAACCCGGAAGCTAAGCCTGACAGCGCCGATGGTACTGCAACCGAAGGGTTGTGGGAGAGTAGGACACCGCCGAACTTA
>NZ_JBSGDR010000059.1:0-2524 GCF_053602455.1 Amycolatopsis sp. NPDC004378
ACATCGGCGACGGCGCCCTCAGCGGCAACATCGGCGCCGACCTGAGCCACCTGAGCATCGGCTCCGGCAACGACTTCCACCTGCCTCACTGACCGATCAGCACCAGCGCGGGGCCCTCCGGTTCGCCGGGAGGCCCCGCGATCGTTCCGGCGGGTGGTGTCCCGAACGTCTCTTTGGTCCGTTCACCATCCGGATCGTGTCCGGTGACCGCGTGCGAAGAAGGCCAACACCTGAGCAGATTCGCCATCGCCTGTTCATGACCGCCGTGGCTCACGGCTCCTCGCTCACGGCCCCCGGCGCGGTATCCGCGTCCACCACACTTCGGCCCGGCGGTCGCACCGTCCGCCAACGAGCGCCGAAGACAGCGCCATCACCACGGCCTGGGCCTGAACCCTCTGCCTCGTACTGGGCCCTGCAGATCAGCGGCCGTGGCTGCTGGCACGAGCGCGACTGCGGTCTACTCAACGGCGACGTGGTCCTCAGCAGCTCAGGACAGTGAATCGGGAACACCGGCTTCTGATTGCCCCGCCTCGCTGTTCCCGTGGACCACGGGCAAGCTCAGCCGACGCCACGACAGTCATCGGATCCCTCGGCGGTGGGTGCGGGTCCCCACCCGCGCCCGTCACCGAGCTGGGGGTAGTGCACTACCCCCAGCTCGGTGACGATTCCCAGAACCGTCGCCGGTCCTGGCGCCGAAGCCCATCGGCCTCGGCAAAGGGTGCCGGCGGCCGCCGCAGTGCCCGGTGACGGCGCAACTGCGGCGGCCGGCGTTCCGGGCCGTCCGCAAGGGAACGGCGTTCCGCGGCCCGGAAGTCGGAGTCATCCCCTACTGCCCGGTGTGAGCACCTTGTCGATGACGAAAACGGTGGCGTTCTTCGTGGGGATGTTGCCGCACAGGATCTTCGCGCCGTTGATCGTCATGGTCTCGCCGACGCCGTCGATCTTCAGCGGACCGCCGGCGGTGTCGAGGGTGTCGGCCGTGCCCGCGGTCGCGAGACCTTTGGCGTCGTAGCGTTTACCGAGGACGTGGTACTGCAGGATCGCCGCCAGTGCGGCCGGTTTACCCGCGAGTTCGGTGAACTCGGCTTCACCGAGGGCCTCGAAGGCCAGGTCGGCGGGTGCGAACACGGTGATGCCGGGCTGGCTGTTGAGCGTGTCGACCAGGTTGGTGGCCGTGATTGCCGCGACCAGTTTGGTCAGCAGCGGGTTGGTCGAGGCGGCCGAGGCGACCGGCTGCGGGCTCATCGAGTCCAGCGAGCCCGGCTCGTTGCCCTGCGGAAGTTGCGAGCAGGCGGGGCCGAACACGTCGGCATGGGTGGTCACCCCGTCTGGCGTACCGGTCGCGCCGGCGACACTCGGCGCCGGCGCTGCCACCGGGTGGCCCGGGCCGGCCGAGGCGGCGATGGCCCCGCTGCTGCACGCACTCAGCGTGAGTGCGGCGACTGCGGCCAGACCGATACCGGTGAGGCGAACCTTGGTCACGGAAAACTCCTGATCGAGCGAGGTCTAAATCCACCGGGGACCGGTCGCACCTGGACGGGCCCCTGGTGCGATCGGGTGTCGCAGATTCGCGGCCACGAACCTGCCGGCTGGGTCGAACCGCGCACACAACCCGATCGGGTGAACACCGCTGAGGAACGACGCTTCACGTTGACGAGGCGAACTAATCCGGGGAAACAGCCAGATCGAATCCGAATCGGGCCGGGCATCGAGGGAAGGACGGCTCGGCAATGGATTTCGACGAAGAGCTGGCGCGGCTCACCCGCAAGCTGGCCCGCGCGGCAGAGACCAGGATCGCGTTAGGCGGTCACCCGGATCTGCGCGAGGTCCGGTCGCAGGTGGCCGAAACTCTGACGTTCGGCGCCGGCCCCGACGACCGGTTCGGCGGAGTCCAGCTCGTAATCGACGAGCTGGTCGGCAACGCGTACCGACACGCCACCGCAGTCCGTGAGCTGCACGTTGCTCGCACCGGTGAGAAACCTGCTCGTCGAAATCACCGACCGCGATCCGGATGTCACACCGGTACGCGCCGGGCGCCCAGGCTCCAGACGGTACGGACTCCGGCTGGTGGGCCAGTTGTCCCTCGGATGGGTCGTTCAGACCGACCGCGCCGGAAAGGCGGCCTGGGCACCGGTGGCGACCCGAGTCTTCCCGGTCGCGCTGTGACGCGCGACTTCCGTCTTCGCGGAAGGGCCGGCCGCCGCCACGACCCTGGAGTGAACCAAGCCGTGGCGGCGACCGGCGGGACGCCGCCGCTTGTGGCGTCCCCCGCCAGCGGACCTCCTGTGACCCGCCGACAGACCACAGTCGCTGCCCACTGCCGAATTCCGCGGCGGGCAACGAAATACAGCCGCTCCGGCTCCAGGAGGTAAGTGGAGCCGGAGCGGCCGTTCGATACCGGGCCACTCGTAGGTGGCCCGGTCGCTAGTGTCAGTTCTTGTTGGTGCCGGGGGTGAGAACCTTGTCGATCACGAAGACGGTGGCGTTCTTCGTGGGGATGTTGCCGCACAGGATCTTCGCGCCG
>NZ_JBSGDR010000060.1:0-1799 GCF_053602455.1 Amycolatopsis sp. NPDC004378
GCCCGAGAAATCCGCCCACAACGGGTCACGCCGCTGCTCATACGGCCGGTCGATGATCCCCAACGGCACCTGCAACCGCCCGTTACCGAAAAACCCGACCGGGGACAAGCCCCGGTCATCGGTCGGGTTCAGGTTCGGCAACAACGTGTCCAGCGAATTCGGGTCCTTCAACGGCGGCAGCCACACCTCGTGCGCCGGCGGGCCCTGCCCCACCAGCCGCGACACGATCACATCCAACTCCGACGGCTCGACCGCCTCCTCCGACTGCGGCGCCTGCTGCGCGACCGGCGCCTCCACCAGCTCCGGCTCCGGCTCCTTCGGCAACTCCACGAAGTCCGGCACGAACAACTGCGGCCGCTTGTCCGCCCGCACCACCGTCGCCGCCGGACCCGCCGCCTTGATCCCCGCCGGCCGATACGGACCCGACACATACGACGCCTTGAACCGCACCAACGTCGACGTGTCGTACTTCAGATACCCACCACCCGGCACCGACGGCAGCTCGAACGCATCCGGCACCCCGATCGCCGCCCGCGACTCCGCCGCCGAGAACGTCTTCAACCCGATCCGGTAGGACAAGTGCGAATCCAGCCCCCGCAGCTTGCCCTCCTCCAGCCGCTGCGACGCCAGCAACATGTGCATCTGCAACGACCGGCCCAGCCGGCCGATCGCGACGAACAAATCGATGAAGTCCGGCTTCGCCGACAACAACTCCGAAAACTCGTCACACACAATGAACAACGCCGGCAACGGATCCAGGTCAGCGCCGTTCTCCCGGGCCTTCTCATACTCCCAGACGTTCTTGAAATTGCCGCCGTTCTTCAACGCCTCCTGCCGCCGGTTCATCTCCCCCGCCAGCGCGTCCTTCATCCGGTCGACCAGCGTGACCTCATCCGCCAGGTTGGTGATCACCGCCGACACGTGCGGGGCCTTGTCCAACCCCAGGAACGTCGCACCACCCTTGAAGTCCACCAGCACGAAATTCAACGTGGACGACGAATGCGTGGCCAGCATCCCCAGCACCAGGGTGCGCAGGAACTCCGACTTACCCGAACCGGTCGCCCCGATACACAGCCCGTGCGGGCCCATCCCCTCAGCCGCGGCCTCCTTGATGTCGAGTTCGACGGGCTGCCCGTATTCGCCGACGCCGAAGGGGACGCGGTAGCGGTCGCGGATCGGGCGGGGCCGCCACGCCTGCTGCACATCGAACGTCATCGGATCACCCGGGATCCCGAGCAACTCCAGCAACGACGGGTTCGACAGCAGCGGCTCTTCGTCGCCGACGTCCTGGCCCGCGGCGCCGCCGACGCGGTACGGCGAGATCAGCCGGGCCAGCGACTCGGTCTCGACCACGCTGAGGGTGTCCGGCCGGCCGAACCACTCCACCCCGCCGGCGCTGCGCGCGCCCAGCCTGTCGGCCTCCACCACGAGCCGCAGGCCGCGGCGGGCGGCCAGGTTGCCCAGGGAGTCCGAGAGGTCGATCAGCGTGACGCCGACCAGGCCCTCTTCGAGGACGATCTGCTCTTCGCGGGTGACCTCGGCGTCGTCGATGATGATCACGACGTGCGGCTGGTCCGGCGCCGGGGTGGCGTTGCGGGAGAACCGCTGGCGGTCACGCAGCTCTTCGTCGAGCCAGTTTTCGATCTGGGCCAGCGAACCGGCCATCATCCGGAGCTGACCGATGCCGTCCGACAGCGCGGGGTGCTGGACGTGCGGCAGCCACTTCGCCCACTCCCACTCCTCCTTCGCGCGGCCCGCGGTGGCGACCGCGATCAGCACGTCGTCGGGACTGTGGAAGG
>NZ_JBSGDR010000061.1:0-1689 GCF_053602455.1 Amycolatopsis sp. NPDC004378
CGAGGGCGGCTTCCGGCCGGCCGGCCACCGATTCCCGGATGCCGTCAAGCAGCTGCGCGGCGACATGCCCGTAGGCCGGAGCCGGGCCGGCCGGCACGTCGTCGAGCGCGTCGTCGACGGTCTCGCCGAGTGCGAGCGCGGCCAGGTCCGCGAGCCGGGCCGCCCCGGGATCGGTGGACCAGCGCAGCAGCTCCGCGCCGCGGGCGAGGTCGCCGCGGAGGGCGATCACCGTGCCCGCGACCAGCGCGCCCTGGGTCCGGGTGTGCGGCTCGGCGGTGTTCATCAGTTCGTCTCCGAGCTGCAGCGCCACGTCGAGCCGTCCGCTCTGCACCGCCGCGCGCGCCCAGTCCGGCGCCAGGCGGATGCGCGAACTGCCGACCTGGACCGCAGCGGCGTAGAGGTCGAACGCCAGCGCGGGTTCCTGGTCGACGACCTCGGCAGCCGCCGTCTCGTACCCGGTGCCCACGAGACCGCCGGCCGCGCCGAGACGCAGCAGCTCCCGAGCGATCGCGAGGACCGGCCGCCCGGTCGACAGCTGGGCTTCCAGCATCTGCACCAGCACGGTCAACCGGCGGTCGGCGCCGGTATGCTCGCGCACTGCGCGCGCCACGACCGGTGGCACCGCACCATCGGCGGCGAGCAGTCCTGCGGCCCGGACCTGCTCGACCACTGCGGACACTTCATCGCGGGGCCGGTTCAGCGCGACTGCGAGCAGTTCCAGGTCGTTGCGGCCGCCCGCCTCGGCCGCGACGAGGTAGGTGAGCCCCGGTTCGCCGAGACCGTCCAGCTCGGCCCGCAGCTGATCGATCAGCTCATCGCCGGCGGGAACCCGCAAACGGCGCGTCACCAGGCGTGGTACCCCGCTCGTGGCCCGCTGCACCGAGACCGCCCGCTCCCAGGTGAGCGGTCGCCCGAGCACGTCACCAGAGAAGCGAACGACGTCGGCGGTGCTCCACGGCGTCAAGCGCACGTACTGGGCCGGCAACCCGGCCAGCATGGTGATGACCGGGCCCGCTACTCCTGGCGTGTGGGTGAGCACGAGCCGGGACGTGGCTTCGGCGAGTCCGAGCACTGCGGCACCCGCCTCACCGGTGAGCGTCTCGGCGTCGTCGAGCAGCACCGCCGCATCCGCGGCGGGCGTGGTAGCAGCGAGGCCGTCCCGGCCGATCACCGGGACGCCGGCAGCGCGGTATCGCCGGCCGATCGCGTTCAAGACCGTCGACTTGCCGTGCCCGGGTGCTCCGGTCAGGACCAGCCGCACCGGGTCACCCGGACGAGCGTCGATCCCGGCCAGCAGCTCCCGCACCTGCGGCGATAGCAGCTCCTTCACGACACCTCCCGTCACGGGGACCGGAATGGTCACCTGTGAGTCATTCGAGACCGTCGATCGAACCAGATGGGCGAGGTGACTCCCTGTTTACCAGCGAGACGCAGACCACACTTTCGAGCTACCCCCTAACGCATGTTCGGATCCCCTCAGGGATTTGGAAGATCACTGTTAGGTGCCGCACCTGATGTGGTGTCACCGCTGCGGGCCCTAGCTTTGGGGCGGTCGGCGATCGCCCGTGGTCGGCGGCGCCACCCGTTCCCACAGAGAGAGCCTGGTCGATGAACCCCGCGCAGTCGCTGTACGAATTCACGCTCAACCTGCTCAACGACCCGTCCGCCCGCACCGCTTTCGGCAACGAC
>NZ_JBSGDR010000062.1:0-1451 GCF_053602455.1 Amycolatopsis sp. NPDC004378
GGGGGGTGTCCCTATCTGGTTGTCAAGCCGCGGCGGGGGCTGGTTGGGGGTGTCGGTAGTGGGTGCCGTTGCGGAGCATGGCGTAGATGACGTCGCAGCGGCGCCGGGCCAGGCAGATCAGCGCGGCGTTGTGCTTCTTGCCCTCGGCCCTTTTCCGGTCGTAATAGGCCCGGCTGGTCGGATCCGCCAGGGCAGCGAAGGCGGCGAGGAAGAAGGCGCGTTTGAGCTGGCGATTGCCGGTCCTCGCGGGATGCTCGCCCTTGACGGACGTGCCGGAGGCGCGGGTGACCGGGGCGATGCCGGCGTAGGCGGCCAAGTGCCCGGAGCTGGCGAAGTGGGAGGCGTCGCCGACCTCGAGCAGGATGCGAGCGGCGGTCCTGACCCCGATGCCGGGCATCGAAGTCAGGACCCCGGCAAGAGGGTGCGCATCAAGTATCCCCTCCACCTGCTCAGCAACCTGTTTCCGTTGCAGGAGAATCGCTTTCAAGCTGTCGGCCAACCGCGGCAAGACCGTGTCCGCAGCGGCGGTGCCCGGGACCGTGACCGTCTGCTCGCCGAGGGCGGCCATGATCGCCTCGACCAGCTCGTCGCCGAGGCGGGGCGCGTGGACCTTGGCGATGGCGGTGAGTTTGCGGCGGCCGGCTTTGGCGATGCCGGCCGGGCCGCCGCAGCGGGAGAGGATTTCCAGCACCGCGGGGTGGCTGATCCGTGGTCCGATCGCGTGCTCCAGAGCAGGGTGAATGCCGGTGAGCAGGCCGCGGATGCGGTTGCTGATCCGGGTGGCCTCGCCGGCGAGGTCGTCGTCGAACCCGACCAGCACTTCCAGCTCGGCCAGGGCCTCGTCGCCGACGTCGACCGGGCGCAGGGTGTGGGGCAGGGAGCGGGCGGCGTCGGCGATGACGAACGCGTCCCGGGCGTCGGTCTTGGCCCGGCCCGGGTAGAGGTCGGCGATGCGGCGCATCGCCAGACCAGGCAGATAGGCCACCTGATGCCCCGCTGCGCGGGCGACCGCGACCGGCAACGCCCCGATCGTGGCCGGTTGGTCGACCACCACCAGCAGCGGCCCATGCTCGGCGAGCTTGTCGAACAGGGCTTTCAGCTTGGGTTCGGTGTTGGGCAGCGGGCCGTCATGCAGTCGCTTGCCGTCCGGGTCGAGACCGACCGCGTGGTGGGCTTCCTTGCCCACGTCCAGGCCGAGGAACACGCTGAAGCTGCTCATCACCATGCCGTTCGTTCGCCGCGACGTGGTCACCGGTCGAGCATCGAGTGCCGGCACCCACGTTACGACGAGACCTACCAAGCGGTGGCCGTGTCCCTATTCAGCGGTCCCTCGATGCCACCAGACCCGGTGACACCACCCCCCGGATCATGGGTTCGACTGGGGGCGCAAATCATGCCGGGCCTGGTGACCACAGCTCCTTGATCAGGAACTACGAAAACGGTAACGGGGG
>NZ_JBSGDR010000063.1:0-1298 GCF_053602455.1 Amycolatopsis sp. NPDC004378
CACAACACCCCGGCCGAAACCCGCATCAACCACTACGCTCAGGCCTCAGCTGCCTGAAAACCCCGTGTCCGCCTCACCGGGGCAACTCCACACGGGTGATGCCCGTCCAATCACGCGAGATGCCCCTCTGATCACGCGTGATGCCCGGGTCAGTGGGTGCGGGTGGTGATCAGGCGGGCCAGTGCTGCCAGTTCCGCGCCGGCTCGCGGGGCCGGGTTGACCGCCGCCAGCTCGCGAAGTCCCTTTGCCAGCAAGGCTTCGGACTGGGCTTGGCTCCACTGGCGGCCGCCCGCGGCTTCGACCAGGGACGCCGCGTGGGCCAGCTCGGTGTCGTCGAGCGGGTCCGTGCCGTTGTAGAGCGTCGCCAGCTCGGCGCCCGACGCCGTTCCGGAGGACAACGCCGTCACGACCGGGAGGGACTTCTTGCGGTTCTGGAGGTCCGAGTACACCGGCTTGCCGGTGACGGCCGGGTCGCCCCAGATGCCGAGCAGGTCGTCGATGTGCTGGAACGCCAGCCCGATCGCCCGGCCGAACGCGCCGAACCGCGGCACTGCGCCGGGCCGGGCGCTGGACAACGCGCCGAGTTCGCACGACGCGCCGATCAGGGCCGCCGTCTTGCCGACGGCCATCCGGGCGCACTCCGCCGGCGTGACGTCGTCACGCTGCTCGAAGTCGAGGTCGGCGGCCTGGCCCTCGAGCAGCTCGAGCACGCCCTGAGACAGCAGCTTCGCGCCTTCGGGCGTCAGGAGCTCGAAGGCCACGCTCAGCAACGCGTCCCCGGCGAGCACGGCCGGGCCGGTGCCGAACACCGTCCACGCCGTGGCGCGGTGGCGTCGGGTCGTGTCGCCGTCCATGACGTCGTCGTGCAGCAGTGAGAAGTTGTGCACCAGCTCGACCGCGACGGCCGCGGGGACGGCGTCCGCCGCGTCGCCGCCCGCCGCCTCCGCGCACAGCAGCACCAGCGCCGGCCGCAGGGCCTTGCCGCCGTCGCTGCGCGTGGGTTCGCCGTGGGCGTCCCACCAGCCGAAGTGGTAGCCGGCGATGCGCCGCATCGTGTCGGGCAGCCGCTCGGCGGCCTCGCGCAGCGCCGGCTCGACGAGGCTCTTGCTCCACGCCAGGACGTCCGCGACGGGCCGGGCGGGGATCCGCGTGTTCATGGCCGTCATGAGCTGGGAGTGTGCTGGTGGTCGGTGATGGTCACCGGGGGTCAGCTTTCCCGGCCGAGTTCGGCGTTTTCCAGTATTGCGAGGGCGTCGGGGACGAGGACGGCGGCGGAGTAGTAGGCGGAGACGAGGTAG
>NZ_JBSGDR010000064.1:0-1112 GCF_053602455.1 Amycolatopsis sp. NPDC004378
TGTTGCGGGTCATGACGTTGGTGACGCGGGCGAGGGCCTGAGACGAGGGACGGGTCTTTCGGCGGCAGGATGAGAAGTGCGACCAACTCGTCCCGCCGAACAGAAAGACCCGTCCGTGCACCACCGTAATGCCCCGCTGTCGCTCGAGGGCCGCCGCCGGCTCGTCGCGCGTTGCCAGACCCGTCCGATCGCCCACGTCGCCGCTGAGATGGGCATCTCCCGCCAATGCGCCTCCAAGTGGGTCAACCGCTGGCGCCGCCACGGCGAGACCAGCCTGCTCGACCATCCCAGCGTCCCGCACCACCAGCCCACCGCCACCTCAGCCGACGTGGTGGTCCGGATCGAGCAGCTACGCCGGCAACGCAAGTACTCCGCCCGCCGCATCGCCACCGAATTGGCCGCCGAGGGCATCACCCTCTCCGTGCGCACCGTCGGCCGCCACCTGCTGCACCTCGGGCTCAACCGGCGCCGCTTCATCGACCCCTCCGGCGCCACCAACCGGGAACCACGCAAGATCATCGCCCGCTGGCCCGGGCACATGGTCCACCTCGACGTGAAGAAGACCGGCCAGATCCCCGACGGCGGCGGCTGGCGCATCCACGGCAAAGACAGCGAGCACGCACGACACGTCGCCCGCGGCAAAACCCGAGGCCAGCGAGCCCGCTACACCTACCTGCACTCCGCCGTCGACGGCTACTCCCGTCTGGCCTACACCGAAGCGCTGCCCGATGAGAAAGCCCGGACCGCGATCGGGTTCGTCCACCGCGCCCGCGCGTTCTTCGCCGCCCACGGCATCACCCACATCCACCGCCTGGTCACCGACAACGGCTCCTGCTACCGCGCGAACGACTTCGCCACCGTCCTCCGCGGCGCCCGCCACCAGCGGATCACGCCCTACACCCCACGCCACAACGGCAAAGTCGAGCGCTACAACCGGATCCTCGCCGAAGAGTTCCTCTACGCCCACGTCTGGCTCAGCGAAGAACACCGCACCGCAGCCTTGGCCGTCTGGAACATCCACTACAACTACCATCGACCACACACTGCCGCCGGAAACCGGCCACCGGTCACCCGGCTCCACGCTGGTGTCACCAACGTCATGGCCTCATACA
>NZ_JBSGDR010000065.1:0-1042 GCF_053602455.1 Amycolatopsis sp. NPDC004378
GCCGGCCGGCCCGGCTCCGGCCTACGGGCATGTCGCCGCGCAGCTGCTTGACGGCATCCGGGAATCGGTGGCCGGCCGGCCGGAAGCCGCCCTCGCGACCTTGCTCGCCGCGGCCGACTCGGCCACCCCGATTGCGCACCTGCTTCCGGAGTCGCCTGCGGCGCTCACGGGGTTGGTCGCACTGCACGCTGCCGAGTTCGACCTCGCTCGTAGCGTGCTCGAGCGGGCCGGCGGCGGAGAGCGGCACACGTTGCTGCTCGGCTGGACGGCAATGCTGCGAGGAGATCTCGCCACCGCGGAAGCCCACGGGACCGTCGTGCGCCGGTCGGAGGTCCGCCTCGCGCCTCGCGACGAGTTGTTCCTGTACGGGTTGGAGCTGGGGCTGGCTCGTCGCGGCGGGACGCCCGAGGCGGTGCGGGAGCGCTGGGGAGCGGCGTATGAGGCGGTGATGCGGCAGCCGGTCGACCTGTTCGCGCTGCTTCCTTTGGGGGAGGTGCTCGTGGGCGCGGCGCGGATCGAGGAGGGCTATCGCGTGCGCGTGCATCGGGACCGCGCCTTCGCCCTGCTTGATCGCCTCGGCTCCCCGCTGCTGTGGTCGGCGTGGCTGTGTTGGGCTGAGTTCCACGCGGCGATCGTGGCCGGCCACGGGGACACCGCGCGGACGGTGTTGCGGCCCTTGGCTGCGTCCTCGGATTCCGGGCGGCTGGGGCCGGCCTTCGCGGCCGCGGGCGAGCAATGGCTGGCCGTTCTCGACGGCTCCAGTGAGGTCGAGGCGGTCTTGGCTGCCGCGGAACGGCTGAACCGCGCCGGTCTGGCGTGGGACGCGGCCAGGCTGGCCGGCCAGGCCGCTGTCCGGGCCACGGACCGCGCGGCCATGGTGACGCTGCTGCGCGCGGCCAAGCAGTTCCCGGCCGGCGCCACCGTGGCCGCGGCCTCGCCGCCGCCGGCGGCGGCCGAGCCGCCGGCGTTGACCGAACGCGAACGCGACATCGGGCGGCTGTTCGTCGCCGGGCACACCTACAAGGAGATCGGCGAGCAGCTG